>CAVQMY010000036.1:0-196247 GCA_963713705.1 uncultured Verrucomicrobiae bacterium
GGACATGCGACTTTGGCTTTCCTGGCGCTTCGAGGCGGCCCGAGCCCGGTCGAGGCGCGCTCGTCATAGCGGAGCCGGACGCGCCGGGGAAGCCGGGTTGCTTCAGGAACGCTGGAGCGCGAGGCGGGGGCGTTGATCGCTGCGCGCTCGGGCGTCGGCCACCTTGATGAGGAAGCGCGCGCCGCAATAGAAATCGTGCGGCGTGGCGGGGCGCAAGCTCGATCGAGCCGCCGTTGGGCGGATCACGAGATCGGCCGCGATCGAGAGCCCCAGTCCTGCGCGCGGACTGGCTCGTCGACCTCTGGAACGGTTCGAAGAGGTCCGGGCGCCCTGATCGGCGGAAAACCTGGCCCCGTGTCGCTGACCTCGATGATCGCGACGCCGGTCGAGGCGGATGGGCGGCGGAGCCTGATCGCTTTCGGACGGCCGCTTTCCGCCCCCATCGCCAGTCAGCGCCTCGGCGGCGTTGCGGGTCAGATTCTCGAAGACGCGGAGAATGTGGTCGGGATCGGCATAGACCTCGAACCGCGGCGGGGATATCGACATGATAGTCGACCGCGTCCGGCGTCGTCCGGTTGAGAGGCGCCGGCGAGCGCGTCGCGCACGAGGCCGCGTCGAGGCCGAAACGCCTCCGGTTCGGGGGCGGGTCGCTGCGCGGCCCCATAGGTGAGCGTCGCCTCGCAGAACTTGATCGGCCCGGTGAAGGTCAGCGACCAGACGCGGCGCGAGGCGCTGCGCCTGCGGATCGGCGAATGGTCGCCAGGCGGTCGGAAATGAGCTGCGCCGCGGAGAGAATGTTGCGCAGGTCGTGGTTGATCCGCGCGACCGCCATGGCCGAGTTCGGAGAGCCGCTTTCGCTGATGCAGTTCATGCGCCAGCGAGCCCTGCATCGCGGCCAGCGCCGTCTCGGCGAGGCCGATCTCGTCGTGGCGTCCGCTTGGCGCGATCACCCGTGAGACGTCGTGCGGGCTTCTCGCCGAAGGCCACGATGTTGGAGGTTAGGCGCCGCATCGGCCTAAGCACCATGAGCCACAGCGCCGTCCCGCAGGACGCCGGCGACGACGGTCGCGATCATGACCGCGATGCCGAGGAAGGTGTGTGAGCACTGCGCCAGGTCGCCTCGATGGAGCGGCGTCTCGTCGAGCGTCACCTCGACGCGGGCGCCGTCGGGGCCTGTCTCGGTCACCGGGCGAGCGTGCCCGGCTTGGCGAGCAGGGTGCGGAAAGCGGCCCCGACGCTGTCGACGAACGTCTCGCGATCGAGGTCGACCATGAGGGCAGGGCCGGAGGGGGCGGCCGAGTCGAGCAGCGTCCGGGCGCCCTGGCGGCGTCGAGATCGTGATCGCCTCGACGCCGACGCTCTCAGAACCTGCGGGCGAGGTCGGCGAAGAGCGCGTCGGGCTGGCCGGCGTCGAACGCTTCGACGTGGTCCGGCCGGTCGTCAGCTGTCGGGGGTCGAGCAGGTTTCCGAAAGCCGCGAGGCGGCGACGTAAAAGAGGCAGATCGTGAGCAGCGCAAAGCCGTCGTGACGAGGAGCATCGTACGCGAGCCCGAGCCGGCGCGGCCTGCCCGGACAGTGGGGCGGCCGCATCGCCGGGGCGCCGGGAGGCGTTTCCCGGCGCGATCCCAGTCGCGGCGTCGGTAGGCAGATCGAGCAACGGAATTCCCTTCGCCGCGCAGTTAGGCGCGAAATGTGGCGGAAACACAAGGGCTTCGAGGGTGTTGAACGAGCGTTCTCGGCAAAAAGGCCACAGCCGTGCGGCAAATGGTCTGGGGCGGGCCGGGGAGCCATGTTTTGGCCACATCGGTCGGCCAGATGGCCCACCGTTCGAAACAGAATAAGGTAGTTACTTAATGAAGAAGCTGTTAGTTGCGTGCGCCTTCCTTGGTATCATGACTAATGTATCGTGGGCAGGCGAGTTTGGTATAGCCTCTTATTACAACTATTATTCTAAGAGCGGCCTGTACGCCGCCCAAAAAGCCTGCCTTTTGGCTCTCATGTGCGGGTGACGAACCTCGACAACGGTCGCGCCGCCGTCGTGACCATCCTGGATCGGGGGCCGTTCGTTCGCGGGCGCATCATCGACGTCTCGACCGCCGCAGCCGGCGTGCTCGGCTTCCGGCAGGCGGGCGTCGCCCATGTGCGGATCGAGAAAATCTGAGAACCGCAAGCGCGGGCGCGGCTAGTTCCCTCCTTCGAGCAGCCGTCGTGCGATAACTTGCGCCTGAATCTCCGCGGCGCCCTCGAAGATGTTGAGGATGCGGGCGTCGCAGAGCACGCGCGAGATCGGATATTCGAGGGCAAAGCCATTCCCGCCATGGATCTGCAGCGCGTTGTCGGCCGCCGCCCAGGCGACGCGCGCAGCGAGGAGCTTCGCCATGCCGGCCTCGAGGTCGCAGCGGCGGCCCTCGTCCTTGGCGCGGCCCGCGAAATAGGTGATCTGGCGCGCGATGTGGATTTCGACCGCCATCATCACGAGCTTGTCGGCGACGCGAGGAAAATGGATCAGCGTCTTGCCGAACTGCACCCGCTCCCTGGCGTAGCGCAGGCCGAGTTCGAATGCGCACTGCGCGACCCCGACGGCGCGGGCCGCGGTCTGGATGCGCGCCGACTCGAAGGTCTCCATCAACTGCTTGAAGCCCTGCCCCTCGACGCCGCCGAGCAGAGCGTCGGCAGGGACGCGGAATCCATCGAAGGCGATCTCGTATTCCTTCATCCCGCGATAGCCGAGCACTTCGATCTCGCCGCCGGACATTCCCTTGGCGGGGAAGGGATCAGCGTCGGTTCCTCGCGGCTTTTCGGCAAGGAACATCGAGAGCCCCTTGTATCCGCGCTCATTCGGATTGGTGCGCACCAGCAGCGTCATCAGATCGGCGCGCACCGGATGGGTGATCCAGGTCTTGGCGCCGTTGACCACATAGTCGTCGCCCTCGCGCGCCGCGCGGGTGCGCAAGGACGCGAGGTCGGAGCCGGTGTTCGGCTCGGTGAAGACGGCGGTCGGCAGGATCTCGCCGCTCGCGATCTTCGGCAGATATTTCTTTTTCTGCGCCTTGTCGCCGCCGACGAGGATGAGTTCCGCTGCGATTTCCGAGCGGGTGCCGAGCGAGCCGACGCCGATATAACCGCGCGAGAGTTCCTCCGAGACGACGCACATTGCGACCTTGCCGAGACCCATGCCGCCGTAGGCCTCGGGGATGGTGAGGCCGAAGACACCCAATTCGGAAGGCCCGGCGATAACTTCGAGCGGGATATAGGCGTTGGCGCGATGCCAATTTTGCGCTTGGGGACGACCTCGGCGTCGGCGAAGCGTCGCATCTCGCCGCGGATCGCTTCGAATGTCTCGTCGAGGCCAGGATCGCCGATCGCGCCCTCGTGCGCGTCTTTGATCCGGCCCGCAAGGGCCGCGCGGTTGTCTGGAGTGTTGCCGGCACGGATCAGCGCCTCGATCACCGGCTGGTCCCGGAACGGCTCGATGCCGCTCTCTTCGAGGCCGAAGTCGGAAAGACGGACGATCTCGCCCTGGTTCATCGGAATGCCGCCGAATATCTGGGAGAGATATTCGCCAAGCCCGATTCGCGTGAGCAACTGCTCGGTTTCGCCAAAGCGACTCTCCTCGCGCATGCGCCGGGCATAAGTCGCCATTTCCTTGACCGCTTCCACGTATGTGGCGAGCCAGGCGAGGCCATGGGCGGCGTGCTGTTCCGACTCGATCTTGGCGACGTCGAGCTTGCTGTCGACGCTCACTCTTTCGCGGACGGCGGTTACAGCGCATTCCAGCAACCCTTCGGCGGCATGCTGGGCTTGTCGGGCGAGGTCGTCGAGCGTCACCGCGAGGTCTCCATGTTCGGCGCTGTTGCGTTGCACAATGCTTTGCCGCTCAGGCTGTTGCAATGCGTCTTTTTGGCGTCGATCGACTGCAAATAGGCCGCGGTTGGGCTAGCCTTCTCTTCGGGCGAAGAACCGCGAAATGAGAACTCAGGGCTCTCGACATTGCGCAGACGGGCATCGATTCTTTGGGGCGCCGCGGAGAAGTTCAGCGCCGACGACGGTTGGGCGATCGCCAGCTACATCGGGCTGACGCTGCTGACTTCGTTGTTTCCGTTTCTCATCTTTGTCGCCGCGCTCGCCGGTTTCCTCGGTTCGGCCGAGCTGGCGAGTGAGGCGGCGCAGCTGGTATTCGCGGAATGGCCGAAGGAGGTGGCCGGCCCGATCGCCGGGGAGGTCGGCAACGTCCTGACTGCGCCGCGCGGAGGGCTCCTGACCCTCGGCGCGGTGCTATCGTTCTATTTCGCCTCCAGCGCGGTCGAAGCCCTGCGCGTCGGCCTCAATCGCGCCTATGGGCTCGATCGAGCCGAGGCCCTGGTGGCTGCTTCGGCTGCAGTCGCTCGGCCTCGTGCTGATCGGTTCGGTCGCGCTGCTCGCGCTTGCTTTCCTGGTCGTGCTCGGGCCGCTGATTCTCGAGGACGGCTCGAGAGCTTCGCTGCCGGGCCGTCGCCGAAGCGCGCACGCTGCTCGACTTCGGCCGCATCGGCGATCGCGGCGTCGATGCTCGCGGTTTCGCTGTTCGCTCGCGCATCTGATCCTTCCGGCGCAGCGGCCGCGATGCTTCGGACTCCTTCCCGGCGTCGCTCTGACCTTCATCGCCAGCATCGTTTTCGGCGAGGCGTTCGGCGCCTATCTGAGCCAGTTCGTGCGCAACTACATCTCGACCTATGCGGGCCTGGCGTCGGCGATGATCGCGCTCGTCTATCTCTACTGGGTGGCGCTGCTGTTCGTCTTCGGCGGCGAGCTCAACGCGGCGATCATGCGCGACCGTGAGGAGCGGTCGCGCTAATCTCGCGAGCTTATTGCCGTCCGTTGCGGTTCGCGCCGCCGAGATCGAGCGGGGCGTTGTCGCCGCCGGCGTCGGGCGCGGGCAGGGGGGCCGCGACCACCGCGGGCTTCGGCTTCGGCTTCTTCTTCGGCGGGGGGGCGGGCGTCTGGGGCGAGGCCGGCGCGTTCGGGTCGGCGTTGGCGTCTGGCGCGTCAGAACTCGGTCTCGGCGACTGCCGGGGCTTCCCTGATGACGGTCGTGCCGCCTTTGCAGTCGACGAGCCAGACGTCGTAGATCGGGTGCTCGACGCCGTGCAGGCCGGGGCTGTCGGCGAACATCCAGCCCGAGAAGATCCGCTTGAACTTGTGCTCCTCGTCGATCTCGTCGACCTGGGCGAAGGCGTCGGTGCGCGGCGGGTCGGTCGGCGGTCGCGAATAGCAGATGCGCGGCGTGACCTGCAGCGTGCCGAACTGCACCGTCTCGTTCAGCGCGACTTCGAAGGTGATGATACGGCCGGTGATCTTGTCGAGGCCGTCGAACACGGCGACGGGATTGGCGATCTTGTCGGCGCTCGCGGGCAGGGCGAGGAAAATGAGCCCGCCGAGCGCCGGCCGGCGCACGGCCTCGCCGAGAAGTCGCGCGGCAAATTTCAGCGCATGTGCGGCGCACGCTCGCATCGAAGTCATGGCCGCCGCTGTCAAGGCAAACGACGGCGGAATGAAGGCGCGCCTGCCGCCACGAGGCTCATCATGCCGCCGCTTCCCCTGTCCACGAAGGCCAAGCCTTACGGTCCCGGGCTCCAGGCCTCGTAATCGCCGCCGGTGCGCTGGCGGTCGGGCCGCGGATAGGCGCGGACCCCTTCGGGAGGATCGCGCCCGGCGTGCCCGTCGGATTGCCGATGTGCGGCTGCTCCCACGGATGGGGCTTGTAGTCCTCTTCCGAGGGGGCGGTGTCGACCGTGTGATGCAGCCAGCCGTTCCACCCGGGGGGCGTCATCGAGGCTTCCGACCTCGCCGTTGTAGATCACCCAGCGCCGCTCGAAGCCGAGCGCCGGATCGATCGGCCGGGCTGCGGTAATAGGCGTTGCCGAACTGGTCGTGGCCAACGAGCACGCCGTGCTTGCTGGTGTAGACGAGAGTGTTCAGCGTCGCCCCGTTCCACCAGGTGGCGAAGCGCAGCAGAAAGTCTTTGAGCGTCATCGTCGAGCAGGCCCCGGTCGAGAACAAGCGCCGGGGGTAAAGGCGCGCGCGGAATATGGCGAGGCCGCGAGGCCCTGTCCAGTCGAACTTCAGACGCGATTTATCCACCGCCGACCTCTTGCCAAGGCGCCCGACTTGGCCGATGCTGGCGTCGCGGAGGCAGGGTCGTTAACCTTGCATTATCCACTCTTGTCCACAATATGTAGTGTGCAGTGCTTGTGAGCCTCACAACCCATTGACGACATCGGGAGCGAGTCGTAGGGTTGGAGTTGGGTTCGAAAAGGGTTGGACGGCGCGGCCGCCGTCAGGGGTGAGGCGTTTTCCAGGAGCCGTCGGCGGCCCCTTTAGAGAGGGCGCCGGCAGGGTGCGTCAGGAATCATCGGACGAAGGACTTTGGGCGCGGCTTTCAGGCGCCGGCCGGGCGCGCGCCTTGAGCACGCGGGGACATTGGAACGCGCCCGCTTCGGCTCGCGTTCCGACGAGCAAGGGCAAGCCCTGCGCGAGCGAAACGCTCGTCGGGGTTCATGGGACCGGGAGAGGGCGAGGAAATGAGAATCGAGCGTCACTACACGAAGTCCGGCGCCTCGCCCTACGGGGCGATTCCGTTCGCCACGACGAAGAGCGAGATCCGCAATCCCGACGGTTCGGTCGTCTTCTCCCTCGACGCCATCGAGGTCCCGGCCGCCTGGAGCCAGGTCGCGGCCGACGTGCTGGCGCAGAAATATTTCCGCAAGGCGGGCGTTCCGGCGCGCCTGAAGCGGGTCGAGGAAATGGACGTCCCCTCCTTCCTGTGGCGCTCGATCCCCGACGAGGAGGCGCTCGAGGCGCTGCCGAAGGCCGAGCGGACGGGGTCGGAAATCTCGGCCAAGCAGGTGTTCGACCGGCTCGCCGGCGCCTGGGCCTATTGGGGCTGGAAGGCCGGCTATTTCGACGGCGTGGACGACGCGCAAGCCTATTTCGACGAGATGCGCTTCATGCTGGCGCGCCAGATCGCCGCGCCCAATTCGCCGCAATGGTTCAACACCGGCCTCCACTGGGCCTATGGCGTCGATGGGCCGGCCAGGGCCACTATTACGTCGATTTCGAGACCGGCAAGCTCGTCAAGTCGAAGTCGGCCTACGAGCATCCGCAGCCGCACGCCTGCTTCATCCAGTCGGTCGCCGACGACCTCGTCAACGAGGGCGGCATCATGGACCTCTGGGTGCGCGAGGCGCGGCTCTTCAAATACGGCTCCGGCACCGGCTCGAACTTCTCCGCTTGCGCGGCGAGAACGAGAAGCTTTCCGGCGGCGGCCGCTCCTCCGGCCTCATGTCCTTCCTCAAGATCGGCGACCGGGCGGCGGGCGCGATCAAGTCGGGCGGCACCACAAGGCGCGCGGCGAAGATGGTCGTTGTCGACGCCGACCATCCGGACATCGAAGCTTATGTCGACTGGAAGGTGAAGGAGGAGCAGAAGGTCGCCGCGCTCGCCGCCGGTTCGCGGGTCGTCCGGCGCCATCTGAAGGCGATCCTCAAGGCCTGCGTCAATTGCGAGGGCCCGGGGGACGATTGCTTCAACGTCGAGAAGAATCTGGCGTTGAAGCGCGAGGTGAGGCTGGCGCGCAAGGACGACGTGCCGGACGGCATCATCAAGCGCGTCATCCAGGAGGCCCGCAGGGTCGAGGGAGTCGATTTCGACATCTACGACACCGATCGGGAGTCGAGGCCTATCTCACTGTCTCGGGCAGAATTCGAAAATCGGTGCGCGTAACGACGACTTCCTGCATGCGGTCGAAATCGACGGCGACTGGAACCTGACCTGCGCGCCTCTCCGGCAAGACCGCGAAGACGCTGAAGGCCCGCGCCCTGTGGGACAAGATCGGCTACGCGGCCTGGGCCTCGGCCGATCCCGGCTCTAGTACCACACGACGATCAACGACTGGCACACCTGCCCGGCGTCGGGGCCGATCCGCGCCTCGAACCGTGCTGGAATACATGTTCCTCGACGACACGGCCTGCAATCTCGCGTCGCTGAACCTGATGCAGTTCCAGGACCCGGAAACCAAGGTGTTCGACATGCCGCTTACGAACACGCCGTGCGCCTGTGGACGCTGACGCTCGAGATCTCGGTCGCGATGGCGCAATTCCCTCGAAGGAGATCGCGCGCCTCTCCTACGAGTTCCGCACGCTGGGTTTGGGCTACGCCAACATCGGTGGCCTCCTGATGTCGTACGGCATTCCCTACGATTCGGAGGAGGGGCGGGCGATCTGCGGCGCGCTCTCGGCCGTGCTTGAGCGGGGCGCGCCCACGCCACCTCGGCCGAGTCTCGCGGCGAAGAGCGGCGCCTTCCCCGGCTACCGCCCCAATTCCGAGGCGATGCTGGCGTCATCCGCAACCACAAGCGCGCTGCCGACGGCGAGGTTTCCGGCTACGAGAGCCTGTCGGTCGCCCCGACGCCGCTCGACCACGCATCGTTTGCTACGCGGCGGCCCCGCCTTCGACCATCGTGGGCGATGCGGCGCGCGCCGCCTGGAGCGCGGCGCTGGCGCTCGGGGAGAGCCACGGCGACCGAAACGCGCAGGTCTCCGTCGTCGCCCCGACCGGCACCATCGGCCTCGTCATGGATCGCGAGACGACCGGCATCGAGCCCGATTTCGCCCTCGTCAAGTTCAAGAAGCTCGCCGGCGGCGGCTATTTCAAGATCATCAACCGCGCCGTGCCCGACGCCTGCAGTCGCTCGGCTACGCAGAGGCGGCGATCGAGGACATCGTTCGCCTATGCGGTCGGCCGGGCGACGCTGGGCGCGTTCGCCGGGCGATCGACCACGCGGCGCTCAAGGCCAAGGGCCTCCCCGAGGCGGCGATCGAGAAGGTCGAGGCGGCGCTGCGCGGCGCCTTCGACATCCGCTTCGTCTCGACAAGTGGACGCTCGGGGCCGACACGCTGAGCGGCGCCCTGAAAATCCCGGCGGAGCGCTACGAGGCCCCGGGCTTCGACCTGCTTGCGGCGCTCGGCTTCTCGACGGCCGAGATCGAGGCGGCCGACGTTTCCGCCTGCGGCGCCATGACGCTCTGAGGGCGCGCCTCATCTGAGACATGAACATTATGCGGTGTTCGATTGCGCCAATCCGTGCGGCCGGACGGGCAAGCGCGACCTCTCGGTCGAGAGCCACATCCGCATGACGGCGGCGGCGCAGCCGTTCATCTCGGGCGCGATCTCGAAAACGATCAACATGCCGAACGACGCCACCGTCGAGGATTGCAAGGAGGCCCTCCAAACGGGCGCGCTCTTCCGCCTGCTCCAGAGACGATTCGAACAGCGCCGGTTGGTCATACCAGGATTCCCCGGCCGTGACCTCGCGCCGATATCGACGGGCCGCTTGTCGCTGGCGGTCGAGCACCGTATAGCGCACGGCGGCATAGCACAGGGCCGGCAAATCCGGTTCGGTGACGCCGTTATTGGCGTGCTTGCGCCAGACGCGAAGGAACGCTTCCTGCACCACGTCGGCGGCGTCGGCGTCATTGCGGCACAACTGCCGCGCGTACAAAAACAAGCCGTCCCCACACCGGTGGAGCATCCGATGCCACATGGTTCTTCCTGTTGCATTGTCGGTCACGCTGCTGACGTCCTGCCAAATACTAATCGTCGCCGAATGTGTCATTTGTCACCGCCTGCGCCATTCATCCCCGGATGTTTCTGGTGCTGGAACAGGTTCGTCACCGTGGCATCCTAATTTTCCGCCTGCTCCAGGCTGCGCATGGCCTGCAGGTTTTTCACATAGGCTTCGAGCCGTTCTTCTTCGTCCGGTATGTTGCGCACTCGCAAAATCGAGCGTACCCGCACCATCAACTCCAGCGCATGGATCGGCTTCGCGAGAAAATCGTCCGCGCCGGCGATAATGCTTTCTTCCAATGCCCGCTTGGCGTCCACCGCCGACACCACGATCACGCGGATGTCCCGCGTGCGCGGGTCCGCGCGCAACTGCCGGCACACCTCGATGCCGGAAAGCTCGGGCATCATGATGTCCAGCAGCACCAGATGTGGCTGCTGCGCACGCGCCAGTTCCAACGCTTCGGCGCCGTCGGCCGCCACCAACACTTCGTGACCCAGTTCGCTCAACAGGGCTGTCTCGTATTCCCGAATCGCCGGTTCGTCATCGACAACCAAAATTCTCGCTCGGGTCGGCGCGTCGTTCATGTCGTTTCTCCTGTCCCTCTAATGCCGGAAATGCCGGATGCCCGTGAACACCATCGCCACGTCGCGGTCATCGGCCGCGCCAATCACTTCCGGGTCGCGCACGCTGCCGCCCGGCTGAATCACCGCCGTCGCCCCGGCGTCGGCTGCCGCAATGACGCCGTCGGCAAATGGAAAAAAGGCGTCGCTGGCCACCGCGCTCTCTTTGAGGTCGAGCCCGGCCTCTTTGGCCTTCCAGACGGCTATTTTTGACGAATCCACGCGGCTCATTTGACCCGCCCCAATGCCGAGCGTTCGACTGGTTCGACCGTCGGCCCGGGCAAACACAATGGCGTTGGATTTCACGTGCTTGACGACGCGCCAGGCAAACAGGATCGCGTGGCGCTCCTCCTGCGTCGGATGTCGCTTGGTAACGATCTTCATGTCCGCCGCTGAAACGAGCCGCGTGTCCCGCTCCTGCGCCAACAATCCGCCGGTGACCGACCGCACCGTCAACCCACGGCTCGCGGGCCGCAATCTTTTGATAAGCCGTAGATTCTTCTTTTTTTGCAAAATGGCGAGCGCCTCCGGCTCAAATTCCGGGGCGACGATGACCTCGCTGAAAATTTCCGCAACCGCCCTGGCGAGCGCCGCGTCCAGGGGGCGATTGACGGCGATGATTCCACCGAACGGCGCTTGTTTGTCGGTTTCGTACGCCAGATGCCAGGCATCGAGCAGTGTCGCGGCGCTTCCCACACCGCAGGGGTTCGTGTGCTTGATGATCGCCACGGTGGGTTCTTCAAACTCGGCCACCAAATCGGCGGCAGCGGTCAGGTCGAGAATGTTGTTGTAGGAAAGCTCCTTGCCGTGGAGCTGATGAAAGTGCTCGAGGAAATCGCCGTACAACGCCGCTTGTTGATGCGGATTCTCGCCATAGCGAAGGTCCTGCGCTTTCTTCAGCGAGATGGTCAACGTTTCCGGCAACGGCGCGGCGGGCTCGCCCTTTGCTTTCATGCGTTCGGCGTGGAGATGCTGCGCGATGGCTCCGTCATAGCGCGACGTGGTTTCGAACACCTTCACCGCGAGCTTCCAACGGAACATCTCACAGGTGTTGCCGCCGTGTTCCTTGATGTCGTTGAGGACTGTGCTGTAATCGGCCGGGTCAACGACCACCGTGACGCTGGCGTGGTTTTTCGCGGCGCTACGCAACATGCTCGGGCCGCCGATATCGATGTTCTCGATGGCTTCGGGCAGGGTGACATTCGGGTTGGCAACAGTCTTTTCAAATGGATACAGGTTCACGACGACCAGATCGATGGGCTGGATGTTGTGCTTTGCGGCCTGCGCCTCGTGGTCCGGATTCCCACGAAGATACAGCAATGCTCCGTGCACCTTCGGGTGCAGGGTCTTGACGCGTCCATCGAGCATTTCGGGGAAGCCGGTAAACTGGCCGATTTCGACCACGGGAATCCCCGCGTCCTTCAGGGAACGCGCGGTGCCGCCCGTGGAGACAATCTCGATCCCCAGTGCGTGCAATTCTTTTGCGAAATCGACCAGCCCTGTCTTGTCCGAGACGCTTATCAGGGCCCGTTGAATCTTGGCCATAACCTGTCGAGGGTAGCGGATGGACGCTTGCGCTTCAATCGAATTTCAACTCGGGGGATTCGGCCCGAATCAGCTCCCAGAGGGAGTCATTCTTGCGAAAATAGAGGCGAAATCGATCCTCGCGGGCCTCGCTGTCGGACACGCTGCCCCGGGCTTTGGCGAGGATCTTGGCAATGAACACGGCCTGCGCCTTCTGGTGGTCGGGATCGACGGTCACGGTCAAGTCACTAATATGGATGAAGACCGGATCGTATTGAGTGCGGTAGGAATGCACGGCACCGAGCAGCGTGGACTTGTCCAGGCCCCAATCATCGCTGTAATCGCTGGCCAACGCGTTGGACAACCGGACCAGGTCGCCCTTCTCGACCGCGCCGGCCATGACGGAAATCTGGCGTTGAATCCGCATTTCATCCGTCACGAAGAGCCATTGGTACGCCCGCCAGAGCGCAAAGGCGACGATGGCGGCCACGGCGATTCGGAGCACCCATTTCATCGTTTCCACCTCCAATGACCGATCATGTACGCTTGCACGAGCCGCGTGGCGACAAGCCCTTGAACGTAGTTTTCGCGCTCGAAGTCGCGGTTGTCACCACAGACGAACACTTTTCCCGCGGGGACCGGAGTCGGCTGCATCTGCCAGTCGGGATTGGGTTTGGTGTACGGCTCGGGAAGCGGTTTGCCATTGATGATGAAGGCGCCGTGGTCGATGGAGATGGTTTCGCCGGGTACGGCAATCACGCGTTTCACGAAATAGAGCGGCGGATCGTCCGCTGTCCGGAATACGATGATATCGCCACGGCGCGGTTCGTAATGCCGCACGCGGCGCATCAGGCAGAAATCCCACGATTTCAACGTGGGCGACATGCTGTCGCCGACGACCACGAACGGCGCAGCGACGAATTTTACGACGAAGAACAGACACACGCCGACCAGCAGAAGCCACAGCAGGGATTTGGAGCGGCGTTTCACTCGATGATGACGGCGGGTTTCCCTTTGCGAATCTCGCCGATCAGGTAGGACTTCACGCCGGCGCGAGAGGCGATTTTCTGGACGGCGGGAACGGATTTGGGATCGACGATGAGCGCCATCCCGATGCCCATGTTGAACACGCGATGCATTTCCTCGTCGGTCACGCCGCCGCCTTCCTGCAACAGTTTGAAGATCGGCAGGACATCCCACGAACCGCTGTGGATGAGGGCCGCGCAATTTTTGGGCAAGACACGCGGGATATTGTCGTAGAAGCCGCCGCCGGTGATGTGGGCGGCGCCATGAAGCGCGGCGCGTGAAGCGGGCGAGCGGAGGAGCGCGCGGATGACTGGCCAGTAGTTGCGGTGGACCTTGAGGAGTTCTTCTTCGAAGGTGCAACCGAGCGTGCCATCGTGGTCATCCAGCCGGATGCGCATTTGGGCGAACAGGATCTGGCGGGCCAGTGAATAGCCGTTGGTGTGCAGGCCGGTGCTGGCGAGACCGACGATCGCGTCGCCGGGTCGGATGTGGGAGCCGTCGATGATCTGGTCGCGTTCGACCACGCCGACGATGGTACTGACAAGGTCGTAATCGCCGGCGGCATACAGGCCCGGCAGCTGGGCGGTTTCGCCGCCGATGAGGGCGCAACCCGCTTCCGCGCACGCTTTCACGAGTCCATCGATGATCTGACCGAACACGCGGGGTTCGAGTTTACCCATGCCGATGTAATCGAGGAAGAAGAGGGGTTCGGCGCCGAGCACGGCGATATCGTTCACGCAATGATTGACGAGGTCCTGGCCGACCGTGTCGTGTTTGCTGAGGGCGACGGCGATTTTAAGTTTCGTGCCCACGCCGTCCATGCTGCTGACCAGGACGGGGCGTTTGTACTTCTTCGTGTCGAGCGCGAACAATCCGCCGAATCCGCCAATCGACCCGAGAACTTCCGGTCGTCGCGTTTTGCGGACTTTCTGTTTCAGTCCGGCCTTGAGCGTGTCGGCAAGATGGATATTGACGCCCGCGCCGGCATAGGCGTTGTCGGTTGTTTTCGGCGAACTCACGCGAGGCAATGTGTGGGAATTGAAGCGAAATTGCAAGGGGGTCCGACTGCCGCATGAGGAAGGCGGATTTCTCACCACGAAGGCACGAAGAGCACGAAGGGCAAGCTCCGAGCACCCGCCGTCGCTGAAGCTATGGCGGGCAGGCGAAGAATACGAATGACGGCGCGAGGGCATGCGGGGAAAGGGTGGCCAAGTATCCGTCCAGCTTGAATCCGTTCGTTTGTAGTGATCTAATCGCCACCAATGAATCTGTCAATGGCCGGGGAATTGGCATCCGCGTACACCAGCGGTTCACAACGTGCCCGGGTGGTCACGGAGGCGTGGGGTGAGAAGAATTTGTATTGTCCGAATTGTTCTTCCCCGGAGTTGACCCGGCTGCGAAACAACACCAAGGCCAGCGATTTTTCCTGTCCGAGTTGCAGCTTCTGGTACCAACTCAAGGGTCAGCAGTCACGCATCGGCAACAGCATCAACGATGGGGCTTATGCGGCCATGCTGGAAGCGATTCGGAGCGATGCGACGCCTAACTTCTATTTCATGCAATATGATTTGGAGACTTGGCGCGTGAGGAACCTGTTGCTTGTGCCGAGTTTTGCGTTTCCCCCGTCCGCCATCATCAAGCGAAAGCCTCTTGCAGTGACCGCCCGCCGGGCAGGGTGGATCGGGTGCAACATTGCGCTCAATCGCATTCCCGCAGAAGCGCGAATTGGCGTTGTCATGGAAAGCCGCACCATTCCCGAGAAGGAGGTCCGTGCACAGTACCGACACGTCAAACCGCTGGCTGAGATTGGCGTCAAGGAGCGCGGCTGGACGTTAGATGTTCTCAATGCCGTGCGGCGTCTCGGCAAGACGCAATTTACGACATCGGATGCGTACAGTTTCACGCGTGAAATGGAGGAACTGCATCCCGACAACCGGCACGTGAAGGACAAGATACGACAGCAATTACAAGTGCTGCGGGACACCGGTTTTCTGGCGCACGTCGAGCGCGGGGTGTGGGCGGTGAAGTAAACGGAAGAGGCCACTCTATGACCAACGACCAAAAGGAGTCACCGCTGCGGCGACCCCCGCTTCGTCAGGCAGGCCAGTCGCTTCAAGACGAAATGGACAAGGTCTGGGAAGATAAGATCGGCTATCATTTGATGGTGGCCTTATTCCTCTTTGTCTTGGCCTTTTGGGACTGGTGGGGCTGGTTTTTCAAGGCACCGCGGCTCCCCTGGTTTACAACAGTGGTCGCGCTTGGGTACGTAGCGTTCGCCGCAATTCGCGTGCGACCGCTCTACAAGCACTATCGGCAGTTGAAGCTCGGGCGGGACGGGGAGCGAACGGTTGGACAGGAGCTTGAGAAACTTCGGGAATATGGATACCGGGTGTATCACGATTTTCTCGGTGACGGTTTCAATATCGACCACATCGTGATCGGGCCCACTGGAGTGTTCACAGTCGACACCAAAACGATCAGCAAACCGAAGCGTCCCGACGCAAAAATTGAGTATGATGGACGCGAGGTGAGAGTTCCCGGGAACAGACTGGATCGAGACCCAGTTTCCCAAGCGAAAGCCGAGCGCGACTTCATCCGCAACTGGATTCGGGACAACGCCAATAGGAGCGCGCCGGTTCGTCCGGCCGTCGTGTGTATCGGTTGGTATACGGCCAAACAACCTGAGGGTGCTGAAGTGTGGGTGCTCAACACGACTGGGCTAATGTCCTTCATTCAGAATGAGCGTTCAGAGCTTTCGCAGGATGACATCGTTCATATCTGCGGGATTCTTGAGGCGCATATCATACAAAAGCAAAAGCATCTCGCGGGTGGATCTAAGCACACCACTTGGAGTCAGGAGTGACCACCCACTCGTGCGAGAAGTGGGAGCAGGTCGAGGCATTCTGTAGCCGGTACGACGGCGTGACGGTGATTTGAGGCCCTCGCGTTAGACCTCGACGCCAAGTCATCAAGCGACAGCTCGTTTATAGAACCGGCGCGTCTGGGGAGTCAGTGATTTCACATTGCCTGTGGGTTGCAACATCGGCACGTATTTCTCGGCGGGCGCGCATTCGATATCATCCCAGTCGACAACAACGACTCGGACATTGCGCCTGTTCGCCACGACGTTCTGCACCACTCCGCCGTGGACTTCGATGATTACGTTTGTCATGGGGACGCTTATGCCCGAATGATGACTGTTTATCTACAGACTAGAAGTAGCAGGGGGGAGGGGCAGTAGCCGAGCAACCGGGTAGCCAAGTCAGCCGGGGTGACGGCCTTCCGGGCGGCGTGGCGGTGGCCCCGAAAAGGATTCGGGGTAAAAAGCTCGGCCCTCCGAATGACGACGGAAGCGGCTCACCGGGCCGGTTGCCCACAATCACAGCGGAAATCGGCGGCGGGGCCACAAAAGCTCGCTTGTCGGTGAGCGGGCCAACGGGTATAATGGGGTGGTGAAACTGGATCGGCAGGCCATTACCAAGTCCACACTGCGCGAGCATGCGGATGACAACTATGTGCCCGGGACGATGGAGGAACGGGTGTTGATGGTGTGGCCGATCACGCGCGAGGTCGCTTCCCTGAGCCCGCAACACGATGTGGAACGAAGATTACAAAGACATGTTGTGCGCGTTGGTCGACGAGAGCGTTGACTTTCTCCTGGTGGGGGCGTACGCGCTGGCGGCACACGGGTTCCCACGAGCCACGGTGGATATCGATCTCTGGGTTCGTCCATCCCCTGAGAATGCGCAGAAGGTGTACAGGGCGCTGGCTCGATTTGGGGCGCCGCTGTCGGAAATCTCCGTCGCCGATTTTCAGAAGGAGGACGTGGTGGTGCAGATTGGGGTCGCCCCGCGGAGGATTGATTTCGTGACCGGTGTGTCAGGCTTGACGTATGATGAGGCGAGCCGGGGTGGCGTCGCGAGGGAGATCGACGGCGTGCGGGTTCGTATCCTTTCCCTGCCGGACATGATCCGCAACAAACTCGCGTCGGGTCGCCCAAAAGACCTCGAAGACGCGAAGGTGCTGCAGAAGCATATAGACGGGTCTTCCGGAAAGTAAGCGGTTCCTCAAGCGGTGCGATTCTTCAATTCCCGCACGGTGCGATACCCGCCTGAGGCGGGCAGGCCAGCAAACTACCGACGGTCGTAGACCGCCGCTACAGAAGACACGGCAACGGATCGCATAGCGACCGACGGTCGTAGGCCGGGGTCTCTCCAAAACCCAAGACAGAAGCGGGGAAGGTCCGAGAACCTTCCCCGTCTTCTGATAAACAGAGTTGCAATAACCGGCAACAGCGACTACTTGACCTTCACACTGGCAATCGAACCGGCAATGGATTGGCCTCCGCCGGACTCGAGACCATTTATCCAGACGCCGGTGACCTTCCCGCTGACGGTCTCGTTGGTTGCCCCCTTCGACACGGCAACTTTCGTCGATCCGGCAACCAACAGGATGGCATTACTGGATGAGCCCACCTGACCGTTTCCCACAAACACGGTAACAAACTTGTCTCCCTTGGTTGCCGTGGGCGTTAGATCCACGTTGGCAACCTGATTCAGAAAGACGGTGGCGTTCGATCCGACAACCTGTCCAATCCCCTGCACTTCATTCGTCGTCGTCCCGCTGACGATTAGCAGGTCAAGAAACGAGATGGCGTTAGCGTTACCGGACAGACTGGCACCGGTGACCGCTGTCCCGCTGGGACTGAGCTTGCCGGTGAGGGTCAACTCCTGGTTCTCGACAATGTTCGTCGTCTGGGCCCAACTCGTCCCGACGCATACCCCTGCCACTAGCGCAATTGCTAACAATCTCTTCATGCTAAGCCTCCCTTTATTTGTTTGGTTTTACTGTATCCCCCCGCGGTTGTGAAATCTTTCACAAGGGGAGGGCGTTGTCAAATCGGATCTGCCATGCCCGATCTGGCCGCGTAGCTCTGGGCGGCGTCTGCGCGCGGAGTGGGGTAAACGCCGTGACTACAGGAAGCACGACGGAGGCGAATCGCCTGGGACAGGCGGCGCGACAGGGCGGTCGGGCCGGCGTGGGGTAAACACTCCCAGGGCGATTGCATTTTGATTCTTCAGGGGGGTGCGAAAGGAATTCTTTGTAAGTGGGCCGGTGGAGCCGGTTTGCGACGACAAGTTTTTGCTTCCGGTTTCCGGGGATTTGTGGTGGAAGATGGGGATGCAAAACCAACGATCCTCGTTCCGCAATTTGAAAGACCACTTCGCTCCACTACCCGACCCGCGCGTCGGCCCGGCCAAGCGCCACGAGTTGCTGGATATCCTGATGATCGCCGTCTGCGCCATGCTCTGCGGTGCGGAGGGCTTCACCGAAATCGCCCAGTGCGGTCGGTGCAAGGCCGAGTGGTTCAAAAGCTGGCTGGCGTTGCCGCACGGCATTCCCTCGCACGACACCTTCAACCGCGTGTTCGGGCTCATTGATCCGGCGAAGTTTCGGGACTGTTTCCTGGCGTGGACGCAAAGCCTGCGCCAGGTCGTCGTCGGCGAATTGGTGGCGTTGGATGGCAAGACGCTGCGGCACAGTCGGGCGCGCGGGCACGGGCCGATCCACCTGGTCAACGTCTGGGCGGCCCGGAATCGCTTGGTGCTGGGGCAACTGAAGGTAGACGACCACAGCAACGAGATCACCGCACTGCCCCCGCTGCTCCGGGCGCTGGAATTGGCCGGCTGTGTGGTGACGGTGGACGCGATGGGCTGCCAAAAGACCGTGGCCAAAGAGATTCACGAGGCCGATGCCGACTACGTGCTGGCACTGAAAGGCAATCAGGGCACGCTGCACGCCGAAGTCCAAGCGTTTCTGGACGACGCCCACGCGCGCGGTTTTGCTGGCCTCGCCCATCAATTCACCCAGACCCTGGAGAAGGATCACGGGCGCATCGAGACCCGTCGCTATTGGATTACCGAAGCGATCGCTTGGCTGGCCGACAGGCCCCAGTGGGAAGCCTTACGCAGCGTCGGGATGGTCGAAGCAGTGCGGGAGGTGCAGGGGAAATCGACGACGCAGCGGCGCTACTATCTCAGCAGCCTGCCGGCGCAGGTCGAGCGGTTTGCGGCGGCGGTGCGCGGCCACTGGGAGATCGAGAATTGCCTGCACTGGGTGCTGGACGTGCAGATGGGCGAAGACCGCTGCGCCGTGCGCCAGCAGAACGCGGCGCAGAACCTGGCCACGCTGCGGGCCTTATGCCTGAACCAACTGCGCCGCAACCAGCGAGTCAAACTCGGCATCCGCGCCAAACAAAAGGCCGCCGGCTGGGACCACCAGTACCTCGCCTCCCTGCTCAACTTCTAAATGCAATCGCCCTGTAAACACCCCATTGTCTGCGGATGACGTGTCGCATAAACTGGTCCGGTAGGGGGACAGGAGCTGTTGTTGACCCCGGGGGCCTTCACTCCCCCAACCTCCTTGACAACGGCTCCTGTTCACGGGTTAGCGTTCCGCTGGAATCCTACCGACTGACGCAACAAGCCACCGGCGCGGCGCGATGCCCCCCTGAGGCGGGCAGGCCTCCAAACGACCGAGGCGGCGGGGGCGAGGGGTTGCGCTTCGGCGGCTTCATCGTATTCTGACTTTACTTCGTATCCCATTAGGATATGCTGTCGGGTTGACGTTGGAACGTTCTTTGACAACGAAGGGGGGTGACCACAACCGGTGGGGGTGTTGGAGAGGTTGTCGAAAAAGTAAAAAATACAAACGAACCCAAGTTTGAGCAAGACCGGCGTGGAAAACTGTGAAGCGAAAGCCAAAAACGAACCCAAGTTGAGGCCACAATTGCCCCCCCCCCGGGGGGGGCGGCCAGGTCCGGCAGAACGTCACAGCAGCCGGCGCTGGGTGTCGTCGTGGACGAGGTCGGAGACGGGGCGATGGTAGCGGGTGCGGCGCTGTTCCATGACGAACTTATCCATTTCGGATTCGACGGGGGACGGATAGTTGCCCGTGTAACAGGCGGTGCAGAATTCGTTGGCGCGGAGGCCGGTGGCGGCGATCATGCCGTCGAGTGTGAGATAACCGAGGGAATCGGCGCCGAGGAAGTCGCGGATTTGCTCGAGGGAATTGTTGGCGGCCATGAGTTCCTTGCGGGTGGGGAAATCGATGCCGTAGGCGCAGGGCCATTTGTGCGGGGGGCAACTGACGCGCATGTGGACTTCTTTCGCGCCCGCCTCGCGGAGGGTCGAGACGCGCGCGCGGGCGGTGGTGCCGCGGACGATGGAGTCGTCCACCACGACGACGCGTTTGCCCGCGACCATTTCGCCGATGAGATTGAGTTTCACGCGGACGCCGAAATCGCGGATGAGCTGGCTCGGCTGGAGGAACGTGCGGCCGACGTAATGATTGCGGACGAAGGCGTTGCCGAAGGCGATTCCGCTTTGCTCGGCGAACCCCATGGCGGCCCAATTACCGCTGTCGGGCACGGGAATCACGAGATCGGCTTCGACGGGATGCTGGCGGGCGAGCTGGCGGCCGAGGTTGATGCGGACCTGGGCGACGTTCTTGTTGTAGAGGTCGCTGTCGGGTCGGGCGAAATACACGAACTCGAAGATGCAAAAGGCGTGCGGCTGCTGGGTGTCGGCCCAGGGATTGACCGAACGGAGACCGTTCTTGTTGATGACGATGATTTCGCCGGGCGTGATGTCGCGGACGTAGTCGGCATGAATCAGGTCGAGGGCGCAGGTTTCGCTGGCGAGCACCCAGGCCGCGCTACCTTCGGTGCCATCGTCGTTCGGAATGGGCAAGCGGCCGAGCACGAGGGGACGGAAGCCGAAGGGATCGCGGACGCCGATGAGTTCGTCTTCGCCCATGATGACGAGTGAGTAGGCGCCCTGAATCCGGCGCATGACCGCTTCGAGCGAGTGCGCGCGGTCTTCGGCGGTCGGGCGGGCGAGCAGATGCAGGATGATCTCGCTGTCGACGGTCGTCTGGAAAATCGAGCCTTGCTCCTCGAGTTCGGCGCGGAGACGGGCGGCATTGGTGAGGTTGCCGTTGTGGCCGATGGCGATCTGGCCGCATGCGCAATCCACGACGAGCGGCTGGGCGTTTTTGAGGTTGGAGCTGCCGGTGGTCGAGTAGCGGACGTGACCGATGGCGAGTTGGCCGGGCAACGAGCGGAGGATGTTTTTGTCGAAGACCTGGCCGACGAGACCCATGCCCTTGAAGGTGCGGAGGTCGACGCCGTCCGAGGCGGTGATGCCCGCGCTTTCCTGGCCGCGATGCTGCAACGCGTAGAGGCCGTAATAGGTCAACTCCGCGGCATTCGGGTGCCCGTAAATGCCAAACAAGCCACAATAATGCCGTGGCCGCGTACTCTGTTTCGGGTTCATTACCTGGTCAACACGGTTCGACGCACTCCAAAATGTCGAACGTACCACCTCCGACGGAGTCCATTAGCCCAACGGATGGCAAATAGCAAGGCGCAACGCCCCGATGGGGAGGATAATCTTGGTTGACGAAATGAGAGCTGTTACGGAACGGCCTGACCGTCTACGCCGAGGCCGTCACAGAAGCATCCGCTGCCTGATCGCTGTCGAGGATTTCTTCCAACGTCTTCAGCAGTTCGGCGTTGCTAAACGGCTTGGAGATGAGCCGTTCGACTCCTTCGCGGAAATCGGAGGGCAATTCGTTGGAATTCACGCCCGAAACCGCCAGCACTTTTGCTTCCGGACTCAGTTTGCGCAGGAATTGGAGCGTCTCGGCACCGTTGAATCGCGGCATGTTGAAATCGAGGAGCACGGCGCCAATTTCACCGCTCCCCGCGTAGCGCAGCATGTCGAGTCCCTTCGGACCGGTGCTGGAGGCGAGGACATTGTACCCTTCGCCGCGAAGCACCGTGCGCATGGTGTCCAGAAAGCACGGATCGTCATCAATGATCAGAATGGTGGGCTTCGGTTCGGTGGAGTCGTCGGGGTGTCTCGCGCGCGGCCTTTTTCCGGCAGCATGCGACTCACCCTTCCCGAACAACGCAACGGCGGCGCCAAAGATTCCCATATGCTTTTCCTCTCACTTTTGCTGCGCAACATCCCGGTGCCTGATGCACCGCCCCTCGAACTAGTGCAGGGTTTGTGCCAAAGAACCAAGGGTGATCAAAGAAAGGAAATCCACTCAGCCGGCGCAAGAGATGGCCGACGGCGTGCTTATGCAAGCGGCTGGCGCTCAGGTGCTTATTTTGGCAATTGCCAACTGGCAATGGGGGGCGTGAAAGATGAGGAAACGCGAACTGCTCGTCTGGCGGTCCGGCTATTGCCCGACAAGTACAAACGCGCCCTCGGGAGCCGGTGCGCCGCCCCCGCGCTCGACGGTCACCGCAAATTTATCAATGCACGCCATGTCCTTGGCCAGCTTGACCCGGAACTCGCCGTGACCCGAACCGTCAGTCCAGCCAATGCCGGCCGCGACGGGCGGTTCGCTCCCGCAGATCGCCCAGAGCTCCAAACATTTCCCCTGACTCTGTTGGACAGGAGTACAATTAGAAACGACCAAGAACCCCGCCTTCCGTCCCCCGTTCCAATACACCTTGGCGACGGCTTTGCTCTCGCCTTTGGGGTCGACGAGCGGCGCCATGCGAGTGGACGGATCCATGAAAAGATCGAGCGACGAAGTTTCCTCGTCCATCTTCTTTTGGAGCGCGGCGGTTTGCAGGTTCTGCTGTTCGAGTTGCTCGCGCATCCGGTCCGCCGCCCGCAACAGCCCGTCCTTTTCATCCGCCAGCTGTTTGTTGGCGGCGCGCAACGCATCCAGATCATGCTGCTGCTCGATGTTCTTCGTGCGCAGCTGGTTCACCTTTTCGCCAAACTCCTTGCTCTGGGTCTCAAGGCGGCTGTTGAGATCGGCCAGTCCGCCCTGCTGCTCCTTATCCTTGGCGAGGAGATTGTTGTAAGAATCCGTCGTCCCCTGAAGCTGGTGCGTCACGATTTGAAGTTGAGTGTTCAGGTTCATCAACACAACGGCGAGCGCCGCCGCCGCGGCCCACGGGACGAGCCGGACAATGAGCGCGCCGAGATTGAAGACCGGTTGTTTCGTGCGCGGGGCGGGAGCGGCCTGCGGGGCGGCAGCCGACGCCGGCTGGGGCCGCCTGCCCTCGTCAATCGCTGCCGCAATCCGATCGTACACGTTCGGCGAGGGTTTCGCCGACGGCGCCGCAAGAGCTATCTGATCGGTGACAGCCTGATACTCGGCCAATTCCGAGGTGCATCGTTCGCGGTTCTCGGCAATGTACTGCTCGAAATTGTGGAGCTCGTCACCGTCAAGCGCGCCGACGACGTAGAGCGGGAGCATCTCGCGAAATGTCTCGTGCGTCATGAGCTGTGCTCCCCTTTGCCGGCGGTGGCTCCCAGTTGCTCGCGGAGCCGCGTCATGCCGCTTCGCATCCGCGTCTTCACGGTGCCCAGCGGCTGGCTGAGCTGCTGGGCAATTTCAAATTGAGTCAATCCGCCGAAATACGCCATTTCAATGGGTACACGCTGGTCGGACGGCAACGATTTCAGCGCGTTGCGAACCGTCCGTTGCGCTTCGGACGCCTGCGCCTCGTCGGCCGGCGTCGTTGACCCGGCGGCCTGCGATGTGTCCTTCGCCATGGATTCGGCGACGCGGGTGCGCGTCTTGCGCGACCGGAGCCGGTCAATGGCCCGACTGCGGGTCAGCATGATCAACCACCCCAGCGGTCTGCCCCGGCCTTCGTCGAACGAGCCCGCCGTTTTCCAAATCTGGACGAAGGCTTCCTGCAGCACGTCCTCCGCCTCAGCGCGGTCGGAGAGAACCCTCAACGCCAAAGCAAAGAGCACGGCGCTGTGGCGAGTGTACAATTGCCGAAGCGCCTCCTTGTCGCCGGCGGCCACGGCGCGCAACAACGCGCGGTCGTCCGCCCCCCCTGTCGATGACGTGTTCACGCGGTCCTGACCATCGGGCATGGGCGGACTGTAGCAATCGCGCCAAAGACTGGCTAGTGAAAAAGTTCCCCAAACTTCACAGGAACCAAATGACTCATTGACGTACATATGCAACATGCCTGTCGGGAAGCTTGTGCCGCCCGCTCTTGATGGTGACCGGTATCGTCCATGTCGTCGCGGCAAGGAATACTACCGGCACGGTGCGCCAACCGATGCGCCTGCGCTTGTCAAGCAGGGGCTCGAAACGCTGCTTTTGCAACCCGGACGGTATTCTTGATCCTGTCATTCCAAGAATACTACGGAAGTCGCACGGACGGTGGATTGCCGATGGGGAAAAGCTTTGAAAAAACACGTTGGCCGCTCAGGTTTCCATCAGACGCCCGATGGCATTCCACCAAACGTCTCGCAGCTGGGCCACGTCCCACGACAACTCGCCTCGCTGCCTATGGATTGTCAACTCGCTGCCTCCCGTTGCGCCCAACACGGTTACGGGAATCGCCGCTTGCGCGATTCGTTCGACGTTTTCGGGGGCGCAACTCACAATCACCCGCGACTGCGTTTCCCCAAACAGCGCCGCGTCCAACCTCTCCCCGATCGTCTCCAGATCGATGTCCGCGCCCACCATCGCGTCGCCGTTCGTCACGCAACATTCGGCGAGCGCCACCGCCAGACCGCCTTCACTGCAATCGTGCGCGCTCTTCACCCACCCCTTGCGAATGATCTCCAGCGTGAAATCCGTCAGCCGTTTCGCGGCCGCCAAATCCATCCGTGGCGCCCTCCCCGTCTTGAGCCCGTGAATCCGTTTCAGGTACTCGCTGCCGCCGAGTTCGTCGCCAATCTCACCGATCAACAGCACCGCATCGCCCGCGCCCTTGAACCATTGCGTGGTGATGTGTTTCGGATCGTCGATCAATCCCAGCATTCCGATCGTCGGCGTCGGGTCGATCGCGCCCGCGGGGGATTCGTTGTAAAAACTCACGTTCCCTCCCGTCACCGGCGTGCAAAACATATTGCACGCTTCGCAAATCCCCTCCACGCACCGGCGAAATTGCCAGAACACCTCCGGCTTCATCGGGTTGCCGAAATTCAGATTGTCGGTCACGGCCAACGGTCGCGCCCCGCTGCACACCAGGTTCCGTACCGCTTCCGCAACCGCAATCTTGCCGCCCTCCAGCGGATCAAGGTAACAATACGTCGCGTTGCAATCGGTCGTGAACGCGATGTATTTCTCGCCGGTGGCGCCCGACGCTCCCAGGTTCCGGCCGGCTCAAATTGATTCGCACCACCGCCGCGTCGCTGCCGGGCGCAACCACCGTCCCGTGCTGCACCATGTAATCGTATTGCCGATACACCCAGTTCTTCGACGCGATGCTCGGCGAACCGAGCAGCTTGACCAACACGTCCTGTAAATCGTCTGGCTCAACAACCTTCCGGATGTCAAACTTCGCGTGCCGAATTTCCCATTCCGGTTGTTTCGCATCGCGATAGTACACCGGCGCGTCCTCGGCCAGTTGTTTGGCCGGTATCTCCGCCGCAACCTCGTTGCCCAACTTCACCCGCATCAGGCCGTCATCCGTCACGCGCCCAATCGTCACGCCGTGCAGGTCCCACTTGTTGAAAATCGCCTCGACCTCTTTCTCGCGCCCCTTCTGCGCGATCAGCAACATGCGCTCCTGCGATTCGCTCAACATGATCTCGTACGGCGTCATGCCCGTCTCGCGTTTGGGAACGAGCTTCAGATCGATCTCGTTGCCCGTGCCGCCCCGGCTCGCCGTCTCGCATGTCGAACACGTCAGACCCGCCGCGCCCATGTCCTGGATGCCGACCACCAACCCGTCGACGCGCATCACTTCCAGGCACGCTTCCAACAGCAGCTTCTCCATGAACGGGTCGCCCACCTGCACCGCCGGCCGGTCCTGTTGCGATTCCTCGGTCAGTTCCCGCGACGCAAACGCCGCCCCGGCGAGCCCGTCCCGACCCGTCGCGCTGCCGACGTAGGTAACCGGGTTCCCCACACCCGCCGCTTTGCCGCGTTTGATCTGGTCGTGACGCAGTATCCCCAGCGAGAGCACGTTGACCAGCGGATTGCCGCTGTAACACTCGTCGAAATATACCTCGCCGCCAACCGTCGGGATCCCGATGCAATTACCGTAATGCGCGATCCCCGCCACCACCCCGGCGAATAACTGCCGGTTCTGCGCCACCTGCGCCGTGTCGCCCTCAATCGGCCCGAACCGTAGCGAGTTCATGTTCAGAATCGGCCGCGCGCCCATCGTGAAAATGTCGCGTATGATCCCGCCCACGCCCGACGCCGCGCCCTGGAACGGCTCGACCGCGCTCGGGTGATTGTGCGACTCGATCTTGAACGCGATCGCCCAGCCGTCCCCGATGTCCACAATCCCCGCGTTCTCCTCCCCCGCCTTCACCAGAATGAACGGCGCCTCCCGCGGAAATTTCTTCAGCTCGGGCCGCGAGTTCTTGTAACTGCAATGCTCGCTCCACATCACCGAAAAGATGCCCAGTTCGGTTATGTTCGGCTCGCGCCCGAGGATCTTCTTGATCCGCTCGAACTCGTCCTCCGTGATCCCATGCCGCGCGATGATCTCGGGCGTTATAACCACATCATTTTTCATTCAACGGGCGCACCTTATAGCACCCACACCCCCCAAACGAGGCCAATTTTGGACAAACAAAGCCATGTGACAAAATGGCGCAGTTCGTCGCAAAAGCACCTGTCGGTCAATGATATACAAAACCGCAAGCACCTGAAAAGATTGGCTTTGTTTTACCGATTTAACATTTCGCCAGGCCCCGGCTCTTTCCCGGCATGGAGTGCGGCGACCGGTCGCCGCTTTGCCGTCTGCCGCATCGTTTGGAGGGCCACGTTTACCCCGACTCTGAGGTCGGGGCTCCGTCGTGGCCGCGTTCGAGGGCATCCCGGACCGGCCCCCCTCGCGCTCAATCCTTGCATTTCGCACCACGCGCGATTACAACTTGCGTTCATACAGAGGTTAATGATATGCTAGATTGTATTGTATGTCAACTCACATATTACAAGGGTTTGTGTGACCCATGAGCGACTTCGCCGATAATCTACGCACCCTGATGGCCAAACGCGGCTGGAACCAGGTGCAAGCCGCCGACGCCCTCTCGGTCAGTCAGGCCAATATCAGCCGTTGGCTCAGCGAGAACCACGAGCCGTCCGCCGACGTGCTCCTCCGCATCGCCAAAGTGTTTGGCGTCACGTTAGAGGAACTCCTCCGCGCGCCCGGCCCGGCCCTGCGCCCCCCACGCGCCGAACTCGACACCACCCTCTGGACCACCCGCTGGTTCCGTCAGCTCCGTCTCACCTGGCAACGGTCCCCAAAAGAACGCCGCCGCATCGAAACCGCCCTCGACCTCGCCTGGCCCAATCAAAAGCCCGACATCCTCGCCTGGCTGAATAAGAAGTAATTGGCGCGGGCCGTATTGCAGGGCGCGATGCCCCGTGTCGTTTCGGGGTATCCCGCCGCGCCGAGGACTCAGGATAACCCGCGACTTCACGGCAAACGGAAAGCGCCATCCCCGCGCTGGCGTTAGAACGGGTGATACCCGATCAGGGTTCCACCCCAATAATCACAAGTGGAACCGCAGGCACGCCACGACCGTTACGGATTACATTGTACAACTCGCCTTCGTAGTACGCTGGACCCCACGACATGTTCGCCTGCAACGCTTTCATCGCGAGAATCTCCAAACCGAGAAGACGAGACCCCCGAAGAGTTGGCACTACTGTACCCGGACCGCGAACAACCCCGTCTCGTCGTAATCGTTGTTCATCCTCTTCCGCCAGGCGGATGCGCGCTTCTCCGCACGCTGACTGTCGTGAAATGCCTTCGCCTCAACGGGGATTCCTCGCCAGACTTTAACTGCGATCCAGATTGGCCGTTCGTTTCTCTTACGATTCATCGATGTGCCCCCTCCTTCCCTTCCACAATTCGTTTATGCCACGCGAATACGTCGCCATATTCAAAAAACGTGCAGAGCCTCCATTAGCCCGCTCGTCTGGAATGTTGGGCGACCCAACTGCCGAGCAAAAACAGACCTTCTTGCATCATTGGCAACGATACTGAAACGCAACTTCGGATTACGGGCAACGAGATGCAGGTCGTTGAACCGAAGTAACCCAGAATAGATAGGGGTCGAATGCTCAACTTCAAACAAGGACCGGGGATCGTTCGACCCCTTTTGTATCCACAAAACATCGATTTCCTGCGCGACAGCATCGACTGTTTCCCAGCCGGAGGGAAATCTTTCGCGGCACTCGAATCGATTTGCGACAGTCCAGTCCAAACCCGCGCGATTGTTCGGTGGAATCCAAATATCGTATCCTTTCGCGCAGCCGATGGCACCGAGAAGCGTCTGTACTTGGGAGTGAGACAAATCGGGAAGCGCGTCAACGCGGGACGAACCTACGATGGCCGAGAGATTGTCCCACCCAAAGTGACCTTCGACACTAAGTGCCTATCCCAGAACCTCGGCGCGGCGATAGGTGATGATCGCGCAAGCAAAGTGAAGTAGCCCCAAGTAATTGTCCGCTTTCTTCTCCCACCGAATCAGAATGCGGCGAAACCGATTCAGCCAACTGTGGGTCCGCTCGACCACCCAACGGCGCGCTTTGAATCGAGCGTTGCGTTTGAGCGCCTGGGCTTCCTCACCGCGACTGCGGATGTGAACCGTGTAGCCAAACTCCTGCGCCAGTTCCCGTACTTCGTCGTAATCGTATCCTTTGTCCAGACACAATCCTTGCGACTGGCCGCTCCCAACGCCTGGTCGCTCCACCGGAATGCTTTCCAGCGTTTCTCTCACCAGCTTGAAGTCGTTGCGGTTGGCCCCGTCAATGGCCAGTCCGATCGGCACGCCTTGACCCTCCGTCAACAAGCTGCGCTTCACCCCGTCCTTGGCTCGATCCGTGGGGTTGGGGCCGATTTTTTTCCCCGCCCAACGGAGCTTTGCTCATCGCTCCATCCATCGCCTGCCAGCGCCAGTCAATGCCTTTGAGTTCGTCGTATTCCGTCAACCCCTGTTCCCAAAGTTTCGCAAACACCCCGGCGCGCACCCATTGTTGAAAACGCCGATGGGCGGTGGAACTGCTGCAGATGCCCGTCGCGTTAAGCGCGTTCCACTGGCAACCAGTGCGCAACACGAACAGAATTCCGTTCATCGCGTGGCGGTCGGCGACCCGCGGTCGCCCGCCACGCCCCCGCGCGTGTCGCCGCGGCTTGGGCAGGAGTGGCTCGACCTTACTCCACAATTGGTCAGACACGAGCCAACGCTCGTGCGATCTGCTTTTCCCCATAGATGCCTCCTTGGCATCCCCATTATATCATTGCCAGAGGGGTTTTGGGATGGGTTCTAAATCGACCAGCATTGTTTATGTAAAGCTGCGTTCCTTCGTCTTGGGGATACACCATCACCTTGAACTGGCCATCGCTTGCCGGTGAGAGTGTGCGAAACAGGTCTTCGTACTCCTCAAACGGCACGAGCAGCGGTTCTTGTTGTTTGTCCCAGAGGAAGCACACCACCGAAGAATGCCCCTCCAAGTCTTGCAGGTCTCTATGCCTTAGGCCGTAAAATGCCCGCTTGCTGTTATGGACTCGCGAGTATCGAATGTACACGCGGGCGCCGCCTCCTCCAACTTCATACAACGATTCGCTGCCTTCCAGCTTGCGCACGACACCAAACCGGCTCTTCAGTTCTTCGACAAACCGGGTTCTGATCTGGTTAGACATAACGGCGTGATTTCAGCCCCGTCTCATGAACATGCAATAATGGCTGCTCTACGTAGCAATCTTAATGAGGCCCCCAGCATGTTCGTCTCGCGCAAACTCTGGAGTAACATCGATTTGCCTCAACATTCCCACGAAGGCGAGATTACACGATGTTCCTGCGAATTGCTAGAGCCGATGTGCGCGCACGGAGCCAGAAGGACATCCATCCCAAATACAAGCAGTCTCATGCCGGCCAAGAAACCAAAGATTAGGCACCGCGCCCGATTAAACCCCTGATCCACCCGCGAGGAAAGCCCAAACTCACCGTCACGACTTGCCGCCTCTCCCCGCCGCTGATACACTGTCGACCGCCGATGACAACACGCTTGGCGTTTACGCTGATCCTCCGTATGCCTCTCGATTCCGAATGCTCGAGGCCGTCTCCATCCGACTGCCACCATGATTAAGACCATCATGTTCGACATGGGCAACGTCGTGGTCCACACGGACTTCGACGCGCTCTACGCAAAGTTCGCTTCCCGAATGCGAATCCCTGCAAAATTTGTCCGGAACTTTCGCGACAAGCATGCCGCCGACCTGACGTTGGGCCAGACGCCCTGGAAACAGTTCCAGAAGGACATGGAGAAAGCCGTCGGCCGACCGCTCCCCGCCTTCAACAAAATCTGGCTGGAAGAAGGACTGAAAGCCCGGACCAACAACGAGCCGTTACTGGAGATCATCGCCAACCTGAGAAAACACTACTCGGTCGGGGCCGTCACCAATCTCACCGAGGGCCGGTTGATCATCGACAAAAAAACCAAGCTCTACGCCAATTTCGACTACACCGTCCTGTCCTGCCGGGACCACCTGAAGAAGCCCGACCCGGCCTTCTATCATCTGGCCCTGTCGAGGGCGGCCGCCACGCCCGACGAAGCCATCCTCGTCGACAACAAGACCGAGTACATCGTCGGGGCTGAAGAACTCGGCATCAAAACCATCACGTACTCCGACAACGCCCACCTCCTGAAAAGCCTCCAACAGTTCGGCGTCAGTGTCTGAATCGGTGTCTTACCCGTGTCGTTTCGCAGCCTTCGTGTCTCATTCGCGTGGATTCGTGGCCAACTTTATCTGCATGCAGCAATTCATCGCTGGAATAACTTCCGCGAACACGCCGCACATCGCCTTCACCAATTCGTAACCGGAGCACGCGCGCACCTCGCGCTCGGGCATCGGATAGTAAAGTTGGAACCCGGCCCACTTGTCGCGCTTCGGATATTTCCTGATGGCCTCGCGGATCTGCCGGGCCGATGTGAAATTCTTCTTCGTGAAAACGGTGTTCGCCTCCCAATCGCCGACCTCCACCACGAAACCTTCCCGCCCCACCAGCCGTTGCAACTCCCCGTCCAACTCCGAGCCCGCCGCGCATTCCTTGATGAGCCGATGCCAGTCCCAATCGTCCTTCAGCAAACAACCCGGATACGGTTCCGGTCCCTGCTCATACCCGCGCTCGATTTGCAGCCCACTCTGGAACACCTTCGTGTCCGTGTCCGCCGAGATAAACAGCTTGGCGCACCCGAAATTGACCTTGTTCGAAATTGGCTTGGCCTCGCGGTTGGCCCGCGGGATCCAACAAATCCATTGCCAGTACACGCCGCGTCCCCAGCGGTCCGTCACGAACGCCGTGCGGTACCGTTGTTCGAGGTAAAACTTCAGGATCTGCGTGATCCGCTCATGCGGTTCGATGTTGCCGACGCGAATCCCGCGCTCGAAATCAATCCACTCGCTCCGGAACGCCTCACCCGTCGGCAATTCCGCGCCACCCTCGCCCCGCTTCGCCAGCGGCAGCCAGTCTTTCGTGGAAGTTCGGTGTTTCATGGCAACCACGAATCGTCGCAAATACGCACGAGTGATTCGTATACATTCGCGTTCATTCGCGGTCACTCCGCCATGCTGTGACTCGCCAGGATACTCTCAAAAATCACCCGCCCGTCGTCGCCGCCGAGCAGCTTCTCGCAAGCGCGTTCGGGATGCGGCATGAGCCCGAAGACATTCCTCTTCTCGTTGCAGATGCCGGCGATGTTGTCGAGCGAACCGTTCGGGTTGGCGGCATCCGTGACCTTCCCATCTTTGTCACAGTAACGAACAAGGATGCGATCCTCGCGCTTGAGCTGCTCAATGACCTTCGGCTCGGCAAAATAACTGCCCTCGCCGTGAGCAATCGGGATGCGCAACACCTGCCCTTTCTTGCCAGCGTTGGTGAACGGCGAATCCGTCGTCTCGACGCGCACATGGACCTGATCGCAAATAAATTTCAGCCCCCGATTCCGAATCAGCGCGCCGGGCAACAGATGCGCTTCACATAAGATCTGGAAGCCGTTGCAAATGCCAAGCACGAGTCCACCCGCCTTGGCGTGCTCGATGACCGCCTTCATCGCCGGCGCGAACCGCGCGATCGCGCCCGTCCGCAAATAATCGCCGTAGCTGAACCCGCCCGGCACAACGACGCAATCCACGTCGCCTAGTGAAACGTCTTTGTGCCAGATGTAACGCGTCGGCTGGCCGAGCACATCCGCCAACGCGTGATACGCGTCCTGGTCGCAATTGCTGCCGGGGAATTGGATGATTCTAAACTTCATGACACGAACCTATTCGTGTATCTCGAAAGTGTATTCCTCGATCACCGGATTGCTCAGCAGCTTATGGCAGGCTTCATCGATCTTCTTCTCCAACTCGGCCTTGGTGCCGCCTTCCAGTTCGATCTCCATAAATTTACCGATCCGCACGTCCTTGATCCCCGCAAAACCCATCGACTCCAGCGCGTGTTTGACGGTTTTCCCCTGCGGATCGAGCACGGTCTTCTTCGGCATCACGATAATCTTGGCTTTCATCACTTGATGCCAACTTTCCGGAACGTGTTATCCACCTCGCGCAGGTGAACGCCGATGTCAAACAATGCCTCCAGTTCCCGCCGCGTGAGATGACGCATGACATCGGCGTCCAGCAAGAGGAATTCCCGAAAGGCCTTGGTGCCGGTCCATGTCTTCATCGCGTTGCGCTGGACAAGTGCATACGCCTTCTCGCGCGTGAGACCCTTCTTCGTGAGCGCCAGCAACACCGCCTGCGAATAAATCAATCCCTTGCTCGATTCGAGGTTGGCCTTCATTCGCGCGGGATAAACCAGCAGCTTGTCCACCACGTTCGTCAATGTGACGAGCATGTAATCGAGCAACGTCGTCGAATCCGGCAAAATGATGCGTTCGACGCTGCTGTGCGAGATGTCGCGTTCATGCCACAATGCGACGTTTTCCATGGCCGCCAGCGCATTGCCGCGCAACACCCGCGCCAGTCCGCACAGCCGTTCGCAGGTGATCGGGTTGCGCTTGTGCGGCATCGCGCTGCTGCCCTTTTGTCCCGCCGCAAAAAACTCCTCCGCTTCGAGCACTTCGGTCCGTTGCAGGTGCCGAAACTCCAACGCCCAGCGGTCAATCGAGCAGCCCACGAGCGCGAGGGCGCTCATGAATTCGGCGTGACGGTCGCGCTGGACGATTTGGGTGGAAATCCGGTCCGGTTGCAGCCCGAGCTTCTTGCAGACGTACGCCTCGACGCGCGGGTTCAGGTGCGCGTACGTGCCGACCGCCCCGGAAATCTTGCCGACGGCGATGATGTCCCGGGCCAGCACGAGCCGTTCGAGCGCCCGCCCAAACTCGTCGTACATTAGCGCCATTTTCAACCCGAACGTGATCGGCTCGGCGTGGACGCCGTGGGTCCGGCCAATCATCGGCACGAGCTTGTACTTTTTCGCCTTCGCCGCGACGACCTCGCGCAACTTCTTCACGTCATCGATGAGAATGTCTGCGGCCTGCGTCATCTGCAACGCCAGCGCCGTATCGACCACATCGGACGACGTGAGCCCCTCGTGAATGTGCCGTGACGCCGGGCCGACGTTCTCGGCGACGTTGGTGAGGAACGCGATCACGTCATGATTCGTGGCGCGCTCGATCTCGCCAATCCGTTTGACGTCGAATTTCGCGCGCCGCTTGATCGTCGCCAGGTCTTTCCGTGGAATCTTGCGCGCCTCGCACGCCAGAATCTCGATCCGCAGCCAGATGGAAAACTTGTTCTCCTCCGTCCAGATTTGGCGCATCACCCCGCGGCTGTACCGGCGAATCATAACGCGTCGAGGCTAACGGACGACCCCGGTGTTGTCAACGCAGCCCGTGTGGAGTGCTCCGACCTGTCGGAGCTTTGCCGTTTGACGCGGGCATGCGGCGCCACGAAGGACGCCATTGCCATTGACAAAGTGGACTAAGTGGACTAACATTGGCCGCATGATGAAAACTGTTAACGTCCACGAAGCCAAGACCAATTTCTCCAGCCTGCTCGCCCGGGTGGAACGGGGCAGCGAAGCCATTGTGATTTGTCGCAATGGCGAGCCGGTTGCCGACCTCGTCCCCCACAAGCGGCAAAGCCGGATCAAGGCGCATCCGTCACTTCGGAAAATCGGCATTACGTATGACCCGACCGAGACGCTACGCGACGATGAATGGCCGGAGACCAGCCGATGATTCTGGACACGTGCGCCCTGCTCTGGCTAGCCGCCGGCGACAAGAAACTGGGGCGCAGGACGCTCAGGGAAATCAACGAGTCGCCCGCGGTTTATGTTTCGGCTATCAGCAGCTTCGAAGTCGCGATCAAGTCGGCGCGAGGGAAGTTGAAACTGCCCCATCCGCCCTGGGAATGGTTCGACAAGGTCGTTGAGCACCACGGCCTGACGGTTCTCCCGCTCGACGTTGCCATTTGCGTCGGCGCCGCCGAGCTTCCACCGATTCACGATGACCCTTGTGACCGCTTTATCATCGCCACGGCAAAACTGAACGACCTGGCCGTCGTCACGGCAGACGAACGCTTTGAGAAATATGGCGTGACCGTGCTGGCCTGAAGCGTCCCGGCTGCGGCACGAGGGCAAAGCGCTAACGGCGTTTGCCACGGTTCACGTGGTCAGCGCGCTCCCAAAGAGGAAGTTGTCAACGCGCCGCCAACTGGTATCATGGCCACATGAGCGCAAAGGCATCCCGCCGTCTGCGAACCGCGCTGGTTGTCGTGCTCGTCCTCGCCGCCCTCTACACCGCCTACCGCTACACGCTCCATCGCATGGTCGAATCCAGGCTCGACGAAATCCGCCAGCAGGGCTACCCCGTCACGCTCGCCGAACTGGACAAGTGGTGTCCGCAACCGCCGCCAGGCGAGAACGCGGCGGAAGTCTACCGAAGTGCCTTTGCCAAGAATGTCAAGCTGGGCGACCAGGAACTCCGCCTGCCCATTGTCGGTTACTCCAACTTGCCTCCTCGCGGCGCATCATTGCCACAAGCAATGCGAGATGGACTCGCTCTCTACCTAAGGACCGACGAAGAATCTCTCGTGTTGCTTCATACAGCCACGGCGATGGCGCATTGCCGGTTTACCACAAACTTTGATGTCAAGACTATCTCTTATAACGACGGTGGCGGAATGCGACAAGCGGCGCGGAAATTGGAATTGGAAGCAGTTTATGCCGCTGACTTGGGCGATCGCGAATCGGCTACCAAGGCCCTCATCGCTTCGATTGGCTTGGTTCGCCACTTCTCCGATGAGCCGCTGGCCATTCCGAGATTGGTGCAGCAGGCATGCTTTGGTCTGACCAAGCAGGCGCTTGAACACGCGTTAAGCAGCGTCCAACTCGATTCGAATCAATTGGCCAGTGTGTCGTCTGCGCTTGCAGTAGCAGAATCTTCCTTGGCTATCGACCGCGTGATGCTTAGCGAGGTGGCGTGGAACGACGATGTCTTCTCCGAGATGCGGCGGGACTATAAATCCGCGGCCGCAATGACGATGGACTTTGACAACACGGAACGTCGTACTGCGTGGAATCAGGTTTTACTCGCTGTCGGCTACCGGTTCTTGGGCATTTTGGATTTCGACCAACTGGATTACCTGCGCCGCGAGTCAACCGTAATTCGTATCTCGGAGCAGCCGCTGCCCGAGCGAATCCGCGCGCTAGTGTGCTGTCCCTAACGCTTCGTTACAATGAATCGCTTCATTTTGACCAGATGGACATTGGAAAGGCATTTCAGTGACACCACACTAGTGTAGTGTCCTTGAAGTGTCTGCCTTTATTTCTTCGAGTTTAGCGCGGGCGCGGATGATTTTCTCCAGGATGGCGGTACCCTTGGCGTGCCACACATAGCGCTGGGGTTGGCGATTGCGTTCTGCCAACCAGACTTCGATCGTGCGCACCAGTTCGCGCACACTGCGAAAGCTGCCCTCCCGAACGACCTCCTCGGTCAGGTCACGGAAGAAGCGTTCGACCAGATTCAGCCACGAGCTGCTCGTGGGAGTGAAGTGCTGCCGCACGCGTGGATGCCGGGCCAGCCACGCGCGGACCGCCGGGTGCTTGTGCGTGGCATAGTTGTCCACGATCAGGTGCAGCGTCAGTGCGGGCGGCGTCTCCCGCTCAATCTGGCGTAGGAACCGCAGCCATTCCAGATGGGTGTGGCGGGTCTCCGTGCGTGCAATCACCCGGCCGTCCAGCGTGCTCAGTGCGGCAAACAGTGTCGTGGTGCCGTGGCGCACGTAGTCATGGGTACGAGTGCGAATGTGGCCCACGCCAAGGGGCAAGCCCGGCTGGCTGCGTTCCAAAGCCTGACACTGGCTCTTCTCATCGCAGCACAGCACCAGCGCCTTCTGCGGCGGTTGCAGATACAGCCCGATGACATCCCAGAACTTCGCCTCGAACTGCGGATCCCGCGAGAGTTTGAAGGTGCGCACCCGGTGCGGTTTGAGGTCGTTAGCCTGCCAGAGTTGCTGTACGCGACTCTTGGACAGCCCGGCGCTGCGGGCCATGCTGCGCACACTCCAGCGGGATCGCCCTTTGGGCGGTCGGGTCGCCGTCGTGAGCACCTTGGTCACCGTCGCCGTCGCCAACGACACGGGTTGCCCTGACCGTAGCGCATCTTCGAGCCCTGCCAGTCGCTCGCGCGCAAACCGCCGCCGCCAGACTCCCACGGTGTGTGGGGTCGTTTCCAGTTCCGCGGCAATCTCTCGGTTCTCCCAATCTTGGGCGGCCAGCAGGATGATACGGGCCCGCAACGCGGTCTGCTGTGTCGAACGGCGATCCCGCACACGGTCGGTCAGTTGTTTCTGTTCTAGGACGGTCAATACCAGTGGTTGAGCGCAACGCGGCATGACGGGAGTTTACCCCGTCCGACAATAATATCAATCACTTATTGGACACTACACTAGATGCTTTCGCGCAAGGAACCAACCAGATCTCTACCCTTCTGCCAGTATCACGATTCGACATTAGACTGAGTTGCCAATTCTTGAAGTTGGATGCGCGCTTCATAGCGTCCTTGCGAACAACGCAGGCAGGGCTTTCCGTGGAATCCTACCGCAGGGAGCAAGGTCAACTGCCAAACGCACTTCCTTCAAATCCCACCGACCCATACGATGGTCAGCCGTTGCGGTACAAGAAGCTCTCGAAGGGATACGTCGTCTACAGCGTCGGCGAGGATGGGAAAGACGACGGCGGCGACGAGAAGAAGGATATCACCTTCACCGTCGAGCGCTAGGCCGGTCCTCGCGGGCACAATGCTTGCAATTTGCGGCGCGCCCGCTACTCTGGCAGCGGATTCGCCATGCAGCCGACAATCCGCCGACTCTTCAACACCCAGCAGTCCGGTTTGATCCTGGTCATACTGCTCCTGGGGGCCATCCTCACCATCTTCGCCGGCTCGCACGTGGACCGCGTGACGGGCCACTCGGTCAATAATTTCCTCAATTTCTACACACTCACCCAAACCGCTACGGATGCGAGTTTTTTCGCCATCATGGCGGTCGGCGCAACGATGGTCATCATCTCCGGCGGCATCGATCTGTCCGTCGGCTCGGTCTACGCGCTCGCGGGAACGACCATGGCTCAGGCGCTGCGGGCGTGGCAGTTTTCAAGCCCGCTGGAAACGGTGCTGGTAGGCATGACGCTGTGTCTCGGCATCGGATTGCTGTGCGGACTGGCCAACGGCGTCATGGTGGTCGGGCTGCGGGTGCATCCGTTCATCATCACGCTCGGCACGATGTGGGTGTTTCGCGGGATCGCGTTCGTGACGAGCAAAGCCGAGAGCATCCTCGTGCCCGACGCGTTGACCAGCGTCGCCAAAGCGTCGTTCGGCTCGAACGCGGCGTTATACCCCGTGCCGATGCTGGTGATGATCGCCGTCACCGCCGTCGGCGCGGTCTACCTGTCGCGGACGGTGATGGGCCGTCACATTTACGCCATCGGCGGGAACGTTGAAGCCAGCCGCTACTCGGGGCTGCGCCTCGGGCGAATCCTGATCGGCGTGTACGCGTTGTCGGGATTGACCGCGGGCATCGCGGCGTTCGTGGGCATCAGCTATTATGGCTCGGCGACCTGCGGCGATGCGACGGGCTATGAATTGTACGTCATTGCGTCGGCGGTGGTCGGCGGCGCGAGTTTGAGCGGCGGCAAAGGCAGCGCGATCAACGCCATGCTCGGCGCGATTTTGATCGTGCTGATCCGTCAGGCGATCCGCCAGTTGCATTTCGACCAGAATTACGAATGGATCATCATCGGCTGCGCCATCGTCATCGCGGTGGTGCTCGACCAGCTCAACGCGCGGCTCACGGCGAAACGGCTCGTGAAAGGAACCGCATAATATCATCCGCCCCGGCGGGTAAACCTGCGGAGGAAATCATGAACAAACCCGGCAAAATGCTTCGTCATCCTCGGTTGCGCAACGCTGGTCGCGATGGCCGCCAGCTTCGCGCAGTCGAAAAAGACCGTCAAGATCGCCCTGATTGCAAAGAGTTCGACGAATCCCGTGTTTCTCTCCGCCCGGACAGGAGCGGAAGCGGCGGCGAAAGAATTGTCGGCCAAGTACGGCATCGATATCGTGATCGACTGGCGCACGCCGCCGACAGAGGACGGCCAGATGCAGGCCCAACGCATCGCACAGGCCGTCAACGAGGGTGATGACGCGATCATCATTTCCTGTTCCGACGCTGGGAAAGTCACGGGCGCCATCAACGATGCCGCGGCGCGCGGTGTGCCGGTGATGACGTTCGACAGCGACGCGCCGCAATCGAAGCGATTCGCGTTTTACGGCGTGGACGACGTATCGAGCGGCGAACAGGTCATGTCGGAACTGGCGAAGCAACTCAGCGGCAAAGGCAAGGTCGCCATCCTCGCCGGCAACCAGAACGCGCCGAACCTGCGCAAGCGGGCCGAAGGCGTGGTCAAGGAGGCCGCGAACCATCCCGGCATTTCGATCGTGGGCACGTTTTACCATATCGAGACGCCGCAGGACGGCGCCGCGGAAGTCGTGCGCGTCATGAGCGCATACCCGGACATCAACGGCTGGGCGATGATCGGCGGGTGGCCGTTGTTCACCAAATCGCTGTTGACCGATCTGGATCCCAACAAGGTGAAAGTCGTCGCCATCGACGCGCTTCCCGCCGAACTGCCCTACATCGCGAAGGGTATCGCGCCGGTGTTGCTCGCGCAACCGACCTACAAGTGGGGCTACGTGTCCGTCGAGAAGGTCATCGACAAGACTTTATCTCAAGAAGGATGTCCCGGTCATTACGCGGATGGAATTGGTCCGCGTCTCGAAGGAAAACCTCGGCCCCTGGGCGCGTCAACTCAAAGACTGGGGATTCACCGACGTGCCCGAAAAATACCTGAAGCTGCCGTGAAATCGGATGCCCGACGCACCCCTCATCCAATTCAAGGGCATCAGCAAGCGTTTCCCCGGCGTGCAAGCGTTGCGGAGCGTGAGCTTTGATGTGGCGCGAGGTTCCTGCCACGCGCTCTGTGGTGAGAACGGCGCCGGCAAGAGCACGCTGGGCAAAATCCTCGCCGGCATTTATGCGCCCGACGAAGGCGAACTGGTTGTCGACGGCCAGCCCGTCCGATTCGCGAACCCGAGCGACGCGATGGCCGCCGGGCATCGGCATCGTGCACCAGGAACTCGCGTTCTGCGAGAACCTGACGGTCGCCGAGAATCTTTGTCTCGGTCAATTGCCGGCGCGCGCGACGTTCGTGTCCCGCCGCGAAATGCTGCGTCGGGCCGGGGAGTATCTCGGCGCCATCCAGGCGAAGATCGATCCGACCCGGTTGGTCGGCGAACTACCCGTCAGCCAGCAACAACTCGTCCAGATCGCCGCGGCGGTGTCGCACGGCGCGCGCATCCTGATTTTCGACGAGCCGACGAGCAGTCTGTCGCAACCCGAAGCCGAACACCTGTTTGAACTGATCCAGCGGCTGCAGAAGCAGGGTGTGACCGCCATCTACGTTTCGCATCGCCTCGAAGAGATTTACCGCCTGTGCGACACGATCACCGTGTTGCGCGACGGCCAACACGTCGGGACGAAGCCCGTGAAAGACCTCGACCAAAGCGGGCTTGTCCAAATGATGATTGGCCGCGCACTGGAAGCGTATTTTCCGGGCCACCTGAAAGCCGACCTCGGCGAAGAGTTGCTCCGGGTCGAGAATCTTTCCAGTCCCGGCAAGTTCGCGGATATCTCGTTCACGTTGCGGGCGGGGGAAGTTCTCGGTTTCGCCGGGTTGGTGGGAGCCGGACGCACCGAGATTGCCGAGGCGTTGTTCGGGCTGGATCGGCTGGCCACGGGTCGCGTGTATGTGAACGGACAACCGATGCCGTTGCGCCACCCGTCGGTCGGTCTGCGCCACCGGCTGGGGATGGTTCCCGAAGACCGCAAACGGCACGGTCTGGTGCTGATGATGAACGCGAGAGAAAACATATCGCTCCCCACGCTGGAGCGGTTCGCGCGCCGGGGATGGGTCCGCCCGGCGGCGGAGCGACGGAACGCCCAGACGTATTTCGACCGTCTTCGCATCAAAGCGCCCAGCACCGAGACGATTGTCGCGGGATTGTCGGGCGGCAACCAGCAGAAGGTCGTCCTGGGCAAATGGCTGGCGGCGGATTGCCGGGTGTTGATCGTCGATGAACCGACCCGCGGCGTCGATGTGGGCGCGAAAGCCGAGATCCACAGCCTCATTGATGAACTGGCCCACAAAGGCAACGGCGTGTTGCTGATTTCCAGCGAGCTTCCCGAAGTCATCAACCTCTCCACGCGAATTCTGGTCCTGCGCGAAGGCCGAATTGTCCGTGACGTGCCGCGGGCACAGGCCACACAGGAAACACTTGTGCAGGCTCATGGCAGGAATCGCCGCCTAAAAAAATTCGGTTTTCTGAATTTCGGAGTTGCATCCTGACCTGAACTTTGTTACCCCTCTGTCACAAGGAGGTGGGGGAACGCGGTTCCCTCATAAGGAATGATGGAATGGGGATCCAGCCGTATTCTGGCTTTGCGCAAGCATGCCGGCATGACCCAGGCCAAATTTGCCCAGTGGCTTGGTGTGTCCATAAAACAGGTCAAGTATCTCGAGCATCAACGCCGCAATCCCAGCGGACCGACCCGACGGTTGTTGGATATTCTGGCAGGACAGTTTCATTTCAACGGCACGGAGACCGTGCTGGTTTTGGGCACCGACGCCACGCGTTTGAGGCCGCCGGCTCACAGTCCCAAACCGCCGATGGTTGCGGCCACACAGCCCCACGATGACAGAAGCCTGGCCGTGAAATCGCCCGAGACGGCACCGGTGCTGGACATCGAAAAGAACGCTCCAGAGGTGCCCGCCCCACCCACCGTCTCCGACGACGAGGCTTTCGTTTGGCGCTAAGTGGTGCTAGAATTAACGTGTGAGCGTTGATGTGCAGCAACCAGTTTCGCGCTGGAAACGATGGGCCCGTCGAGTCACACTGGCCGTCCTCGGTCTGGCTGCATCCCTCGGCCTGTGGCGACTGGCCCTCAACGGATTCGTCGCCAGCCAGATTGCCGACATCCACGAAAAAAGCTATCCGGTGACCCTTGCCGAGCTGAATCGATGGTATCCCCGCGTTGCTCCCGTGGAAAACGGCGCCGTCCTGTTCGACAGGGCGTTTGCCACTTTCCCCCGCCCATCCGGTCCGGCCAACAAGCCCCAAACCCAACCCGCGCTCGATCCTTCCCGACCCGGCTCGTCCGCGGCGCCGCCAGCGCAAACCGCCGCGGATTCCCTCGCGGCGAACGACGACGTGCTCGCCCTGCTCCACCAAGCATCGTCTGCTCCCCGCTGCCGTTTTCCCATCGACCTGGGCACGCTCTCCATCACGCCCTACGCGCACCTGGGCAACCTCATCCGCAGCGCCCATCTGCTGGAAACCGACGCCGCCAACCATACCGTCTGCGCCGACCCTCAACCCGCCGTCGCCTCCGTCCAATCCTTGTTCGCCCTGTCTCATTCGCTCGCCAAGGAACCCCTCGTGCGATCTCATCTGGCCCGTCTCGAGTGCCAACAGATCGCCGTCAATAGCCTGCAAAACCTCCTCAACGGCCCCCGTCTCACCGACAACCAGCTCGACGCACTTGGCGCTGCCCTGGACAAAGCCGAGGATCAACGCGGCCTCGCGCGCGCGTTCATCGGCCAACGCTGCATCGGCATCTATGGTTTCGACATGATGCAAAAAGTCATGGACCTGACCGCCCTGCCCATCGGGCGCTCGTATCCGCTGGGCCAGAGATTCCTGATCAATCTCGGCGTCTTCTTCAGTTCGCCCGGCTATCTCTACGACCTGTGCGGATTGCTCCGGTGGGATGAACTCAACTACCTCCGCTTCATGGATCGCTGCATCCAGACAGCCCAGACCGCTTTCCCAGAACGGATCGACGCCACGCATGCTCTCCGCCAAACGCTCCAACAGGAAACCCAGTTGCACGCGCTCTCCCGCGCCTGGCTGCGCGGAATGAACGGCCCGCGCGTCATCCTGAAAGACGCCGCCCTCGCTGCCAGACTCCGCGAGGCCCGTGTCGCCATCGCCATCGAACGCTATCGCCTGGCCCACAGCCAACTGCCCCAGACACTCGCTGAACTCGAATCCTCGGGCATCGGGACGGTTCCGGCCGACCCGTTCAACGGTCGCCCGCTCCGCTACACCCGGCTCGCCACCGGCTATGCAGTCCACAGCGTCTGCCAGAACACGACCAGCGGGGACGACGGCGACGGCCTCCGCGATGCCGTGTTCATCGTCGAGCGTTGAGCCGCCTCCGCCAGCTCCCGGCACTCCCATTCTTGCCAGACAACGCCAAAAATGTCGCAGTTTTGGGTCGCCTTTTGACCCCCATTTTAGCAGGACAGCGAACACCCCACGGAAGCTGAAAAATCTACCGAATCGCCACCCCCCATTTACCAGCGGTAAATCGCTTATCACCCCACCATCCAACCACTTGAAGCGACAATTCATACTTCCGGCACGCCCGGTGCTACGCATCACATCTAACGTCATACCCTGAGCACCGATGGCAAACTCCACCATCTTGGTCGTCGATGACGATATCGTGGTCCTCACCGCCCTATCGAAGCTCCTCAATCTGTTCGGATACATCGTCGCGGGCGCCAAAAACTCCCAAGCCGCAATGGATTACGTCACCAACTCCCGCAAACGCTTCGACCTCATCATCACCGACCTCGCCATGCCGGGCATCGACGGCGTCCAGTTCATGACCGCCGCCAAAAAAGTCTTCCCCGACATCCCCATCATCGTCATGACCGGCTATTCCGAGCGCTGCACACCCGAGGAAGCCCTCCGACTCGGCGCATTTGCCTACGTCGGCAAACCGTTCAACATCCCCGAGATCGTCAGCACCATCGACCGCGCCCTTCGCCCATCCCCAACCACCGCACAACGACCCCGCACCCCAGCAAAAACAAGCCCCGCAACCGCCCTGTCCCCCGACACCAACGCCCCCCGACCAGCCCCGGCCACGACCTAACCAGCCCTAAACTCGCCCCGCCACCCAACCCATTTATCCCGAGCACCGGGGAGCACACGCCTGCCCCGATTTCTACATCGGGGCGCCCCGCACCTGCCCTGAGCCTCGCCGAAGGGTGCGCCTGACGCGCCCTCGCGTCAGACAAGCCCCCTCACGAACTCGCCCCCGGTACAGCACCGGGGAGCACACGCCTGCCCCGATTTCTACATCGGGGCGCCCCGCGTGTCGCCTGACTCGCCCTCGCGTCAGACAAGTCCCCCCACGCCCCGCCGCCCGCGCCTTGTCCGCCTCAGGCGGATTCACCTCTTCTCTCTTCGTCTTCGCCCCGGACCCCCCGCCCTCCCCCAAGCCGAACCGACGAAACGCCCACCGATTCCACCCCACGCCACAGGGGCGAACGGCGAGACGCGGCCCTCATAGTGTCTTGCCTCGCAAACCAGCCGCCTGTAGACTTACCGTATGCCCACGCTGAACTGGATCGGCAAGGACGCCGTGGTGAATCACCACCTCAAAGTCCTGTTCCACCTGCTCCAGGACGTGCCCGATCTCTCCGTCGGCGACCCCGGCAGCGGCAATCTCATCGTCCAGGGCGACAACCTCGTCGCGCTCAAGGCCCTGCTGCCCTACTACGCGGGCCAGGTCAAATGCATCTACATCGACCCGCCCTACAACACCGGCAACGAAGGCTGGGTCTACAACGACAACGTCAACAGCCCCCTCATCCGCGACTGGCTCGGCAAAGTCGTCGGCGACGAAGCCTCCGACCTCTCCCGCCACGATAAATGGCTCGCGCGCAAGATTGACGAGCACCGGCGGACGGAACCCTGAAGTCCTGAAGTTCGCGACGGAGCAAGACCGCATCGTGTTGACGCTCAATCGACTCGACTTCATAAAGCTTCACAATTCCACATCCGGTCATCACGCGGGAATTGTTGTTTGCACGCAGGATTTGAACTATGCCGCCTTGGCGCAGCGCATCCATGAAGCGGTAGAGAATACGCCCGCTCTTGATGGCCAACTGCTCCGCGTCAATCGTCCAAACGCCTGAACAGTCTGTCTCCAGCCTCACCGCTTTCCGTCGACGTCGACGGGCTCACCGCCTTACAATTTACAGATCCGACTTCGCTGACGCTCTGCCGGGTCACCCCCGCGTGTCCGCCGAAGCTTTACGCGAAGGTGGACCGACCCAGCCCCTTGCCTACTCGGCTATCATCGCCGAAAGAGGACGACCCTCGTGTCGCATCGTCCCCCTCAACGATGCAACAAGAAGACCCGAAACTCTGCGCTCTCTGTGCTCTCTGCGTGAGAAATCCGTCTCCTCTTCGTGCTCTTCGTGCCTTCGTGGTGAACATCCCTGCTTATCCGTGGTGAAGGGTCACCGCCTTCCAAATTTACAGACCCGCCCCCGCTGACGCCCTGCCGGATCACCCCCGCGCGCCTTCAACGGTGAACTCCGATCTACCACGTTCGTGCTCCTCAATTCCTAAATCCTATAATCCCGCGCAGCGCCACCGGTAAAAAGTTATGGATAGTGCTATCCATAACTCCCAAACGCGTCACCCGCCTGCCCTGAGCGCAGTCGAAGGGTGGTATGCTAAAAATTTAACACCCCTGAAAGAACGTCAGCGCCGCGCGTCGCAGTTTACCCCGATTCTTTACCCCGAATTCTTTTCGGGGCTGCGTGAGAAAACCTGTCTGCCGCCTCCCCGCCTCCCTGCCCGCCATCTAGCCTCAACCGTCTCCGCCTTTCTCTTCCTGTTTCCCGCCTTCTGGTTCTTGGCCTCTACTTCGTGCTTCACACATCCTCACCAGTTCCTATCCATACCGCTCCTCCCATGCTGTCTGAAATTCTGAATTTCTGAATTTTTGACAACAGTGTAGACGGGTTCACCGCCTTCCAATCTCCAGATCCGACTTCGCTGACGCTCTGCCGGATCACCCCCGCCGACCCAGCCCCTTGCCTACTCGGCTACCTGCCCCGAATTCTTTTCGGGGCTGCGTGGAGCCGAAGGCGGCACTGGCCGCCGAGACGCGACCACGTAGTATTTGAGGTCGCAAAAATCCGCCCTTCCGCCTTCCCCCTGTGTCCTAAATTCTGTCCCTCCATCACTTGGCGTCCCCCAACCTCCGCCGCCATACCATGATGTATCGATAGACTTCATATCATGCCAGCGCCCGCCCGCCATAGCTTTAGCGATGGTGGGTGCTCTTCGCAGTGAATACATCTCAGTTTTCGGTAGGGGTGTTGAAAGGATTCGGCTGCTTGCCCTGCCATGATGTATCGATAGACTTCATATCATGCCAGCACCCGCCCCTCCGGCCTCCTCGCGCGCGTCGTGGTGAATAGCCCCCGCCAATGCCATGATATATCGATAGTCTGTATATCGGGGCTACCGCCGGCAGGATCTCAGCACCAGCGCCATCGCCCGACAGAACTGATGCCATCTTCGTTCGTCGTCGTGCAGCGCCGCCAGCCCCTTGGGCGTGATCTGGTAATTCTTTCGTTCCCGCACCCTCCCGACCCTGACCCACCGCGCCCTCACCAAACCGCGCCCCTCCAACCGCCGCAATAATGGATACAGGCTCCCAAACGTAAACTGGAAATAATCGTGCGAGCCCCGCGCCAACTCCTTGCGAATCTGATAACCATGGCACTCCTTCCCAGCGAGCACGGCCAACACCAGTGTCTCGGCGTTCCCATGCACCAACTCCCGATTGGGATGGCCCGGTTTCGTGCGCATGATATATCGACAGGCTATATATCATGAGGGCGCCACCTTGTCTATCCCCGTGCCCCATTCGTGTGCACTTGTCCGCCATAGCTCCCCGAGCGAAAGCGGAAGCTTCCGCGAAGGAGGCTCCATCCTCGACAACCCCTTCCAGACAGAGCTATAAGCACTCCCCAGCGATGAAGACACCGGCCGACGACCGCTCGACCCCCAAACACCCGAATTCCCGAACGCTGCTGGACCTGGTGCTGGAGAAGTTTCCCGACACGCCTCGCAAACGCGCCAAGGAATGGATCCTCGCCGGACGCGTCAGCGTCGCGGGCACGGTCATCCGCAAACCCAACCATCTGTTGCCCAATCCGCCCGGAACGCCGGAACTGCAGGGACGCCGTCTCGCCGCGCTGGTGCTCGACGTGGAATGGCCGATTCATCCCCGCCTGAGCTTGCTGTACCTCGACTCGTCCCTGGCGATCGTCAACAAAGGCGCCGGGTTGCTCTCCGTGCCGGCCCCGATCACCGACCTGTCGGCCCTGAGTATTCTCACGGACTTCCTGGCGGGCAAGTTGCCCGGCCTGGGCCACCCCACCGCCGAACGCCGATTGCCGGCCGCCTTTCGCCAGTTAACACCCTTGCCGGTCCACCGCCTCGATCAGTTCACCACGGGCCTCCTCTGTCTGGCGATGAACCCGCCCGCGCGCGCCGCCCTCATCGAACAGTTCTCCGCCCACACCGCCTCCCGCCAATACGTCGCGTTCGTGGACGGACGGCCCCGGACGCCGCGCGGCACGTGGCGGCATTGGTTGCGTTTCGACGAGGAAGCGTTGCGGCAGCACGTCTCCTCCCAGCCGGGCGGAGCGGACGCGCTGGAATCGGTCACGCATTACGAAGTGCTCGACGAATTTGCCCTCCGCACAACCGGTCGCGTCGTTTCCAAGATGCGCTTCCACCTCGAAACGGGACGCACCCACCAGATTCGCGCACAGGCCGCCCACGAAGGGCTGCCCCTCATCGGCGACCGCACGTATCATCCGTTGTATCACCCGTCGAAACGTGACCGCGCCGTCGTGCCGATCGAGTGTGAACGTCAGGCGTTGCATGCGGAGGAATTGGAAATCGCCCATCCGGTCAGCGGCCAACGCGTGAAATGGTCCGCGCCGCTCCCGGCCGATTTGCGGCAACTCGAACGCACCCTTCACGCCCGGAGCCTGCCCTGAGCGCAGTCGAAGGGTGGTGCCCATCCGTGTTCATCCGTGGCTCTCTTTTTCCTTGCCGCCCGCCACAATCCACCCTACGACTTTCCCGACATGAACTCACTTTCCTGGGGCATCCTCGGCACCGGCCGCATCGCGGGCCTGTTCGCGAAAAATCTTCCGCAATCCAATACCGGCAAACTCGCCGCCGTCGGCAGCCGCTCCCAAATCAGCGCCGACCGATTCGGCGCCGAGTTCGGCGTGCCGCGATGCCATGGCTCCTACGACGCGCTGCTCGCCGATCCGACCGTGCAAGCCGTCTACATCGCCACGCCGCACCCCATGCACGCCGAGTGGTGCATCAAGGCCGCCAAAGCCGGCAAACACATCCTCTGCGAAAAACCGCTCACGCTCAATCACGCCGAGGCCCTGACCGTCATCGACGCCGTGCGCCGCCGCAAGGTGTTCCTTCTCGAAGCGTTCATGTACCGGTGTCACCCGCAAACGCTCAAGCTCGTCGAACTCCTCCGGGCAAAATCCATCGGCGAAGTCCGCGTCATCCAGGCGTCGTTTGGCTTTCATCGCGAGTTCGATCCCAACCAGCGCCTGTTCAGCAACGAACTGGGCGGTGGCGGCATTCTCGACGTCGGCTGTTACCCCGTGTCCATGTCCCGCCTCATCGCCGGCGTTGCCATGGGTGAACCCTTCGCCGAGCCGACCGAGGTCAATGGTTGCGGCCACCTCGCCACCACGGGGGTCGATCTCTGGGCCGTTGCCTCATTGAAATTCCCGGGTCATATCCTCGCCGCGCTCGCCACGAGCATCCAGGTGCAACAGGACAGTGCCCTGCGCATTTTCGGGTCCGAAGGAAACATCTTCGTCTCGCAGCCGTGGGGACCGGCCCGCGAGGGCGGCAAAGCCACGATCTTCCTGGAGCGCAAGGGCAAATCACCACAGGAAATTGTCATCGACTCGCCCCAGCCCATCTATGCCATCGAAGCCGACCACGTCGCCGCGCACATCGAGAACCGCCAGTCGCCCGCCATGAATTGGGATGATTCGCTCGGCAACATGAAAGCCCTCGACCGCTGGCGCGCCGCCATCGGCGTCGTCTACAACTCCGAGAAACCCCGAAAATAGCCCCACCCGCAGCGATTGTCTCTGCGCAAAAATCCCTTTGACCGCTCTCTGCTGTGCCGTCGCCAGTATGAAGCGCCGCACTCCTGGACTGTCCTTCACGCGATGGCTCGACAATCTTGTCTGCCGCGTGATAGATACTGCCGAACCGGGCGATGGACCTGACCCATTTACTCCGCAGTTGCCATTTGTTTTCCGACTTGGACGAGCACGAGTTGCAGGCCATGCAGCAGTTGGCGCTCCGTAACGATTATCGTAAGGGCCAGATTGTGTTTACCGAGGGCCATCCATCGCGAGGCTTTTTCCTCGTCGCCAGTGGTGCCGTGAAGGTTTTCCGCGTCGGTCCGGATGGCCGTGAGCGGGTGCTGCATGTCGTCGAAACCGGTGAATCATTCGCCGAGGCGGCCATGTTCATGGACGCCTACCCCGCCACGGCTGAGACTCTCGGTCCGAGCACGATTGTGTCCGTCGAAAAAAACGGTTTCAAACAACTCCTCCTCCGCGACCCGCACCTGGGTTTCAAGATCATCGGGACGCTCGTCAAATCGCTTTCACAGATGCGTAACGCGCTTACCGATCTCACGCTCAAGGAAGTTCCCGCGCGCTTCGCCAGCTACGTCCTCAGTCTGCCGGTGGCGCCTGGCAACCCCATCAAAATGACCATTAGCAAGACGACCATCGCCCAAATGCTCGGCACCACGAAGGAGACCTTCTCGCGACTCCTCGCCCGCCTGGCCCATCATCACATCCTCACCTATCGCGGTCGCCTCATCCGCATCCAAAATCGCAAACGCCTCGAAGCCGTCGCCCGGGGCGACGAGAAGATTTGATCGCGGCCTCCCTTTCCGATCCAATTGACGTCAAGCTTCTCGAACAGCTCCAAAGTGCGCCATTCCGACCCCGGAACACCCATCCCGCGACAGCCACCCCTCCTACGGCAGCGAAATGCCGATGCGGTAGAACTCCTGCGGCGGAATCGGATTCGTGTCGGTAATCGTGACCTGATTGCCATTCGTCAAGAGACCCGTATACGTCGTGAGCGGCAGCCAGACACCACCCACCAAATTGGTGCTGAACTCGGGCGTGTACGTGCGACCCAAGGCAAGCGGGGTGAAGAACAGGTCGTTCTGTGAAGGCTGATTCGTGGCGCTGGCGATATTGAGCACGAACACCGAAGCCGGATTGGTCGGGTTCAATCCCGCCACATACTTGAATAGGTTGTTCTGCCCCGTGCCATCAGCGTCACAGGCTGCGCAGGAGACACTGTTGGTGTTGGTGCCGCCGCCGCCAAAATACGCCTCTCGCCACCAATCCGGAATGCCGTCGCCGACGCTATCGACGGGGGAGTTCGTCACCACAAAGCCGCCCCACGCCGTCTGAGTTCCGGCCGTATTCGTGTCAGTGGTGCTCCACACGTTAATGACAACGGGATCTCCGACCTGCAATGTGGGACAGCTCTGACCATACGAGCCTGCAAACCCACTGATTACAATCTCACTGTCGGACCAAAGTTGATAGTCCATGGTTATCGAACTTGCGGAGACGACGCCCCAGCCGCCAAAGCCAGCGCTAAAAAGAGACGACCCACTGCCACAATGCGTCCCGAAGTCACCAAAAGCAAAGTAGTTCAAATCCCCGATAAACGGCATCGCCGCTGGCCCGTTGCCAAACCCTGAACCGTTCACGATGATTTGAAGGGCCTGACCACTGCTGGAAAACGCGACCGAGGTGATTTGCGGCACTCCGGTCCCACCAGGAACGTTGCCACCCCAGGTCGCCCCGGCACCGGAAGTGGGATTCCATACAGCCATCGTGATGGCGTCTCCTGGCTGACCACGAAAACCGCTCACTTGGATTTGAGTGTCCGACCATGATTGATAGGTAAGCGTCTTACCATCGCCTGTGTAGCCCCATTCCGCTCCCATCCCAATCTGCGCGGCGTCCGCTATTCGGAAATACGCCGAGTCACCATTGAACGGGAACGTGGCCTGTAAGCTTCCAAATCCCGTCCCGTTCACGGTCAGAGTGTAATTGGTTGAGCTGCCGGAAAACTCGACGCTGGTGATTGATTTCTGATACGATCCGGCGAGTCTGTCCCCCGTCAGCGAAACTCGGACGCCGCCGACCCCGAACGAACCGCAGGGGAAGCACAAAAGTCATCCCGATGGGTTGTCAATAGCGTCGGGGCGAGTATCTGAGCGGTTTCCCTGCCGAAAAGCGGCCCGGCTACTCCAAAATCCCAACAGAAGTAAACTTCCCCTCTAGTTGACCTGCGTCAATACGCCCCGACGGCATCGACTGTACGTTGGGGGCATGAAACAGAGGTTTATCACCCGGCGAATCGTTGTTGTCGACGAGACGCCGACAGAATCAACCCCGACCGAACCGATCCATCACTCGATGCTGGTCTCGGACATCAACCGGCAGTATCCGCAATGCCGGCCGGTGTTCGAGAAGTACGGAATCGCCGGATGCGGCGGGGAGTATGGTCCCCCGGAACCGCTGTTCATCTTCGCCGCGGCCCACCGCGTGCCATTGCGCGAATTCGTGGACGAACTGAATCGCGCCTTGCGCGGGGAATGGCAGGACGAAAGCGCGAAGCCTGCTACGGCTGCGGCGACGGAGTTGGCAAGCGAGAATTTGTACAAGCGGTTCGTCTTCGGTGCGTTGCTCGTGGCCCTGACGGCTGGATTCGGCCTCGGCGTCGTCAATCTCACACGGATTTCGCTGGCCCAGTCGTATTACGAAATCAGCGGCGTCCTGAAACAGATTCACGGGCACGCCCAAATCTTCGGCTGGGTCGGGCTGTTCATCATGGGTGTGGCATTTCACGCGGTGCCGCGGATAAGAATGCAACCCTTGCGCCCCGCGGGCGCGGCCAAATGGTGCTTCGTGTTGATGCTGGTCGGCGTGCTCGTCCGTGTCATCGCGCAGCCGCTGGCGCGGCACCCGGTCGGCGCGATGGCGCTGCTGATCTCGGGGGCCATGGAGTTGGCGGCCATTGGATTGTTTGTGTGGTTGCTCGGCGGGTCGATGGCGCGCTCGCAACAGAAACGTGAGTTCCATGAGAAATTCATTTGGGCAAGTGTCGCCTGGTTCGCCGTGCTCGGCGTGTGGAATTTCTGGATTGTGTCGCAGATGTTCCTGAAGCGGTCGGTGGGCATTCCCGCCCTGGCGGACGCCTTGTGGATTCACGTCGCCTTCTTTGGATTCATCGCCAACATGATTTTTGGTTTCTCGCTCCGCGTCCTGCCCCATTTTCTCGGATTGCGTGACGCGAAAACGTGGGCGGCGAACGTGGCGTTTGTGTCATGGAACGCGGCCATCTTCTTTCGGTATCCGGTGGAACAACTCGCATGGATCGCTTCGACGCTGGAAGCCGTGGCCATTGTGCTCTTCGTGTGGTCCATCGGCGTGTTCGCCCGCCGTCGCACGAAAATCGAAATCCAGGGCGTCGACAACACCTTCGCGTGGTTCGTCAAACTCGGCTACGCGTGGCTTCTCATCGCCGCCGCGACCCCGTTCCATGCCGACGTGTTCCGCCTCAGCGCGTCCGCCCGGCACACGATGGCCATCGGGTTCGTCACCCCGCTGATTTTCGGCGTGAGCTACCGCGTGTTGCCGATCTTCAACGGTGTGAATCTCTGGAGCAATCGACTCATGCGCGCATCGTTTTGGTGCCTCGCCGCCGGCAGCACGCTGGCGTTCTCGATGGCCTTGAACCAGGTGTTCGAGACCACCTGGAGCTACGTCTGGTCCGGCATCGCGGGGTTCTCGGTGTTCGCCGCGCTGGTGATGTTCGCCGTGAACATCGCGATGACGTTGCGCACACGGGCCGAGAAGTTCACCCGGAAATCCATCGTCAAGCTCACCACGCGCATAACCGAACTGCTCGAAATCCATCCCGAGATGCGCCCGGTGCTGATCCATGGCGGGCTGGGCGGTCTGGCGGCCATGCAACACAACCCGCCCCGCTTCGTCACCATCGAGTTCGCGGCGCGCCGGCACGGGGTCGACCCTCAACCGCTCATCAAACTTCTAAACGAAGAAATCCAAAGGAGAAAGTAACATGAGTCTCATCCAGACAATCAAAGAGAAGTTCGCCGCCCATCGTGAACACGGTTGTTGCTGTGGCCACACCGAACCGCCCGCCGAAACCGCCCCGAAGAATATCACCAAAGACATGATCGTCCGCGAAGTCGCCGACCGTTGGCCGCAAACGGTCGCGGTGTTCGGCAATCACAAAGTGGACTTCTGTTGCGGTGGGGCGCACTCCATCGAACAGACGGCCCGCGCGCGCGGTTGTCAGGACATCGACGCGTTGGTCGCCGACTTGAACCGGGCAATCCAGTAAACACCACTTGTCAAACGAAGGAGGTTCCGTCACGCATGGTCGTGGCTCTCACGCGGTGCGGCTGAGCCAGCCCGGCTCGCGCACGTGTTCTTCCTCGTGCCGACGCGTACGCGCCGCCATCACTTCGGCCCGGCCTAGATAACCAACTGCCGCGTGCGGCGCCTCACGGCGAACCACCGGCAATCGACCGATGTTGTTGGCCAGCAGTTTCGTCATCGCCTCACCCACGGTCTCGTCGGGATGCGTCACGATCAGGGTCGTCGTGCACGCCTCTCCCACGCTGACTTCTCCCGTGGGATCATCCTTCAGAAGTCGAAGCACATCCCCTCGCGTGATAATTCCGACCAGCCGATTCGTGTCGTCGAGAACCAGCGCCGCCTGACGCCGATGTGACTGCGATTTGTCCTGCACAATGCGGTCCGCCAACTCGGCCACCTTCATCTCGGAGGACACGGTCGGCGGTTGCTTGTCCATGATTTCGCCAACCGTCACCTGCTGAAACACGTCTGTCTCATATTCCTGATCGACCCGCAGACCGCGACGCGCCAACTTCTCCGTCATGATCGATGCCCGCATAAACCGTCGCGCAATGCCGCTGGCAATGACACAGACCAACATCAGCGGCAGCACCACGTTGTAGTCGCGGGTGATCTCGAAGGCGAAAATGATGAACGTGAACGTCGCGTTGGCGGCCGCGCCAAACACCGCCCCCATGGCCACCAAGGCAAACGCCCCCGGCGGCAGGTGCGCGCCCGGAATCAGATGATTCATTCCCACGGCAAACGTGGCCCCCATGGCCGCGCTGCTCATGAACATCGGCGCCAGCAATCCACCCGACGTTCCGGAGCCGAGCGATATCACCAACGCCAGCGCCTTGAATACCATGATCCCCAGCAACAAATTCAGCGCAAGCCGTTCGTTCAAAATATCGGAGATGGTGTCGTAGCCAACCCCCAGCACGCGCGGCATAAAAAAACCGATGACACCCAGCCCCAATCCGCCGATCGCGGGCCACCACAGTTCATCAACCGGCAAATGCTCGAACTGGTCTTCGACCCAATACAACGCCCGGCTGAATCCCACCGCGGCAAAACCGCACACCACGCCGAGCAGGATGTAGTACAACAGGCTCGACGGAATTCCGAAATCCACGCTGCCCATCTCGAACATCGCATTGCGCCCCATCACCACAAACCGCGTGGCCGTCGCCAGCGTGCTCGCGACCACGAGCGGAATGAACGAACGCGGTCGAAATTCGAACAGTAGCAGTTCAATCGCCAGTATGACTCCGGCGATCGGCGTATTGAAGGTCGCTGACATTCCCGCCCCGGCGCCGCAAGCCAGCAACACCTTACGCTCAACGGCGGTCATCTTGAACAATTGGCCGACCAATGATCCGACCGCTCCTCCCGTCTGGATGATCGGCCCTTCCGCGCCGAACGGCCCGCCCGTGCCGATGGCCACCGCTACCGAAAGCGGTTTGAGAATCGCGACCTTCGGGTGAATCCGGCTGCGGCTCGTCAACACCGCTTCCATCGCCTCGGGAATGCCGTGTCCCTTGATCTTCGACGTGCCGTACTTGGCCATCAGCCCGACGACAATCCCACCGGCCGCCGGTAACAAAATTACCCACAGGCCGAGATGGTTCCCGGCCGGGCTCGTGACCGCGGCGGAGAACCGGCCAAAGAAGAACAGGTTGGTAAACAGGCCGATCAATTTGAGCAACAGATACGCGATCAGCCCCCCACCAATGCCAATGCCGCCGGCCAACACCGAAATCAAGCCCAGCCGGAAATTCGTGGTGTAACCCGCTACCATTTCCATAGGCCGATTCAAATCCGATGATCCTTGCATAGTGTAATCCCCAGAAAACAGCCGACGCGATTTGTCCTTGTGCACATCACGCGACCGCCGTTGCTGATGCAATTATCCCACCAATCACGACCGGCCTTAAGGGAAATCCAGACTGCGTTTTCAGATTACATGGGCGCATCAGTCAAGATTCAGCCCGCCCCCAACACAACCGGAACTGCGTTTCTCGACGCATCACTCCGCGGAACGCCCAAGATCGCGCCCCCGCAGCGCAAACCAAATCGTGCCGAGCGCGCCGAACGCAAATGCCGAGAGCAGATTCCATCGCGGGTTGGCTTGCCACAGAAACGCGCCGCCGAAGGCCGCGATCGACACGATCACGTCACGAATCAGATAGTAGAGGCCGAACACGCCCGCCTTTCGGTCCTCGGGGGCGAGATCCATGATCAGCGCTTTGCGGGTCGGTTCGCCGAATTCTTTCAACCCGCGCAGCACAAACGCCACGATCAACATCCCGAAAGACCGTGAGTACAGCAGCAGCAGCGGAAAAAACGTAAAGAAAACGAACGTCATCACGACAAACGGTTTCTTGTGGCTGCGATCGGCCAGATACGCCACCGGAATATAAATGAGAATGGCTGTCGCCATTTCGACTGTGCGCAGCACGCCGAATTGCAGCGCGCTCACCGGCCCCGGCGCGCTGGCCGTCCCGACCGCCCACACGACAACGAACGCATACGGAATCTGCTCGCAAAACCGCACCAGGATGTCCGCGACCAGCAACTGTTTCAGATCGGCGTTCACGTACCGCCACATGCGGAAGGGGTTGTGTTCCGCCTCGGTTTTCTCGTGCGGCGCGTCGTCTTCAATCAGGAACTGTTGCAAAATCGCCGCGATCACCGCCATCACCAGCGCCACGATAAAGGCCAGCCGCACGCCCTGTTCGACTCCCCACGCCTTGATGAACGCGCCGCCCACCACCGGCCCCAGCGCCATCGGCACGCGCCGCACGAGCGAGTGCAGGGAAACGCCCATTGCCCGTTTGTTTTTGGGCAACACCTTCGCGACCAGCCCCATCGTCGCGGGCAGCGAGATCGCGGTCCACGATAGAAACAGCGCCGCGCCGCCCAAAAACGCCTGCCACGTCGGAACCAGCACAACGATCAGAAAACCAACCATCGACGCGACGTTGAATACCAACAGCGCGCGCTTCGTCCCAAGCCGGTCGGAAAGGTAGCCGCCGGGAAACGAGTACAGCGCCCCCAGCAGGTTGTCCATCGCGTTGAGAAACCCGATCGAAATGAAACCGCCGCCGAGCGCCAGCAGGTAGAGGGGCAGAAATTGCTCGGCCATGTGCTCGCCCATGCCCACCAACACGACCATCCCCAGCAAGCCGACAATGCTCCGCCGCAAACCGAGAAAATCAACCAGCCGTTCGCGCGGTGCTGCCGCCCGTTCTGGCGCAGGTGTCATTGCGTCTTGTTTACGGCTCCCGTTCGAGAACCGCAAGAACCGGTTTTGGCGCCGCCATCCGAGACTTCCCCCGCACACCGTCGCAAGGTATCCTGTTCTTCGGTTTGCGTCCAACCACGACAGAAGAACCAGGGTGCTCGATCCGTTCCCGCTGGATCGGAGCCGCATTCCTGCTGGCGCTGACCATCGGCATGTTTGGCGACGTTTTGTTCACCAGCCGGCCCGTCGTATTGTCGGACAGCGGAACTGATCTCGCCTCACAATTCATCTACTGGCGGGCGTTCACCGCCGACCAACTCCGCCACGGGCATCTGCCTCTTTGGAATCCTCACGTCTTCTGCGGCATGCCGTATCTGGGCTGGGCCCAAACCGCCGTCTTGTATCCGACCAACTGGCTCGATCTGGTGTTGCCGCTCCCCCGTTCCATCAATCTCGGCATCGCGCTCCACGTCTTTCTCGCCGGATTGTTTACCTACCTGTGGGGACTGCGCCGCGGACTGCATCCCGTTGCCGCAGTCGTGGCGGGCGCGCTGTTCATGTTTTCCGGCTCCTACTTTCTTCACGTCTACGCCGGGCACCTGTCATTGTTGTACGCCATCGCGTGGACGCCTCTCGTGTTCGCTTCGGTCGAGGAGTGGATTCGGACGCGGACCGTGGGTTGGATGTTGGCCGGCATGGCCGCCATCACCATGCAGATATTCGCCGGCGATTTCCAGGCGTGTTTCTATACGGCCGTGGCGGCGGGGTTGCTGATGCTGTTTGGATTGATCGGTTCCCGGAACCGGAAAGCGGTTCTCCTGGGGTTCTTGGGGATGTATGCCGGAGCTGCTGCGTTGGGCGCTGTCCAGCTTCTGACCAGTCTTCAATCCGCCTCCGAAAGCATCCGCAGCGGAGGCGTCACCTACAATTTCGCCTCGATGGTTTCGTTCGCTCCCGAGAATTTCCTCACCCTTCTTGCGCCGGGGTTTTTCGGCAATGAGATTAACCTGCCCTACTGGGGGCGCTGGTACTGGTGGGAAATGTGTCTGTTCATCGGTGTGAGCGGGCTGGCGCTGGCGGTTTATGGCGCCATTCGCGGAAAACGCGAACTTCGCCACGGGCTGATTCCGCTATTGGCAATCTTGTTGGTGCTGGCATTGGGTGCAAATACCCCGCTATTCAAGCTTCTCTACCGCTGGGCGCCGGGGTTTGATCGGTTTCGGGCCAACGCCAAGTTTATCATTGAGGCCTCGCTCTTTATGGTCATGTTGGCTGGAGCCGGCCTGGATCGATTGCTTGGCGATCCAAAAGGGAACAAACGGTTGGCTCTGGCCTTGTTTGTCGCCGGCGTCATTGTTGTGTGCGGGGGGTTGGAACTTCGGTCGGCGGCGCTTGCCCCGGAGCCGGCCAACTGGTGGACGCGAGCGATGCAGATGGTTCACGCCACACAGGAATCGTTTTTGCCGGCCACGAGCTTTGCGGATCCGACGTTCACAAGGCAGGCCGGGGGATTCGCCTCACGGTGTCTGTTTGTTGCGGCGGCGGAATTGCTTGTTCTGGGCGGACTGCTGTTGTTCGCCGGAGCTTCCCGATGGGTTGTCTACGCGACGGCGCTCATGGCCATTGCCGAGGTCTTCGTTTTCGGCAGAACATCACTGGCGACGTTCGATTCGTCTTTCGTGGAATCGCCAAAATTAAAGGCGTTTCTCGATCAACGTCCGGGTGATTATCGCATCTTCTACCAACGAATCCCCAACATCGCCATGTGGCTCGGGAAGGAAGACGTCTGGGGATACGCGCCGCTTACGCTCAAACGCTACACCGAATTCATGGCGTTCACCCAGGGGCAACCTCCGGAGGGAGCCGACCAATACGTTGAATTCTCGCGATTCCATCCGCTCTATACGATGTTGCGCTGGCGGTACGCCTTTCTCGCCAACAAGAATGGCGATCGGGTTCTCACGGGGAACGCGGTCATGCCGCGCCTTCAACTGCTGCAGCAATACCGCGTGATGTCGGGTCGCGACGAAATCCTGCAGGCGATGGACTCCCCGTCGTTCGATCCGGCCCAACAAGTCATCCTCGAAACCGAGCCCCATCCCGCGCCGCAATCCTCCGCCGAGAAAGGGACGGTCACACTCATCGATTCCTCCGCGAACCAACTGACCGTCGAGGCCGATCTCCCGCATCCGGCGATTCTGTTGATCACGGACGCGTACAGCACCGGCTGGCGGGCTCGCCCGCTGGACGGCAGCGCGCAGCACGCCTACGATGTCTTGCCCGCAAATTACGTTTTACGGGCCATCCCGCTGTCACAAGGCCACCACCATATCCGAATCGAATACGCGCCGATCGGGTTTCGGGTGGGAACGTGGATATCCATCTTGTCTCTGGCGGGCTTCCTCGTCGCGACCGCGCTCCATGTGCGCAGAAGCCGGCCTCAACCACGATCAGTTCTGGTTCCCTGACCGCTGTCGTCGCTCGTGCAATGCCATGGCCAGGTTGTGTTGGGCCTCGGCATCATCCGGGTCGAGACGCGTGGCCTCGAAAAAGCGCTGAATGGCTTCCTCCAATTTGCCCTGGTGATAGAGAACGACGCCGATCCCGTCCGCTGCCTGCGCAAATCGTGGATTGATCTTCGATGGCCGCGGTGAAATGCGTCCAGGGCTTCCGTCTCCCGCCCCGCCTTCATCAACGTCAGGCCCCAGTCATATTGCGCCTGCGCAAAATCCGGCTTCAACCGCAACGTCTCGGAAAACGCCGCGCCCGCCTCATCGATTTGTCCCGCCGTGGCCAACGCCAACCCTAGGCCGTATTGCGCATCGGGATTCGTCGGCGCCTTTTGTGCCGTGTCTCGCCAAATGGAAACCTCTGTTTGATAATCCATATTGCGTCGCATGGTGGTCGCCCCCAACGCGAACGCGGCCAGCACCAGCGTTCCCATGTCAAGCCACTTCCTGGCTTTGCCCGTCCCGGGAAGTTACGGGTCGCCGCGTACACCGCGCACACGATCAACACCACCGCCGCCATAAGCGGGAGATACATTCGGTGCTCGAACACGGGATGCAGCAGCGGAATCACGGACGACGTCGGCGCCAACGCGACAAAAAACCACGCGCCAAGAAATCCCACCGCGCTCTTTCGACTCAGCAACCACGCCGTGACGATCAACAAAACAGCCATCACCCCGCACTGGATCCACAACAACAACTCCGTCGGCGGTTGTGGACGTCCGTACAACAAGCACAAGCGGTCAGGCCACAGGCTCAGGCGCAAATAATGGAGAATCACCCCCGGTTGCAACTTCGCGTAATCAAGCCACGGGATCGCGCGGCTACCGGATAGCACGCCCGCGCTCCCCATCCATTCTCGTTTGCCGGCGCTGAGGAAGACGGCGGCCAGCAACCAGCTGGCCAGCAGCCCGACGTATAGCCGCCAGCGTCTGTGCCACAGCTTCGACCACGTCGCCGCGAGGAATGTCCAATCGTACGCCAGCACAAACACGGGAATCACCACCACCGCCGGTTTCGACCCCACGGCCAGCGCGCAGCAGAGAATGGCCCGAAAATTCCACGCGATTGCCCGTTCCCCCGTCGCCCCACGGATGACACAATACAGGGTAAACACGGCGAACAGTCCCGCCAGACTTTCCGAGCGTTGAATCACGTAGGTCACGCTTTCCGTATCGAGCGGATGCAACGCCCAGAGCAGGGCCACGGCGAACCCCACCCCGTCCGCCGCATCACCAAAAGTCGGAGCGAGTTTTTCCGTCCGCAACGTCCGTCGCACAACACCGAATAAAACAAGCGCGGTCAATGCATGGATCAGGTTGTTGACGAGGTGATAGCCAACCACATTCAGGCCGCCCATCGCATAATTGAGGGCCAGGCTCCATTGTACCACCGGGCGCGACGTGTTCAGGAGCGGCATCCAGAGTGGCCAGAGAGAATGGATGTTCTGGTTCTTGAGAACCCAGGGAACATCATCAAGGATGAACGCGGCGTGCCAGTTGTTGCCGTAAACAACCAGAGCCGCCACAAACAGCAGCGCCGCCAGCCAACACGCCCCAAATTTGGATTCTGCCGATTTCATCGCAAAGTGACGCATCTGGAACTCTCAGCGAATCGTACTGGCGCGCGGCCCGCGTGGCGAAGAGAAAATTCGGTTGCAACCCTCTCCGCAGGGCTTAGAATCACCACTCCCGCCCACAAGGCCGGGTTTTTGGCGAAAGGTATTCCGATGAAATCTTACAACGTGGCAGTTATCGGCGGCGACGGCACGGGTCCGGAGGTCGTTCGCGAAGCCATCAAGGTGCTCGACGCCGCGTCGAAAAAATTCGGCATCAAACTCAACTATACCCACTACGATTTCGGCGGCGACCGCTACCTGCGCACCAAGGAAGTGCTGCCGGACAGCGCGGTCGAGCGAACTGCGCAAGTTCCCCGCCGTTCTCCTCGGCGCCATCGGCCATCCCGAGGTCAAGCCCGGCATCCTGGAGAAAGGCATCCTGCTGCGGCTGCGCTTCGAGCTGGAGCAATACATCAATCTTCGCCCGGTCAAACTGTACGACGAGCGATTTTGTCCGCTGAAGGACAAGGGACCGGAGGACATCGATTTCGTCGTCGTTCGCGAAAACAACGAGGGTCTTTACACCGGCAGCGGCGGCTTCGTGTTCAAGGGCACGCCGCACGAAATCGCCATGCAGGAAAGCGTCAACACCCGCCGCGGCGTGGAACGCTGCCTGCGCTACGCGTTCGAGCTGGCCCGCAAACGCCGCGGCGGCAAGCCGTGGAAGGGCCTCAAGCCCGAAGACGTCAAAGCCGGCAAGAAATCCCAGCTCACCCTGTGCGGCAAGACCAACGTGCTCACCTACGCCTTCGACCTCTGGGAACGCGCCTTCCACGAAATCGGCGCAGAAGGAGTATCCCGACGTCAAGCGCGATTACGCCCACGTCGACGCCACGACCATGTGGTTCGTGAAAAATCCCGAGTGGTTCGATGTCATCGTGACCGACAACATGTTCGGCGACATCATCACCGACCTCGGCGCGATGATCCAGGGCGGCATGGGCATCGCCGCCGGCGGCAACATCAATCCCCAGGGCACCAGCATGTTCGAGCCCATCGGCGGCAGCGCGCCGAAATACACCGGCAAGAGCGTCATCAACCCGCTGGCCGCGATCTGCGCCGGCGGCATGATGCTCGATTTCCTCGGCGAAACCAAGGCCGCCGCAGGCCATCGAAACCGCCGTCATCAAGACCGTCCGCGAAAAAATCAAGACCCTCGCCGCCGGCAAAATGGGCTACGGCACGAAGGAAGTCGGCGACTTGGTCGCAGCGGCCGTGTAACCGGATGCCGACGATCTTCATTGAGGGGTATAAGTTTCGGTTCTACTCTTCAGATCGAGTTGAGCCACCGCACGTCCACGTGATCAAGGGTGAGAACGTGGCCAAAATCTGGCTCTCGCCCGTTGCGGTGGAGTACAATTACGGCTATAATCGGTCGGAGTTGAATCGAATTGTGCGACTGACCGAAGCGAACCGGAACAAGTTGTTGGAGTCGTGGCATGAGTACTTTGGCCGTTAGACCATCCAAATCGAAGGCGCCCACGCGGACAGCGAAGGCCGCTCGCTTCAGCGATGGCATGCTCTATATCGAACTAACCGATGGGCGTGAAATCGGCGTTCCGCTCTCCCGCTTTCCCTGGCTGCAGCGGGCCACTCCTGCCCAACGCCGCAAGTGGCACATCGAACCACGTGGCATCGCCATCTATTGGGACGACCTCGACGACGGCATCGAGGTCGAGCACCTGTTCAGCTAGAGACCGCCCTAAGAGTCCGATCTGTTACTCAACTGGCTACGCGCGCTGTTTCCCATCCGATGATAGCTTGTTTGCGTTCGCGGCCCCAGCGGTAGTCTCCAATGACGCCGAGGCTGCGGATCACGCGGTGACAGGGAATCAGGTAGGCGACGGGATTGCGGCCCACGGCGGAACCCACGGCCCGATTTGCTGCGGGCGACCCAATCTTCGCCGCCAGATCGCCGTAATTCACCAGTTGGCCGCAGGGAATCGTCAACAGCGCCTGCCACACCTTCAACTGGAAATTGGTCCCGCGCAGATGCAGATGAAACGGCGCGCCGACATTTTTCACAGCCCCGCTGAAAATCCGCCCGCAAATCTCTCCGGTTTTGCTGTCGTTCTCTACGAACCCGGCGGCGGGCCATTCGGTGCGTAATCCCCGAAGCGCCGCCTGCCTCGACAATGTGGACAGGAATCGAAGGGCGCAAATGCCGCGCTCGGTCTTGGCCAACAGGCATACGCCAAACGGTGTCGCATGAAATCCATACTCAATGGTCACGCCCTCTCCGCAACGTTTGTACTCACCGGGTGTCATCGCCTCGCAGGAAACGAATAGATCGTGCAACCGCCCGGTGCCGGAAAGACCTGATCCGTAAGCGGCATCCAGAAGACTTCTTGAATCTTGAAGAATCGCCTTGGCGTGTTCCTTGGTGAGATACTGAAGAAACCGCTTCGGGCTGATACCGGCCCATCGCTGAAACAGTCGCTCGAAATGGAAGGGGCTGAGGTGAATGTGCGCCGCGATCTCGTCGAGCGTCGGCCGACGGAGATAGTGCGTATTGAGAAAGCGCAGGGCGCGTTCGATCCTCGCGTAGTCCATCGCCGCTTGCGAAAACGGCTCGGCTTCGCTCCGGATGGTGGTTTCTGGCAGCGTCGCTTCCATAACTGGCAAGACACTACCCCGACGCCCGCCGACCGGCGACCCGTTTCTTGCTGAGTTTCACCCGGGTGCATCTTGACACTACCACTACAATCGGGGGCGTGAACGGTTCCCCACCCGTACGGAACAAACATCCAGCCGTGGGAGGACCATGAAGCCCGACAAACCCGTCATCCGCTCGCTACGGGAACTCGAAGACGAGGTGCTGGCCGAAGGCCAGGAGTGGATGCGCCAGCACCTGCAACAGAAACTTCAAGAGCAAGCCGACCGCACTGGTCGGGTTTTCCCCCACAGCCGACGCCGTCTGTGGTATGCGCGCGCCAAGACGATGCACCTGCGCACCGTCGTCGGCGTCGTTGATCTGAGCGTCTGGTACGGCTACGACCCGGCCGCGCACCACTGGGGCTGTCCGATTCGCCAGCAGTGGGCACTGTCCGCTCACCAACAAATCAGTCCGGGACTCCAAGACCGCCTCGGTTTCACGGTTACGGCCACCGGCACCTACGAACAAGCCGCGGCTGTCGCCGCCAAGTGGGGTTGCCCGACCGACGATGCCACGCTGCACGCCCTGGCGCAACGGCTCGGGGCGCGGGCCGAAGCCCACACCCAACAACGGTTGGCCACCGTGCCGACAGAGATCACGTCGCGGCGTGTGCCCAGCGCGTTGACGGTGCTGATGCTCGACGGCTGGCAGGTGCGCCAGCGCGGGTCGGGCTGGGGACGAACCCGAACCCAGAAACCCCGTGTGGAATGGCACGAACTGAAGACGGGCGTGGCCTATCGCCACGACCAAGCCGGCCAGACCGCCGGCGGACGGGGGCTGCTGGCCCAGAAGCTGGTGGTCAGTTGGCAGGGAGAGCCGCTGGAACTGGGGCGGCGGCTGCACTGGGAGGCGCTACGCCACGGACTGGCCCGCAGTCGGGACGTGCTGGTCGTAGCTGACGGCGCGCCGTGGATCTGGAACGTGGTGGCGGATCGGTGGGCGGGTGCGACGCAGTTGCTGGACTTCTACCACGCCAGTCAACACCTCTGGGAGATGGGTCGGGCACTGAGTCGCGGCGACGAAGCGCAGGCGGCGGCGTGGGTCGAACCGCGCCGACATCAGTTGCGCCACGGCAAGGAGCGCGCGCTGCTGCGGGAACTGGCCGCGTTGCGCCCGCCCCGTGGCGCGGCTGGCGAGATTGTGCGGCGCCAACAGCGTTACTTTGCCAGCCACGCGCAGCGGATGAACTACGACGCGTTGGCGCAACGGGGCTGGCCGATTGGCAGCGGGGCGGTCGAGTCGGCCTGTCGGCAACGCCAATGCCGCTTCAAGCGTTCGGGCCAGTTCTGGTCAGCCCGCGGGCTGCGGCACTTGGACGCGCTGGTCGAAGCCCGGTCCAATGGCCACTGGGATGAACTCTGGCAACCCAACTGACGGTGACAGTGTCAAGATGCACCCGTTTCACCCTCCAAGGCAGGCTTGCGCTTGGGCTCAACATGAGTATACTTCACCGCCCCGAATGGGATTAAGGAACACATCATGGCACAAGGATATAGCGTAGCAGTTGTCGGCGCGACCGGCGCGGTCGGCGTCGAGATGATTCAAACTTTGGAAAAACGCGGGTTTCCCGTGAAGAATTTGCGTCTGTTCGCGTCCGAGCGGAGCGTGGGCAAGAAGCTCCAGTTCAAAGGTGCGGACGTGGGTGTCGAGCTGCTCAAAGCCGACGTGTTCCAGGGCATCGATTTTGCCTTGTTCAGCGCGGGCGCATCGCGGTCGAAGGAATTTGCCCACGGCGCCGCCAAACAGGGCGCGGTGGTGATCGACAACTCGTCGGCGTTCCGCATGGAACCCGATGTGCCGCTCGTGGTCCCGGAGGTGAACCCCGAGGACGCGAAGAAGCACAAGGGGATCATTGCCAATCCGAATTGCTCGACCGCGATCATGCTGGTCGCCGTCTACCCATTGCACAAGGCGAATCCCGTGAAGCGCATCATCGTTTCCACCTATCAGGCCGCCAGCGGCGCGGGCGCCAAGGCGATGGCGGAACTCGAGGAACAAACCCATTTGTTGTTGCACGGCAAAAGCGATGTCAAAGCGGAGGCGCTCCCGCAACGCATTGCGTTTAATCTTTTCCCGCATGTGGATGTCTTCCTCGACAACGGCTACACCAAGGAAGAGATGAAATTCGTCAACGAATCCCGCAAGATCATGCACCATCCGACGCTGAAGATCAGCGCCACCTGCGTTCGCGTGCCCGTGTACCGCGCCCATAGCGAGGCGGTGAACATCGAGTTTGAACGCCCCATCACCGCCGCCGAGGCGCGTGCGATTCTATCCAAAGCGCCCGGTGTCCAGGTCGTGGACGACCCCGCCAACAAAAAGTACCCGATGCCGATCGACGCGTCGGGAATGTATGATTGTCTCGTGGGCCGGATTCGGCAGGATGTGTCGCGGGATGATGGGCGCGGAATCGATTTGTTCGTCAGCGGGGACCAATTGTTGAAGGGTGCCGCGTTGAACGCGGTGCAGATCGCCGAATTGTTGGTCTAGCCGCGACGGCCCGCGACTCAGTGCTTTAATGGCCTATGCCGCCGGGTCCCTGGAACCCGCCCAACGCACCGCTGCCTTCCCATTGCTGGGGCCGATCCCACGGGATGGAGCTAACATTGTCGTCGTTGGTCGTGGCGCATCCACCGACCAGCGTTAGGCCTGTCGCCATTGCGGCAAGAAGCAGAATGGTACGAAACGCCTTCATCGATTGACTGCCTGCCCGGGCTAATGTACCACAAGGTCACCCGGCTGGGGAGGGTGCTTCAGATAATCCGGCAGAATCTGGGCGATACAGTTGTTCGCGGCGACGGAGACAACCTGTACTTTACCGACGAATTTGGAGTCACGGTACACCAGAAATTCCGAGTTGGGCTGGACGCGCTGCGAATGGCCAAGATCCATCACAATAAAACCCCATTTGCCCTGCACGACGGAAACATGGCCGCGTAATCCCACCGGCGTGGTGCTCAATTCCTCGACCCTCGTCTTCAACTGCTCGTTCTCCGCATGCAACGCCAGTGAGCTGCTTGCCGAGAACCTCGTTCTCCTCCCCCATGGATACGATCCTGTCGCGAAGCTCCGCGATGTTGCTGACGTTCGTAATACCGATCGTCGTCCAACCCGGCCTCGATGTTTTTTCGCGTCGCCTGCGCCGCCGCCAGATCCGCCTTGGTCTGCGCCAGCTGATTCGTCACGTCCGTCAATTGCGTCAACAGTGAACTGGCCTCCTGCGTCTTCTGGTCGAGCGCCGCCTTGGTCGTCGCGAGGGTCGCATTCGCCTGGTCCAAATCCCCCTTGGTTTTCGTCAAGTCCGTCTGGGCCTGCTTCAATGTCCCCTTGGCCTTGCTGAGCTCGGCCTTGGTCGCGGTCAATGTGCCATTCAGAGATGCTATCTGGGCGATGTGCTGCGCCTTTTTCTTGGCCACCATGAAGGCGAGAAATAACGATCCAGCGCAGGCCAGGATGACGACGATTGGGGCAATTTTACCAAGTTTATTCATAGCGTGGCTTCCTCCGTCCAGAGATTCTCCGGAAAGTCTGCCCGCATCCTAGCCAAATATCCGCACCCGTGTCAACCCTGCCTTCGGCCACCCCGTTTACGCCCCCCAATCATCCCTCCGATGCCCGATATTCCGACGCCGACTGTGCGCGCGCACCTCCCCCGCCAAATCCCGCAGCGCGGCGTCCACTTCCTCCTCAAAAACCTCCGCCGACATGCTCTGCGCCCCCAACGACTCCACCGTCCGCCGCTCCATATTATCCGACGTCACCACCATGATATCGGCCCGATGCTCCGACTGCCCCACCAGTCTCTCGATCAAATCATCCGCCGTCTTGCCCTTGTCCGAAAACAGCACCTCGACCCCGTGGCTCGGCTCCGCCACCTCGGGCTTGTGTTTCGCCGCGTACCCATCAAACACCGCCGTCACCCGGCGGCGACTGTGGTCCGCGTACTGCCGCAGCAACACCACCAACGCCTCGCGCCGCTGCTGCAACGACATCTGCCGCGACTTGCGCGTCGTAAACCGCGGCCACGCGTGCAACACGCTGTACCCGTCCACGAGTATCCAGGGATTGGTCACCGGCCCATGAGAACGCGCGTCACGCCCCGGCGCGATCCCCCCCGATCAACCCCACGCGGGCCACTTCCACGCCCACGAGGCAGACGTCGTCCACGAACCCGCGGTTGCCCGCGTGCTTCTGGACGTCCGCCAGCAGTTCATCGAACAACTGCCCCACGGGCAACTGGCTCCGCTGGCTCACCGCCGCCAGCAACCGTTCCTGACCGTATTCGTCGCCTTCCGCGCCCTCCACCTCGTACAAGCCATCCGTAAACAGCACGGCCAAATCCTGCGCCGCCACCGGACACCGGCCAATCGGGTACACGGACTCTTCGAACACGCCGAGCGCCGGGCCGGGCTGCTCCGGCAAATCGCAGCGCCTCGACCGTCCCCTTATTTCGCCGCACTAGCAACGGGCTCGGATGACCCGCGCTCGAGTACCGCAATTCTCCCCGCGCCAGATCCACCACCAGGTAAAATGCCGACGCAAACATCGGTAGCCGCGTCTGCGTCAAAATCCCGAGCAGTCGGCGGTTGATCTCCATCAGAAATTTGTCCGGTTCCGCCGCTGCCGAAACCAACTCCTCGGCCAACGCGCGCACCATCGCGGTCACCAGCGCGGCCCGCACGCCATGCCCCATCACGTCACAAATGAACACGCCGGCCTGCGTGTCGGAAATCCGCAACACATCAAAAAAATCACCGCCCACCGCCCCCGTCGGAAGGTACCGATGATAAAAATGCAGCGCGCTTTCTTTCGCCAGGGCGTTTTTCGGAAAGGTCGGATACCGTTCCGGCAAGAATGCCTCCTGAATTTCGCGCGCCATGTTCAGGTCGGCTTCCACTTGGGCGTTCTTCTCGCGCAATTCTTCCGTGAACCGGGCGACCTGCAGCTCCAGTTGCTTTCGTTCGAGGGCGCTGCTGATCGCCCGCAGGAGCGACGGGACATCCAAACTGTCTTTCGGCAGGTAATCCTTGGCTCCGCCTTTCATGGCTTCAACGGCCACGGACTCGTTCCCCATGCCCGTCAACATGATGACCGCCGGCTGCCGCGGCATTGGCAGGCTGCGAATGTGCGCCAGCACGCTCATCCCGTCGGCGCCGGGCAGTTTGTAATCGAGGATCACCAACGCGTAGTGGGTATGCGCAATCTCCTCGATGGCCTTTTCCGCTGTGTCGACACACTTCGGGACAAACCGCATCTCCGTGCCCAGCGCCGGCAGCAATCGTTGCAGAATCTCCGCGTAGACCGGATTGTCTTCGACCACGAGCAACGGGGCGGGTTCAGCGCTCATGGGGGCGAGGGCGATGTGCCCTTGGGGGGAAGTTTCGAGAGGTGCAGCCAGTATTGCTGGATGTCCTCAACCAGTTTCAAACAATCGTCGAACTGCACGGGCTTGGTGAGATAACTGTTCGCGCCGACCTTGTAACACCGGGAAACGTCCTCGTCGCGGTCGGACGTCGTGAGGACCACGACCGGGATGTCCTTCATCTGCGGGCTGGTCTTGACCTGCTCCAGTACCTCGGTGCCGTTCTTCTTCGGCAGGTTCAGGTCGAGCAGAATCAAGTCGGGGCGCGGCGCCGACCCGGCCCTGGCAAATTTGCCGCGGTGAAACAGAAAATCCAGCGCCTCCTCGCCGTCGCGGCAGACAAAGACCCGGTTGCCCTTGTGACTGCGACGGAACGCTTCGATGGTGATCTCGACGTCAGCAGGGTTGTCCTCGACCAGCAGAATGTCAAACGGTTGATGCAAGTTCTGTTTGCCCTTTGGCTGTCGTCCCGGCCGTATCCGCCGCTTCTTTCAACTCGCGCTTCGGCAGCGTGAAATAAAATGTCGTCCCGCTGCCAAACTCACTCTCCACCCAGATGCGTCCTCCGTGCCACTCTACCACGCGCTTGACGATGGTCAATCCAATCCCCGTCCCCTCGTCGTCACGCTGCAACCGTTGAAAAATCTGGAAGATCTTCTCGAAGTACTCCGCCTTGATCCCCATGCCGTTGTCACGCACATAAATGACATGCTCGGGCTGTCCTGTCTGGGGGTTCTTTTCTTCCGTGCCGCTGACCTCGACCACCGGGTGCGGTTTGTCGTTGTACTTGATCGCGTTGGAAATCAGGTTGTGAAACACTTCGGTCATCGCCGTCGCGTCGCACATCACCGTCGGCAATTTGTCCACGCGCAGGTCCGCCTTCTTCGCGTCGAGCGCGTATTGCAGGTTCACACGCACATGCATCAGCATCGTGTTGAGGCCGACAGGCGCGAACGGGCTCCTCGGCTGGCCCAGCCGCGAGAATTTCAAGAGGTCGTTGATCAACCGCTGCATCCGCAACGCCGAGTTCCGAATCACATCCACGCGGTGGCGGCCTTCTTCATCGAGCTTGTCGCGATAGTCGTCCACCAGGAACTTGCTGAATGCCTCAATCCCCCGCAACGGTTCCTTCAAATCATGGCTGATCACATAGGTGTACTCGTCCATCTCCTTTTGCGTCGCCTTGAGTTGTCTCTGCGATCGCGCCAGCGTGTTCTGCGCCTCTTCCACGCGGCGCACGAGATCGTTCAGCAGCTTGCCGACGTCGTCCACCTCGGCCACGTCGCTTTCGAGCCGCTCGCCGCGGGACTCACCCGCGTCCACGCGTTTCACAAACTCAAGCAAATCCTTCAAGGCGCCCCGCACCGGCCCCGAGGCCACCAACGACGCCGCGATCGCGCCCAACACCACCAACGCTCCCACCGCCAGGTCCAGGAAGACCGCGCGCATCACCGCCTCGCTCACCGATGCCTCTCCCATGCCCAATTCCACCACGCCCACGGCATTCGACCCGTCCCGGATGGGCGCGCGCACGGTGATCAATGACTCCGGCCTTTCCTGGCGAAACTTGGGGGAAATTTCGCGATCGTTATTGTCCAGGATGCGGCAGAAAAGAATCTCCTTGTCCGGATTGATCAGTTCCACGGCCTGCGCCATGCCGGGGATGTTGCTGTTTACCACGGCGGGGGCAATCGCCTTGGACAGTGTCTGCGCGGCGATCTCGGCGCGCCGCCGCGCCACCTTGTCCTGCTCGTCCGCTTCCCGCCATAAATGCACGGCCGTCATCACCACCACCGTCGCCAGCGTCATCGCGGCCATCCAGGCGGCATATTGGACTCTGATGTTGTACTTCGAGGCCATCCGCGCTTCCTTCGCAGGCAGGCTCTGCCTTGGCTTGCCCTCCGTCAGTTTCTTCCCGGTTCCGCCAAACGTCAAGCTAGTGTGCTGTCCCTAACGCTTCGTTACAATGCTGGATTTTGCGCAGGATCGTTTTTGCATCCTTGGTCCAAGTGAACCGCTTGGGTTCCCGATTGTGTTCTTCCAAGTACGCGTTGATCGCCGCAATCAGTTCGTTGACGCTGCGAAAGCTGCCGCGCCGAATCCGTCGCCGCGTAATCTCGCCAAACCATCGTTCGACCAAGTTCAGCCAGGAACTGCTCGTCGGGGTGAAATGCAGATGAAAGCGCCGGTGACGCTTGAGCCAGCGCTGCACCTGCGGAGTCTTGTGCGTGCTGTAGTTGTCCACGATCAGATGCAGGTCGAGATCCTGCCGGGTCTCGCGGTCGATGCGCTCCAGAAAGCGAATGAACTCGCGCCCCCGATGTCGCGGTAAACATTCGCCGATGACGCTGCCGTCCAACAGGCTCAGCGCGGCGAACAACGTGGTGGTGCCGTGGCGCTTGTAATCATGGGTCTGGCGGGCCGGAATCCCCGGTCGCAACGGCAGTAAGGGTGCCGTCCGATCCAACGCTTGGATCTGGCTCTTCTCGTCCACCGCCAAGACCAACGCCTTGTCCGGCGGATTCAAATACAGCCCCACGATATCCCGCAGCTTCTCGACAAAGTGCGGATCCCGCGACAGCTTGAACGTCTCCACCCGGTGGGGCTGCAACCGGTGCGCGTGCCAGATCCGCTGGACCGTCATGCGGGAAAGCCCTTGCGCCTTGGCCATCGTGCGGACGCTCCACTGTGTAGCCTGGGCCGGAGTCGTGTGCAAGGTGGCCTCGACGATCTCTTGGATGCGCTCGGCGGAAAGCGACGGTTTGCGTCCGGCGCGCGTGGCATCTTTCATCAAACCCGGCACACCGAAGCGGCGAAACCGAGCGCGCCAGCGTAACACGGTTGGACGACTGGTGTGGAGTTCTTGGGCGATGGCATGGTTGGGTGTCCCAGCCGCCGCGGCTAAGATGATGCTCGCCCGCAGGACAATCTTCTGTGATGTCTTGCCTGAGCGCACGAGTGACTGGAGCCGTTTCTGTTGGGTCGAATCGAGGTGGAGCGGCCGAGCGGGTTTGAACATACCCAGAGAATACCACGGAACGCACCATTGTCACGTTAATTATGGGACATCAGACTAGCCGCAGATTGGTGGACACCCTGGGGCTATCTCCCAACGTCTCGATCCATTGCCAAAGCCGCAAGGCGCGGCAAGGTCAGCTCTTCCCCTCTTTGTTCGGACCGGGAACGGGGGGGGCCCACTTGAGCACAACCGTGTGCTCCTTCTCTGTATGAGGCAGCGTGGCGGGTGGTGGAGGAGACGCCGGCTTCGGCTCGGGTTCACCGGGAACAGTCACGTCCTTGGCGCAGTTCGGACACGGAATGACCAGCCCCGCACCGGCTTCATCGACCACCAAGTGCTGTCCGCACGATCCGCAGAAAAAGTAGATGTCGATCGATCGTCCTCCGGTACAACCTCTGACATCAGCCTGAACCTGTTGAGATGGTACCAGACTCGGGTTCCGGTGGCGAGAAAAGAAATGCGGAGGGTCCATCCCGCACGTCGAGATTGACCCCACCGGATGTTGCGACTATAATTAACTATCCAGTTAGTTAATTATGAAGACCCGCGTTCCTTCACCCAGACATCCGCAGGCGCGCAGCGATAAAACGCGGGCAGCGATCCTGGCGGCCGCCGAACGTGTCTTCGCGGAAGCCGGCCTGGCCGGGGCGCGCACGGACGCCATCGCCGCCGCCGCCGGCGTCAACAAGGCCCTGCTCTATTATTATTTTCAAAGCAAGGAGCGGCTGTACGAAGCCGTCGTGGAAAATCATCTCCAGGAATTCAACCGCGCCGTGTTGGACGTGCTCACGGCCCCGGGCTCGCCGCGCGCCATCCTGTTGCGCTACGTGAACCTGCATTTCGACTTCGTCAGCGCGCGGTATCGCCAGGCCCGGTTGTTCCATCAATTGATGACGACCGGCGGCCAACCCATGCAGCGACTGGTCCGCAAGTACTTTCCCCCGCGGAGCCGGGCCTTGCACCGGTTGCTCGCCCGCGGAATGCGCGAGGGCGAATTCCGCCGGGTCGATCCCTTCCACATGTCGATTTCCCTCGTCGCCCTTATCGTCTTCTATTTCTCCGCGGCGCAGGTCCTGCAACTGCTCGGCCATGCCGACGCCTACAGCGATGCCAATTTGAAACGACGCAAGCAGGAAGTGCTCGATTTCATCCGCTACGGCCTGTTCACCCATCCCAATCCCTGATATGAAACGCAAAATTCTCATCCTCATTGTGATTCTGGCCGCCGTTGGCGCCGGTTTCTACTACACCACGGCTCACCATCCTCGCGACATCGTTCTGACCGGCATCGTGACGACGGATGAGGTGATCGTCAGCTCCGAAATCCAGGGGCGACTGCAGCACCTGTTCGTTCAGGAGGGCGACACGGTCACCAATGGCGAATTGCTGGCGGTGATCCAGCCCCAGGAACGGCAGGCCGACGTGGCGTATTACGCGAGCAGTGAAAAGCAGGCCGTCGCGCTGCTGGCCCAGGCCAAAGCCGATCTGGAAAACGCCCAGCTCAATTACGACCGCGAACAGAAATTGTACGCTACGGGAGCCGATTCCGCCCAGGAGTATGACGCGGCGCGGACGGGCTACGACGCCGCCAGGGCGCGCGTGGACGCGCTCGACCGGCAAATCCAGGCGGCCCGCGCCCAGCAGGATAAAGCCGGGGTGCAATTGGGCTACACCGAAATCCACGCGCCGATCAACGGCATCGTGGACACCCGCGCGGCGTTGCAGGGCGAAGTCGTCAATCCCGGCCAGGCCATCGTCACGCTGATCAATCCCGACAATCTCTGGGTGCGCGCCGACGTGGAGGAAACTTACATCGACCGGATTCATCTCGGCGACAAATGCACGGTGCGGCTGCCCTCCGGCGCGACGCGCGAAGGGACGGTTTTTTATCGCGGCGTGGACGCCGATTACGCCACGCAGCGCGACGTGAGCCGCACCAAGCGCGACATCAAAACATTTGAAATCCGCCTGCGCTGCGACAACGGCGACCGCAGCCTGGCCGTGGGCATGACCGCTTACGTCCTGCTGCCGCTGGGGAAACCATGAACCATGTTCGACGTCGAAGTTGAAAATCTGACCAAGCGCTTCGGCGATTTTTGCGCCGTGGACGCGCTGAGTTTCAACGTCGAGCACGGCGAAATGTTCGGCCTGCTCGGCCCGAACGGCGCGGGCAAATCCACCCTCATCCGCATGTTGACGACGCTGGTGCCGCCCACTTCCGGCACGGCGCGCGTCAACGGCTTCGACATCGTCCGCAACGCCAACGAGCGTGCGCCAGTCCATCGGCGTCATTCCGCAGGCCATGACCACCGACCTGGATTTGAGCGCGGAGGAGAACATGAGCATTTTCGCCAAGCTCTACGGCATTCCCGCGCGAGAAACGGCGGCGCACCATCACGCGAATTGCTGAAGGCGGTGGACCTGGAACAATGGGCCGACAAGCCGGTGAAAATGTTTTCCGGCGGCATGCGGCGCCGGCTGGAAATCGCCCGCGGCCTGGTGCATGAGCCGAAGATTTTCTTCCTCGACGAACCGACCACCGGCCTGGACCCGGTCTCGCGCGTCGCCGTCTGGGAAATGCTCGCCCGACTGAAGCAGCGAGCGCGACCTGACCATCCTCGTCACGACCCATTACATGGACGAGGCCGACAAACTGTGCGACCGCATCGCCATCGTGGACCACGGCAAACTGGTGGCGCTGGATTCGCCGTTGAAATTGAAGGCCTCGATTCCCGGCAAAAACATCCTGGAAGTCAGTTTTTCCGACGCGCCGCCGGACTGGGCAGAACACCTTGAAGCAGCCTGCCGGAAGTGGCCGAGGTGAAAGGCGAGGACCATGTCTTCCGCATCTCCTCCAACAACGGCCCGCGCACGACGATCGCGTTGATGGAAGCCGCGCGCGAAGCCGGCGTGGCCGTGACCTCGCTTTCCGTGCAAAGCACCACGCTGGACGACGTGTTCGTGCATTACACCGGCCATCAATTGCGCGACGCGCTGCAGGCGCCGACCGCCAGCCAACAGCCCGTTCATGTATCCAGCGCAGGATAACCATGCATCGAATCTGGGCCATCATCGAACGCGATCTGCGCCGCTTCCGGCGCAGCCCGACGCTGATCATTGTTTCCATGATCATGCCGCTGGTGCAATTGGTCGTGCTCGGCTACGCCTTCGGCGGCAAGATCAAGAACCTCAAGGTCGGCGTCGTGGACCAGGACCACGGCGTGCCCGCCATCAAACTGAAGGAAATGTTCCAGGCCGTCGCCGCCAACGCGCGCACGTTCGACACGGTTCCCTACACCGACCAGGCGACGGCCCTGCGGGATTTGCGCAACGGCAAAATCAACGGCGTGCTGAACATTCCGCCGAATTTCTCGCGCGACGTGCTCGCCGGGCGCTAACCCGCGCATCGCGCTGGTCGAGGACAACACCGATCAGTTTTCCGCCTCGGCCCTGGAAGGAACGCTCGACCAATTGCTCGTCCCGTACAACTCGAAGTCGATTCAGCCGCGCCTGACGCCCGGACGCGACGCTGTCGATCGTCGAGATTTATCCCTACGTGCCGTACATCCAGTACCTGTTGCCGGGCACGATCGTGCTGGCGATTTTCGTGTCCGCCATGATCGGCGGCGGCATCATCTATATCGACGACAAGGCGCGCGGGCTGCACGAAGGCTATCTGGTCACGCCCATTCGGAAACTCGAACTGATCCTGGGGTTCAATCTCGCGGGCGCGATCAAGGCCGTCATCGCCGGGCTGGTCCTGGTGACCTGCGGCTCGCTCATCGCCGGAATACCCGACCCCTTCAACGCCGCGCGGCTGGCGCGGATGTTGCTGCTGGTGATGGCGACCGCCCTGGCGTTGATCAGCATGATGTTTCTCCTGATGGTGCGCGTGAACGATCCGCTGGTGCCGCGCGCCATCTTCGGCGTGCTGAACACCGTGCTGTTTTTCCCCAGCGGCGCGGTCTACCCGACCCAGTCGTTCCCCGCCTGGATGAAAGTGATCACGGCGATCGATCCGTTCACCTACGCCGTGCACGGCTTTCAAGGAACTCATCCTGAAAAACACGGGGCTGCTGGCCATCAGCTACGACATCGCCTATCTGCTGGGGTTCGCCGTGCTCACGATGGCCGCCGCGACGCTCCTGTTCCGCCGGACCCTGTAATCCGGTTGCCCGCGCAGAATTTTGAACAATCTCCTTGTTCTTTGTGTCACAAAGCACGAAGGATAATCCGTCATGCAACTGGAACATGCCGAGCACACGCTGGAAACCATCCGCACGTTGATGGAACGCAGTCAACGCTACGAGCACATTTCGGGTTACTCGGGTCTGGTGGGCGGTGTTGTGGCCATCGTGGGATGCGCCGTCCTGCATCTGAATCTTCTCCCTCTCGCCTTCCCCGCCAATTTCGTCGTCGTGTGGAGCGTCGTGTTCGTAATCGCTTTCGCAAGCCACCTGCTGCTCACGTTCGGACGCGCCCGTCAACGGGGCGAGCCCGTCTGGTCGCGCCAAGCGCGCACGGTCTTGCTGGCCGTGTTGCCGGCATTCAGCGCCGCGCTGGTGGCCACCGTGTTGATCTGGCGCGTCGGCCGCCCGGATTTGCTGCCGGCACTCTGGCTCACGCTGTATGGCTGCGGTGTGCTGGCCACCAGTTTTTTTGCCCCGCGATCCATTGCCTGGCTGGGCGGAACCTGCTTCGTGCTCGGTGCCGCTGGTTTGCTGACTCCCCACACGTACCCGATTCTGACCATGGCCATTGGTTTCGGAGCGACCCACATCGGCTTCGGCGTCGCCGTGCTCATTGCCGAGCGGCGCGAATCGCGCGCCCGCGCGTTCTGGGCGCAGATCGAACGCCTGGCTGGCTCCCAATCAACCGAATGAATACCTGACGCGGTAACACGTCGATGACAGACAAATCCACCAAACTCAATCCGATAAAGCTGGCCGCCGATCGCGAGGCGTTCGAAAAGTTACTACCGGCGATCCATACCAGGGCCCGCCTGGCAATTGTGTCGCTGTTGGCCGCCAACGAATCGCTGTCGTTCATCGAACTCCGCGACGGTCTGCGCCTCACCGATGGCAATCTGGCGGCCCATCTGCGGGCGCTGGGAGACGCCGGCCTGATCCGCCTGCGCAAAACCGGTAACCCCAACAAACCCACCACCCTGGTATCGTTGACTCCTGCCGGCCGGGCCGCGTTCACGCGTTACCTGGATGGGCTGGCGCACATCGTGAATCGTCATCAATAAGGGAGCTGTCTTTTTTTTAAGTAACTACTTTGCGCGCACAAAGGAAACACCGCATGAATTCGTCCGATTGGCTCGCCTATTTCCGCCAAAACCAACTCGACCGCCGCGGCATTGCCTGGCATGAAGGCATTCATCTCGACGCGCATCTGCGCGCCCCGCTGGCCCGTTCTCTCGCCCGTTTTCAGTTGGGCGAAAGCTCCAATGGCGCGGGCCTGAAAGTCCGCGCCCGCCGTCTCGCCCGAAAAATAGACGACCCGGCGTACGCAGACGCCATCGATTTGCTCATAGCCGAAGAGCAGGAGCACTCCCGCCTCCTGGCCAATGTCCTTCATCAACTGAATGCGCCTCTTCTGCGATGCCATTGGACCGATTCGCTCTTTCGTCGATGCCGTCACCTGCTGGGATTCCATGAAGAGATTTCCGTCCTCCTCATGGCGGAGATCATCGCCCTGAAATACTACGGCGCCATTCGCGAGGGATGCCGCGCGCCGGTGCTCGAGATCGTCTGCGAACAGATCCTCGCCGACGAAAAATTCCATGTGCGATTCCATTGTGAGCGCTTCCACGAAACAATCACACGACGGTTCTGGCCGGCTCGTGCGTTCTGGTGGCTGGTGTTGTCGGCGATGTTCGCGGCGGCAAGCGCCGTCGTGGCGTGGGACCACCGTCAAGCCTTCCGCGCGCTGGGTGGTTCGGCCGCCGAGTTTCTCCGGGATTCGCGGGCCAATTTTCGCGCCGCTCGGGAGGCCATTTTCTCCGGGGTTCCCTTCGCTCGTGGCGCCGCCGAGCAGACACTCGCCGCGCCTCTCCACGCAAGGCGCGCAACCAATCCCCTCCCGTGCCCACCTCGACTTCTTCCGCAATGAGGACTATGCTTACCGCATCAAAAGAAGATGAAGACGGTAAAACTCCAAATCGACGGCATGTCGTGCGCGAGTTGCGCCAAGGCGGTGGAAAAAGCGCTCGCCGCCCTGCCCGGCGTGGAAAAAGTGTCCGTCAATTTCGTTTCCAAGACCGCTTCGATTGACCTGTCAGACGCCCAAACCGCCGAGCTATTGTTGATCGATGCCGTCAAACGCGCGGGATACACTGCGCGCATGCCCGCGAAGGACCGGGACGCCGAAGAAAACCGCGCGGCGCGCCTCGCGCTCGTCAAAGTCATCGGCACGGGCGCATTGCTTTTCATCGGCTGGCTCCTGGGCGCGACCAAACTCGTGCCGGCATCCATTTCGACCGCGATGGTGATTATCGCCGTGGTTCTGGGCGCGTACCCGATTTGTCTCCGTGCCATCAAGGCATTGTTCGCGAAGCGGCTCGACGCCGACGTGCTCGTGGCCATCGCCATCATCGCCGCGTCGTCCGTGGGCGAATTCGTGGCCGCGGGCGAGGTCGCCTTCATCATGTTGCTCGGGGCACAACTCGAAGAATACACCGTGCGGCGCGCCCGGCGTTCGTTGGGGAGTTTGCTGTCGCTGGTGCCGCCCAACGCCCGCGTGCGGCGCGATGGAAAGGAAGAACTTGTCGCCGCGTCCGAGTTGCAGGTTGGTGACGTCGTGGTTGTTCGCGCCGGCGAACGCGTCCCCGTGGACGGCGTGGTGCAAAGCGGGATGGCGTCGGTGAACCAGGCGCCCGTGACCGGCGAGAGCATGCCTGTGGACAAGAGCGAGGGCGACGAGGTGTTCGTCGGCACGCTGGCGGAAACGGGGGCGCTGATCGTCGAAGCGCAACGGGTGGGCGAAGACACGACCCTCGCGCGCATCGCGCAATTGGTCGAACAGGCCCAGCAACGCGAAGCTCCCATCCAACGTTCGCTCGACCGCCTGGCGGGCTGGCTCGTGCCCGTGATGCTGACGCTGTCCGTATTGGTTTTGGTTTTCACACACGACACGGCGCGGGCGATCACGGTGTTGATTGTTGCCTGCCCGTGCGCGCTGATACTAGCCACACCGACCGCCATGATGGCCGCCATTGCTCGGGCCGCGCGCGCCGGCGTGCTCATCAAAGGCGGACAATACCTCGAAGCGACCGCGCGCCTGCACACAATCGTGTTCGACAAGACCGGCACACTCACCCATGGCGAGCCCGAGGTCACGCACGTCAGCCGCTTTGACGAACATAGCGAGCGGGAACTCGTCGCCATTGCCGCCGTCGCCGAGAAAATGAGCGCGCATCCCGTCGCCCGCGCGATCCTGCGCAAGGCCGCGGCGTTGGGCCTGTCGACGGCCGACCCGTCCCAATTTCAGGCGCACCATGGCCGCGGCGTCGTCGCCGAGCGCAATGGCCAGAAGCTCGTTGTCGGCCAGACGGGATTGATGGACGATCGAATCCGTTGCCGTGAGCGATGCGCTGCAAGCGCACATGGACGAACATCACGACGAAGGTCACACGACCGTCGTCGTCGCGCACGACGGCAAGGTCTGCGGCACGATTTGCGTGTCCGACACCGTCCGCGCCAAAGCCGACGAAGCGATTCGCGACCTGCGCGGTCTTGGCGTGGAAAAGGTGGTCATGCTCACCGGCGACAACCAGCGGGTCGCGATGCAAATTGCCGGCAAACTGGGCCTCGACGAAGTAATGGCCGAAGTGCTTCCCGAACAGAAAGCGGAACACATCGAATCGTTAAAGCGACCGGGCCGCACCGGCGTCGCCATGGTTGGCGACGGCATCAACGACGCGCCCGCCCTCGCGGTGGCCGATGTCGGCATCGCCATGGGCGTGAGCGGCACCGACGTGGCGCACGAAGCCGCCGACATCGCGCTCATGGCCGACGACCTTTCGAAAATCGCGTTCGCGGTCGGCTTGAGCCGTCACACGTTGTGGATCATCAAACAGGGGCTGATCTTCGCGCTCGTGTACAACGTCACGATGGTCACGCTCGCTTCCAGCGGCCACCTACACATGATCGGCGGCGCCATCGCCCACCAGTTCAGCAGCGTCATCGTGATCCTAAATGCGATGCGGTTGCTGAGATATCGATAACCGGAAGGAAACTCATATGAAATCAGTCCTTCAAAACAACGTCTATTCGAATCTCGAGGGTTGGGCGCGGAACTGCGTTGGCTCTTCGTGGCATTACCGAGGGATGCAATTATTCACCGTGCTTCTCGGGGTCGAAATGGGAATAATGCTCGTGATTATTTCGAAGGGAATCCCTTTGGCGCATTGCTTCCCGGGCACTTACGTTCGTAGTTGGCTCGGTGATAACCCTGCCGCTTTGCTACTTGCGCGCATTACGTCATTTTGTGGCCGAATCTCAAAGTCGGTCGGTCGGCAACCAAAGATAACTTCTGCGGTCGCGTATCTTAGCAGGCCAGGAGTAACGCGACCTCACGCCGCCTGGGGCGTGCTCGGCTTTTCGCGGACGCGAATGATCATCCTCTTCATGCCGGCTTCGTCGCCTTCGCCTTCGCTGACGGCTTCGAGTTCGCGGTCCTTCTCCATGTGCTGGTGAATCACGCGGCGGTCGAACGCGTTGAACGGCCCGATCGTCACGGCCTCACCCCAGCGGCGCACCTTGTCGGCGGCTTCGACGACCTTCTTGAGGATGTCGTCGCGCTGGCGTTCGCGGTAGCGCTCGCAATCGACGATCACGCGCGGGGTGTCGGGATTGCCCCGTTGCAGGATGCGGTTGAGCAAGAACTGCAACTGGCTAAGGGTCTGGCCGTGTTTGCCGATGAGTCGGCCGGGTTCGACGGTCGCGATATGCAACAGCGTCGCGCCATCGATATTGAACACCTCGACCTTGGTCTGGAGACCGAGACCATCCAGTATTTTTTGCAATGTGTCGCGGGGATCCAGCGCGGGACCAGCGGGAACGGAGGAAGCGGGAGAGGTTGGTGCTTCAGTTTCCATAACTATGCTCCTGTGTTGTGGGCGTTCGGCCTTCTCCTCTACTCGGGGTAAAGCTACGACGCCGTTGAATGCCAAGGTATGAGTCGTTGTACCAAGATTCATCGGGCTTTTCCAGCCGGAATTGCGGTCGCAGCGGCGGCCTCGTCCGCCTTCCGCTGGCGCATACCGCGCCATTGCTGCAGGACGGAGAGCGCCTGCTGCAACGTGTAATACAGCGTCAGTCCCGCCGCTAATTTGTAGAAGAAGAACAACATCATCACCGGCATGAACATCATCATCTTCTGTTGTTGCGGGTCGCCGCCCGTCGGCGTCAATTTCTGCTGGAAAAACGTCCCGGCCGTCATGGCGATGGGCAGCGGATTGATCGGCAGACCCGCGATCACGGCGATGGTATCCGGCTGCGACAAATCGTGGATCCACAGGAACGACGCGCCACGCAGGGCGATGGCGTTGAGCAACACGCGGTAAAACGCGATGAGCACGGGCAACTGCACCAGCATGGGCAGACAGCCGGAAAACGGGTTGATTTTGTGCTCCTTGTACAGCTTCATCATCTCCGTGTTGAGCTTCTGCGGGTTGTCCTTGTATTTCTCCCGCAGTTTGGTCATCAGCGGCTGGAATTTCTGCATCGCCTTCATCGACTGGATGCTCTTGGCCTGAATCGGCCAGAAAATGATCTTCAAGGCGATGGTCACGAGGATAATGGCGACCCCGTAATTGGGGATCAGTCTGTAGAAGAAATTCAGGCTGTGCAACAGCATGACCCCAAACAGACCCGAGTAGAAATCCATCGGCGTCCCAAAATCCATCAACTCTTCCTGGTGCTTGCCCAACGCCGCCAGGCGGTTGTAGTCCTTCGGCCCGGCGTACCAGGTGAACGCGCAGGAGACGCTGCCATCCGCTCCCCGGATTACGGGCACGTCGGCTGCGGCCGTCAACCCACGGACGACCGGTGTCTGGCCCGGCGACGACAGATCCACGGTCCCGTACGTCACGCCGGTCACGTTGCTCGTTGGCGACAACACCATCGTAAAATACTGGCTCTTGACCGCGATCCATCCGGCGGAGATGTCCTCGTGCGGTTTGCCCGGCTTTCACCCGATCCGCCACGCGCGGCAGGGTGCGGTTGCGAAACTTCGACTCACCTTCCCAATCCACGACCAGATAGTTGGGGATCTCGCGGGGATGGGTGGGCGCCGACGTGCCGATCACCACGCCGACCGTGCCGGACGGCGCCAATGTGGCCGGCATTTGAATGTTGACCGCCATCAGGTAGTCGTTGCTGAGGGTGAAGGTCTTGACGATGCCATTGCCGCTACGCAACTGGACGGTCTTCGCGTCCACGGCCTGGACCGCAAACACGCTGTTGCTTCCCGCATCCGGCACGCCGACCAAGGATAATGCGGGCGCCAATCCCGGACCGTTCAAGATCTCGACTTCGTTGCTGTTGCCCTTATGTTGAAGCAATTCGACCGAGCGGACGCCGCCGCCCCAACTGGTAAAACCGACGCGAACAAATCCGTTGCTCAACGAGACAATCTGTTCGGGCACTCGCGGCTGTTCGGATGGGGCCGGCGCAGGCGGCGCCGGTGGCGTTGACGGAATGGTTTGTCCGCCCGGCGCGGAGCCGGAGCAAGCGCTTGCGCCGGGGGCGGAACCGCGTTCGTTGCCGGAGGCACAGGCGCCACCAACGAGCGAGGTGGCTTCGGATGCGGCGGATACATCTTGTTGATCACCGCCTGCGACGCAATGAGGGCGATGATGCAACCGACCACAACCAGAATTGTTTTTCGGTCCATCATCGGTCGGGCACCGGGTCAAACCCGCCGTCGTGAAATGGATGGCAGCGGCCCAGCCGCTTTACCGCCAGCCACAACCCGCGAACGGAACCATGTTTCTCGACCGCCTCGCGGGCATAGCACGAACAGGTGGGGTAAAATCGACAGCAGCCCCCCGTCAGCGGCGGGGCGGGCAACAGCATCTTCAGCGGCGACAGCCAGCGATAGAGTCGCAGCAGAAATAAGAGTAAGCGTTTGATCACGTCTCGTTGAGGATGCCCGCGGCGCGGAACAATCGCAGCAATTCCGCCTCCACCTCTTGCCGTCGCTTGCCGCTGATCGCGCTCCGGGCAACCATCACCATCTGTAAATTGTCGTTGAGCTTCTGTTTGTTCAGCCGATACGCCTCGCGCAAGAGCCGCCGCGCGCGATTACGGGTCACGGCGTTGCCAACCTTGCGGCTCGTCACGACCCCCACAGCACGCGGCGCTTGTCCCGCTGCACCGGGTCCCCCGGGCAGACCGTCGACGACGTAGAGCACGACCAGCTTGCCGATAAACTTGCGCCCGTGCTCATACGCATGCCGAAACTGCGAACCACGCTTGAGTCGCTCGCTTTTCGGTAATGTGTTGCTGCCAGGCAACCCGGCCTCCGCCAAAACGCCGCCTCGGGCCGCATCCTACTGCGAAAGGCGCTTGCGTCCCTTGCGCCGACGCCGACTCAAAATCGCGCGGCCACTCTTCGTGCGCGTCCGTTTCAAAAACCCGAATCTTCGTTGCCGCCGAATTTTGGACGGCTGGTATGTCCGTTTCATGTGTCTGACCCGTTCTTAGGGAAGGCGCATCATAGCAGGCATCACTCGATTGTCAACCATCGAGGAAAACCGCTGGATGCGAAGGACTTCAACGTTGTCCGTGGACACGCTTCATCATCTCTGCGGCCAGCCACTGCGCTTCCTGCGAATCCTTGATGGCGCTGCCTGCGACCGTTTCGCGTCCATCCCGCCGTACGATGGTAATATTCTGATACGCAGTTTGCCCCGCTGTCATACCGATCTTCGTCTTGATTTCCGCGACGTCACCGGCGGGAATGACCTGCGTCCGTCCAATCCCTGTCATTCTTTTGGTGATGGTCAGGCCCGATGCGTCGGCAACAACCCGCGTCGTGCTCGCGAAAAAGTGCAGCACGCCCGCAAAAATCAACAAATCGAAGAAGCCCCACACGATGGGAAAGAGGATTGGGGCTTTCAAATGGATCAGGAGCCAGAATAGTGCCGACCAGATTGCGAAGACCGCGATTAACCCCAGCCCGGAGCCGACATTGCGCATTGCCGGGAAATAAAACTCCTGGCCGCCACCAGCGGCGGGTTGCACGCGGATCCGCGAGTTGGCCGACGGCTGGTAGTTCTCAATTGCGACCCGCTCGCGCGAAAGAATGGTGTTCGCCGCAGCCACCTGTTGCGGCGTCTGTGCCACCTTGAACATCGGCACCTCGAATTTTGAGGCATAACTGACGCCGGGCTCCTTCGCGCTTACCTTCAGGTGCCAGATGACCACGTTGCTCGCATCGTCGGCATTAGTTTCCCGGCAATCCGGCGGAACGTAGAAGGCCACCGGGACCCTGTCGCCCATCCCCGAGTCGACTCGCTGGTCTTCCGTCCACAGGACGTGCTCGACAGTGGAGCGGTTCTTCCCAGCGCCCGTGGTGATACGATTCACGCACGACAGTTTCACCCTGAATCCATCCGCCGTTCGCACGGGTTGGCTGAGCCGAATGGTTCCCTGAAGTGCTCCGCCCACAACGCCCGGCACGGCGCTCATCTCAAACACGGAATCGCCAAACTTGAGCCATCGCGCCGTCGCCCGCATCGCCCAAACCAGCAAGCCCACCCCGATCACCGGGAACAACATCCCCACCAGCAACATCTGGTTGCGCGACTTCATCCATTCGTTCACCAGGACAACCAACACCGGCAGTGACAGCGCATTCCACACGCCCGCAAAGATCCACGCCCCGATTGCTGTCGGCTTCCCTGACGAGACGATTCGACCGCAAGCCCAGTCTTCACGAAGCTTCCACGGCGGATCGCCATCCCGCCTGGGTGCCAGCTTCGGCCCGCGACCGCCGCCCACGAATAGCCACAGCAAACCACCCACGCCCACGAACAAGAATACCGCTGGGATCAGCCCAACCAACATCGCGGGTGTGAACTCGCGTTCGAGTACCGCGTCGCTCGGGTCATCGGGATTGACGTAGCATCTCGCCGTCGTGCCGGGCCGGTACTGCGCGACGACGGCTGTCTTGCTGCTGTACCCGCTGGACGATCCACCCATGAAATCGTAGCGACTGGAGCGATAATCGCGACCTTCGACGGTGTAGCTGTAAAGGATATCCACACTGTAGGTGGTGCCGTTTTTACTTCCGGAGTGGCTCAGGACGCGGCTGGAGATCACCCGACACGATATCGCCGGCCACTGGCGCGCCTGTTCAACTTCCAACACTGGACGAACGAAGAAGAAATAGGTGAACGTTGCCCCCAAGACGAGGAAGACGCCAAAGAACAGTACGAGCACCCATCGGCCGGCTCTCGCCGTCGATCCACGGGACGCAGCCGAATTAACGGCAGGCGATTTCTTCCGCCATGTCGCATAGATTCCGCCGCCGCCAACGAACATAAAGAGCAGTGGTATCAGAAGAAACGGCGCCATCGCCACACTGCCGAGCTGTAACACCGCTTCGGATGGATTGGACGGATTGACAAAGCACGTAGTCCGCTTCCCGCCTGGACGCAAATCCACGATGTGGGCCGCTTGGCCATAATCCGCCGTCGTGAACCGGCTGACCGTGTAGGCGGTCCCGCGGTACTGCTGGCCAGCGAAGGTGTAATCGTATTCGACCTGGACGCCGTATTTGTTCGGCAGTTCTTGCACCGAACTTGAAACGATGACGCAATCGACCGTCTTCCAAGTGTACGTCCGCGCCTGCCTGACAAGCTCCCGGGACAGGAGAACGAAGAAGACAAGTCCCATCCCGAAGAAGAAAGAGAGGAAAACGGTTCCTGCGAGTCGGCTCCCAACCGTTGGCTGCGAGCGGCCCGTACTCGACGGGATGTTGAGGGTCAGCCCCACCGTCTGGTGATTCATATCACATCCCGAGAGCCGGGGGAAGCCCATGATTGTGGGGCACTTCCGCCCCTCCATCATATAGGGCTGGCACGCCTCCCGCTATCTACCCCGTCAGCTATGAAAATCAAGGGTTTGGCGCTGGGGCTAACGCTGGCCATGCTGGTCGGCACGTCGTCTTTCTCCGTGGAATCCATGGATCAGGCTGTCACCCAATCGGCGGCCCAAACCAAACCTGTCGATCCAATCGCAGAACTGCGAAATCAGGACTCGGCTTTTTCTCTTTTGATTGAGGCGTTTCGCCAGATTCAGGGGCGAATCATCCAAAACGACTACGAAGCCCGCATCAAGGCGGCCAACGCATTGAGCGACCTGAAAACACGCCGCTACGTCGCCGAGTTGGCGAAGGAAGAGCGCGATCTGCGTGTCGAGAAGCTGTACCACCAGATCGGGAACCTCAACCTGACCTATGACCAAACGCGCCGCGACGACGAGCGCGCCATGGCTGTTGCGGATGTCCCGGTGCACATCGACACTGGCCACGCGACGAAGACATTGATGGACTTCGTCTTCATCGCGCCGACCGCTCCCGACAAGAACGGCGAGATCAAGACCACGACGGTTCCGGCCAGGAACTACCTGCTCGACAAGTTGCCCGACCCGGTCGAGTAATCGCTACTTGCGGATAAACATCCGCGCGAATTGCTCGAACACCCGCGTGGAGACCGGCCACGTTTTCCCCGTGCCAATCGGTTTTCCATCCACTGTCACGACCGGCACCACCTCGGTCGTTGAGCTGGTGAGAAACATCTCCTCCGCGGCGTAGAGATCCGATTTGGCTATCCGTTCTTCCACCGTTTCCACCCCAGCGGCGCGGGCGGCCTCCAAAAGTTTGTCGCGCGTGACACCCGGTAAAATGCGCGCATCCTTCGGAGGCGTGCGCAATCGCCCACCCGTGACGATGAATACATTGCCGGCGGTCGACTCGTTTACCGTGTCGTCATCACCGACGAAAATCGCGTCGTTCGCGCCCGCCTTCTTCGCCGCCTGATACGCGAGCACGCTCGGCAGCAGCGCGATGCTCTTGATATCGCAGCGCCCCCAGCGAAACTCCGGCACTGTAATGACCGCGATGCCGTTCTCGCGAACCTTCGTTGGCGGCGGACCCAGCTGGCGCACGGTCATCACGATCGTGGGTTCCACATCTTTCGGTATTCCGCGATGACGGGGCGCGCAACCGCGCGTGACTTGCAAGTACACGATCGCCTCGGCAAAGCCGGACCGGTGAATGCCCTCGTCGATGATGGATTTCCACTGCTCGATGCGGAGCGGATTCTTCAGCTCGATCGCTTCGAGGCTGCGGGAAAGTCGCGCGAGATGCTCGCTGGTCGCGAACGGCTTGCCACCATACGTGCGCACCACCTCGTACACGCCGTCGGCGAACTGAAATCCGCGGTCCTCCACACGAACGGTGGCGCGTTCGAGAGGCAGAAACTCTCCGTTGACGTAGGCGATCTCGGGCACTGGTCGGTCGTCTCCTTGTTGAGAAAAACAACGATTACGACTATAGGTTTATGCCCGCCGTCTGTCAACGGCAGCGCATCCGCGTGGCCGAACGCTATTGGGCTGCCGTAACGCGGGCTGTTCAGCCAATTTTTGCATTGAATTCCAACCCTGGTTCTTCTAGGTTTCGCCTTGGGGGGCCCTGAATTATGGGAGGAAATTGTAGAAGTCCGAGACTCGTCTCGGCAACCGCCGCTTTTTTCGTGGCGCTGTGCCTTTGCGCCACTGTCCCGACCGCGTTCGGGGCCACGGAAACCAATTCCACATCGGCCGCCAAGGACCAGCCTTCCGAAGGCGATGCTGCGTGGGCCCAGCACGTTGTCCAGTCGTATCAACAGATTCAAGACCAGCAGCAATCCATGATGCGGGAGATCGAGCAAGAGCGACAGGACGCCGCCGCCAACGCCCGCGCCGTGCAACAAGCCCGGGAGGACGCCGAAGACGCCGCGAAACGCAGCAGCGAAGAGGTCGAATCGCGCCTCAACCGCATCGAGCAATCCGTCACCGCCGAGCGCGAACGCGAGATCGAGGTAATGCAAAGCTCGCATCGGTTCACCCTCATCATGGTCGGCATCTTCGCGGGTGCCGGCTTCTTCGGGATGTTGTTCTTCGCGGTCTTCCTGTTGCGGATCATGAACCGCCGCACCGAAACCATGATCGCGCAGTTCACCGCGCACGCTCTCGGCTCCGGCTTCAACGCCGCCGCGCTCGGCACGGGTGAAACACAAGTCGTTCCGCTCAATCGCGTCGAACAATCCACCACGCGGTTCCTGAACACCATCGAGCGGCTGGAGCAGCGCATCAACGAACTTGAGGGCGCGGCGGAGCCAACTCACGGCCTTGAGGACGGCACACCGAAGAAGCCCGTCGAATCGCCGACGGACAGCGCCGACGCCCGGGCGGAATCGGCGGAGGCAGATTCGGCCACGACGCGCGCCAAGACCGAGAAAACCGAGCGCGACGCTCGCATCGCGTTGTTACTCGGCAAGGGGCAGGCGCATCTCAATTTGCAGCAGGCCGACACGGCGCTCACGTGCTTTGATGAAGTGATCGCGCTCGACCCGACGAATGCCGAGGCGTTCGTCAAGAAGGGAATGGCGTTGGAGCGCCTGGGGACACTCGACGAAGCCATTGACTGCTACGACCGCGCCATCGCGCTGGACAACTCCATGACCATGGCCTACCTGAGCAAGGGTGGGGTGTTCAATCGGCTCGAGCGCTACGGCGAAGCGCTGCAGTGTTACGAGCAGGCGTTACGCGCGCAGCAGAAACCCAGCGTCGCGTAGGTTCACGCGGCTGGGTTGTGACGAGGCGTTTTCGGCTTCGAGCGCTTTCCGGGCGAGCTGGAAATTCTGCCGCATCAACTCGCGTTTCTCCTCCTCGACGGCCAGCAACTGCTTCTCCAACTCGGCGATGCGGTTTTCGTACGCGGCGAACCGGTCCTGGACGGTCACCTGCGCTTTGGCGATCCGTTCTTCGAGGTCGGCCATGCGTTTGGTGGCCTCAGCCTGCGTGTCGATGAGCGTCTCGCGTTGCGCGAACAGCGCCTGCACGAGCCGGTTCATCATCATTCGCGCCAGATGCGGAATCAACGCCATCCGCAAAGCCATGGACCCGCCCTCAGCGCGTCCCGCGGCGGGACGAATCAATTCCACACCGCCGGCGACAGGAAAACTCGCGCGCCGGGTCGGTTCCGCTGAGAAAAATTCCGTGATGGAATACGGGGGCACGACGATCCGTTCCGCGCAATTCGTGCAGGAGACAACGCCGCCAATGCCATCATCCACGACGGCAAGCTTCTGGCCACAATTCAGGCAACGAAACTTGATCACGACTCGATCACAGTCCCTCCTTGGTGAAACCGTTGGGATCAGTTTGCCGTGGCGCACCACGCCCGTCAATCCAAATTCTGTCCCGTCGAAGGAAAAACGACGGCGGATATTCCAATCGGCACCAAATGTTCTTGCAAGGGAGAACCGGGCGGCGTACAAGCCACGTTTGGAGTAGTAATGTAGAGAACCGTCACAAAAAATAGATTTCGTGTAGATGTTCTCTGGTTTGGAAAGGTGTTTTTCATGCGGGTTGTTCGCCAGGATTGTCGGTAGGTGGGGTGGTTAGGTGCAGGACCCATGAGCCGTGGGCGAGTTGGTGGCGGCCGTGCAAGTCAGGGTTGTAGGGGGTGCGGGTCTGCCACATTTTCCATACGATCTTCAGCCAGCGTTGGCCCAGACACCGTAACGCACAGGCGTGGCTTTGGCCCTTGGCGCGATGCGCTTGGTAATAGGCAGCGGCCCATGGACACCAGTGGCGGCTGTGATCGACCCACAGATGAACCGCATGGCGCAGGTATTTGTTACAGGCCAGTCGCCGCCGCACCCGGTGGATCTGCCCCGATTGGTAGCTGATCGGCGCGGTGCCCGCGTAGCATTGCAACGCGACCGCCGTGGTGAAGGTGCTGCGATGGTCGCCGAATTCCGACAACAAACGCGGGGCGAGGGTGCGACCGGCCCCCGGCAGCGAGCCGAACAGATGATGGTCGGGGTGTTGGGAAAACAACTGCTCGATCCGTTGCCGATAGGCCGTCAGTTGAGCGGCCAGCACGCGTAGGAGTCTGGCCAGGCTGACGGCCAGCAAGCTCTTGGCGGCGGTAGTGGCGACATCGCCACAGAAGTCCCCGGCTCGTGCAAAGCAATCCAAGCGTTTGGCGTATGTTTGGGGGCGGGCGAGCTTGTGCGTGTGCAGAAACTTCTCCCATTTTCGTTTTCCGGCCGCCGTTAGCGCTTGCGGTGTGGGGAACGTTTCCACAAACACCCAGGCGGCTGGCAGCGTCCAGTCATCAAAGGCTTCGAGCGCCAGTGGGTAATACTCCCGCAAGGCGGCTTGGAGTTGGTTGACCAGCGCCGTGCGCTGTTCGATCAATGCCACCTCGTCGCGGCACAACTGCCTTAGTTCGCTCACCAGCGGATCTTCGGGCAGTAACCGTCGCCAGCCATGGCCGTCTACGCGCAAGGCATCCGCCAAGCTCCACGCATCCAGTTGATCCGTCTTGACACCGCTGGGAGCCTGCCGCTGGCGGTACGCAGCAGAACTCTTGGGATTGACCGGATAAACGGCCAGCCCGGCGGCCAACAACTGTTGCACGGCAGCGCCCTGATTGGTCTCGATGGCCACTGCCACAGATGGCAACGCCTTCAATTGTTCCCGCAACCGCTGCCAACCCTCGGCAGTGTGCGTAAACCGAAACTCGGCGACAATCTGGCCATGCGGATCAATCACCACGATGTCGTGATGATCACTGGCCCAATCCAAACCGGCGAAGTGCGTGAACTGTTCCCAAGTGCCCATATCCATTCCTTTCTGGATGGAGCATCCCGCTGTGGACCTGTCAGGCATCGAGCTGATATTCGAACCCTCGCAGGGCGTTGTTCTCTCAGATGTTCCTGCAGGTGCCGCCGACAGGGGCAGGATTCTACGCGGATTCCTCGTGGGAATGCTTCGGCTCGCCTGTCTCCCTGTCGGGGCGGAATCTCCTCCGCGGCACTGATTATAGTGCGCCGCCGAGTTGTTCACCACCTCGCTACGCTGCGCCTGGTGGGGGCTCCGCTTCGCTCGGCGCTGAACAACGTCGGAAACCATATCAGCTTCGGCTACGGTCTGACTTCAAAACCGCGAACTTTGGCTGCAAGACCGACCGAGCGCGCGCCCCACGCGGGCGCGGCTTGGCGTTCTCTTGCAGCGGGCGCTTCGCGGTGCCTGAAGTCAGGGGCGTTGAGTTCGCGCCCCTTTTGGTCTGTGGCTCGCGGCAGTGAGGAGAGGCGAGTATGAGGATGACAGGTGAGGATGTCAGGCGGCGGGTGAAGGCTCTTATTGTGACTTGCGCCGTTGTGGGTTTGGCTTCGCACGCGCTGGCGCAGGACATCATGATCACGAATCTCAATCAACTCGCGCAAGTGGCGCTGAGCGCGAATTACAGCATTTATTTGCCGTTCTCGCCGTGGGATTGGCGAGCCTATTCGACCGACTGGCCGTTGTGGTGCGATTTTACGCAAATGGCCTGCCTCGACTCGTTGCCAACGTCCACCAATTTTACCACCAGCCTGGATTGGAGCAACGTGCCGCTCGCGTCGGTGACCTTGACGAGAAACGTGGTTTCAGGCGAGACGACAGTGGAATCATCAGACTCGACGGACGTGGTTGCCACCATCGCGGCTCCGAGCGACTATCAACCCGGAGCGGCATCGGCAGAACACTGGCTTTGGGTTTGGTACGTCTCGACTACGAACAATCCAACCTCGTGGGGCCTGACGCCTGACCAGATACCGCCTCCAATCGTCACGTTGCAGACGTTTCTGGTGGACAGCAACACCTACTATTCGGTCTATTCGAGCAACATCGCGGCGGAAGTCGCAGCCGAAGCGGCACAGGCGGCGTCCACGCCAACATTCACAATGGGCGGCGGTTTCATGGCGATGGATGACGGTGGTGGCGCTCCCTGCACGATCACAAACGAGTCGGCCCCATTCAGCGTGGTGTCTCTGGCTCCAGACGGCAACGGCAATATGATTCTCTCCTGGCAAAGCTGCACCGACCATATCTATGTCGTGCAAAGCGAGGGAAGCCTCACTCCCGCGCCCTCGTGGACAGACATGGCGTGGATGTTTGGGACGGATCAGCAAACGAGTTGGACCGACACCAACGCCGTTGGACTGACGCAGAACTTCTACCAGGTGGTACGTGGCAATCCGAACACCCTGAACAGCGGCATTCCCTACGGCTGGGCCGTGACCTACGGACTTGATCCACTCGATCCCAACCTTGGTAACGAAGACCCCAGTGGCGACGGGTACAGCATTCTGGAGGACTACCTCAACGGCACAAATCCCAATGCGTCGAATGCACCGCCGGTGTTCATCATCAACAACGGCAACCTGTACACCACCACGCTCAGCATCCCGATTCAGGCCACAAGCACCAACTACCCCAACATTCTGGTGTGGCTGGATACGCTGTCCACCAACGTGACCCTGTTTACCAACACGGGCGCTGTAGTCACCTATACGCTGCCCGATGAAGGGGACGGCGTGTACGGTGTCTATGCACAGTACGCCAATACCAATGGAACCCCGGCGAGCCAGACGTTCGGCCAGTCGGTGACACTGGATCGCACACCGCCTGTGATCGCAATCACGGCTCCGGCCAGTAACGCGGTACTCAATCAGGCGTTCATGACATTGGCGGCGACGGTGTACGACCCCGGTACGCTGGTTCCGAATACGACCGCGCCATTGTCGATCTGGATAAACGGCCAGCCATATTGGGACCGGGCGGGCACGAATCTGGTTGTCGAACGCTTCCCGGTGCCGACAACGACCAACTCATTCATGGTCACGATCCTTGCGGTAAACGCGGCCGGTTGTAACCAACACCGCCAGCCAGACGTGGACGGTCAACACCAGCACGGCGACCAATGCGCCGAACCTGTTGACGGTCAACCTGTCTTCGTCGATGTTGCTGCCGAACGTGAATTCGATCTGGGTAGAAGGAACCGTGGACAATGACTATGCTCTAATCAACGCGATTGTCTTCGCCGCTTCAGGAGATGTGATGACCAATTCGCTCAACGTGGGGCAGAACCAGTATGCCGGGCTCGTACCGCTGGAGAGCGGGACGAACCAACTGGTTCTGGTGGCCTCGGATGCGGCAGGCAACACCAGTTCCAATGTGTATACGATCATCAGCTCGGCAGAATTCAGCGGAGCGATCACCAACCCGGTGTTTGGCGCATTCGCCACCGTGCCGTCGAACACGGTCAGTGGTTACGTCAGCGCGCTATATGATGCCGGGTTACCGACCCAAACGAACGTCACCACTGTCACCATCAATGGCGTGGCCGCCGTGTTGGGGACCAACGTCGATGGGAACGGCAACGTGTCGTTCTGGACAACCAATGCCATTCCGCTGGGCGTGCCGATCACCGGCACCGTCGGCGGCCCGGGCATCCCGACCGATCCGCCAAGCATTCCGCCGATGATGTCGCAGGTCTATGAAGTCACGTACGAGGAGAGCGGAAGTGAAGTCATTGGGGCCGGCGAGGGGGACGATCCGTTCGACCTCCAGTGGAATCCGCAAAGCAATTGTTGGATCACGGCGCTGGCCCGAAACCTGGAAACGGTCCGGGAGACGCCGACCGCCGGAGGTGCTCATACGGATGTCGTTGTCGATTTTGACCTGCTCTCGCCCTCATGTCTAACAACGCTGAATCCCGACCAGATCAACAACTGGTACTCACCGTACGGCTCCTTCGGCTACTCCTTTGACCAAACCACCCCTATCGCCCGGTCGTTCTCGCTCGGCATTCCGAGCTGCGTCCATGGAGCGGGCCGGGAAGCGGACGTGGTGCAAGTGCCGGGAAGCTACAATCCTGGCACCGGGCAATGCACGTTCCAGAACATCTCGTACAACCTGCGAGCCTTGAGCCGGCAGAGAAACACCGGCTGGCTGACGTTTCGCGCACCCCGACAGTACGACGCAAACACGACGGTGATCTCCACATTCGAGGGCGTGAGTTACGCGCTGCCGGAAGGCGGGACGTTGGATTTGAGCCAGGTGCAGTTCCGCGGACAATCGCCGGTGAGCAACGACACACAGTCGGTGAGCTACTTGTTGACGGTCAATGGTGGGCAGGAGTACACGATCAACGAGGACGATTTCACCTGGCCCGCGTTCTCGGTTCCCGGCGATTACGCTTATTCGTCCCAGGATTCCGACCCCTGTGCCTTCGTCCAATCCTTCTCTCGGGCCGGCAACTACCTCACCGATATGCACTCGCTGTCGTGGACAGATTTCCATAATGCGTTGCCACAGATTATCGGGCCGACGAACCTCTATGTGTATTGCAACAGCTCGCCCAGCTCGGGCGTTTTCTACGTAACGAATGCGGTGCCAGCGACCTCAGTGAACTGGTCGGCCACGTTGGGCAGCGATAAGGTGCAAATCAGTAGCCCGACAGAAAACCCAACGGTCATTAGCCCGACTGATGCCAATCATGCGAGCATGGGTGTCAATGATGTGACGATCGGCGCCACACTCACATTCCAAAATAGCCAAACGATGACACTGAGCCAAACGCTGACCGTCCGAAAGCCGTGGGCGTTCGGCCCGCCCCAAAAGTCGTTTCCGTCGCCGAATGCTAATTACCCTGTCAACTTGCAAGTAAACTACGCTGTTCTCGATCAGCTATGCACAATATTTCCTCCCGCGCTGATAGCCGGAGTCACCGCAACAGAGACGTTTCCAAACGGAAGTCCCCCAAGCAGCACTACAGGGGCCGGTGTCATCCAGCCTAACGGAACCGCCCAGGATCACATCGAGGTTCCCCTGTCGGATGCCGGTGGGAATATCCAGTACGTACAGGTCATCACAGCCGACTGCGCCAGTGTTACCAACAACATCACAACGTTAGGTTCGGACAACGACGCGACTATCGTACAGACCGGTCCGTGCCACTAAACAAACAACAAACGGATTCCACATGAGAGCCAACAGATTACCACGAAGAGCGCACCTGCTTGTTTCATTAGCGATCCTAGTTTACGCGAGCTTTGCATTATCACAACAATGTCTCGCGCAAACAGGGATTCTCCAGACGGTTGTGAGTAGTTTCTCATGCAGCAACGAACCTGTAGCCGTAGCCATCCGAAATCTTTCCGCCTACTCGCCAGGTTCCGCTAAATATCGTCATCGACGTACTTCCTCAACCTGTTGTAAACGTCTCCTATAACGGAGCTACCATCGGCGACATCTTAAGGGGTCTGCTGGCCTCGCTGCCGGAATACTCAATCACACCGACGAATGGAACAATCTTATTGCTGCCCAAGGAACCAATTGGCGACAGCAAGTCACCATTGACACGGAAGCTCGATCGGTTTTCGGTCGTTTACTATGGATACGTGCGCCTGTCGGGAGAAACGAACTTTGGGACGCTGGCGGTCCGATTACTTACGAATGGCGCTCCCGTCTACTTGCCAGGGGAAACGAACTACGTGGGCGAGTTTTTCCATACGGGGCAGCCAGATTTAAATGTTACGTTTACTGGACAGCTGCGCGTAAGCGAGACGACAGCCAAGCTGGGGTCGATTCCACGCACTCGCACATTTGAAGGGATGAATCTTATCGCAATTCTGACGGTGCTCTCGAAGGAGGAACATCAATCATGGAGCTTGTCGCGTGTGTGGCCTGAATGGGTCGCAAAAAACAATAAACACTTCGTCGAAGATCATAAGGAGCCCCCTCCCTGGCCTCATCCTGAAGCCCCCTGCTACGTAGTGTTTTGGCGCCCCCTTGCTCCAAACGTTGACGAAAGGCCGTGGTACGGGCCGTGACGGGAGGAAATACATGTCCATGAGGCCAATCCGCCGCAGTCTCGTACCGTTCCTGACCATTGCCATTAATCTTGGGGGCTTTCACAGCAGCGCATATTCGGCTGATCGGCCGGGAGACAACCTGCTCGATACCAAAATTCCACAGTTCGAGTGCACCAATGTGCCGGTCTCAGAGGCGATTGACTCTCTCGCACACGGTTGCACATTTCCCATTAATTCCATAATGGATACCATTGATGAACCAAGGGTCACTGTTTCCGCGACTCTACGAAGTTGCGCGGACATCCTGCGTGAGATTGTCCGACCGCTCTCTGGTTACCAATTCAAGGAAGAGTCGGGAGCAGTCTTGGTCTATCCACCTAACGCAATGCAGAATGGTGCATTTCCCTTGAATCGGCCGTTGCCTGAATTCACAGTTGAATTCCTGTCAAACGGGCAGACGAACACATCCTACGGCTGCCAACTTGACGCGGTAGCAGCATCTTCCCTGAACGTGGCGCTGCCTTTTCTTCCACTCAAGTGGACGAAGCCTAATTGCGAGACGTTCCCCTGTGTGCGGCACTACGAGGGGCGAACGCTCCTCGATATGCTTACTGCACTCTCAGTCGAACTCCATCGGTCTTGGGCCTGTGGGCGGGTCAACCCCTCATACGTCAAGGAGAAGAACGTCGAGTGGAAGAAAGAGGGATATCCCACATATTGGCCAAATGAAAAACTGCCATTTTATCACATAAGCTGGAGTGACCGCGGCGCGTTTCATGGTGTGCAGAAAGAAGGGGACGTTGCTCCTGTCGGCGGAAAGTAAGAAGCACCTTGCTATGTCGTATCTGGCGTCCTCTTCTGCCTCATGTCATTGAGAATAGATGGTACGGGCCGTGACAGCGAGATTTTGGACACAGCAGTCGTTTTGGGACTCGTGGTTCATTTGTTAAACGCGGTTCCGACACAGGAGTATCAACGGGTTCCGTCGCCAGATTGTCCGGCGCTGCGGCGCTCTTGGCCTTGCGCAATTCCACCTCCCTGTGAATGTCGGGGGCTATGCCGGTCGGGATGCTCGCCGCGCTTGCGGCGGCGCGGGGGTGTGGTAATACTGGTGCCGCCATGGGACTGGGTATCGAAGATTTTCAGCATGAGATCGCGGCGGCGGTGAAGAGCTACGACAAGTTTGTCGTGTGCGTCGAGAAGACGCCGGACGAATTCCTCAAGAGCCTGCAATCGCTCATGGGGAAGGCGATCAATGCGTTCGAGAATCGCGCGCCGGGCCTGCGTCACGGCATTGCGCTGGACCGTCACGTGACCATCATGCTCAGCCAGAACGACGATGCGCGTCCGTTGTGTGGTGTGTATTTCAACCTGCACTCGCCGTTCCGCAAGAAGGCCACCTAAGAACCCATCCCAAAACCCCTCTGGCAATGATATAATGGGGATGCCAAGGAGGCATCTATGGGGAAAAGCAGATCGCACGAGCGTTGGCTCGTGTCTGACCAATTGTGGAGTAAGGTCGAGCCACTCCTGCCCAAGCCGCGGCGACACGCGCGGGGGCGTGGCGGGCGACCGCGGGTCGCCGACCGCCACGCGATGAACGGAATTCTGTTCGTGTTGCGCACTGGTTGCCAGTGGAACGCGCTTAACGCGACGGGCATCTGCAGCAGTTCCACCGCCCATCGGCGTTTTCAACAATGGGTGCGCGCCGGGGTGTTTGCGAAACTTTGGGAACAGGGGTTGACGGAATACGACGAACTCAAAGGCATTGACTGGCGCTGGCAGGCGATGGATGGAGCGATGAGCAAAGCTCCGTTGGGCGGGGAAAAAAATCGGCCCCAACCCCACGGATCGAGCCAAGGACGGGGTGAAGCGCAGCTTGTTGACGGAGGGTCAAGGCGTGCCGATCGGACTGGCCATTGACGGGGCCAACCGCAACGACTTCAAGCTGGTGAGAGAAACGCTGGAAAGCATTCCGGTGGAGCGACCAGGCGTTGGGAGCGGCCAGTCGCAAGGATTGTGTCTGGACAAAGGATACGATTACGACGAAGTACGGGAACTGGCGCAGGAGTTTGGCTACACGGTTCACATCCGCAGTCGCGGTGAGGAAGCCCAGGCGCTCAAACGCAACGCTCGATTCAAAGCGCGCCGTTGGGTGGTCGAGCGGACCCACAGTTGGCTGAATCGGTTTCGCCGCATTCTGATTCGGTGGGAGAAGAAAGCGGACAATTACTTGGGGCTACTTCACTTTGCTTGCGCGATCATCACCTATCGCCGCGCCGAGGTTCTGGGATAGGCACTAAGGCTGTATCCTGTATCAACCTTCCTTCGCCATGTAGGGTGCGCAGGCTGAAGCCTGCGGCTACAGGACACCCGACCAAAACGAGTTGTTTCGCCTCCAATCGTAAAATTCGAGTGCATCGGAGGGGGTCTCCGGCTGGAGTGCGCGCGCGAATATGGCCAAACGGACGGAAATCGACCGTTAGTTATCAGTTATCCCCTGCCCGGCCGAAAAATCTTCACAAAATCGCCGAGTTGCATTGCACGCGGCACGATTTTCGCGTAGGTTGCTTTAGGATGGCGGGACGAAGCGCAGTTCGGCCCGCGACTGCGAGACTCATGGCGGTCGCCGGGATGTGTTTGCTGGCGGGGATGGCCAGCAATGTCCGGGTCAATGCCCAATCCGTCCTGTTCGCCTTCACACGCGGGAAACCCAACGACGCCGTCGAAATGCGTGCCGTGGAAGTGTCTCCTGCGCAAGGAGATTCGGGCATGGCCTTGCGCGTGGATGGTGTAGATGATCCGGCGTGGGCGGGCATTGTCTTGAAAGCCCCGCACGGGCGCTGGAACCTTTCCGAGCACGACGGGCTGCTTCTTGACGTCCGCAACGTCGGCGACGCCGAGCTCACCCTTGAATGCCGCGTCGAAAACGCCGATGCCGATCCTCCGCTGCATTGCAACAAGGGCCAGGTGACGCTGGCCCCGGGCGCGCGCGGCACGCTGGAAGTGCGGTTCAAACGGTCGACCTTCAGTTTGGCGTCGCTGCCGATGTTCGGGATGCGCGCGTTCCCGCCGCCGGACCCGGGCGAGGACACGATTGACCCGGGCGCGATTGCGCGGGTGGCCATTCTTGTCCCGAAACCGATGGGCAAATTCAGTTTTGAGATTGGCGACGTGCGGTTGAGCGAGTTGAGCACCAGTGTTACGCGACCAAACAAGGACTTGCGCTCGCTGTTTCCGTTCATTGATACATTTGGACAGTACATCCACGCCGATTGGCCGAACAAGATCCACTCGACCGGGGAATTGACCGCGAAACGCTCCGCTGAGACGACCGAACTGGAATCCAAACGCGGCACGAGGTCGTGGGACAAGTACGGCGGCTGGAAACGGGGACCGCTGCTGTTGGGAACGGGGTTCTTTCGCACCGCCAAGTATGATGGGAAATGGTGGCTGGTCGATCCGGACGGACGGTTGTTCTTCTCGAACGGGATCGATTGTATCTGGCCCGGCGAATCGACGCCGGTTGACGGGCGCGCAGCGTGGTTCCAGGATTTTCCCGGTGGCCAGGAAGATTTCCGGCAATTTCTGTCGCCGGGAAGCCAGCCGCAATGGGGTCATTACCTCGATGCGGCGCCGTCCACGTTCGATTTCGCGGGCGTCAACCTGAAACGCAAGTACGGCACGGACTGGCGGAGCAGTTTTAACGAGGTCACGCAAGAGCGTCTGCGAAGTTGGGGCCTCAACACCATTGGCAACTGGTCCGACCCGCGATTGTGCAAGGAAGATCGGACGCCGTACGTGGCGGCGGTGCATTTCGCGAGCAAACCGCTGGAAGGAACCAAGGGCTACTGGGGACGTTTTCGCGATGTGTTCGACCCGAATTTCGGCGCGCAACTACGGGCCAGCATGGCCGACCAGGCCGCGGCGAGCGCGGACGACCCGTGGTGCATCGGTTATTTCATCGACAACGAACTCATTTGGGGGACGGATGTTTCGCTGGCGCTGGCGACGCTCGATTCGCCCGCGTATCAGGCCGCCAAACAGGTGCTCGCGTCGGATTTGATGGCGAGATATCGGATCATCGACAAGCTCAACGCCGCGTGGGGCATGCACTACAAGTCATGGGGCGACCTGATCGAAAGTCGCGACATGCCCGACAAGACGCGCGCGCATGATGATCTGGTGGCGTTCTATCAGCACACGGTTCGGGAGTACTTCAAGCTGTGCCGCCAAGCGGTACGCGAGACGGCGCCCCACCATCTCTATCTCGGCTGCCGGTTCGCGGGCGTAAACCCCGAGGTCGTCGAGATCGCGGCGCACTACTGCGACGTGCTCAGCTATAACATCTACCGGCGGTCGGTGGCGGATTTCCGTCTGCCCGCCGGTGTCGATGCGCCGGTGATCATCGGCGAATTTCATTTTGGAGCGACCGACCGCGGGCAATTTAGCCCAGGGCTGGTGAGGGTCAAGGATCAGGCGGAGCGCGCCGCCGCCTACGAGAGTTTCGTGAGCGACGCGCTCCGCCATCCCAATTTCGTCGGCTGCCACTGGTTCTCGTACCGCGACGAACCGACCACGGGCCGGACGCTGGATGGGGAGAATTACCAGAACGGGTTCGTCGATGTCGCCGACACGCCGTACCCCGAGACGGTCAACGCCGCCCGCGACATCGGCTATCAGATGTACGACATCCGCGCCGGCACCGAGCCGCCGCCGCGTGCCGCCACACAACTCACCGCCAAGTAGTGACGCAGTTACGAGAAGCCGGCGATGGAATGCGGGACGTAGGGCTGTTCCAGAGTTGCGACTTCTTCAGCCGTCAGTTTGACCGACAATGCCGCGACGGCGTCCTCCAAATGTTGCGATTTCGTTGCGCCGACGATGGGCGACGTGATGAATGGTTTCTGGAGCATCCACGCCAGCGCGATCTGGGCCTGCGGAACGCCGCGTTTTTTTGCGAGTTCGGCCACACGGTCGACGATCACCTTGTCGGACGCTTCCGTCTTGCCATAAAGAATGTTTCCAAAGTTGTCCGACCCTGACCGTTGCGTGCTCTCTTTCCGTTCCCATGGGCGGGTCAATCGACCTCGCGCGAGAGGGCTCCACGGAATCACGCCGATTTTTTCCGCCTGGCAGAGCGGCATCATCTCCCGTTCTTCTTCGCGATACAGGAGGTTGTAATGGTTCTGCATCGAGATGAACCGTGTCCATCCGTGACGTTCGGCCAGATCCAGCGCCTTGCAAAACTGCCACGCAAACATCGACGACGCCCCGATGTACCGGGCCTTGCCCGCTTTCACCACGTCGTGCAACGCCTCGAGCGTCTCCTCGATCGGCGCGTCGTAGTCCCAGCGATGAATCTGGTACAGGTCGACGTACTCCATACCCAGCCGGCGCAGGCTGTGGTCGATCTCGCTGAGGATCGCCTTGCGCGATAGGCCTTTTCCATTGGGATCGTCACGCATCTTCCCGTGGACTTTCGTGGCCAGCACGAACTCGTCCCGCTTCGCGAAATCGCGAAGCGCGCGGCCGACAATCTCCTCGCTTGTGCCGTCCGAGTACACGTTGGCCGTGTCGAAAAAGTTGATGCCGACTTCGAGCGCCCGTTTGATGAATGGCCGGCTTTGTTCCTCCGGGAGCGACCACAGATGATTACCCCGTTCCGGCACCCCGTAGCTCATGCACCCCAGACACAACCGCGACACCTTCAATCCGCTCTTTCCCAAATTCACGTAGTCCATGATCGATCTTCTCCGCCGTCAACGTGCCAGCGAACCCATCGGGTCCCAAGGCGGCAAAACGATGGGCGGCAATTTAAGGGCTTTTTGCAGGGGCTTGGGCAACGCGCTCTTGCGGGTGGCAATCTCGAACATATATTCGTCAAACCACGAATCGTTCATCACGAAGAACCCCTTACGGCCGCATTTGTCCTCGCCCCAACTGTTCTCGACGCGCCAGCGACGCGGGTGGTGATTGACCACGTCCACGCCTGTGAACAACATGGCGTGAGTCATGGCAGTCTGGTGATAGACGAGGCGGCTGGCCTTGTCCAAGCGGAAGGCCGTGTCGTAGACCGCCTCGTAATCGAACAAATTCCTGTCCCACAACCCCAGGTCGCGGCGCATCATCTTGCCAACGTCGCACCCCATCCAGACCGGCTCGCCCTTGACGATGCTGCGCATGGTGAGTTCCTTCATCAGGCCGATGTCGACGTTGAGATAGAGCACGATGCCGCCCCCGACGACGTTGCCGAGATGCTGGACGGTGAAAGTGCAGTTGAAGGGACTGGTCCGCCGCGGGTCGTGTACCAGACAGACGTAGTCGTCGATGGGGAGCGTGAGATATTGCCTCGCGAACTGTTGCGGCGTCATTTCTCCCGCGCGATGGAATTTCCTGTTCTTGTCGTTCCATTGCCAGGAGAACCTCGTCGGCGGAGTTCCGAGGTGGATGCAGAGGATGCGGTGGACAACGTTGAGGATCTCGCGCTTGGCGGCGCGAGTCTCTTTGAGCGAGGCCCCGCGGGCACGAAGCTCACGCAGCGATTTGGCTCCTTCGCGCAGCTTGTGCAGAAGAACGCTGTTCATGCGCCAGGTGTTGGACGAGCTTTCGGTTTCCGGCATGAGAGCTTTCGGCACAAGCCCATGTTTGCGGACGATGTTGACAAACATGTTCCACTGGCCGCCGTCGTTGAGCGGCTCGGCGAGCAGGAAGGCCACGACGCGGTCGTCCACGGGCCGGGCGGCGGTCTCGATGATTTTCTCCAGGAAATAATTCGCGCGCTCGATCTTGTCCCAAAACAGCGTGTAATTCTGGCTGAATTCGAACTCCTTGAGCTTCATTTTCTTCATCGCGCCGACGCGGAGCAGGTTCAGTCCCGCGAACATCCAGCAGCGGCCCGATTGTTTTTGATGGGTGACCGCCCAGTCATCGAGCCAGTGCGAGAAGGTGAAATCGGTGTTCGTGACGACATCGCGGTTCAACGCCACATCGTCGACGGGCGTCTGTGTCACCGCATTCATCGCCAGCTTGTAACCCGGTTTGGCCTGGAACGCGTGGCGCAGATCGGTCAGCAATTGCGGAGTCAATTGCCCGTCAGCCGAGGTGTCGGCGGGACGGGGTGAACGGGCCGGCATTCTGTGGCCGCCGCCGTTGGACGAGTTTCGATTGCGCTTGGGGATCTTTGCCACAATTAACCTCCTGATGCTCCGTTCAAATCGACATTTACTGTATGCCTTGGTTCGTGCGACTGTCGCCGATCATTCAGTCGGAGGACTTCCCAAGATACCACCGTTCACGATGCCGACAAGCCGGTTCTGAGCGTCTACCGCGGGCGAACGTGGCGTTGCTCGGGATCACGGCGATGCGGGACGCGGGTCCCGGCGTTCGCTCACTGCAGGGATACCACGCGGAGATGCGCCATGATTAGGCGGCTTCTTCGCTTTCGGGAGCCGGCTCCGCCTTCGGGCCGATGCGCAATTCGGCTTTCAGCCCGCCGCCGTCCTCGACGATGAGGTGTTCCGTATGAACTTCGCCTTCGAGCAGACCGCCCGGTTTCACGGTAATGACGCCGGTGGCTTCGAGTCGGGCGTGGAGCGTGCCGAGGACCTCGACGTTGTGGTATTTCGCGTCCTGCTTGAAGTTGAAATCCGCCCCCGGCCCGATGCGAAGATCGGGGCCCGACACGGCCTTCTCCGAAAAAATCGCGCCCGCGCCAAGTTCGAGCGTCCGCATCGCGCGCGCCCGTCCGCCTTCGATGATCCCTTCCAGGATAACGTCGGCCCCGATGAGATCGCCATTTTTCAGGACGCCAGTCGAAGTGAGACGGATTGTCCCCGCGGTCTTGATCGTCTCGACCCACTCGTTATCGATGACGTGATCGCCGAGGTCGAGCAACGCGCGGCATTTGGGGCAATGTGTGGTGGTCACGCGTCCGTGCACCTGAAACCTGTACCCGCATTCGTAGCAGTCGATCTGGTGTTTGACGGGAACAGCGGTGCGCGCCATCCGCGCGCCCAGTTTCTGGGGGTCGCGCGACGCTTCGTCGGGTGCACCGTGGTCGCCCGGTGGGGGCGGTTGTGGAGCGGGCGACGGCTTGGTGCGCGCGACGGCGCGAATGGTCGCGTAGCTATCGAGTGTGTTGACCTTGCGGTTCTTGGTCACCGCTCGCTCCCGTCTTGGTGCGCGCCGCGAACGGCACGGCGCACGTTAGCGCCGCGCAAACGATCGGACCGTCGCGGCTTCCGCGTGCTCATCGTCGGTTGCCTCAGCCGCGGCGCTCACAACCGGCGCCACGCCGGCGATCGGCGAACCCGAGGGGTTGACCTCGGAACGGCCAACGAACGTCACGCCGTCCTCAACGCTCAGGCGCTTCGCGCGGATGTCGCCCGTCACGCGAGCCGTCGATTTCATCTCGATGCGGTCTTTGGCGGTGATGTTGCCATGGACCGCGCCTTCGATGCAGGCGGAGCTGACCACAATGTTGCCCTTGATTTGCGCGGACTTGCCGATGACGGCGTCGCCAGTGCAATGTAATTCGCCCTCGAGCTTCCCGTCGATGCGCAGGGAGCCGGACCCTTTGATGGTGCCGGTGATTTCGACTTCGCTGGAAATGACTGACTGCGGAGCTGCGTTGTTGTCCATAAGCTTATCCTCCAAGTTTCCTCCATTGGGCGGGACGCCATGCCCGCTGCCCAAACTCGCTGGCCTCAGAATCGCAAAAATCGACGGCGCTGACAAGGCGAAATACCGCGCGGGGCGAAAAAGATGCGGGGCACCGCGACGGCGACCGTCAACGACCTTTCAGCAATTGCTGAAACGCTGGGGACAACCGCAACTCGGAGAAATCGGGCTCGGCCTTCGCGAGCGCCCTCAATTTCGGATCCAGATGCAGGGCGTTTCGCAGCATTTCGATGGCTTCTTGCGGGCGCTGCTGCATAGCGCGGTAGCAGGCCATGTTGTAATGCGCCAGGGCATCCTGCGGATTGGCGTCGAAGGCCCGTTGCAACGTGTCCACGGCCGCGTCGAGCGATTGCGTGCGCCGCCGGATGTACGCCAGATTGATCCAGATGCCGGCATCTCGCGGGTTCAATTCGGCGAGCTTGGCGACAAATGGTTCGGCTTCGCTCAACCGGTTGGCCTGCCAGAGCGCGGCGGATTTGATCGCGATCGCTTGGGGAAGATTTGGGGACAGCGCCAGCGCCAAGTCGGCCTCCTGGACCGCATCGTCATACATCCTCAGGTCTAGGTAACCTGACGCGTACTCGACGTGTTTCTGAACTTCGGGCTTCATGGCTCGAACTCCTGCCCTACTATGGCATCGTTATAATAATATAGCAAGCGCCCCCGCATTTTGTCATGGTAGCGATATGTTCTGCAAGGCGTTGGCGCGGGCCTCGCTGAAGTCTGGACAAGCATGATCTTCGAAGGACCATCCATCATACGCAACATCAATCGCGGACTCCTGCGGTTGCTTGCGCGCGACGGATTTGGCAGCATGGCCGACGCGGTAGCAACAGAATGAACGAGACGCCCAAACTTTGGCCGCTGGCATGGTCGCTGATCCGGGGACAGCAACGCCCCGCGCTGGCCGGCCTCGCGCTGACCATCCTCAGCATCGCCGCGAGCCTGTTGCAGCCATGGCCGTTGAAAATCATCGTGGATAGCATCCTCGGCGCCGTGCCGATGCCGGCCTGGCTCGGCTCGTTCGCCAACGACAAGCCCGCCGCGCTTCTGGTCGTGTGCCTCGCGCTGTTGGCAATTCACCTCGTCCGCGGCGGCCTGAGCGCATGGGGTACGACGTATCTCGTGCGCGCCGGTCTGCGCATGACGCAAGAGCTTCGTTATCGCGTGTACGAGCATTTGCAGAAATTGAGTCTTGTGTTCCACGACAGCCGCGCGGTGGGCGATTCGATCTACCGCGTGACGTGGGACACGTACTCGATTCAAACAATCTTCAATGGCGGCCTGATCCCGCTTGTGTCTTCGGCGGCTACGCTGCTCGGCATGGTGATCATCATGCTGCGCTTCGATGTCGTACTGACACTGCTCGCGCTGGCGGTCGCGCCCGCGCTGGCGTTGACCATCAAGCACTACAACCGGCTCATCGCGGATGTATCGACGCAATACCACACGCGCGAGAGCAAGGTCAGCGCGATGATCCAGGAAGCGCTCTCGTCGATCCGCACCATTCAGGCATTCGCGCGCGAGGAGGACGAAGTCCGCCGCTTCGGCGAAGGTGCCGCCCAAAGCGTCGACGCCAACGTCCAAATGACGAAGACACAGGTCGTGTCCTCGTTCGTCGTCGGGCTCATCACGTCCGTCGGCACCGTGGCGATGATCTGGATCGGCGGCCAACGCGTCCTCGCCGGCCGGCTCAGCATTGGCGAACTTCTCGTCTTCATCACTTACGTCGGCATGTTGTACGGGCCGATGAGTACCATCAGCGGTATCGCCACCGCGATCCAGGGTGCGCTCACGCCGTTCCGCCGCGTGACCGAGATTCTCGAAACGAATCCCACGATCCACGACGCGCCCACCGCCCGCGCGCTCGAACGATCCACCGGCGTCGTCCGATTCGACAACGTCTGGTTCGGCTATGATCCGAACCGTCCCGTCCTCAAGGGCATCGACTTCGAAGGTCAACCGGGCCAGATGGTCGCGCTGGTCGGGCCGAGCGGCGTGGGCAAATCCACGCTCCTGAGCCTGTTGCTCCGGTTCTACGATCCGCAGAAGGGACGCGTGCTGCTCGACGGCCACGACATCCGCGAGTTCCAATATCGCACCGTCCGCCGCCAGATCGCCGTCGTGCCGCAGGAGCCCGTGCTGTTCTCGACCACTGTCCGCGACAACATCGCCTACGGCCGGCCCGACGCCTCGCTGAACGAGATCGTCAAAGCCGCCCGCGAAGCCGAGGCCGACGATTTCATCCGCGCGATGCCGCAAGGCTATGACTCGCCCATCGGCGAACGCGGCGTCACCCTCTCGGGCGGTCAACGCCAACGCCTCGCCCTCGCGCGCGCTTTCCTGAAAAATTCGCCGATCCTCATTCTCGACGAACCGACCACCGCGCTCGACGCGGAAACGGAAGCCGCGGTGCTGCGGTCTCTCGACCGCCTCCGCAAAGGCCGCACTGTATTCGTTGTCGCTCATCGTTTATCAACTGTCCGTCAGGCGGACCTGCTGCTCGTCATGCACGAAGGCCAGATCGTCGAGCGCGGACGCCACGCCGACCTGCTCGCGCGCGGCGGGCATTACGCCCGCGTCTGCGAACTCCAGTTCACCGGCCCCGCGTAAGAGTAATACTTTCCCATGGATAAGATCATCGTCACCAGCACATGGGGCGCGGGCTATCGCGATGGCGGCGGCCTGCAATGGCTCAATCTCCATTACATCGCCGGCCTCCGCGCCATGGGTTTCGACGTCTTCTGGCTCGACGTTCTCGGCCCGCCAAAAAAACAGTCGACTCGCACCCCCGCGGCCATGGTCGACGCCTTCCAGGCCCAGTGCGAACAATTCGGCCTCGGCGAAAACTGGGCCGTCCTTTATGACGACAACAGGCAAATTTTCGGTCTCAAAGAACGTCAGGTGAAATCCCTCTGCGGCGACTGCGCCCTGCTCATCAATCTCTGCGGCGCGCTCAAGAACGACGATCTCCTGCGCCGCGCCAAACGCCGCGCCTACTTCGATCTCGATCCCGGCTTCACGCAAATCTGGGCCCACGAATGGGACATGGACCTCCCCAAGCACAACCTCTTCTTCACCGTCGGCCTCAACGTCGGCCAGCCCGATTTCCCCATCCCGCTCCGCGGCATCCAATGGCAGACTTTCGCTCCGCCCGTCGCGCTCGAGTATTGGCCCGCGCAGACCGACACCACCGCGCCCACCTTCACCACCATCGGCCAGTGGCGCGGACAGTACGCCGTCTGGAACAACGAATTGTACGGCCCGAAAAGCGACGAGTTTCTCCGGTTCGCCGAGCTGCCCACGAAAACGCCCCAGCCCATCGAACTCGCTCTGCTCATCAGTGAACTGGAGGTCAACGATCTCCGCCGCCCTCCGCACCAACGGCTGGCATCTCTCCAACCCCCACGAGTCCGCCGGCGGTCGCGACGGGTTCCGCGCCTACATCCAGAAATCCCGCGCCGAGTTCAGCGTCGCCAAACACGGCTACGTCAAAACCCGCAGCGGCTGGCTCAGCGACCGCACGGTGTGTTACCTCGCGTCGGGCCGGCCCGCGCTCGTCCAGGAAACCGGCATGAGCCAACATCTGACCACGGGCCGGGGCCTCGTCACCTTCTCCACCATCGACGAAGCCCTCCGCGGCATCGAATCCATCAATGCCGAGTACCCCGCTCACTGCGCCGCCGCCCGCAAACTCGCCGAGGACAAATTTTCCGCCCCAAAAGTCCTCCAATCCATCCTCGAACGCGCCGGCGTGCTCTAACCGAGGGTAGATCGAACCCATTTTAAGGGGGGACGAACCCAACCGATTTTCGCAATTTCTATTTTTACAACCCCTTGTCGTTTCGGCGCTTTCATCGGCACTTTCGCGATGGACTCGTTGGGTTCGTTTCGCAAAAACTGCCTTTTCTGCGCCCCCTCCTCCTGTTGCGTCGCCCGTCCCCAAGCGAAACGCCGTGTCGCGGTCGTCCCGTCGTTTCCATTATTGTAGGGTGGCATGCCTCGTCCGACGAGCGTATGCCGCCGCTCCGTGCGTTGTAGGCCGCGCGCCTCCACGCGGCGCCCCCATCCGCTTGTAGGGCGAGCGCCCCGCTTGCCGTCGTATTGTGGCCACGGCGCTTGCCCGCCTCTGGCGTGGCTCTGCCCTAAACGCCGAACCCCATTGTTCCCTATGTCAAAGATCGAATAACCGTCCCGGCCATTCCCCATCAGCCATTTGCCATTAACCATTTCTTCAATTCGTCCTGACAATACACAATCGCATCTAGTTTGTCTAGGCATTTTTCATTGGCGGATGGCTGATTGTATCGGACGGCCCCGGCGGCGCCTCGCGGCAAACGCGCCCGCGGTCTTTGGGGCGCAAACGACACCTCTTATCGAAACAACGGATTTGGAAGGCCCGGAGATGGTCGACCGAGGCCGCGTTGACCATTTACCAAGCGAGTGTACTGTACTGACTTGGTATGACGAAGACAGCAGGATGGCTTTTTCGATCCGCTCGACGGACACGGAAATGTTGTCCTGAGTCATCTCCCTGGACGCGGAACTTAGCAGAAGGGATAAACGGCGGGCAATCCCGAAAGATACAAAGAACAGCAGAAACGTAGGCTAGTCTCACCAATGAAGAGAACGAACCGATCACGGACTACGTGAAGCGGGCTTGCTCCCGAACTGAAACCAACCGTTATCGAACGTGAATTGGTAGGCAACGTAGCACTGGAATACCGTCGGACCGTCAATCGACCGGCCAGCGGACAACAGCAAATGATGCTGATCGCTGAAATCAATCACCGTGCCGATATTGAACGCCGTGCCGACGCTGGGAAAATCCACTTGCAACTGCGTTTGATGATACACCTCCGCGCCGATCAGCACATTCGTCAGGACCTGTTTCTGCAGCACGCCGCCGACAAACTCCCAGTTCCTGCGCCCATCAAACGAATTGATGCCGTAGCCGCCTCCCCCATACGCCGTCCAGTCGCCCCAACTCTTTTGCAGCCACACCGGCACGAACCCCTGTAGATGGCCCGTGCCGAGATTCTCCCGGCTGCTGCCCGTGGGAACCTCCAGTAGCGGGAACACGCCCACTTGCGGCAGCCAGTTCGTTTCCTCAATGAAACGAAATTTCACGCCCAGTTCCGTGTCGCCATAACCGTAATGCGCGGCGCCGACCGACGGCGCGTCGTACGCCAGCGGCGCAATCACATGCAGTTGCACGTTGGAAATGACCCCGTAGTTCAGCTCGAAATGCGGTCCCGTGCCCGACCAGTCGCCCGGGACCTTGGTGTCCTGCGAGGCGACATAAAATTCCCAATGCTGGTAATCCACCGGTTCGGGGTCGTCGGTGACGAACGGCGGGCCGCCGTACGCGGTTCCGACAATGGCTACGCCGAGGGTTGCCAGTCGGGCGACAACGGATAAGCGTCGTGTGGTTCGCATGGTCCAATCCGATTCGTCACGCACCGTGTCGTCAATCACCGATCAAATAGAACCCCACAATGACGAGTCCGCCAATCACCACCCCCGCCACAAGCGTCCCGATCAATCGGTTGACGGTCATCTGCACTCCTCGACCGCCGTTGGCCCGCGCGAACAGCCAGCCGAAGAACCCAAACACCATGAGAACGATGGCGCCGTGGGTCACCCATTGGTGACCGCCGATCTTTTGCAGCCCGGCCAGCACCGCTTGATTCTTCTCTTTCGCAATCACCAGCACCGCATTGACCACGCTGGCGAGCGCTGCGGACAGCCCGAAGGAGATCGTGTGTTTCGAGACGCTGGCGGTTTCCATGTTCGGGGTCATTCTTTGGTTCTACTTCGCCAGTAACGCCACCTTGACTCCCATCGCGATGATCGCGCCCTCGCCCTCCATCATCAACGCAACCAGCGCAATCATGCCCGCCACCCACAGCACCACCCGGCGCGCGTCCTTGTTCGCCGCCAGGTTGTTGGCCGCCGCGATCGGCAGATACGTGACCAGCACCAGCAGCATGATGACCAGATGTTCCTTCGTCTCCATGAAGAAACTGTGGGCGAACGGCCACGGGCCCTTGAGGATGATCGCCTTATCCACCTTGTAGAAAACGACGTACCAGTAGCCGCCAATACAAAACGCCAGCCACATGAATACCGCCGCTGCCCGACTCATCGTTCTGATCCGCGCCTGATTCGTCTCGGAGGCATGCAACACATCGACGAAAATCCACACAGCCGTGACGATGCACGCCACCCCAAACAAAACATGCGCCATCAAAATCAGTTCCGTCATTGTCGATGTAGCGCCAAATCTTGCACATCCGACCTCAGAAGCAACCGCAAAATCACCATCCTCACGACCTCAAAGCGCCACCGACCGACCCGAAATCGTGGTATGTTTGTTCTAATCGACTGACCATGTTCGGATTCAAGACCAAACGCCGTCACCGCCTCCGTTCACAGCCATTCCCGGCACCCTGGCTGGCCGTCATCCAGCGCAATGTCCCCCACTACCAGCGGCTGACCCCGGCGGAACAACGCGAGTTGCAATCGACCATCCAGGTCTTCATCGCCGAAAAGAATTTCGAGGGTTGTGGCGGTTTGGAAATGACCGATGAAATCAAGGTCACCATTGCCGCCTACGCCTGCATTCTCCTGCTCCACATCGAGCACCACGACTACTATCCCCGCCTCCAATCGATTCTGGTCTACCCCGATGCCTACCCCGTCCCCGTCACGCGCTGGGGTCCGGGCAACGAGATCATCGAGACCCACGAAATGCGCGCGGGCGAATCCTGGCGCACCGGCGCCGTGGTCATCTCGTGGAACCACGTCCTCCATCGTCCATCGGACCCGAGCGGAAGCCGCAACGTCGCCCTTCACGAGTTCGCGCACCAGCTCGACGGCGAAAACGGGTTCGTGGACGGCGCACCGGCCCTGCCGAGGACATCCATGTACCGGGCGTGGGCCCGCATCCTCGGCCGGGAATACCAGGCGCTCGCCGAGGCCGCCGATGCCGATCGTCCGACCCTCCTCGACAAGTACGGCGCGACAAATCCCGCCGAGTTCTTCGCCGTGGTGACCGAATACTTCTTCGAGCAGCCCCAGCAGCTCCAGCAACGCCATCCGGAACTTTACGAGGAGCTCAAACTGTATTATAGGCAAGACCCGGCCCGAACCGGCTCCGCCACAGGATCGGCCCAGCCAGCGGGCGGAGAATAGGAGCGCACCATGCCATATCTGAAAATCACGACCAGCCAGTCCATCGACGCCGACCAGAAGCGCGAGCTATTGAAGGCCGCATCCTGGTTGGTTGCCACCGAACTCGGCAAGCCCGAGCAATATATGATGGTCTCCGTGGAATCCCCGGTCGCCATGCTGTTCGCGGGAATGGACGCGCCCTGCGCCTTCCTCGAATTGCGCAGCCTCGGTCTGCCGGAATCCAAGACCGGCAAGCTGTCCCAAGTGCTCTGCGGCCTGATGGAATCGCAAATCGGCATCCCGACGGACCGCGTCTACATCAATTTCGCCAATATCCAGCCCAGCCACTGGGGCTGGAACGGCAAAACCTTCTGACGGCGCTTTTCATTGCCAGCGGCTTCGCGCAACCGCTAACATGCGTCGTGCACATGGTGACGAACGCCCCGCCCCGGGTTGTCTTCGAAGACGAGGACATTCTCGTGGTGGACAAACCGGGCGGCATGGTCTGCCATTCGGCGCAGCGACCCGAGTACGGCTCGCTCGCGGACTGGTTGCGCGACCACGGCGTGCCCACGCCGCGCATGATCAACCGCCTCGACCGCGAAACGAGCGGCCTGATCGTCGTCGCGAAAAACGAGTCCACCGCCAAGACGCTCGGCAAAGCCGTCTTGCGCCGCGAAATCGAAAAAGAGTATCAGGCAATTTGTTGGGGCGAATTCAAGCAGGATCAGGGCGTGATCGATCAACCCATCGCCGTCAGCCAAACTTCGGTCGTATACACCAAGCGCGTGGTGGACAGCGCCGCCGGCAAACCGAGTCGGACCGAGTACGCCGTCGAAAGACGGTTGCGCGGGTTTACCGTGGTCCGGCTGACCCCGCGCACGGGTCGAGCCCATCAGTTGCGCGTGCACCTCGCGTGGCTCGGTCATCCGATTGTCGGCGACAAGGTCTACGGTCCCGACGAAACGCTCTATTTGCAGTTCATCAAGGACGGCGTAACGAACGCGATGCTGGACAGGCTCCTATTGCCGCGCCACGCCCTGCACGCCGAGCGTGTCACCTTTCTTCATCCGCGCACGCGCGAACGCGCCACCTTCGCCGCTGAATTGCCCGACGACATGCAAACCTTCATCGAGGAGCACGCCTAAATGCTGTCCCTGCTCGACAACAAGGGGTTTCGCCGACTGTGGATCTCCCAGATCGCGCTGGCGCTGGGCGATGCCGTGATGCAGATGGGGTTGCTGGAGTACTTCCGCGCGCACGGCTATAGCGAGCGCACCGAGACGGCAAAAATGTTCTTCGCGGTCGCCCTGCCGGGCCTGTTGCTCGGGCCACTGGCCATCGCCTATGTCGACCGCTGGCAACGCCGACACGTCCTGATTGTCAGCGACGCATCGCGCGCGGTGATTGTCGGCCTGATCGCCGCGTGGCTTTTGCCGGTGCTGATGGGTCGGGTCCCGTTCCGCAACCTGTTTGCCGTGTATGCATTGATCCTTATAATCGGGTCGATCACGACCTTTTACTATCCAGCCCGCTATGCGCTCATCCCCAACCTCGTCGGCAACGAGCGTCTGATTCAGGCCAACACATTGTTCACCACCAGCCTCGCCATCGCCGGCGTCGGCGGCCGGGCCATCGGCGGTTTCGTCGCCGAGAGAATCGGCGTGGAATGGGCGATCCTCTCCAACGCCGTCGCGTACGTGGTCGCCACCGCCCTGGTCTGGCGCATCCAGATGGACCCGCACGCCACAACCGGCGGCCCTGATTCGAAAGAACCCGGCGGTTGGGGCGACCTGAAAACCGGCTTGGTCTATATCTGGCAACACCACAGCGCGTTGTCCCTGGCCCTGTTGTCCGCCGTGTTCGCCTTTCTGGCAGGCGTGTTCGCCGTCGAAATCGTTGGCTACACAATGGAAACGCTGGGCCTTCGCACCGGCGGGTTTGGCTATCTGTTGATCGCCGCCGGCGCGGGCGCGGCTCTCGGAATCGGCCTGGTGGGACGCGGCAAACCGTGGGCGAAAGCGAGCTGGTTGCCATTCGTTCAATTGTTGCTCGTCGGCGCGGTGCTCATCCTGATGGGCCTGACCGCGCGCGTCTGGATCACAGTCCTGCTCTTGTTCGTGCTGGGCGCCATCGCCGCGACGATCCTGATCCCGATCGACGCCAAGCTACAGGAAGAGGTCGACGACAAGCGACGCGGCGCGGTGTTTGCCGCCCGCGGGATGCTCACCTCGGCCACCATGATCGTGGCGTTCTGGCTGCAATTCGGCACCAAACTGTTTCAGCGTCACCCCCGCGCCGCAGATCATGTTGTGGCTCGGGTTTGGCTCGATTGCTGCCGCGGTTCTGACCCTGGCGACACTGCAACTGGGTCGCCGAAACCCACGGTCGGGGAGTGTAGCTTGACCGGCTTCCCGCGCGTCGGTACAGTCGCGAAACAGGACATCTGAGGAACGAATGCTGCAATACGTACTCCGCTTCGTCGCCGGCAAGGACCAGGGGAGGGAATTCCCCTTGCCCCAGGACTTGTACATCGTGATCGGTCGCGTCAGCGACGTCGATGTGCTCTTGCTCGACGAAAAGGTGTCCCGCAAGCACGCGAAGATATCGACCCACGGCGGCAAGGTCATGATCGAGGACCTCGCGTCCCGCAACGGCACGTTCGTCAATGGCGCCCGCATCCGCAGCACCGAACTGAAAGAGGGCGACCAGATCATCATCGGTTCGTCGACCATGAAGGTGTTGTCCGTGAGCGAACTGAAGCTGCGGGCGACACAAACGGCCACGTTCACCGGGGCGCAAATCCCGGAAGGCGCGGCGGCGGGATCGGCCCTCATCTCGGGTTCCATCCGCGAGATGCCGCTGCCCGATCTGCTGCAACTGTTCACCGGCTCGCGCAAAAGCGGCGTCATGACCATCCGGTCCGACCGCGGCGTGGGCAAGCTCTACCTCCGCGACGGCCAGGTGTATCACGCCGAGATCGAGGGAAATGCCATCGTGAACGCGCGCAAGGCGTTTTATCGCCTGTTCGCCTGGACCGATGGCACATTTGACCTGCGGCCCGCCGAGAACCATCGCGTGCCGGAGGAACTCACGGAGTCCACCACGTCCTTAATTCTTGAGGCCGTCCGCCAGTTGGATGAGATTCGCATCCTCGAACCGAAACTGCCGCGACGCGGGGCGCGGTTGCACGTGGCCGAACCGCTGCCCGGCAATCTCCGCGACCTGGCGACCGAGGAAATCCAACTCTTCCAACTCGTGCTCCACCACAACACGCTCGAAACCGCCGTCGACAATTTCCCCGGAACTGATTTCGAGGCCTACACCTGCTTGATGGACCTGTTGCGCCGCGGATTTATTACCTCAGGGTGAGAACCCGCATAGCTGCTATTCTAAGCCGTCCATAGAATTCAGTGCGTCTAGAAATTCCGAGGGCGGCAAGTAGCCGCAGTCTTTCATATAATGGTAAATCAGATTGGGTGAGGCATAGGATTTTCCCGCTTGCCCAAAGACTGATACCGTTTCCGACGTTATTCATGACCGACCGAAGCGAAGCCCTCAAGCGGAGCGCAGGGAGGTTGTGAATAACTCGGCGGCGACCGTTCATCGCTGTGTGTGGAGGACAGTTGAGCAATACATCTCCCTTCGAGGGTTGCGTCAAGGACACAGCCTCTGCGACATGTGGTGAAGGTCGTCGCGATGGAGCGCTGGCAGTAGAATCGGTGCCGGCGTCCACAGCCACGGCCAAGGCACGGTTTCGCACTACACGTCCCCATGAGGGTTTCGTCAAGAGTACCGGCCTGGCCGATGGCCTCCGTCCAAAAGTCTGAGAGAACTGCGCCCTACGAGGGCTTTGTATCAGGTGGACTGGTGACGGGGCTACGTGGTCAACCATGCAACGATCAACGAAAGGAGACCGATGAAAGACTGGAATCAAATCACACATTACGCCGGCTTCGACTGGGCCAAGGACCATCACGATGTCACGATCTTGGATGGTGCCGGCCAGCGCGTCGCCGAGTTCCGCTTCGATCACACGGCGGCTGGCTGGAAGCAGTTCCAAGAAAAGATCGCCGCCTATCACGGCTTGGCCATCGCCATCGAGGCTAAGTATGGAGCCGCCGTCGAACGACTGCTGGAACTGAATTGTGGAGTGGTGTTCCCTGTGAATCCAAAGAGCGCCAAATCCTACCGCCAGCGGAGGGTCCCCAGCGGGAACAAGACCGACAAAATCGACGCTTGGTGTCTGGCGGATGCTCTCCGGGTCGATGGGCACGGGTGGAAAGCCTTGGGTCCGCAGACTCCCTTGGTTAAGGAACTGAGGCTGTTGTGTCGCGATGAGATCTCCCTGATTCGGGATCGCACCGCCCTGATCAGCCAGTTGCAGCAGGCGCTCTACGAATACTACCCAGCGGCCTTGGAGGCGTTCGAGGATTGGACGAAACCGTCCGCCTGGGCCTTTGTCGTGGCATTTCCAACACCGCAAGCGTTGGCGCAAGCGGGGCGTCGCAAGTGGGAGAAGTTCCTTCACGTGCAAAAACTGGCCCGCCCGAAGACGTACCAGCGGCGTTTGGAAATCTTCGCCCGCGCAGCCCAGTTTCAAGGCTCGGCACCGGTCGTCAACGCCAAGTCGCGCTTGGCGGCGGCACGCGCCAGACAACTGCAGTTCCTCCAAGCCCAAATCGAAGAATACCGCGCCGAGATCAGGCGCTTGTTCTGTGAGCACTCGGATGCTGGACTGTTCGGGTCGTTGCCGGGGGCTGGGGACAAGATCGCACCGCGGCTCTTGGCCGAACTGGGCGATGATCGCGCGTTGTTTCCAGATGCCGAATCGCTCCAGTGCTTGGCGGGCACTGCCCCCGTCAGTTACCAATCCGGGCGGGTTCACCGCGTGCGTGTGCGGCGCGCGTGCAACATGTTTCTGCGCTATACGGTGCACCTGTGGGCCAACCTCAGTCGGGAGTCCTGCCCGTGGGCGGCCATCTACTACGCAGCGCTGAAAGCCAAAGGCAAGAGCCACGCATGCGCGCTGCGAGCGTTGGGTCAACGGTGGCTGAAGATCCTCTGGAAAATGTGGCAAACACGGACTCCGTACAACGCCGACCTGCACGCGAAGAATCAGCTCAAACACGGTTCCTGGGTGCTGCAAATGCAGACAGTGAAAAGCTCTTCTGGTCAGCGAATCGCTGCGGCGGAATAGCTGGCCGAAAGTGTCCCCGGCGCGAAGTGTTAGAAGCCCGCCGTCCCCGGCTCGCTGAGCACTGTCCAAGGTGGAGCCACGCAGTGGACGACCTTGACAGGCACAAGCGAGCCGTACAATCGGGGGCGACCCGCGCCGAGGCTGAGATGATCCGCTAGAACCGTGTGAATAACTCATGACACTTTCCTCTTTACAGACCAGAGAACTTCTCTGATTTCTGCCGAACCCAAGAGCATTGTTCTACCCTTGTATTCAACTGGATAACCAAGTGGGGCTGGTTTGAGAAATGGGGATTGATGAAAGCCGCGGGTCTGGTTCATAGGCTTAAAACACAGTGCAAGGACGCGCACCAATGAGCACTCTGATACCAAGCCTCTTGTGAATTCATGTTCCCCATCCAACCAGCCGACAGTAAGCACGTTGTTCCCCGGTTCGCGCTTTAAGTAATCGTAGGGTGCAAGGTCTTCAAAATACATACTGCCTTTATTCCAACCCACCGTCTAAAATAGCTCATTCTCCTTCGCGCTAGCCTTCACGCCAAGTTTCTTGTACGCCAACTCCGTCGGTACGCGGCCCTGTGGGGTGCGCTTGAGATAGCCTTCCTGGATCAAAAACGGCTCGTAGACTTCTTCGAGCGTGTCGGGTTCCTCGCCGACCGCCACCGCCAGCGAACTGATGCCAACGGGCTTGCCGCCGAACTTGTGCACCAGCGTTTCGAGGATGCGCTTGTCCATCTCATCGAGGCCGTGTTCGTCGATGTCGAGCATGGCCAGCGCCTTGTCGGCGATGTCCTTGGTGATCTGCTTCGACTTGGCCTTCACCTGCGCGTAGTCGCGGACACGTTTTAGTAAATTGTTGGCAATGCGCGGCGTCCCGCGCGACCGACCGGCAATCTCGGTCGCGCCGCCGTCGTCAATGTCCACATTCAGGATGCGCGAGGAACGCTGGATGATCGAGGTCAATTCACCGGCACTGTAATAATCGAGTCGTTCCGTGATCGGAAACCGCGACCGCAATGGCGCGGTGAGCAGTCCGCTGCGCGTGGTCGCGCCGATAAGCGTAAATCGCGGCAAATTCAGGCGGACGCTGTGCGCGTTCGGCCCCTGGTCGATCACGATGTCCAACCGGAAATCTTCCATCGCGGGATACAGGTATTCCTCGACGACCTTTTGCAGTCGATGAATTTCGTCGATGAACAGCACGTCGCCTTTGTCGAGCTTGGTCAGCAAACCGGCCAAGTTTGCCGCTTTTTCCAGCGCGGGACCGCTGGTGACGACGATATTCACGCCCATCGCCTTGGCGAGGATATGGGCCAGCGTCGTCTTGCCCAAACCCGGCGGGCCGCTGAGCAGAATGTGGTCGAGTGCCTCCTTGCGTTGCCGCGCCGCCTCGACAGCCAGCTCCAGCCGCTCCTTCACCTTGCCCTGTCCCTGGAAATCGGCGAACAGGCCGGGACGCAGCGACACGTCCAGTGTCTTGTCGTGAATGGTCTCCGTGACGAACCGCTCGGCCATGCGGGCAAGATGCGAAACGCCACCCCAAGACGCAAGACGAAAAGGCCGGGGCAGGCCGCCCCTTTCGTTGTGACGAAGGCGGCAGTTGGTGCTACGTTAGCGCCGACGTGAGTTTTTCGTCCAAAAATCTGGCGGCGTTTTACTATCAGTTGGGCACGCTGGTGCAGGCCGGCGTGCCGATCCGGACCGCGTTGCTGTCGACACAAAAAACCGCGCCGCGGGCGATGCGGTCCACCGTGGCGGAATTGTCCGCGCGCGTCAACGAAGGTGTGCCGGTACACGAGGCGATGGAACACTGCGGCCAGCGGTTCGCGCCGCTCGATAAACACACCCTCGACATGAGCGGTCGCAGTGGCGCATTGGACATCGGGTTGTTGTCGTTGAGCAAGTATTACGAGAGCCGGGCGGCGGCGCGCAACAAGCTCGTCGCCGGCTCGATCTATCCGGCGGTGCTGTTGATCGTGGCGGTTTTCGGGTCTCATTTCCCGGCGTTTTTCGCCGGTGCCACCGGCGGGAAACCGTACACCATGCTCGATTATTTGCGGGACACAGTCGGGGTGCTTGCGATGCTGGTCCTGGTCGGTGCCGTCGCCACATGGTTGCTGCGGTGGGCGCTACGAACGCCGGGGTTGAACGTGACCGTGGACCGCCTGCTGCGGGCGGTGCCGGTGCTGGGTCGGCTGCGGTTCGATTACGCGCTGATCCGGTGGGTGTCGTCGATTCGCCTGATGTTGCGCGCCGGGATTGGCGTCGTGCCCGCGCTCGAATACGCCAGCCGCATGGCGGACAGTCCGTTGATTATGCATGGCTACCAGAAGGCTGCGCCGTTGATCGGCAGTGAACTCCAGGTCAGCCATGCGCTCGCGACAACGGACGTGTTTCCCGAATACCTCATCCAGTTTTGGGCAACGGGGGAACAGAGCGGCCGCATGGACGAGATGCTCGAGCGGTTGGAAACGTATTACGAGGACCGCTGGCGACGCAGCCTCGACCAGACCGTGACCTGGCTGCCGCGAATCGCCTACGCGTTGGTCGTGCTGTACGTGGCGTACACAATCCTCGGCATGTACAATTCGTATTTCCATCAGTATGACGAACTCCTGAAATGACATCCCGCAAGCTATTCCTAGCCATCCTTCTAACCCTCGGTCTATCGGCCTGCCGAACCATCACGTCGCCGAACCAGCCGCAGGTCTTGCAACCGCCCGTCGCGCGCCGGATCGCGCACGTGACCAAGCTTCACGGCGAACGTTTGGTGGATGATTACTACTGGCTCCGCGAGAAGGACAATCCCGCCGTTCTCGCTTACCTGCGCGCCGAAGACGCGTACACGGACGCGTTTATGAAGCCGACGAAGTCCCTGCAGGACAAGATTTATGGGGAACTGCTCGCCCGGGTCCAGGAGCCGGATGACACGGTGCCGTACCGCGATGGCGATTGGCTGTATTACCGCCGCACCGAGCCGGGGAAGCAGTATCCCACCTACCTGCGCAAACGGGCGTCCACCAACGCGACGGAGGAAGTCGTGCTCGACATGAACGCCATGGCTGTCGGCAAAGAGTTTCTCGACGTTGGCGTGACCGAAGTGAGCGACGATGGCAATTTGCTCGCGTTCAGCACGGACGAGACCGGGTTTCGCGAATTTACGCTGTATGTGAAAGACCTGCGGACGGGTGCGTTGTTGAGCGAGAAGATCCCGCGGGTCGACAGCGTCGCGTGGGCGACGGACAACCAGACGTTGTTCTACGTCACGGAAGACGACGCGAAACGGGCCAATCGGGTCTGGCGCCACAAACTTGGCGAGAATACGGACACGCTGGTGTACAAGGAAAAGGACGCGCTGTTCACGGTGGAAGTCGACCGGTCGCACAGCAAACGGTTTGTGTACGTCGCCATTGGCAGCAAGACGACGGACGAAGTCCGTTATCTGCCGGCGGACCATCCCGACGAGCCGTTGAAGATATTGACCCCGCGGGAGCAGGACCACGAATACAGCGCGGATGACGGCGGCGACATCTTTTACATTCGCACGAACGACAAGGGGCGGAACTTCCGGCTCGTGACCGCGCCCATCGCCGATCCGCGTCACGAGAACTGGAAAGAGATCGTGCCGGTCCGCGACGACGTGTCACTCGACGATTTTGGGGTGTTTTCGCACCACGTCGCGCTGGTGGAACGGGCGAACGGGTTGCCGCAGATCCGCGTGTACGACATCGCCACGGGCGCGTCGCATACCATTGAGTGGCCCGAATCGGCCTATGCGGTCGAGGCGGGCGACAACGCCGTGTTCGACACGAATGTGCTGCGGGTCACCTACGAATCCCTGACGACGCCGCATTCCGTCTACGACTACGACATGACCACGCACGAGCGGACGTTGCTGAAGCAGCAGGTGGTGAAGGGCGGATACGATCCAAACCGTTACCAGACCGAGCGGATTTTCGCTACCGCCGCGGACGGAACACGGATTCCCATCTCGCTCGTCTATCGGAAAGATCTTAAGTGGCCGTCGGGCAATCCGCTGTGGTTGTACGGGTATGGGGCGTATGGGTTGCCCACCGACGTCTGGTTCTCGTCGGGCCGGCTGAGCCTGCTCGACCGCGGCCTGATCGTGGCGATTGCGCATGTCCGTGGCGGCGGCGAATACGGCAAGCGCTGGCACGATCAGGGGCGGATGCTGACCAAGCGCAATACGTTTACCGACTTCATCGACTGTGCCGAGGCGCTCGTGGCGCGGCGCTATACCGACCCGCAGCATCTGGCCATCGAGGGCGGCAGCGCGGGCGGTCTGCTGGTCGGCGCCGTGCTGAATATGCGGCCGCATTTGTTCAAGGCGGCGCTGCTCGATATGCCATTCGTCGATGTGATCAACACGATGTTCGACGAATCGCTGCCGCTGACGGTCGGGGAATTCGAGGAATGGGGCAACCCGAAGAATCCGGATCAGTTCGCGTACATGAAGACGTACAGCCCGTACGACAACATCAAGCCGCAAGCGTACCCGGCGATGCTGGTGGAGTCATCGCTCAATGACAGCCAGGTGATGTACTGGGAACCCGCGAAGTACGTGGCCAGACTTCGGGCCACCAAGACCGATTCCCATCCGCTCCTGCTCAAGATGAATTTGCAGCCCGCCGGCCACAACGGGAAGAGCGGCCGCTACGATGCCCTGCGCGATACCGCGTTCGAATACGCGTTCATCCTGACACAGTTGGGCATCGAGCAATGAGCGTTATGTGGTCCGCAACGCGGTCCGGACGATTTCTTCGACGGTCGCTTTCGGCCCGGCCGCCCCGGCCGCGGTGAGGACCGCTTTGTGGGCATCGACCTGCTTGTAACCGAGCGAGACGAGGGCGAGGACGGCATCGGTGAGCTTCTGTTCTTCGGGCGTGGCGGCGCGGCCTTTCGTCTCGAATGCCGCCGCCCCGCCGATCTTGTCCTTCAACTCGACCACGAGACGCTCGGCGGTCTTCTTGCCAATGCCGCGCAAGGTGGAGAGCGTTTTGGTGTCGCCGCTGACGATCGCGCCGCGCAACGCCGAGATCGATGTGCTGCTGAGAATGTTGATGGCAAGTTTCGGGCCGATCCCGCTGATGCTGATCAGCAGCAGGAACATCGCCCGCTCGTCCGGCGTGACGAACCCGAATAATTGCTGTGTGCCATCCTGGGAAACGACGTGGTGATACGTGAGCAATTTCACGTCCGCGCCCCGCGCCGGCAGCTTGTCGTAGCTCGACAACGGGATGAACACGGAATAGCCCACGCCCTGGCAGTCCACGACCACATGCGTCGGCGTGGATTCCGCAAGCTTGCCGTGGAGATACGCAATCATTGCGGGCCAGTGTACCCGCGAATGCAGACGAATCAACGCGAATTGAACGCGCTCTAAATCTGCTTGGGCGGTTTGATCTGGACGCCGCGGCAATTATGGGCGTGGCAGATGGCGAGGGCAAGGGCATCGCCGGCGTCGGCCTGGGGAATCTCCGCGAGTCCGAGCATCGCCTTGACCATGTTGCCGACCTGGCCTTTGCCGGCGCCGCCGAGCCCGGTGACGGCTTGCTTCACTTTGCGCGGGGCGTACTCGTAGATCGGGAGATCGTTCGCCGCGGCCGCGGCAATGACGACGCCGCGAACCTGGCCGAGCGTAAATGCAATGCGCGTGTTCTGGACGTAGACCAACCCTTCGATCGCCACCGCGTCGGGTTTGTGTTCGTCGATGAGTTTTTTGACCTCGTCGCCAATCCGCACCAGACAACGGGAGGGAAGAACGCTCGTCGGGTTCTTGATGTTCCCGTGACAAAGCGCGGACATCTGGTTGCCGCGAACTTCCACGACGCCGTAGCCGGTGCTGCGGAGGCTGGGGTCAATGCCGAGGATAATCATCTTACGCGCGGCGGTTTGTGACCGCCGCTACCGTTATGCGGCGGCGGCGGTTATCCGCTCCATGATGTCGTCGGGGATGTCGTAGTTGGAATAGACGTTCTGGACGTCGTCGTTGTCTTCGAGCGCGTCGATCAGGGCGAGGACGGAGCGGGCGGTTTTTTCGTCCGTGACGGGCACCGGCGTGAGCGGCCATTGCGTGATCTCGGCCAGCTGCGGTTTGATGTTCTTCGCTTCGAGCACCTTGTGGACGGCCTCGAACTGATGCGGGTCGGTCAGGATTTCATACGTGTCGGGATGCGCGATCATGTCTTCGGCGCCCGCGTCGAGGGCGAGACTCATGAGATCGTCTTCCGAAATCTGTTCTTTCGGAACCACGATCTGGCCCTTGCGATGAAACAGGTGCTTGACGGCTCCCGCGCCGGCCATATTACCGCCGTGCTTGGTGAAGATCATCCGAATCTCGGCAGCTGTGCGGTTCTTGCTGTCGGTGAGCAACTCCACCAGCAGGGCGACGCCGCCGTGCGCGTAGCCTTCATAGGTGATTTCTTCATACGAGACGCCGGGGAGTTCGCCCGTGCCCTTCTTGATGGCGCGGTCGATATTGTCGGCGGGCATATTGACGGCGCGGGCTTTCATCAGGATGGTGCGCAGGCGGGGATTGAACCCGGGGTCGCCGCCGCCGTGTTTGGCGGCCACGGTCATTTCCTTGCCGAGCTTGGCGAAGACCTTGCCGCGTTTGGAGTCAACCACGCCCTTGGTGTGCTTGATCTTCGACCATTTGGAATGACCTGACATGGTGGCGAAATCTTAGCTTGCTGACGGCTGGGTTTCCATATAATTTATGCTTGTTTTGACGGTCGTGCAGAAGCACGACCCTCCGTGTGCGCGGGTGGTGGAATTGGCAGACACGTACGTTTGAGGGGCGTATGGCGAAAGCCGTGCAGGTTCAAGTCCTGTCCCGCGCACCACTTCAAAACCATCAATGAAACTGCATGTTTTCGCATCGCCAGCCGCCCGCAAGCCTGCTCGCATAACCATTTCGCATAACAAGTGCGTCCGCGTTCACAAGGCGATTTAAGGCCACGATTCGACTGCGGGACAAAGGCGGGTAAGGCTCGGCTGGTGATCGCGGCCCACAGCGTCAACGTGGCTATCAGGCGGGGCACCGTCGAACGACTGCGAGCCGGTGTAGCGGCACTAGCCCTCAGTGATTCACCACGGCCCGCAACCGTCGCCAACGTCTGCTCACTACTGAGAGGCACCGGGTTGGACAGAGGGTTGCGAAACAGACTCCGAAGCAGCGGGGGAGTTGCTAGCGTCAGACGGTGGAGTCGTGGTTTGCTTAACGGCCTGTTTGTGGTAGTGAACTTTTGGCGGCCCGATTAGTTCCTTTGCCTCAGTGGTGAATAACTCGTGGATTGCACCGGCCAAGTCTTCAATATCAATCAAAATCTCCTGCCGCTGGTGAATCTCTTTCCGAATGTGACGAAGAGCATCCTCCGTGTAAATTGCCCTTCCGATGGTAGCCGGACTCAACGCCGTCTTGTGTTCCCAAAATTTCTCATGCTCTCCAGCCTTCACAGAATTGCGGTGAAGTAAAGCGAGCATCTCAGCAGATTCCTCGATTGTCTCTGGCGCGAGAGTCACGGAAAAGACTGGCTCGAAAGCAACCGGCTCGCCAGTCGTAATTGTAAGGTGGTATAATTTCCACTCAACACCGTTTGTCACCAAGAGCCACGGGATATTTCCCTCCGCTCCGTATAGCTCAACCTGTTCAACATGGCGTTGGCGCAACTTCTTGCCAGCGGCCTTCGCCTCGACGAAGAATTTGATTGTTCCCTCAATCTTGATTGCGAGGTCGACGTACTTACTCTTCACCTCCAACTCGCGGGAAATTTCCTTAAACAGGTCATAGCCGAGAACATCCTCGAAGACCTTGACGATACGTTGGAGCGTATCCGCTTCGTTCAGGTTGTCTTGTTGAGCCTGCAACAAATCCGGCAGGTATTTTTTTAACCCGTGGGCGATGTCGGTTTTCATGGATGCCATCCTAACGCCGGGATGGGTGTGCTGGCAATGCTGTAGAACCGGCCTCGGGTGCGCTTATAGGTGTTCCGTCCAAGACAAAAAGCTCCCCTTGTAGCCAATCCGGCACGTCCCGGCCCGACGGCCTGCTCTGACGGCTCAAGGTAGGGAAGCTGTCGGCAAACCGCCTATCTGCGAGCGATAATTGTGCTGGACTCGGTGTGGCAGACATGCTATGGTCGCGACGGTTGTTTGTTCTTTGACAAGGCCGGAGCTGGTGGATGGGAAAACCCCTCACCTTGATCCTTTGCGACCAAGGCACGGCGCAGTCGCTCCTCGAAGACTCGGTTCCCCCCCATGGGGCGAGGAGACGGGAGTGGAGCCACGCAAAAAGGCACTTTTTGCGAAACGAACCCAACGGTTTTGGGTGCGCAGTAGCGCGTCGATAAAGTTATGGGACAAGAGGTTATGTATTTCTTGAGAGGCGGTTTTTTGATGGGTTCGTCCCCCCAAAAAACGGGTTCGGTCGGGCCATGTTCTAGAGCGCGGCGGCGGTTCGAGGGTGGATTGGAGGACTTTTGGCGCGGCCATTTGTCCTCGGCCAGCTTGCGGACGGCGGCACAATATGGGTTCGCAGGTGGTTCACATGGCCGCACCAATTTTTGTCTGGTTCCCGCGGCATCCCGGTGGTGGGTTTGCTGTAAGAAATCTCTACACGAGCCGGGCCGGTTGTGCTACGGTGGGGGAAGAATGGCAGGAGGGCCTATGCGAGCGCGGTTTCTGTTTCCGTCAGTAATCATCGCGGTTGTGTTGTCATTTCTGGTTGGTTGCACTCCCATAAAGCCATCCGGAACGGTCGAGCCGCAACCCGCGATGCACGCGATGGGGCAACCGGTAGCCCCGCCCGCACCGCCAGCATCAGGCAACCCAACCGCCGACGAGCCCACCGACGAAACAATCGGATTTCAAATCCGCCGCTTGCTGAATACCGACCCCACCACGGGGCCGGTATAATCGTCGAGGTGGATGACGGCAATGTCACCTTGCGTGGTACGGCGTCCACTCGGGCTGCGGCGTGGCGCGCGGAAGGCGTGGCGCGCTCCGTCAAGGGCGTCAAATCCGTGGTGAACCAGATTATTGTGAACACGCCCAGCCCGATACAGGGACGCGCCGGCGATGGCACCGTCTCTCATGCCACGGCGTGAGCAGGGGCGGGCGGTCGAGTGGTTTAAAAGTCCACCACGCCGTATTTCCACAGGAGCCAAACAACCCCGGCGCAAAGAAGTAGCACGCCCAGCAGGCACAGCGCTGCGAACCGCCTATGTCCGGAGGCCGCGACCGGCGTCTTCTTCAGCAAATCCTGGGCCTCCATGAGATCATGGATGAGTTCGTCGTATGACCCATATCGCTCGGCAGGGTCTTGCGCCAGCATGTGGGTGATGATCCGAATGGTACGCGGCTGGGTCGCGGGGGCGTCCGCCGCGAGGGAGGCGGCCGGGTCCACGGCATGTTTGGCGACCGCGTCGGTGGGGGACGGGGGGGCGGCTGGCGGTCGGCCCGTCAGTGCATGGAACAGCGTCGCGCCGAGCGAATAGATGTCGCTACGCTCGTCGTCGGGTTTGCCGCGGAGTTTCTCTGGCGCCACGTAATAGGGTGTGCCCCAGATTTGGTCGGCCTCCGCCGTCTGGTTGCTTTCGCGGTCGCCCCCCTGGGCGGTGGCGAGGCTGAAATCGACGAGTTTGGGAACCCCATCCTCATTGAACAGGATATTGCCGGGTTTCACGTCGCGATGGAGCACGCCATGCTGCCACGCGGCCCGCAGGGCGGACGCAATCTGGAGGCCGATGGATAGCACTTCGAGCTCGGAGAGACGTCCGAGTTGGGTAATGCGGCTGTCGAGGCTTCCATGGTCGCAAAGTTCCATGGTCGTGTAGTACCAGTGGTCAATCTCGCCAAAAGAGTAGACCTGGGCGACATTGGGGTGATTGACGGTGGCGGTCGCGCGAGCCTCGCCGGAGAACCGGGCAACGAATTCCGGATCGGAGGCGAGGTTCGAGCGCAGGATCTTGAGGGCCAGGTAGCGGTTGAGCGGGACGTCGATGGCTTTGTAGACCGTGCCCGTGCCACCGGTGCCGATCACATTAAGCAACAGGAAATCACCAAATTTCAGAGGGACAACGGAGGGAGCCCCGCAGTGTTGGCATTCGACATGGGTGAAGCCGGTCTGCCCGGTGAGGTCGAGAATCGCCCCGCACGAATGGCAATTGATCGAGTCCGGCACATTGCCTGGCGCGTCCATCACGCGCCAACGGTAGCACGCCCTGGAAAGCGGCAGCAACAGCAAATCGCCGGCGCGTCTTGTTTTGACCACGCTGAGTAAATCGCCGCAGTTCAAAGGGAGGCTTCCGCGCATGCCATTAGATTCTGGCAATGCGTAACAAATTGTTTTACAATTAGTTGCGGATGGAATTTGGGTGGAAGAAGAGAGCGGTGGCATATTGGCTGCTAAGTCCACGCGCACACGGGTGTGCGCATCCCCGATGTGACAATCGCGAGGACTCGACGAGGTGTTTTTTCTGTTTACATGCCAGAGCCGCTTCTCTAGTATTCGCACCCGCACTTGGGGAGGAGATTGATGAAGAAGATCGAGGCCATTATCAAGCCGTTCAAGCTCGAAGACGTCAAGGAAGCCCTGGCTGGCGTGGGCGTCGAAGGTATGACGGTCACAGAAGTCAAGGGTTTTGGACGACAGAAGGGTCACACCGAAATCTACCGTGGGAGTGAGTACACGGTGGATTTCTTGCCCAAGCTGAAGTTGGAGATTGTGCTGCCCGACAGCGCCGTCGAGGCCGCAGTCAGCGCGATCCTGAAGACAGCGAAGACGGGCAAGATCGGCGATGGCAAGATTTTCGTCCTGCCCATTGACGAGGCCGTGCGCATCCGCACCGAGGAACGCGGCGACCAAGCCGTGTAACGCCGACCAAAACTGGATCAACGAGCAACTAAAATTGTAGCCTGTTCGGTAAACCGTCCACCGACTGGCTGGGAGGACAGCTATGACACCAAAAGAAGTTCTGGCGTTGTGCAAGAGCAAGAACGTACAACTGGTAGACGTCAAATTCTGCGATTTTCTGGGAACCTGGCAGCATTTCTGTGCGCCGGTTGCCGAGCTGGAAGAAGAGGTTTTCGAGGCGGGTCTGGGCTTCGATGGTTCGTCCATTCGTGGATGGAGATCTATCGAATCGAGCGACATGCTGCTGATTTTGGACCCGGCCACGGCGATCATCGACCCGTTCCCACAGGTCACCACGCTCAGCATCGTGGCGGACGCGATCGACACGATCACCCGCGAGCCCTATTCGCGCGACCCGCGCAACATCGCCCGCAAGGCCGAGGCGTATTTGAAGCAAACGGGCATCGCGGACACGGCGTACTTTGGGCCCGAAGCCGAATTCTTCATCTTCGACGACATTCGCTTTGGTCAAACTTCCAATAGCGGCTACTACTACATCGACAGTAACGAAGGGATTTGGAATAGCGGGCGCGAAGAGTTCCCCAACCTGGGCAACAAGATCCGCCACAAGGAAGGTTATTTCCCGGTCGCCCCGCAGGACACACAAGTCGATATCCGCAACGAAATGATCATGGTCATGAAGGATTGCGGCCTGAAGGTGGAGCGCGAGCACCACGAAGTGGCCACTCGCCGGCCAGGCCGAGATCGATTTGCGCTTTAACGCGCTGGTTTCCATGGCCGACGATATGATGCTGTACAAGTACATCGTCAAGAATGTCGCCAAGCGGCACAATAAGACGGCCACGTTCATGCCGAAACCGCTGTTCGGCGACAACGGCAGCGGGATGCACACGCACCAGAGCCTGTGGAAAAAGGGCAAACCGCTGTTCGCGGGCAAAGAATACGCCGGCCTCAGCGATCTGGCGCTGCATTATATCGGCGGCATCCTGAAACACGCGCGCGCCGTCGCGGCGCTCACAAACCCGACGGTCAACAGCTACAAGCGCCTGACACCGGGCTTCGAGGCGCCCGTCAACCTCGCGTATTCGAGCCGCAATCGCTCGGCCGCGGTCCGCATCCCGACGTATTCACCGAGTCCCAAGGCCAAACGCATTGAGTATCGTCCACCCGATCCAACGGCGAACCCGTACATTGCGTTTGCCGCGCTGTTGATGGCGGGTCTGGATGGCATTGAGAATCGGATCGACCCCGGCGAGCCGCTCGACAAGAACATCTACGAGCTGCCGCCGTCCGAACTCAAGAAAGTGCCGTCGATGCCAGGCAGTCTCACCGAGGCCTGCGACGAATTGGAAGATGACCACGAGTTCCTGCTGAAGGGTGATGTGTTCACGCAGGACGTGATCGACACCTGGATTGAAATGAAGCGCAAAGAACAGGATCAGGTGCGGTTGCGTCCGCATCCGTGGGAATTCCACATGTACTACGACGCGTAAAAGAATTGCGTCACGCGCAGGGCCGAAAGTTCGCACGAGCTTTCGGCCCTGTTTTTTTCTGCGCTGCGCGACGCACCAAAATTTTCTTTGGCGCGCATCACTTTTTTCTTGAACCGCGCACCCCCGGTCACTATGCTGCTCCGCGCAAAGGCGAAGGCGAGGATAGCAGAGAGGGTTGTGAATAAGTTGTGAACAGCTTGGGCGTTCAGCCACGTTTGCTGGTCGGCTGCATGCATCGCCCAAGGAATGTGGATTTTGTGGTTCACTTCTCTCCTGAGTCCGAACACGAATGATGTGAGGGGAAACGCAGCCGCACAGCGGTGTAAGAGCCGTTTGAGACGTTTTTTCCGCGGTTGCATGGGTGTGGTAATCAAGGCAGGGGGTTTTTCACGGTTTTTTTCCCTTGATTTCGTGTGCGGGTCACTCCTTCCGTTCGCCCCGGCTGCAAGATACCTGTAGTGGCAGGACGCAGCAGCGGTGTCAACAGCCTGTGAATAAGTCGAGGCTCGTAACGACGGAGGAAACATGACAACGGGGCACGATCAACTGTGGCGCGACGCGAGCAAAATCCTGCAAGGGATGCTCAATCCGGAGCTGTTCAACCGGTGGTTTGCGCCCATCAAACCGGTCGAACTCAACCAGGACGGACTGGTCTTGGGCGTAGCCAACGAGTTTTACCAAATCTGGCTTCAAGATAACTTTCTGCCGTTGATCCGCGAAGCTGTCAATCAGGTCTCCCGCCAACCACTTCAGGTCCGGCTGGCTGTCAGCCAGGGATTGAAAGTGCCGCCCGAACTGCCTCAGCCGACGACCTCTAGGCCCGAGAAGCGGTCGTCGGTCAGGACCGACCTCGATGTGAAGCTGAATCCGCGTTACACGTTTGATTCGTTTGTGGTCGGGCCCAACAACAACTTCGCCCATGCAGCGGCGCTGGCGGTCGCCCAATCACCCGCCAAGGCGTATAACCCGCTGTTCATCTATGGTGGCGTCGGGCTGGGCAAAACGCACCTGATGCAGGCCATCGGTCACGCATCCTCCAACGGCGCCAGAAACCGCAAAGTCTCCTACATCACCTGCGAGCAGTTCACCAACGACTTCATTCAGGCCATTCAAAACAGCTCGATGACGAAATTCCGCAAGAAGTACCGTCAGGTCGATGTGCTGCTCATCGACGACATCCAGTTCCTCGCGGGGAAAGAACGAATGCAGGACGAGTTTTTCCATACGTTCAACACCCTGTTCGACGCCCACAAGCAGATCGTGCTGTCCAGTGACCGCCCAGCCGCCGAGATCGCCAATTTGGAGAATCGCCTGGTTTCCCGCTTTGAGTGGGGTCTGGTCACGGAGCTCCAGCCGCCCGCGCTGGAAACGCGGATCGCGATTCTCAGGAAGAAGGCGGCACTGATCGATGTGAAGATTTCCGATCAGGTGCTGGAATTCATCGCGGAAAAAATCCGCACCAACATTCGCCGTCTGGAGGGCGCCCTCGTTCGTGTCGCCTCGTACACATCTCTGACGGGCAAAGAGGTTTCCCGTGATCAATTGGAAAACCTGCTTCGCGACGCGCTTCACGAAGAGGCCCGGCGGACCATTACCATCGAATCCATCCAGAAGAAGGTCGCCGAACACTTTGATATCCGGATCGCGGATATGACCAGCCGACGTCGCCCACAAAACGTGGCGTTTCCCCGTCAGGTCGCGATGTACCTGAGCCGGACGTTGACCAGCCGATCGCTCGCGGACATCGGAGAATCATTCGGCGGTCGCGATCACGGCACCGTTCTGCACGCCTGCCGATTGATCGAAACGCGCTCGTCGAAGGATCAACAATTGCGGCAAACGGTTTCCTATCTCGAGCAGTCGCTGCAACGACAATAACATTCCAACAAGTTGTCAATCGGTGGGGAAAATGCGCTGATGACTCGCGTGTGGCATCGATGTCCAACCAATGTCGTTCAAACTTCTCTCCTTTACACCCTGTCGACGCCATGCGTAACTGCTTGCTGTGTCCTTGACAAGGAAAGTTGTTTGATATATTCACAGCCCGAACGGTAACGACTGTTTATTTTATATAATAGGTAGTAGTAATATATCCGTGCCTTATGCCAGTTAAACTCAAAGTCACCAAGGAAGCGATTCTCGATGGATTGCAGCGTGTGCAGAACGTCGTGAGCACGCGAACCACGCTGCCGATCCTGTCAAACGTCTTGATCCAAGCGTCCGATGGTGGTCTGAGCCTGACAACCACGGACTTGGACGTCGGAGTTCGTTGTCGTGTGGAGGCTGAAGTTTCCAAGACGGGTTCGACGACATTGCCAGCTCGTAAACTCTTCTCGATCCTGAAGGAAGTGCCCGCCGCGGAAATCGAAATTGAAGTGGACGACCGCAATGCGGCGTCCATTCGTTGTGGATCGTCGTTCTACAAGATTATGGGCCTTCCCGGAAGAGGAGTTTCCGCGATTTCCTGAGGGTGGTGCCGGTAAAGCCCTGAAAATCGAGCAATCCGTCCTCCGTGACATGTTGAAGAAGACCGCGTACGCCGTGTCAAACGACGAGACGCGCTACGTGCTGAACGGCGTGTTTATGGGGCTGAAGGGCGATAAAATCACGGTTGTCGCGACCGATGGTCGACCGGTTGGCCCTCATGGAACACGACATGGAGATTCCCAAGGGAGCGGAAGCCGAACTGATCCTGCCAACGAAGGCGGTGAACGAGTTGGAGCGCTTGCTGGCTGACAAGGGGGACGTGAAACTTTCCATCGGCGAAAACCAGATCGTGTTCGAATTGGACGGTACCACGTTGGCCTCCAAGCTGATCGAGGGAACCTACCCGAATTTCCGCCAGGTGATTCCGACGGAAACGAAGGAACGGATTCCGTTGGAACGCGAATTACTGCTCTCTGCGTTGCACCGCGCGTCGATCCTGGCCAGCGAGAAATCGCAATCGGTGAAACTGAATTTTGCCAAGAACACGCTCACGATCACGGCGACAACACCCGAGGTCGGTGAGGCCAAAGAGACGCTGTCGATCAACTATAAAGGCAAGGAAATCACCATCGCGTTCAATCCGCAATACATGATGGATCCCCTGCGGAATCTGGATGCCGACGAAGTGTTTATCGAATTGACCGACGAATTGAGCCCCGGCGTCATCAAGGTCAATGCCCCGTTCCTGTACGTGTTGATGCCCATGCGGTTGAGCTAGTGGATGGATCGGGCGGCCTGGAATTCTTTGGGGCGGCTGGCGCTTGACACCCTTTTGGACCCGCTCTACTCTTCGATCATTACCGACTGCCTCGTGGTGTAATGGTAGCACAACTGACTCTGGATCAGTTTGTCAAGGTTCGAGTCCTTGCGAGGCAGCCAGTTTCGTTTTTTTGCCCCACTGTGCCCTGTCTCACCCGTATTCAGACAATCAACCCCCATTGAACACTTGCAATCCCCCCACAACATCCTAAACTCTCGTCCACAATGCTCGATATTGTGGAGCGCGTTACTATTGCCCTCGTCGTTTCGGGCACAGCTACGATTCTTATCTACGCCGCCCTTGACCACTCGGAAAAACTCGCCAATAAACCAAGAATTAGAACCCTGCTCAAGTTGGCACTCATTCTCTCAACCCTTGCCAGTGCAGCCTAACCGCGCAATGGCCGACGCCCAGAGTGCACAGGAGGCCAATAACAAAGCTAGGGAAGCCCAAGCACGCATCAAACAACTTGAGGACCAAACCAGATTTACTACAGAGCTGGTTCCGCCCTTCTCTTTCACGCTGCGCTATCTTAACGCGCAGATTAATGCTTGGGCAAATGAAACTGCCCGTTCCGTCATCACCAACTTCCCCTCAACCACCAGACCAAGGAGCTCCCACGAGCCCATGTTCACCCAGCCTCAGACAAATCAAGTCTCCGTCTTCCTGCCTGATATTCCAACAAATCTCTTTACTAATCCGTATCAAGGCTTCGTCCGCTTCCCCGGGAAAGGACTCTGGCAAATCCACACCGACATTGACGACAGCTCTTCGTCTCTACAGATTGACTTCACAAACTTCCAAGGTGAAAAGCCTGCGTCCCTCAAAATATCCGTGTGGAAGAACGATGGCAACAAGCCCCTCGATGCCATCCAAATCGAGTATTCCGCGAAGATTCCCGTGCCCGACCTTTCAGAACTCAAGCAGGAACATAAATTCGTGGGTTACGAGGGTTTAATTAGGCAGGCTCTCGACGCTGTGACCCAAGTTCAACTTGTTCAGGCGATACAGGAGTGAGCCATCCGCACAATCGCGAGGACAGCCGCTTTCAGTGGGTCAGTTAGTACAGGCCACGCCGCGACAACTTCTTGCAGATCGGCGTTTCCGTGTGAGTCTATTTGTGTTACGAGACCTGTCTTTTTCAGGCCCGCGTGTGATTTTCGGTAGGTTCGAGTCCTTGCGAGGCAGCCAATTCTCTGGCGGGTTGCCATCGCCAATGAGATCAAGCAGTTCACGCCGCGCACTTATTGACTGCCTTGCAGTCGCGCCAACGCGGTTCTCGCCGGGGTAAAATCCGGCCGAAACTTGATCGCCTGCTCGAATTGCTCGATAGCCTCCGGCGTGCGACCCAGCTTCTCCAGGGCAAGCCCCAGATGGAAGTGCGCCTCGACATAATCAGGTTTGATTCGCAGGGCTTGCTCGTAGTGGTCGATCGCATCTTGCACCTTGCCCGTTTGGAACAACGCCTGTCCCAGGTTGTAGTGCTCTTCCGGGGAATCGGGACGCAGTCGCAACGCCTCCATGAAATGTACCAGGGCTTCCTGATTACTGCCGATTTGCGACAAGGCAATCCCAAGGTCGACATGTGCCTCCGTAAAATCAGGGCGAATCTGTAGTGCCTCCTCGTACTGGCCAATCGCTTCTCGCAGTCGGCCCGTTTGCCAAAGTGCCAGACCCAGATTGACATGCGCCTCGGGGTGACCGGGTGTGAGCCGCGAGGCTTCCTCATAATGCCCGATGGCTTCCTCTACTCTGCCAGCCCGAACCAGGGCGAGGGCGAGATTGTTGTGTGCCTCGGCGTACCCGGGATTAATCCGCAGCGCCTCCTTGTATTGCGCAATCGCGCCCTGCACGTTGCCGCTGCTCAACAGGGCAATGCCCAAGCTGTTGTGTGCCTCGGCGTAATCCAGCCCGATCCGCAATGCCGCCTCAAATTCCCGGATTGCTTCCTGTACCTGGCCCATCTGGTACAAAGCACAACCGAGGTTATGGTAAGCCACAGGGGTATCCGGCTTGATCCGGATCGCTTCCCTGTAGTGCGCGATCGCATCCTGTATTTTCCCCTGTGCCAACAAAGTGCTTCCAAGGTTCATATGCGCTTCGGCAAAGTCGGGATCGAGTCGCAGGGCCTCTTCGTAATGCCGCACGGCTTCCTCCGTCTTGCCCACCTGGGCCAGCGCCACTCCAAAACCGAAATTCGCTCTGTCAGAACGGGGATTGATTTGCACCGCTTGTTCATCCTGCGCGATGGCCTCCTCAAACCGGCCCAACTGACAGAACACACGCCCCAATATCACGTGCGCCTCGCACACTTGCGGCGCAAGCTCGACGCCGCGTTGCGCGTAGGCGAGCGCCTCGCTGGCCCGCCCTTGATCCAACAACTCTGTGGCCAGTGCCCGATTCGCCTCTTCGGAGTCCGGGAACTCCGCCAAGGTCGCTCGCCGCATGGTTTCGTCGTCATGCCAGTCCGGTATCAGACGGCGAGTGTCGGCGGCGAAGGCGTATAGTGCACACGCCAGCAGACCGGCCAGCAGACCCCGAACCGCCGGCGTCGAACGCCGCCACAGCCATACCCCCGCTCCGCCGATCACCAGCAGCACCGGCAGCATCACCACGTAGGCATAGCGCGCCGCCACCACTTGCCGGCCCCTCGGCAAGACCGCGGACATGGGAAGAACCAAGATCACGTAGGCCGCCCACGCCGCCGCCAGCATTGGCATGCGTCGTCTTTGACATATAACCACCGCCGTGATGATGAGAACGGTGAGCACCGACGCCAACACCGTCCACGAACCGAGCGGAAGGTCCGAAACGTAGTTGGGCGACAAATGCGCCGGCCAAACCAGTTTCGCCAAATAAAACGTCAGACTCTCGAACACGCGGAACACGCGTACCGACGGCGGGGCCTCGAACAACGGAGCGATCGGACCGGGCGCTCGCTCGGTGATCACCGTCGCAACCCCTACCACCCCCGCGAAGACAATCATCAGCGCCTTTTCCCGCAGCAACCGGCCCCAACCCAGCTGCTCGTGGCGCCGTAGCGGGAAGTAATCCATCGCCAGCATGACGAAGGGCAGCGATACCGCCATCGGTTTGGACAACAGTGCCGCCACATACAGCCCCCACACCACCGGCCGTCGCGCGCCCGCCACGTAAGCCCACAGGCTACCGATCGCAAACGTCGTGCACAGCAGTTGGGTCCGCACCGCCATCCACGCCACGGATTCCGTTTGCAACGGATGAATCGCGAACACCACCGCCACCCACAAGGCCACCGACAGCCGCTCGCCCGTGGTCAGGGATGTCGCGCGCAAGAGCGTCCACAGGAACCCGAACACGAGCGCGGCATTGAGCGCGTGCAGGAACACACTGGTGGCGTGGTGACCCGCCGCATTCGTTCCCCAGATCTGGTAGCCCAGAAGAATATACAAGCGCGGCAGCGGATGATAGAACATGTCCGTGGACGTCAACGCCCATTTCACGGCCTTCCACGTCAGGCCGTTCCACCGCATCGACTGCCGCAGATACTCCTGATCATCCACCCTCAGAAACCCGCCGTGCGTGGTCGGCCAATACAACCAGAAGGTGGCCGCAAAAATCACCAGAGCGATTCCAACCAACTTTGTCCGGCTGACAGTCATGCAAACGAATCCAATCACACGTCTCGACCACACGCAATCGAGAACACCCCCTGTGTTTCGACGCCATCAAGAATGAACTGAAGACCCGCCCCATCGACGTGGTACAGGTTTTGGCGAAGCTACGGGAGCGCAAGAATGTGTCTGGTCAACCCACGCCACCAGCGGTGCCGGATGGCCAATAAGGAGTTCTGACACGATGTCAGCCCCCCAAGGCGGATAGCGACACTCTGGCAATTCTGGCCTACGAGAAGACCCTCTCTCAGATGTGAATTCAGATACGCAACAAATTGCGTGGCAACCATATACGTCGCCAATAATTCTCTCGGTGCGCCGAATGGCACAACCGATGCGATGTCAAGCCATTTGCTGTCCAACAGATGTCGAACTGAAGCGCGCTCGACGGCTCGCTGTTCCAGAGAAAACGGAATTTTTTACCGAAGAGAGAGAGGAGAATTAGGTATCATGGCTGTTGACCTCGAGAAGATCCTGCGTCCGGTCGATAACCCCATTGCGCCGTTTCAACCCAAGTATATGATGCTTGCGGGCGGCGAAGAGATGGTCATCCGTCAGGTGACCCGGGAGGAAATCCCCGACATCCTGCAACATGTGGAACCCCTGATTCACGTCGAGCGCGACTACTACGACGTGGTCGCCGCACGCCTCTACAGTGAGCTTCTGGCCTATTATCGCTATCGCGTTCAGGACGAATACGTCCTCGTCGCGCAAATCGATGGTGAGCTCGTCGCGGTCGTGAATGGCCGCCTGTTGAGCAAGGACGTCGGCATGTCGTACCACACCGTCGCCCTGCGGCGCGGCCTGCGCGTGGGAGCGCACGCCTTCGCCACGAAGATGGAGTACCACCTCGACATCATCGGTCAAAAGGAAGTCCTGATCGTGGCCGAATCGCCGATCGGCTTCCGCCGGTGGATGATCGAGTATGAACTGGAGAAACGATTCCACATCGCCCATGAACTCGGCGGTGTTCCCTCGTGGGCCCTGACAAAGGAACTGTTCAATCGCGCCCGCGCTACCCTCGTCGTCGGTAGACGCCCCGTGCCACAGCACCTCCTCGAAAAGGCACAGGCCGCCATTCTCCCGCCGACCGATCCACCGAAGGCGCCGGCGGATCTTCTGGCAGCCACTCGCTCTCTCTACGACTCGACGGGCACGGCACTGATGTCTCAGCGCTGGAAACAGGAAGGGAAGGCTTGATCATGCGCGAGGTCTATGTCGTTGGTATCGGAATCACGAGTTTTACTCGTCTTGAGTATCCGTTAAGTGAAATCGCCGCGTATCCCGCGATGATCGCGCTGAAGGACGCCGGTCTTTCCAAGGTCGATCACGTGTATGTGGCCAACATGGGCAGCGCCCGGGCCAATCACCAAACCGGGCTGGCCAGCGCTGTCGTCGACACGCTGAGCCTGACTCCCGCGGGCGCCGAAGTCATCGAGAACGGCCCTGCGTCCGGCGCTTCCGCCATCAAACAAGGGTTCATGGCTGTGGCTTCCGGACTTCACGATACCGTCCTGGTCACATCGGCGGAACGTCTGCGTGAGGTGAACAACCTGGAAGCAACAGACATCGTGGCATCACTGTCTCATCCGCTGGCCGAATACATCTATGGCGTGACGCTGCCGTCGTTGGCCGCGATGTTCACTCGCCTCTACATGCAAAAATACGGCGTGACCGAGCGGCATCTGGCCATGGTGGCGGTGAAAAACCATGACAACGCATTGTTGAACTTTTTCGCGCACTTGCATGAAAAGATCACCATCGAAGGAATTCTCGATTCCCCCGAGGCGATGACCAACAATCCATACGTAGCCGAACCGCTGCGATTCTTCGATTGCTGTCCGGTTTCCGACGGCGGCGCGGCCGTGATTCTGGCGTCGGCGGAAGTCGCGAAGCAAATGAAGAAGCCGCTAATCCGCCTGGCCGGCGTCGGGCAGGCGACGGACACCCATTGCGTCCATGAACGTGCGGAACCCACGGACCTGCTGGCCGTCCGCGGCGCTGCGGCCAAGGCATTCCACATGGCCGGCGTCAGTCCGGCCGACGTCAATGTGGCCGAGCTCCACGATGCCTTCACGATTCTCGAGATTGTCGAGAGCGAGGAGGTCGGTTTCTTCAAGAAAGGCGAGGGACATCTCGCGCTCGAACGGGGTGAAACCCGTCTGGGCGGGAGGCTCCCGATCAACACGTCGGGCGGCTTGAAAGCCAAAGGACATCCGGTCGGGGCGACCGGCGTCGGTCAAGCTCACGAAATCGTCCTGCAACTTCGCGGGGAAGCCCATAAACGACAGGTGAAGGATGCGCGCATCGGGTTCACCTGCAACTTCGGCGGCTTCGGCAACAATGTCGTTTGCCTTGTCTTCAAGAGGGAGAACTGACCATGGTCCTGGAGATTTACGCGTATCAATGCAAAAAGTGCGGGCAACTTCATTATCCGTTCCGCATGGTGTGCAAGAAGTGCGGAAACATGGAACCGTTCGAGTTCGACACCGTTCCTCTTCCGAAGAAGGGCAAACTGCTGACGTTCACCACCGTCCACAATCTCCCCCCCGACTTCAACGTCGCCAAGCTGACCTTGGGAATCGTTGAGCTGGAAAACGGGATGCGGATCACGGGGCAGCTGAAAGCTCCGAGCCCGAAGATCGGGATGGCGGTCAGTGGCAAGGTTGAGATCGTCCGCGAGGCCGAATACAGCAAGAACTTCGGGATGGTGTTTTACACGGCATGACGCTGGTGAGTATTGGGGATCAGGTAAAGGAAGGAACCTACCCGTTCCACTCCCGGTTCCGGCGCGCGGCCAATTTTCGATGCAATAACGGACTCGTCTGCGTCGTCGACGAAGAAGTCGGCGACGGACCACTCAATATCGTCGTTCGCGACTTCAATGGCGAATCGACATGTGTCGAGCCGGCGCCGCTGATCATCGGCGCGAATTCGGTGGCACTGGGGAGACTTCGCTTTGAATTTACCGCCGCCGACTACTATCATTCGGACGTCACCCTTGATGATTGGGATCCAGAGCTTTTCGAGCACAATCTGTCCGTCTTCGAGGAAGAATTGCGGACTGTATCCTGTCCGAAAAGCCTGGCATTTCTTCTGGATGAGCGCCGGATCATGAATTTTCAACCGGGATTTGAACGGGCGTTGACGGATCAGATCCGTCGCGGCGTTTACCAGATGAGGAACGGTCACCTGTTGGATGGAGTTCGAACCCTGAGAGGATGCGGGCTGGGACTGACTCCCAGCGGCGACGATTTCATCGCCGGGTTGCTCATTGGCTTGAACCTTCTGCAGCAACTGCGGGGGCAGGACTACCAGCGGATTGCGGATGAAGTATTTCGAATAGCAAAAGCCGGCAACGTATTCTCCAATTCGTTTCTGGATCTCGCCCGCCGTGGGCTGCTCTTCGGACGCATGAAAGATCTGGTTCTCGCGCTGATGCACGAAAGCGAGGAGATGGTAAGGAAGTCGGCAGCGAGGCTGATGGCCATCGGCGGAAGTTCCGGCGCCGATTTGGGAACGGGATTCTTGCTCACGGTTCGCGGCGAAATGGGGGTTTCATGATCGTTGCTGGCCAGATCCGCAAAGGTGCCTACTTCGATTCCGTCACGTTGATGCGGGTGGGCAAGGAAATCACTGCCCTGCCGGGCGTGATCGACGCCGCCGTGGTGATGGGGACAAAATCCAACAAAGCGATCCTGAATTCCAGTGGCCTCCTGAGCGCCAAGTTTGACAATGCAAACGACACCGATCTTCTGGTCGCCGTAAAGGGCAAAACCGAAGCCGCAACGCAATCGGCCCTCACCGCTGTCGACGGGCTTCTGAAAAAGACGGTCAGCACAACCGCTAATGGGAGCGAATCGCGTCCAACGAACCTGACTGGTGCGCTCAATATGATTCCCGGCGCCAATCTCGCGCTCATCTCGATTGCCGGCCGATACGCCGGCGATGAAGCCATGCGTGCCCTCGAGAACGGCCTGCACGTGATGCTTTTCTCGGACAACGTGCCGTTGGAGAAGGAAATCGCACTGAAGAAGTTTGCCCAAAAGCGCGGGCTGCTTGTCATGGGGCCGGATTGCGGCACGGCCATCATTAACGGCGTTCCCCTCGCTTTCGCTAACGTCGTGAATCGGGGAAACATCGGTGTCGTTGCCGCCGCGGGCACAGGGTTACAGGAAGTAAGCTGCATTATCTCCAACGCCGGCGCGGGGATCTCGCAGGCCATCGGCACCGGGGGCCGCGATGTGAAACAAGAAGTCGGCGGGATCATGTTTCTGGAGGGGCTGAAAGCCCTGGCCAGGGATGAACAGACACGCGTCATTCTCCTCGTGTCCAAACCGCCACACAAGGACGTGTTGCGCCGGATCGATAAACTGGCGAAAACAATCCGCAAGCCCATCGTAACCTCGTTTGTCGGTGCGTCCACACAAGAGGGTGCTCCCTCCACACTCGAAGAAGCAGCGCTGTTCGCCGTTGCCCTGTCGCTGGGAAAACCGCGCAATGAGGTTATCACCCAACTCGCAACGCGGGATGAAGAGATCCGCCGGATCGCCAAGCGCGAAGCCGGCAAACGGAAGAAGAATCAGAAATATGTGCGCGGACTCTTCAGTGGCGGCACGTTCTGCGCCGAGGCTCAAATCCTTTTCAAAGCCCTGCTGACGGGCGTGTACTCAAATGCCCCGGTGGGCAACACGAAGCAACTCCGGGATTCCCTCATCAGCCAGAAACACTCCGTCATCGATCTTGGCGAAGACGAGTTCACCGTCGGCCGGCCGCATCCGATGATTGATTACTCGCTGCGGAATCGCCGGATCCTAGTTGAGGCGGACGCCCCGGAAACCGCGGTCATTCTACTGGATGTCGTGCTCGGCTACGGCGCCCACCCTGATCCGGCCACCGAACTCTCGAGCGTGGTTCGCCAGGCGTCACGCAAAGTTTCCGTTGTCTGTTCGATCACGGGAACGAATCAAGACCCGCAGAACCGGGGCCGCGTTGAGGCCGCCCTGCGAAGGGCCGGTGCAATTGTGATGCCATCCAACGCCGCCGCCTGTAAATTGGCAGCTCGGATTATTCAATGCTTGGGAAGGAAATGACGTCGATCAATCAACTATTCGGCAGCGATCTGAAGGTCATCAACATCGGCTTGTCTGCCTTCAAACAGGCGTTGGATGATGCTCGTGCGCCATCCATGCAGGTCGACTGGAAGCCTCCGATCGAGGTCGATGTCAAATTGGCCAACCGCGTGAAAATGTTTCGCCCCGCGATTGAGAAGGCCAATGCTGAAGCTGTGAAGATCATCCTAAGCGGCATGCCGTATCTCATCGGTTTGGAGCGGGCCATCGATGTTATTCCGGGCATGAAATCGGACATGCTGCTGCACGCGGGACCGCCGATTACATGGGAACGGATGTGCGGGCCAATGCGCGGGGCCATGATTGGCGCGTTGCTGTACGAGCGGAAGGCCGACACCGTCGAAGAGGCCGAGCGGCTCGCGGCATCCGGCGCAATCAAGTTCTCCCCCTGTCACGAACGTGCTTCCGTCGGCCCGATGGCCGGCATCATCTCGCCGTCGATGCCCGTGTTCGTGCTGAAAAACGAGGCGCACGGCAATTTCGCATACTGCACGCTGAACGAGGGGCTCGGCAAGGTGCTGCGTTACGGCGCGTATGGTGAGCCGGTGATTAAGAAATTGCGTTGGATGGAAGGCACTCTCTACCCGGCCCTGAAGAAAGCCGTGGCCAAACTCGGGAAAATCGATCTCAAAAACATTATCGCCCAAGCGCTCCACATGGGTGACGAGGTCCACAATCGCAACCGCGCAGCCACTTCCATTTTCTATCGGACGATTGCGCCGGCGATTGTCACGACCTGTGATGATCCAACGGTCGCCGCTGAAGTCCTGGAGTTCATCAACCATAACGACCACTTTTTTCTGAACCTTTCCATGCCCGCCTCCAAAGTCACCCTGGACGCGGCGCGAGGCGTCACCAATAGCAGTGTCCTGGTCGTCATGGCCCGCAATGGCACCGACTTCGGCATCCAACTCTCGGGCACCGGCGATGAATGGTTCACCGGTCCGGCCGATGTGCCCGACGCGTTGTTCTTTCCGGGCTACACGCGGGCGGACGCGAACCCTGACATTGGCGACAGCGCGATCACGGAGACGAATGGGTTGGGTGGATTTGCCATCGCGGCGGCGCCGGCCATTGTTCAGTTCGTTGGCGGCAACAGCGACGATGCGATTCGGTACACGCGACAGATGTACGAGATTACGGCTGGCGAGAATAATATCTACCAGATTCCCTATCTGAATTTCCGCGGCACGCCGACGGGGATCGACGCGATCAAGGTCGTCGAGAAAAACATCCTGCCGTTCATCGACACCGGCGTGGCCCACAAGGAACCGGGCGTTGGCCAAATTGGCGCCGGCGTGTTGAGCGCACCCGCCGAGCCGTTCCAGAAAGCGTTCGCGGGATTGGCCAGAAGTTTAACCAAGAAATGAGAGACAGCCGATGAATACCAAACAATTCCTGCAGTTCATGGACAAGGTCCGTGTGTACGACTTGACGCAGCCACTGAGCATTCACACGCCGCCGTGGCCCAGCTACATGCCGCTGGGGATCCAGTACTTCAAGCGCATCGCTGGTGCGCACATGGGACAGGGCGCCAACGGCCAGATCATCACGACCAGCAACCACGTCGGCACGCACATGGACGGGGAGATTCACTTTCACGCCAGCGGCCGATCGATTGGTCATGTCCCGATTGAAGAGTGGATTGGCCCCGGCGTCGTCGCGGATATTTCCAAGGATGTCGGCGACTACGATCTGTATTCGCCGGAGATGATTACGAAGAACGTCGAAGTCAAGAAGGGCGATATCCTGATCATCAATACCGGCTATCACCGCTACGCCTGGGACCAGAGGCAATCCGATGAGTTGCGGTATTTTGTGAAGCACCCGGCCCCGGCCCTGGCTTCCACCAATGGGCGTTGGACATGAAGCTCAAGTGGATCGGCGTCGATTGTGGTAGCGCGGACCACCCGATGAACACCATCATCCGCAACTGGCACCCCGCCCGGTTTGCCGAAGCCGAGAAGAAATTGAAGGCCAAGTACGGCAAGAATTGGGATGCGATGTTCCCGCCGGACGAGTACTATCAGGTCATGCATCTGAAGCTATTCCCCAAGAAACTGGTGCACGCCGAGAATCTCGGCGGCGAAATCGACAAGGTCAGCAATCAGCGGGTTTGGATTGGTTGCTTCCCGCTACGCGGCATCGAAATGGAATCCGCCATGTGCCGCATCGTAGCCCTGCTGCCGCCAAAATAGGGAGGTCATTATGGCAATCGCGCACGAGTTTGATTACGTGAAGCCCGGCACGTTGCGCGAAGCCGTCAAAACACTTGCGCGCTACGGAACGCGCGCCCGTGTTCTCGCCGGCGGGACGGACCTGGTCACGCTGATCGCCGAAAACATGGTGGCGCCCGACGCCGTGGTGGACATCAAAGGCGTCCCCGGTCTGGATAAGATCGAATTCAAGAATGGTGTCCTCACGATCGGCGCACTGGTCACGTTCAGCGACCTGCGAGATTCCCCGGTCGTTGCGAAGAAGTTTCCCGTAATTCACGAGATGACCGGCTGGGTGGCCTCGGTGGGCATTCGAAATCGGGCCACGATGGTTGGCAACATCTGCTCGGCAGTCCCCTGCTGTGACAGCGGTCCGATTCTGTTGGTCTATGATGCCGCCGTACAGGTGGCCGGCCCATCGGGCAAACGAAAGGTACCGCTACGCGACTGGTTTCTCGGTCCGCGCAGGACCGTGCTGAAGCGCGGCGAGATCGCCACCGGAGTAACGGTCGCGCTGCCCAGGAAGAAACATGGCGCCTGTTTCGTCAAACTGCGCCGGTACGAAGGCGAAGATCTCGCGCAAGCCAGCGTCACGGTCCTCGCATACGCGGACAATACGTACCGAATCTCTTTCGGCTCGGTCGCGCCACGCCCGATTCGGGGAGAGAAGATTGAAGCCTTACTGGAAGGCCGGGCGTTGTCGGACGATCTGATTCAGGGAGCGGTGCGACTCGTGCCGGAAGAAATCGCCCCGATCACCGACATCCGCGCGACCAAGGAATATCGGATGCACATGGTGGGTGTGATGCTGGAACGCGGACTGCGGGCGGCGGTTGCGCGAATCACGGGCTCCGGGCCCGCGTACGGCACCAGCGTGATATAGGAGCGACCATGACAAAACGGATCACTGTAACTCTCAACAAGGAGATCCGCAGCCTTGATGTCGAGCCCAGCGACATTCTCCTCGATGTCTTGCGGGAAACGCTGGGCGCGAAGAGCCCGAAGATTGGTTGCGAACGCGGCGACTGTGGCGCATGCACGGTTCTCCTGGATGGCAAAACCGTGCGTTCGTGCCTGATCCTGGCCATCGAGGTGGACGGTCATAAGATCACGACGCTTGAAGGATTGTGTCAGTCGGGGTTGACGCCCGTGCAGCAGTCGCTGCTCAAGCACAACTCCTTCCAGTGTGGATTCTGCGCGCCCGGCATGGTGCTCTCGGCGACGGAACTACTGGGCAAAAACCCGAGCCCGTCCAAAGACGAGGTCAAAGAGGCCATCTCGGGCAACTTGTGCCGTTGCACGGGCTACGAACCGGTCATTGACGCCATCGTGGCCGTCGGCAAGAAAGCGGGGAACCGCGTATGAGCTCGCTCAAAGTTGTTGGCGAATCGCCCGAACGCATCGACGGGCTGGAGAAAGTCACGGGAGCAGCCATTTACGTGGACGACATCGATTTCGGCGCGAAGCTGCTTCACGCGGAGATCGTCGAAACCCCGTACGCGCACGCGTTGATCAAGAGTATTGATACATCGGTCGCCGAGAAAGTTCCCGGCGTCGTCCGCGTGATCACCGGCAAAGATTTCCCGTACCGCTTCGGGTTGTACATGCAGGACCGATTCAGTTTTCCGACCGACCGCGTCCGCTTTGTCGGCGAACAAGTCGCCGCCGTGGTTGCGCGCGACGCGAAAACGGCGAAGCGGGCGGCCAAACTCGTGAAAGTGGTTTATCAGGAACTGGAACCCGTCCTCGATCTCACCAAGGCGCTTCGGGATGATGCCGTGTTGGTCCACCCCGACCTTGGAAATTACACGCGTTGCCCGTGGTTTTTCCCGCAAGCGGGTACGAACATCGCCCACTGGCGCAAGACGAGGAAAGGCGACATCGAGAAGGGGTTCAAGGAAGCCGACGTTATTCTGGAGGATACCTATACGGTCCCACGGTATTCCCATTGTGCGATCGAACCGCACGTGATCGTGGGCCTGTACGATTTGTCCGGACGGCTGACGCTCTGGTCGGCTTCACAATCGCCCTACACGCAACGACACGTCCTCGCGCAGGCGCTGGCGCCGCTCGGGTTGTCCCACAAGGACATCCGCGTCGTGACGCCGTATGTCGGCGGCGGTTTTGGCGGCAAAGCGGGCGTGTCGATGGAGATCATCGGTGCGGCACTGGCAATGGTGGTGAAGGGGCATCCCGTCAAGGTCCGCTGGACACGGGCCCAGGAGTTTTACAATACCTACCAACGACAGGGCGTCATCGCGCGGATCAAACTGGGCGCAAAGAAGGACGGCACCATCACGGCGATCGAGCATTCGTTGCACTGGGATGCCGGCGGTTATGTGGAATACGGCGCCAATGTGGTGAATGCGGTTGGGCTTTCCGCAACGGGCCCGTATCGCATCCCCAATGTCAAAATCGATTCCGTCTGCGTGTACACGAACCTCCCGCCCAGTGGCCCCTATCGTGGGTTTGGGTATTCCGAATTCCATTTTGGATTGGAATCCCACATGACACGGATGGCCCAGAAACTCGGCATGGATCCGGTCGAGTTCCGGAGGAAGAATGCCATTCGCGAAGGCGACACGCTAGCGTATGGCGCGAAGATGAACCCGTGCGGTTTGCAGGAATCGATCGACCGGGTTGCGGCGGAAATCGGCTGGGGGAAGAAAGAAGTTTCGAAAGACCCCAACAAGGTCATCGGCAAGGGGTTCGCCTGCTACTGGAAGGCACCGGCGATGCCGCCCAATGCCGCGTCGGCGGCGTTCATGAAGTTCAATGAGGACGGCAGCCTGAACATCAGCGTCTCGGGCATGGAAATCGGCCAGGGGTTCCTGACCGTGATGGCCCAAATCGCCGCCGAGATCCTCACGGTGCCGATCAAGAAGATCCGCGTCGAGCTACCCGACACCGACCGCAACGCGTACGAATGGCAGACCGTCGGCTCTCACGTGACGTGGGGTTGCGGCAATGCCGTAAAAGCTGCGGCGCTGGAATTGCGCGGGAAGATGTTTGATGTTGTCGAGCGGGCACATGGTCTGTCTCGCGACTCGCTCTATCTTGAAAATGAGCGCGTGAAAAGCCGGGAACGCGCGGATTTCGAGTTGCCGTTGCGTGATTTCGTCATCAACGGCATTCAGCTGAAGCATGGGAATTTCATCGGCGGGCCCATTCTCGGCAGTGGCATGTTCATGCCCGAGTTCACCTCCGCATTGAGCGACCCCGAGACCAGTCAGGGCGGCCATCCCAATGTGCATTACACCGTGGGCGCCGCCGCTGTGACTCTCGAGATCGACAAGAAGACGGGCAAGATGCGCGTACTGAAAGCCACGCTTGCCGTCGACGCCGGCAAGGCGATCAATCCGTGCCTAGTCAAAGGCCAGATCGTCGGTGGGGTCGTTCAGGGGCTGGCGACGGTATTGTACGAAGACATCCGTTTCGACCAGAAGGGCAAATTGGTCAATGCCAACTTCACGGATTACAAGATCCCAACCTCGATGGACGTGCCGGAGGAGATTGTTCCGATTATTGTGGAGGTGCCGCAACCCGATGGCCCGTTCGGCGCCCGCGGGACCGCCGAACACACGATGATTCCATGCGCGGCCATGGTGGCCAACGCGGTGGAAGACGCGCTTGGCCGTCGAATGAAGACCATGCCAATTACGGCCGAGAAAGTGGCGTTGGAGTTACTGGGCATCCCCTACGATGACGTGAAGGGATCGACCATGGGCCTGTGTTTTGCCGGGCATCCGGACGCGTACAAGTTCCACACGAAAGCTCCGGCAAAGAAGTAGAATTCAGCGTCGGTTAACGCGCCGACAAGCAAGCTCCGGCAATCACGAGAATAGCTCCGAGTGTTTTCTGGAGCGTTATCGGATCCTGTGGAGATTCCAGCACACCCAGGTGGCTGATGACCATGGCCATCAGAATTTGACCGGAGACTAGCAGGATAAAAAACGTTCTTGCTCCCACTTTGGGAATGAGAAAGGTCGTGCCGACAATAAAGAAGGCACTGATAATCCCGGCGAGGTGCAGATAAACGGGCACGTTCCGAAGTTTGGCCAGCGAATGATATTCACCTCCGACAATGAGGATCAAAATCGAGGTTATGGTAGCCACCACGAAGAAAACGGCTGACGCGGCCATGGAGGATGCCAGATATCGCGACACCGAACTGTTCATCGGCAAGTAGACGGAAAGTATCGCCCCCATTAAGAATGCAACAATTGCGAACATGGATGTTGGCACTGTGTGTTCCTCCCTACCAATGATCTTACGGTTAAACGACACCCTCGCTTCGGTCGCCACTCCGCCGCCGGTGAATCGACTCAGTATCCCGGGGGACGCTGAAATGGAACCGTCAACCCGGCGATCCGCTCGGCGGCGGCCAGCAGCTTCATCTCTCCCCAGCGTTGACCAACCACTTGAACGCCGATCGGCAGGCCTTCGCTGGATCGCGTCAGTGGAAGCACAACGACCGGGTTGCCCGTCAGGTTGAATGGACTGGTATAGGCCGTTCCTCCGAGCCGATACGGCACGCGGCCGTCGTCCACCGGTATCGGCGTGCCGGGCGCGCAATGCACAAACGCGGGGCCAACGGTGACCGGGCACAGCAGAACATCCCAGGATTCAAAGAACTGTTCGATCGCCGCAATGTAAGTGTCGCGTTTCGCCAACGTGGCGGTGTACTGCCGCAACGTCGCATTCAACCTCCGGGCCATGCCGCGTATCTCAGGATCGTCGGACTGCGCGCGCACGTCGAAATTCGCCGCGCACTCCTTTTCGAGCTCGGGCGGCATCGCCCCGCCGACTTCACACTGGCGCAACTCGCCGTACGTTTCCCAAATTCCCGGGAAATCGATGTTGTCTGGCATGTGTCGGGCAACGGTACATCCCTGTTCCTGCAGCACTACAACCAATTTCGTCAGTCCCGCCCGTGTGTCTCGGGTCACCGGTATTCCGCCAAATTCCTCGACCCATGCGACGCGTAGATCCTTCCACGCAGGCTCCGGAGCCGGTGTCAGTGGCAACGGTGGAACATCCGGATGATAGGGGTCCAAGCCGGCCATCACTTGCAACGCCAGCACCAGGTCTTGCACACAACGCGCAAGAGGCCCCGGCGTGGCCACGTGGCGTACACTGCGCCGGCCGGAAGTTCCGGGATATGACCTGTGAGAGGAATCCGATTATTCGTTGGTTTCAACGAATAAATGCCGCAAAAATGTGCCGGGATGCGCACCGAGCCGCCGTAGTCGCTTCCCAGTTCGAGTGGAGACAAACCGGCCGCGATTGCTGCGGCGCCACCCCCGGTCGAACCGCCCGGTGTGCGCGCATGGTCCCATGGGTTGTTCGTCCTCCCAAAAATTGGGTTATCACTCTGGAATCCGTGGACAAGCAAAGGAAGATTGGTTTTGCCCAGCACAATTGCACCGGCGGCTCGAAGACGCGCAACCGCGGTAGCGTCGGAGTCAGGAACATGATTTGTCAATGGCGGGAAACCGCTGGTTGTCCGTAGACCGGCCGTGGCGAAAGAGTCCTTGATGGTCACCGGCACGCCGTGCAGGGGCCCCCAAACTTCGCCCCGCGCAAGGGCTGCGTCTGCTTCCCGGGCTCTCGTACGCGCATTCTCCTCATTGTGCGTGACGATGGCGTTTAGGGCCGGGTTGTACCGGGCGATGCGTGCCAGGTGTGCGTCCAACACCTCGACAGCCGAGATGCGGCGTTCACGAATAGCCGCTGCCAGCTCGTGCGCGGCCGCGAACGTTGGATCGTTCACAGTCCTTTTCCTGTGTTGCCCCAGCGCCAACGTGTCGGCTGTGGTTGACTTCGAGGTGGTTATCACGAGACAAAATCCCTGATACCGCGTGCCTGTGACCGGGCGGCTCTCTTCGTGCCATGGTAAAGGTGCGAATTCAAGGATCCTATTGATCGTGCACTAATGTCCCGCATTTGTCCACACCCGAGGTGGTAGCAGGAGGGGGGGCATAGCACGAAAGACGGGTGGGTCTTTACCGAGCGCTTGGGACAGGCAAACGGGATTATCATCCTTCACTGAGCAGGGCGGCAACCGTTACCCCGAATTCTCTCGCTTTGCATCCCCTCTTCTGGTAACATTACGACCGTAATAACCGAAGGGAATTTGCCATGAAGATGCGGTGGTTCCTGCTGCTCTCTGGATTTTCCACGGCGCTCGTTCTGTCTGCCGTTTGCGCACGTTCGCAGGCGGTCGTCACATTTGATGACCTCCAAGAAACAGGTAGCGGGGTGTTTTTTCCTGTCAATATCAGGGCTACCAAGGGCTTACTTGAAACAATATTCTTTGCAACAACGCAGTCCTTTTCACTAACGTGCTGCCGAAAATGTTCGCGGGAGCCCCCACAAAGGTTGCTAGTGCGACTAATGCGGCCTTGTTCACGTTCAATTACATGGACATCAACCGTCTCTATTTCAACTCGTTTGGTGGCGCAGGAGCCTTCGGCGATAACCACGGAACCACTTTTGTCATGGACAATTTCATGTTCGAGTTTATTCCCGAGCCGTCGTCGCTCCTGCTCACCGGCCTCGGTGTGACGACATTATGGGCGATTGTGAAGCGTAGGCGGACGTAAGCGTTGGTTGGCAAAGTAGTTTGTCGGTCTTTGAGATGCGGCGGGCGGGTTAGAGGAACAGGGGTTCCAGTGGTCGAGCCCACAAACCATCAACCCCGTCGGTCTGGAGACCGAAGAGTCGAAGAACTGAGGGCGGCGCATTCAACCGAGTGCGCCGCTTTCATTTCGCCGTGGGGAACCGGCGGCGGCGATTTGATCGGGAGAAACGAAAGGAGAGTCGAGGCCCGTCTCTCGCTTTTGAACCCCCGAGCCGTTCCCAAGGGTGGGTATTTCTCCCTCAAACCACCTGACTTGACGAGAGGGTCGCTCAACTCTCCACTGCACCGTAAGCCCAATCGCAGGAATAGCAACCGATGTTTCATGGGGTGTGGCGGGACTGAGGCGGCGCGCAAGCAATGGAGGCGGGACAGCGGGCGGCTGAATCTGCCCGTCGTTGAGCACAGGGCTTTGCATGTTTGACAGCAAGGACGGGCTGATGAATATACTGGTTTGGCGGAATCACAGCCATCCCATAGGGTTTTGAAAAAAGCTGGAATGTCTCGTGTAGCCCTGCCACACGGCAGGGATGAAAAAGCACAACAAGAACATTCCAGCCGCCGCAAAATTGAACCTCCTGCGGCAGATTTGCAACTTCATTCCTGACTTCCTGGTACCCAAGCTGGCGCGGGCTACCGGGGTCCAAGACAAAGCCCGCACCTTCAGCCCCTGGAGTCATCTGGTCGCCCTGATGTATGCCCAACTCACTCACAGCATCGGCCTCAACGATGTCTGCGACGCGCTGGGTTTGCACTCGGGGCCACTGTCCAGTCTGCGTGGGGCCACCCCGCCCAACCGCAATACTCTCTCCCACGCCAACAAGGTGCGCCCGGCACAAATGGCCGAGCAACTCTTCTGGTCGGTGTTGGAACATTTGGGCAACCAGTCTCCGGGCTTCGTCAGCGGTCGGGCGGGCCAGCGGTTTGCCCGGAAGTTCAAGCGCACGATTCATCTGGTGGATTCAACCACCATCCCCTTGATCGCCTCGTGCCTGGATTGGGCCAAGCATCGCCGACGCAAGGCCGCCGCCAAGTGTCATCTGCGATTGGACCTGCAAAGTTTCCTGCCGCTCTTTGCCATCGTGGACACCGCCCGGCACAACGACGCCAAACGGGCACGGGAACTGTGTGCGGGCGTCAAAGCGGGTGAAATCGTCATATTTGACAAGGCGTACGTGGACTTCGAGCATCTGGCCGACCTGTCCATGCGCGAGGTGTTTTGGGTCACCCGCGCCAAGGAGAACTTGAGTTTCCTGGTGGTGCGGTGTTTTCAGCACGGTGCGGCGGGCAAAATCCTGCGCGATGACTTGATCCAACTACAAACGCCCACCACCTTGGCCGACTACCCGGTGGAGCTGCGGCGGATTATCGCGCTCGTCGAGGTGGACGGTCGGGAAGTGGAAATGGAATTCCTGACCAACAACCTGGAATGGAGCGCCACCAGCATTGTCGAGTTGTATCGCTGCCGTTGGCAGATCGAAGTGTTCTTCAAGCAGATCAAGCAGACGTTGCAATTGGCCGATTTCCTCGGCACCAGCGCCAACGCCGTGCGCTGGCAGGTGTGGACCGCGCTGCTGGTCTATCTACTCCTGCGCTATCTGGCCTTTCTGGCGGATTGGAGCCACAGCTTCAGCCGCCTCTTCACCTTGATCCGCGCCGCCCTGTGGAAAAAATGGGATGTGCTGAGTTTACTGCGCTGCTATGGGACAGCCAACGGTCACTTCCGCTACCTGGCCCAGCCAGAACAAGCCTATCTGCCCGGGTTTGAGATAGATCTATGGGACAGCCCAGCAAACGAACCCTAATTGTTGAACGCCGCGCCATGTGAATTAAACCCAAAAGTCTTAACGCGTCAGACCGGCCAACACCTCAAATGTCGAGGGAAATCATCCCATTTGCCTAAATTCCACACCTTGTGTGACGCGTGTGTGGCGGAATCGGAAATGTGCAGATTCACTCAAACTTCTCGCTTCGCCCAAATAGTGGGCATCTCCCTTGCAGGGATTATCGTGCGGTTCGCTTTCCGTCTTCAAGGCATTGGCGGGTTGATAGTAGCAGTAGTCTTGGCCTTACCACTGATTTTGGCATCGAATGCTCTAATACGAGGTATTAAACGCAAGTGACGCTCCTCAATGTTCCCCACTTCCTGATGCGCTTGAGTTGCTCCTCCCGACCCGGCACCCCGCGCAAGTCCAATTCGTCTCACTCGGTTCCGCGCCACCTCTTGATGCAACGTGACCGCTGACGTGGAGTACAACCCCGTGTGGCGAATTCGAGGAAGATTTCGTCGATGGTCTTTCGCTTGAAAATGGCACGGTCGATGATTTCGGTGTAAACGTCATCGTCGACCACGATGCGTTGCGTGGGAGCATCTTTTTCGTCGGAGCAGGAGATGCAGAGCAGTTCCCGCCTGCGGAGGAGGCGGAAGACCCGAGTGGAGATTTCCAGCACGTGTCTATTCATACGTTCCGAACCTCGACTCTCCACTACAACGTAAGCCTGATTGCGGGAATAGCAACCGATAGTTTCATGGGGTGTGGCGGGACTGGCGGCAAAGACTATGGCGGCAAAACAATTGCGGGAGGCAATGGCGGTATGTATCCGGTCTTTCGGTAAAGAAAGTAGGGGTAGTTCTGGATGCGTCCCATTATGACAGGGATCGTTCCACCCAGGTCCGGTTGAAATTGTGGTTTGAATGGATAACTGACAATCAGAAAGTACACGACACCATTCTCTGGAAACCACCTGTTGAGGCCATAACGCCTTGTGTAACCAAGGTCGCCATTGACGACTGTTTTCAACTCAACAATGACTTCACTAGTGACATTTTCCTTGTTGGTGTGCCGGAAGAAAACGTCGTACCGAATCCGACGCCCATACCGACGCCGACTCGGATACGGTTGATTCAAGCGGACGCACTTGAGATTGTGTGCGCCGGCATTGGCAATCAGGTGTTGTCCAATGGCGGTTTGAATCGCCCACTCGAAACCATAGCGACTCCCGCGGTCTTGCCTAATCAAGTCGCACATCTGGAGGGTGTTCACCAACCACTCGTGATGATTTGCGAAGGCGTGCTTGATGAGTTTTATCATTAATCGGTCGCACATATCAGCCCGCAAACAGTTGCTTCACCGACTCTCGCGTGAGCACGGTGACGAATGGGACAAAAACACACTCGACTCCCGCCATGGTGAGGCAGAACGAATAACGCCTATGCCTCGCAAGGAATCGACCCGCCGTGAAGACGAAGGCGGCGAACACCAACCCGAGGGTGATGAACACAACAGCGCAAACAGACAAGCGAGCCCAGCAACTACATAGTGAAATATCGAGTGCACCCTGAGATGGTCTTCAGCTTGTGTCATGCGCTACTCCTCCCAACTTTTCGTCCACGGCGATGGTGAAATCGGTTCGTCCTTCTGTCAAACGCAATCGGTGCGGTTTGGCAACTGCGAGTAGCAATAACGGCGTTCGTCGCGAGGGCGCATCGCTCGTTGTCGGTTGGGAGAATACGGCCGTCGATCTGGTTGCGCAGGACGCGGGCCGCCTCGAGCGGGTGCTCGATTCTGCGTAACAGGTGTTTTTGACGCCGCCGGTGATGCAGGCCGTCATTCGCTTCCAAATCATGGGATGTTCCTCGCGGTAATGCGAACCGGGGACATTCAGTGAGGACAAGGCATTTGGCCCTACGGGATATCGGGCGATCGACCCCGAGCGTGAATCTAATTGACAAACGGCATAAGATTGTGAAAACTTTCACTAAGTCCCTGCGACTGCGCCGTGGTTCACGGGGAGCACCACCGTGAAGCCCAAGATTTCCTTAGAGAGAAGGAGGCACGTCATGAGTATCCAGGAATTACAGAAACTCAGAGAGCGGGCACAACGACATCTTGCCCCGCGTGGAGCGAAGAAGAAGTACCGCATGGTGTTCAGTATGAGTACCGCAGCCATTGCCGCGGGCGCGCGCGATATTATGGCCACCACCCTCGATGAACTCGAAAGACGCGGCATTCACCACGTCGAAATCGCGATCGGTGGCGAGATGGGTCTCCGCTTCGAGGAACCAGTCGTCCGCGTCGAGAGCAGGGGTGGCGTGATGGTCACGTACGCGAAAGTCACACCGGCTGCCGCCCGCCGAATCGTGGCCGAGCATTTGGGAGGCAACAAGGTTGTCGAGGGCTTCGCCGTTGGTAAAGTCAGAAGCCCCCGGCAAGGCAAGTGACGCCAACGGAGGAAGCAAGAGCCATGTCCATGCCCACCAGAATCCAGCACGGCCAAGCAACCGCAACCAAAGAGCCGCCGGTTGACTTCGCCCGCCTCACCCGCATTTTGGAACAATTTAAGGGTCAAAAAGGAGCCCTCATCCCGATCCTCCAGCGCACGCAGGATCTTTACGGGTACCTGCCGCGCCCGGCGCTCGCATTCATCTCGAAACAAACGCGCATCCCGCTGAACCGCATCTACGGCGTCGCGACGTTCTATGCGCAGTTCCATCTGAAACGCCGCGGGCGCAACCTCGTTCGCATCTGCGACGGCACCGCCTGCCACGTGCGTGGTTCGGGGAGAAACCTCGACGCACTCCAGCACGCCACCGGCGTCGCCGCCGGCGAGACCTCGCCCGACTACAAGCTCACGCTCGAAGTCGTCTATTGCCTCGGCTCGTGCGGCATCTCGCCGGTCGCACTGGTGAACGAGAAGGTTTACGGACGGCTCAACTCCGACACGCTCATTCAGCGTGTCAAAGCACTCGACTAACGAGGACCTTGCCATGGCCAAACTCAATACCGTCCAGGACCTGGCCCAACTGCGCGAACAATTTCAGCAGGCGCTGACCACGCGCGCCGCCATCTTTGTCGGCACCGGCACCTGCGGCATCGCCGCCGGCGCGCGCGAGACGATGCACGCCATCCAACAGGAACTCACTCGCCGGAAACTCGCAGTGCCTGTTGCGAGCGTCGGCTGCATCGGCATGTGCGCCAAGGAACCGCTCGTGGACATCCAACTCAACGGCGGTTCGCATGTGTTTTATGCCAATATCCAGCCCGACATGGTGCCGCGTCTGATCGAGGAACACGTCGTCAACGGCCGCCCCGTCCGGGAATGGGCGATCTGTCGCATGGCCGAAGCCGAACCGCCCGCCGACGAGCCGCAGGCGATTCAAAACGTCCCGCAATTCCGTGACCTGCCGTTCACCGGCAAACAAATCCGGATCGTGCTCTGCAATTGCGGCATTATCGATCCAGAAAAAATCGAAGAGTACATCGCCCGCGACGGGTACCGCGCGCTGGCCCGCGCCCTCGGCCACGTGGTCGCCCGAGGAAGTCATTCGCGAGATCAAGGAATCCGGCTTGCGCGGCCGCGGCGGCGGGGGGTTCTCCACCGGCACGAAATGGGAACTGTGCCGCAAATCGCCCGGCGACACCAAGTACGTCATCTGCAACGCCGACGAAGGCGATCCGGGCGCGTTCATGGACCGGTCGATTCTCGAAAGCGATCCGCACGCCGTCCTCGAAGGCATGGCCATTGCCGGTTACGCGATGGGCGCGCGCGAAGGCATCATTTACTGTCGCGAGGAATATCCGCTCGCCATCGACCGCCTCGAAGCGGCTATCGCCCAGGCCATCGAATTCGGACTGCTCGGCACAAACATCCTCGGCACCAAGTTCAGCTTTCGACATTATCCTCAAAGGCGGCGCCGGCGCGTTTGTTTGCGGCGAAGAAACCGCCCTCATCGCCTCCATCGAAGGCCGCCGCGGCGAACCGCGTCCGCGTCCCCCGTTCCCCGCCGTCAGCGGTCTCTGGGGCAAGCCGAGCAACATCAATAATGTGAAGAGCTACGCGATGGCGCCGCGGATCATCCTTCGCGGCGCGGCGTGGTTCAAAGCCATCGGCAGCCCCAAATCGCCCGGCACGGCGGTCTTCGCGCTCACCGGCAAAGTCAACAACACCGGCCTGATCGAAGTGCCCGATGGGCATTTCCGCTCGGCGATATCATTTTCGACGTGGGCGGCGGCATCCCGGGCGGGCGCGATCGTTCAAAGCCGTGCAAACCGGCGGCCCGCTCGGCGGCTGCCTGCCGGCCTCGTCGCTGAACACGCCGGTCGATTTCGATTCCCTTCAGGAAGCCGGCGCGGTGATGGGCAGTGGCGGCATGATTGTCGTGGATGACGACACCTGCATGGTGGAACTGGCGAAGTATTTCCTCACTTTCGCCGCCGCCGAATCGTGCGGCAAATGCGTTCCCTGCCGCATCGGCGGCCAGCGCCTGCTGGAAGTTCTCACCCGCATCACCGAAGGCCAGGGCACGCGCAAGGATCTCGCAGGCCATCCGCGAACATATCCGCCCACATGATGAGTTCGTCGCTTTGCGGCCTGGGCCAGCGCACGCCCGGCCCGGTGATGTCAGTCTTGCGGTTCTTCGAACAGGAAATGCTGGCCCACATCGACGAACATCTCTGTCCGGCCGGCCAGTGCAAAAAGCTCGTCCGCGCCAAATGCGTCAACACCTGCCCCGTCGGCGTGGACACGCCGGCGTATCTCGCGCTCATCGCGCAGGGCCGGTATGCCGAGGGCCTCGCCATCCATCGCGAACGCAATCCGTTCGCGATCATCTGCGGACGGGCCTGCCCGGCGTTTTGCGAAACCAAATGCCGCCGCGCCGAACTCGACGAACCCATCGCCATCCGCATGACCAAACGGTTCATGGCCGAGCACGAACTCGGAGCGCCGTGGACGCCCGAACCTCTCGGTACGCCCGAGCAACGCAAGGCCGCGGCTGGCAAGAAAGTCGCCGTCATCGGCTCCGGCCCGGCGGGGCTCACCGCCGCATTGCGCCTGGCCCAGCTTGGCTACGGCGTCACCGTGTTTGAAAAACTCTCCGTGCCCGGTGGCATGATGAGTTGCGCAATCCCGGAATACCGGCTCCCGCGTCAGCCGTTGTTCCTCGAAATCGATAACATCAAACGCGCCGGTGTCGGGATCCGCTGCAACCAGACGCTGGGCAAGGATTTCACACTCGACGAACTGTTCGACAAACAAGGCTTCAACTCCGTCGTGCTCGCGATCGGCGCGTGGCGCAGCCGCCAGCTCGGCGTTGCCGGCGAAGACAAACACGGCGTCATTAACGGCCTCGATTTTCTCCGCGAACTCGCGCTCGAATCGTGCCAGCGGGCTCTCGGCGGCGTTTCCGCCGCCAACATCCCCGACCTGCGCGGTAAACGCGTCGGCGTGGTCGGCGGCGGCGACGTGGCCATCGATGCCGCCCGGGTGGCATTGCGGCTTGGCGCCCGCGAAGTCCACGTCATGTACCGCCGCACCGGCGACGACATGCCGGCGACGCACCTGCCCGAAGAAATCGAAGGCGCACTCCACGAAGGCATCCGTTTCCACACACTGGTCAACCCCGTTGAGATTCTCGGTAACGGCGCCGTCACCGGCGTGCGGCTCGATGCGCCAACGGCTGGCCGAGTTCGACGATACCGCACGCCGCAAGCCGGTCGCGATGGAATCGGAAAGTTTCACATTGCCGCTGGACTTCCTCATCCCGGCGATCGGCCAGACGCCGGATTTGTCGTGGATGAAACCCGACCAGCTCACCACCACGCGCAGCCGTACGTTCGTCGTCAACGAAGCGTTCGTCACCAGCCGCCCCGGCGTGTTCGCCGCGGGTGACGCCGTGACCGGGCCGGCGACGATCGTCCAGGCGATTGCCCAGGGGAATCTCGTTGCGGTCGCCGTGGATGAATGGCTCCGCACGGGCCAGATGTCGAAGCCGCGATTCCTTACGCCGCGCCACGACGTCGCTCCGTTGCATAATCTCGACGACTTTGCCAGCGCGCATCGCCCAACGATGCCGCGGCTCAACGTCGCCGAGCGCGACGGCAACTTCAGCGAAGTCGAACTGGGTCTGAGCGAGGAAGTCGCGCGGCGGAAGCGAAACGTTGCCTGCGTTGCGACCTCGAATGGCTCGACCGGATGGGCCTGCCGCGCCCCGAACCGGTCGCTGCCGCCAGTGGAGAGACGCCATGAACGAGCCCGCTCTCGTCAATATCACCATCAACGGCCGCCCCGTGCAGGCCAGGGTCGGGCAGACCGTTTATGAAGCCGCGGCCGCGGCCGGCATCCGCATTCCGGTGCTGTGCCATCATCCGCGACTCAAGCCGCAGGGCGCCTGCCGCATTTGCCTGGTCGAGATTGAAAAACAGCGCTCGCTTCAGCCATCGTGCACGTTCCCCGTCAGCCGAAGGCATGGTCGTGCGCACGGATACGCCCGCCGTCATCGCCTCGCGCAAGACGTCGCTGCACATGATCTTCTCCGAACGCACGCATTACTGCATGTTCTGCCCCGCCAGCGGCAGCCGGCGAGACCACCGATTGCGAATTGCAGAACCTCGGCTACGAGCACGGCCTGGATTGCTGGACGTACGCGCCGAATTACAACAAACAGTGGCCGGTGGATGCCTCGCGCGAATTCTTCGTGATGGACCATGGCCGCTGCATTCTCTGCCGCCGTTGCGTCCGCGCCTGCGATGAAATCGCCGCCAACCACACACTCGGCCTCACCCAGCGCGGGGCCCGCGCGATGATCTGCGCCGACGACGAAGTGCCGTTCGGCGAATCCACCTGCGTCTCGTGCGGCACCTGCCTGCAAGTCTGCCCCACCGGCGCGTTGCACGATCGCCAAAGCGTTTATCTCGGTCACGAATCGCAAATCACACGCACGCCCGCCACTTGCGTGGGCTGCGCGGTGGGTTGCGGCATCCAGGCCATCACCCGCGACAACCATCTGCTGCGCGTCGAAGGCGATTGGGACGCTCCCAACGGCGGCCTGCTCTGCTCGGCGGACGGTTCGAGGTGGTGGAACCGAAACCCGCGCGAATCCTGCAGCCGCTGGTCCGCCGCGACGGCCGACTTGTGGAAACAAGTTGGGACGACGCGCTGGCGTTGATCGCGAAGAAATTCCGCGAAGCGCATCTCGTCGCCGGCGTGGCATCGCCCCGGCTCACGTCCGAATCGCTGGCGGCATTCGAGTGGTTCTTCCACGACGTGCTGGAGAGCAGCGAAATCGCGTTGTTGTCGGGCGAAGTCCCACCGCTCGATCTCGGCACGATGGCCTCGTTGCGTGATGTGGTCAATGCGGATTACATCGCGGTCATCGGCGGCAACCCGCTGCAAAACCAAAAGGTGCTCGGTCATCTGATCCGGCGGGCGCTCGACAGCGGGGCGCGGTTGATCATCGTCAATGACGAAACCACTGGTATCGATGACGTGGGCCGAACTGCATCTCGAACTCGGAAGACATCTCGTTCCACGCCGCGTCGCCATTCGAGCGGTTGAAGACCACCTACCATTTGCGCGTTAGTGGCGTGCTCCAATTGAAGAAAGCCATCGAATCCGCGCGGCGACCGGTGCTGCTCTACAGTTCCGGCCTGAGCAGCAGCGTCTATGCGGCGCTACGAACACTGCCGACGCAAGCGCGGTTCCTCCCGTTGGTCAAAGGCCCCAACGCCGTCGGTGCGTCCCGGCTCGGCATCGATACGCGGCCGGTGCGCGGCGACGCGTTGTACGTGTTGCTGGGCGACGACCTGAGCGATGGCCAGCCGCTGCCGCAAAGCGAGTTCACCGTCGTCCACGCCGCCGTCCGTTCCGCGTGGACCGATGCGGCGGACGTAGTGTTGCCCTCGCCCACGTGGGCCGAGCAACGCGGCCACGTGGTCAATCTCGAGGGCCGGCGGTTGCCGGTCGTGCCGCTGCTGCAGGCGCCGGCATCGGTGCCGGCCCACGGGCAGACGTTCGTGAAACTAGCGGAACGGATGGGTCAGACGTTGTCGCCCGAAGCGCTCGTGCACCTTGCGGGACCGGAGTAACGAAAGGATTGACCATGCCGAACAAGCCCACTGTCGCAACCGATTGGCTCGCCGGCTGTGCCGGTTGCCACATGTCGTTGCTGGACATCGACGAACGGATCGTCACGCTCCTGGAGCAGGTCTCGCTGCACGCAACGCCGATCACCGATTTAAAACATCCGCCCGAAAGCGGTGTGGACGTCGGCATCCTCGAAGGCTGCGTCAATAACTCCACCGGGGAACACGTCGCCAAGCAGATGCGCGCCCACTGCAAAGTGCTCGTGGCGCTTGGCGATTGCGCGGTGTTCGGCGGCGTGCCGACGCTGCGCAACGGGGTCTCCTGCCGCGAAGCGTTGCGGCGCGCCTACATTGAAACCGAAAGCACCGCGGAAGGCCACATACCGACCGACCCCGAACTCGCTGTCATGCAGGACGCGCGGGCCCTCGACCAGGTGGTCCCGGTGGACGTTCACCTCCCCGGCTGCCCGCCGTCGGCCGACGCGATCTTTTTTGCGCTCACCGAATTGGCCGCTGGGCGCAAACCGGCGTTGACCGGCAAACATCTCGACTGGCATTGACACGACCATGGCGAACACCATTACCATCGAACCAGTGACGCGCATCGAAGGTCACGCGAAAGTCACCATCCACCTTGACGACGCGGGCACTGTTAAGCAGGCGCGGTTTCACGTCAACGAATTTCGCGGCTTCGAGAAATTCTGTGAAGGACGGATGTTTTACGAGATGCCGCTGATCACCGAACGAATCTGCGGCATTTGCCCGGTCAGCCACCATCTCGCCTCGGCCAAGGCGTGCGACGAAATCCTCGGCGTCGAACCCCCGAGGCCCGCGCGTTTGCTGCGCGAACTGATGCACATGGGCCAGACGATCCAGTCGCATTCGATGCACTTCTTCGAACTGGCCGGTCCCGATTTGATTTTGGGGTTCGACGCCGATCCCGCCATCCGCAACGTTGTCGGCCTCTACCAAGCCGACCCGAAACTCACCGTCAAAGCGATCACGCTGCGGAAATTCGGCCAGGAAATTATCGCCAAACTTGGTGAACGCCGCGTTCATCCCAATTTCGCCGTTCCCGGCGGTGTGACCAAGGCGCTTGCCGCCACCGACCGCGACGCAATGCTATCACAAGTGGAACTGATGATCGCTCTTGCGCGGGACGGCATCGCGGTGATGAAAGCCTGGATGGAGAAACATGCGAAGGAAATGGAAACTTTCGCCGCGTTCCCCACCGGCTACCTCGGCATGGTCACCGACGACAACGCCGTTGCCCTCTACGATGGTGCCTTGCGGATGGTGGATGCCCAGCGCCGTCTAATGGAACGTTTCGACGGCCGCCAGTATCTCGATTTTATTGCCGAACACGTCGAAGACTGGAGCTACCTCAAATTTCCCTACTACCGAAAACTCGGCTGGCCCGGCGGGGCCTACCGCGTCGGCCCGCTGGGTCGCCTCAATGCCGCCGAGAAAATGTCCACACCGCTGGCGCAAAAGGAATTCGATCTGTTCCGCCGCCTGCGCAAAGGCAAAGTCGTCGAAGGTTCGCTCTATTACCACTACGCCCGCTTGATCGAGAACCTGTACGCCATCGAACGCGCTCGTCAACTCCTCGAAGACCCCGACATCCTCTCCACCGAGATCCGCACCAACGCTCGGCCCGCCAGCCGCGAAGGCGTTGGCGTTATCGAGGCCCCGCGCGGTACGCTCTGGCATCATTATTGGGTGGACGAAACCGGCCGTCTCGAAAAGGTCAACCTCATCGTGGCCACCGGCAACAACAACTACGCGATGAGCCGCGCCGTCGAGGAAGTCGCCAAGATGTACATCAAAGGCGAACCGGTGAAGGAAGGCACCCTCAACCGCATCGAAGCTGCCATCCGCGCCTACGACCCCTGCTTGAGTTGCTCCACGCACGCCATCGGCCAGATGCCGATAGTGGTGGAAGTCTTCGACGCACGCGGCAACTTGCAACAGATGATCAGTCGCTCGTGACGCCCCACGCCATACCTGCTTTGAAGATCGATTAAAGGTGCTCGCAGACCAATGCAGAACTGCTCCCTACGTTGTCCGATCCGCAGCCGGCGATATTCGGACTCGGTCGGTCAGAGCACCTCATTCGCGCCAATCTGCGCCCAAATCTTATGAGCCCAGTTGTGAGCACGACCATATTCCTCATCAAAATACTTAGCAAAATCGCAAAAGGGGTCGGCTTCGAGCCCCGTCTCCCCGGCCCCTTGCGTCAAGGAACCAAAACCGCGCGACGGGAACACGACTCCCGGGCTGTGTCCGGCAGGGTTATCAACTAACGATTACCGGGCTTGCCCCCACCGTTGGGGGGCTTACAGGGTAAGCGTTTTGCCTCGACTCTCAGTCCGTCGCGACGATCCTCCCCGAATTGGAGGGCCTGTCCGCCCCCGGTGGGGCGACCGGCCCGCTTACTGGCCAGCCTGTAGTCGCGCGAGCGCATTTCGAGCCGCCGTAAGGTCTGGCCGAAGCCTCAGCGCCTGCTCGTAGTGCTGGATTGCCTCCGGCACTCGGCCCACTTTCTCCAGGGCGATCCCCAGATTTTTGTGGGCCTCGGCGTAATCGGGCTTGATCTGCAGGGTCCGCTCGAACTGTGCGATGGCTTCCTCGATCTTACCTGTGCGTGCCAAAGCGACCCCCAGATTGTTGTGGGCCTCGGCGTTATCGGGATCGATCCGTATCGCCTGCTCGTAGTGCTTAATCGCCTCCGGAACTTTGCCCAGTTCTTGCAGGGTAACTCCATAATTGTAGTGCGCGTCGGCGTAATCGGGCTTGATTTGTAGCGCCTTCTCCCAATGTTTCATCGCCTCGGACACCTTCCCTGCGTGTGTCAATGCAATCCCCAATTCATCGTGGGCCTCGGCGCAATCGGGCTTGATCCGCAACGCTTCCTCGTAGTGCGCGATCGCGTCCTGCACCCGGCCCTGTGCCACCAGGGCTTTTCCAAGGTTCATGTGCGCGTCGGGAGAATCGGAATTGATTTGTAGTGCCTCTTCGTAATGTCGGATGGCATCGGCGGTCCTGCCCAGTTTCTCCAATGCCACGCCGAGATTGATATGCGCCTCGAAATAATTGGGATTGATCCGCAACGCCTCTTCGTAATGTCGGATGGCGTCAGCGGGCCTGCCGAGTTTCTCCAATGCCGCCCCGAGATTGATATGCGCCTCGGCGTAATCGGGCTTGGTCCGCAACGCCTGCTCGTAGTGTGCGATCGCCTCCGGAACTCTGCCGATCTCCGCCAGGGCCACAGCAAAATTGTAGTGTGCCTCGGCGGAATCGGGATTCATTCGCAACGCCTGCTCGTCCTCCGCCATGGCCTCCTGCAGGCGTCCCAACCGACCCAGCACACGCCCCAGCGTCATGTGCGACAGCCACAGTTGCGGCGCAATTTCGACATCGCATTGCGCGTATGTCAGCGCCTCACTGGCCTTTCCTTGGTCCAGCAAGCCCATGGCTATGCCGCGGTTTAGCATTTCCGAATCTGGAGATTCCGTTATGGCCACACGTCCGAGCGTTTCCTGATCGTGCCAATCCGGTATCACGTCACGAACTCGGATTCCTAACGCACACAGTTGGCCGATCGCCAAACCGACCAGCCCCACACGCACGATCGTCGTCGAACGCCGCCATATCCAGACCCCGGCCGCACCGGCCAACAGCAGCAGCGGCAGCATCGTCATGTAGGCATACCGCTGCTCGACTACTTGGGAGTCGGTCGGCAACAGACCGGACACAGGCAGAAGCAACATTACGTAAGCTCCACAGGTAGCCAGCAGCACGGGGTTTCTCCGTCGTTCATAAACAACGACCACCGTAACCATCAAAACCGTAACCACCCATGCCAACACCCACCCCTGACTGAGCGACAAGAAACGCATCGGGTACATCACTGCCAAATGAGATGGCCAGATTAGTTTCGACGGATAAAACACCAGGCTCTGGCACAGGAACAAGGGACGTTGCGACAGCGGGGCCATTCCCAACGTGGCCATTCGATCACCCCTAGTAACGACCGTCGCCAACCCCACGGCTACGGCGAGGATGACCATCGCCATTTTTTCCCCGATCAATCGACCCCAACCCAACTGCTCGTGGCGCCGTAGCGGATAGTAATCCATTGCCAGCATCACGAACGGCAGCGATACGGCCATCGGTTTACACAACAGTGCGGCCACGAATAGAGCTAAAACCGTCCACCAACGCGCGCCCCGTACGTATGCCCACAAGCATACGATCCCGAACGTCGTGCACAGCAGTTGCGTCCGCCCCGAAATCCACGCCACCGACTCCACTTGCAACGGATGAATCGCAAACACCACCGCCACCCACAACGCCACCATCAGTCGCTCGCCAGCGCTCAGTAACACCGACCCCAAGAGCGTCCACAGGAAGCCGAACACCAGCGCCGCATTGAGTGCGTGCACCGCCAGACCGGTCACATGGTGGCCCATCACATTCTTTCCCCACATCTGGTAGTCCAGAACGTGGGACAACCTCGGTAACGGATGGTAAAATGAATCCGTGGACGTAAACGCCCATTTCACCGCGTTCCATGTCAGGCCGTGCCACCGCTCCGACTGCCGCAGGTACTCGTTGTCATCTCCACCCAGGAACTCGCCGTGGACGCTCGGCCAGAACAGCCAGACGGTGGCGGCAAAGATCACCAGAGCCACTCCCACCAACGTTGTCCGGCTGACAGTCATCCGAATGAATCCAATCACACGTCCCGCCCACACGCAACCGAGAACGCTTTCTGTGTGTTGGCCCCCACAACGGTGTGCCATCAGTATCTTCGCCTCCGCAGCGCTTCGTTACCGAGCCGACACGAAAGCGGAGATTGGGCCAGCCAGCGATACCCTCTAACCCCGCACTGAGAATTGCGGGCCTCGACGCCTACGCCCCTTCACCGCCCACCAAAACTGATGCTGATGAAGAGGATTGACTCGACCGCACGGATACACTATAAACAGCGCGAAGTTGCGCGGTTTCTCACCCCGTCCGCGCTGAACTGCTCGGTAGGCAGTTGTGCCACGCCAAGGGGCCATTCCCTGCTCGTGGACGGAAAGGACGTCTGTCATGCCCGCGACCACTGTAGCTCAACCTGTCGAATTCCTCCGCACGCTACCGGGTGACGACATGCGCCAGATCATGTGGCGCTTTACGGACCGATTTGACCTCCAAATGCTCGTCCAATCCGCCCGCCGCGTGGCCCGTGGTCCCGTCGCCCGCATGGTCGCCGAGGGTGGCCGCAATTCGCATGAGTGGACGAAGCAAAAGGCGGAACTCCTCCATCTCTTCGACGAAGCCGGACTTTCGGCTGTCTTTATGGACCCGGAACAGGGCGGCTTTATTGAAGGCCCGAAGAATCTGGCGCTGGCGCTGCTCGCTTTTGAACTGTCGTGGGTGGACGGCGGGGCAGCGACCTGCAGCATGGCCGGCAATCTCGCTCTCGCGCCGATTCACGGCCGGGGCACACCGGAGCAGCGGGACACCTATATGCGTCGCGCCTGCCCACCCAAGCCGGGCGAAGATCGCCAGATTGGGCGTGGCGCATTCGCGCTCACTGAGCCGTTGCCGTATGTCGGCGTGGAAACGGGACTTCTCAGCGGCAAAGTCCGTATTGCCGCATGGGAAAAGGGAAAAGATCCGATTCTGCAGGTCGACAAACGCGGACGCTTCATTACGAACATGGGTTTTGCCAACTTTGTGACCGCCGCCGTCGATTCTGCCGACGACCGGATCAAAGGCAGCTGCATGGTGATCCTCGAAGAAACCGATGCCGGCATTTTCGACCGTGGTGTTCCGACGCGCAAACTCGTGCATCAGCTTTCCTCGACACGCGACCCGGTGTTCAATCTTCGCGTGCCCGCCAATCGCATCATCGGCGGCTACAAAATCAAGGACGGCACGATTGTCCCCAATTTCTCCCATGGCGAAATCATTGAGGCGGTCTTCCGTCGCACGCGCGTGACGGTGGGACTAATGACCGCCGCCAAACTGCTCTCGGCGGTCGAACCGGTGATTCGGTACCAGCGCGGCCGGTTCCGCGGGGGGGATGCCGCCGCGCCGGGATCACCCCGTTATGAGTTTGGGCTGCAGATGAAAGAGGACGCACTGCACCGACTGGTGGACGTCTGGGCCACGGGCGAAGCCGCCGCGTCTCTGGGTTTTGCCGCCGCGCGATTGTTTGACGAACTTGATCCGCTGGAGATCAAGAAGGAGGAGATTTTTGCGGCCCGCAAGATTGAGAGAGGGCGGGCGCAATTCCGCGCGATCATGGAACTCGAAAAGGACGCGCTCGAGTATTTACGGCTGTCGAACCTCTCCGAAGACCGCCGCGCGATCACGCGCTACGACGTCTTGAATGCGGATCCACTGCTGCAATTCGCCGTCCTCGATTCGCTGGCGAATGTATTGTGTCCCGCCGTGAAGCTGTGGAACACAGGCCATGGCGCGAACATGATGCGCGAAGCGGTCAGCTTGATGGGCGGGTACGGCATCACGGAGGATTGCCCGGGATTCCTCGGTCACAAATGGATGGATGCGCAGTTGGAGGCGACATACGAAGGCCCCGAAGCCGTGCAACGGCGACAGCTTTCGATTACGATGACAAACAAACTGTTCCTCGCGCAATTCCGAAATTGGATCAACGACATGCGCGAGATCGCCTCCCGGCGTCCCGGCACCGGTGCCTGCACGCTGGCCACCGCGATGCAGCTGTGGTTGTGGTCCTTGGAACATCTCCAGAAAGCCACCGACGCCGATGGCCGCGATCTATATCACGGGAATCGCCAGGGAGTGACGTTCCCGCTCGCGGACGCGCTCTGTTGGTTGTTGGCGGCGCGGTACATGATCCTCGACGTGCTCGAACTCGAAGCGAAAGGGGCCGAGAATCCCGTGGTCGCGGAGGGTCTGCCCGGTCGGTTGAATTTTATGACCGATCTCTGCCACGTCCAGTCGACGCGGGCCGCCGGCGAAGTCGGCCGCATCTGCGCCGAGCTCGTCTTCGGCTACAACCGTCACCCGGCTTGGAATGCCGCCGCCTGTGCCGCGTGTTATGCCGCCGATGACCTTGACGCGCTGGAAGGCTTCATCCCCGGCATCGCCAGCGGCGCTCGCGGTTTTAGTGACGTGACGGAAACCGGCCAGGAGCACCCGACAAAGGCCGGTCCCTGCGTTCAATTCGACGGTTACGAAACGTTCGCGCGCTTGCGCGTGAAACTGGATGGTTGTCTCACCGGCTCCCGCCTCGCGAAAGACCGCGCGGCGGAGGCACTCACAAAAGTGATGATCCCGGAGGCTTTGGATTATCCCGCATAACGAGCAGCCAGAATCCATAATCCATTATGTCGTCACCACGCGTCCGAGAACTTCAATCATTGATTAACCAATAGGAGAACTCCTCGATGAAACGATCGTGCCTGCTTGTCGTTCTATGCGCCGCCCTGGCTGTCTGGGTGGCGCCCGCGCGAGCCTATGACGAACCATCGGTGAACCTGGGGTTCACCAGCTTCCTCGACGGAGGCCCGCCGGCGGGGCCGGGTTTTTACTATTCGGAATACCTGCAGTGGTATTACACCCAACGCTTTCCCGGCGCACCCGCCCCGCTGGACAGGCTGAATGCCTGGATCGCTTTGCAGCAATTGATCTACCAGTCCAACCAGAAGGTTCTGTTGGACGGCAAATGGGGGCTGGACCTGATCCAACCTTTTGTGGCGTTCGACCTCAAACCATCGTCATTCCCCACCTCGAGCGGCCCGGGCGACCTGTTGGTTGGCCCATACCTGCAATGGGACCCGATCATGGGCAAAGATGGCCCGGTGTTCATGCACCGGTTTGAACTTCAGACGATCGTGCCGACCGGCCGTTACCAGGCAGACGCACCGCTGAATGCCGGCAGCAACTTCCTCTCACTCGATCCATACTGGGCTGCAACCTGGTTTGTTCTCCCGCATTGGACGATGTCGTGGCGCTTTCACTATTTGTGGAACGACCAGAATGACAATCCGGGGATGGGGTTGAATACAGAGCAGCCGGGCCAGGCTATCCATGCGAATTTCGCCACCGAATACGAGGTGGTGCCCAAGCATTTGCGGGTGGGTCTGAACGGCTATTTTTTCGAGCAGATTACCGACAGCAGGGCTAACGGCACAAACGTAGCGGCCCACGAACAGGTCGTCGCGCTTGGTCCGGGCTTCCTCTGGCATATCTCGCCCAATGACCACCTGTTCTTCGATGCGTACTATGAGTTTGCGGCGCGCTATCGACCCGAAGGCCAGCGCTACAATCTTCGCTGGGTCCATCACTTCTAGGCCGTTGGTTTTCCAATCCGATGAGCGACCAAACCGTGGAACAAACAGCAGTGCCCGTCGACCGCCAGACGATGGACGTGGACATCGTCTGTGTTGGGTTCGGGCCGGCAACCGGCGGGTTTCTAACAACCGTGTCGCGCAAGTTAACGAGCGCGGACGGTGCACCAAAGCCGGAAAGCGCGGTAATGCCCGGCGCGCCCCCGCAAATCATCTGTTACGAGCGTGCCGACGATATTGGGTTCAGCGTGTCGGGCGTCGTGACTAGGGCGCGAGGCATCCGGGAGTCGTTTCCGGATCTTGACCCGTCCCAGATCCCCATGTGTGCGCCGGTCAAGCACGAGAAGGTGCTTTATCTTCTCGACCCCATCGGTGCGAGTCGACGGTCAGCCACCCTGCGCACAGTGGACACATTGATTCGCGCGTTTAAGGTGCTCTTACCGGTTGAGAATAGCGCCATTGAACTGCCGTATATTCCGCCTTATCTGCAGAAACACGGCGGACTGGTCATGTCCATCGGACAGTTCAATCAATGGGTTGGCGCCCAATTGATGAACGCCGGCACGGCGCAGATCTGGCCCGGCACACCCGTCGCCAAGCCCCTGATTGAAAACAACCGTGTCGTCGGCGTCCAACTTGCCGCTCAGGGAACGGACAAATTGGGTTCTCCCGAGGCGGGCTTCCTGCCGGGTATGGATGTCCGCGCCGCGCTGACAGTGGTTGGCGATGGCCCGGTCGGTCCCATCGGACGGCAGATCGATCGGCATTTCGGCATGCCTCAGGGCCATCACCAGCGCGATTGGGCGGTCGGTATGAAGTTCGTGGTCAATCTACCGGAAAATTGCCCGCTCGAAGCCGGCACCGTTTTACACACGCTTGGCTATCCGGAACCGGAGATCTTCGGGTTCCTGTACGTTTATCCCGACCGCATCGCGTCCCTCGGCATTTTCGTGCCATCCTGGTTCGAAAGCCCGGTGCGCACAGCCTATCGTTATCTTCAACATTGGATGCTGCATCCCTATCTGTGGCGCTACCTCAACGGCGGGACGCTGCGTTCCTGGGGCGCCAAGACGTTGGGCGAATCCGGCCGCCGCGGCGAACCGCATCTTGTCGGTGACGGCTACGCGCGTATTGGTGAAGGATCAGGCAGCACGAACGTCCTCACCGGCAGCGGGGTGGACGAGGCGTGGGCCACCGGCGTCCAGCTCGGCGAGGCCGTGTTGGAGTTACTCGAGCAGCACAAACCGTTCACGAAAGAGAATCTCGAAGCAACCTATGTGAAACGGCGCCGCGCCAGCTGGGTGGAAACCGAGGCTCGCGTGGCCGAACGCGCTCGGGATGGTTTTCACCGGGGCGTTGTCACGGGCCTCATCGGCATGGCCTTGGCGGGCGCAACAAAAGGCCGGTTCGCCGCGCCCGTGGAGCCGCGCTCTCCCTCGGAACACACGCCGCCATTGGACAAATACTACAAGGATCGAATTCCCCCATTGGAAATCGAGAAACTCCGGCAGGAATGCGCCACCAAGGGCGTCGGTATCCACAACGCGCTCATGGACCGTGTGGGGTGGCCGACAATCCCTTACGATGGGAAATTGCTCGTCTCGCATCAGGACGCTTTGTTGATGGGCGGAAAGGTGCAGGCGCCGGCGGGCTACGCGGATCACGTCGTATTTCTGTATCCGGAGCTCTGCGAGAAATGCGGCGCGAAGATTTGCATCGAAATTTGCAGCGGTCAGGCGATCACGCCGGGTGAAAACGGCGTTCCGGCATTCGACCGGGAGAAATGCGTCCATTGCGGCGCGTGTATCTGGAACTGCACCACCGCGCATCCCGCCGATCCCGAGCGTGGCCTGATTGAGTTTCGTGCGGGAGCGGGTGGACTGCACTCCGCGGAAAACTGATTTCTTACGAAGGAGACGAACGGATGAGTGTTGCGTATCAAATTGTCGTTTGCGGAAGTATCGTTCCCGATCCGCTGCAAACGTTGGAGCCGGTGTCCGGCGCGGCCGGGCCAACGTTGAAAAATGAAATGATGTTGCCCGCCGTCCTAGATCCCTGGGCCTGGCACGCGCTCTTTGAAGCAGCGCATCTGGCGAAAAACGCGCCGGGCAGCAAAGTCTGGCTCGTCAGCCTCGGCCCGAAAGCCAAACTCCAGCAAGTGATGATGACCGTCGCCCAGAAGTCGCCGTTTGAGTTAATTGCGATCGATGGTTCCGCCAGCGGGTTTACCGAAGCGTCCGAAGTGGCGGCGGCATTGGCGGGCGCCATCAAAGCGATTCCCGGGCTTGATCTGTCGCGATTGCTGCTCTTCGGTGGCTGGGAATCCGCTTCGCGGGGTTCGAGCGCGACGATGCAAATCGTTGGCGAGCTGCTCGGGATCGTGAACCAGTTCCAGGGCGTGGACAAACTTACCATCGGTACGGATGGCTCCATCGAGATACTCGAACGGATCGAGGGTGGCAAACATCAGGTATCAACCTGTGTCGGTCCGCCGGCAGTGTTCGGATGGGCCACCGGCAGCCTGCCCGAGCCGCCGAATAATCCTCAGGTCGGCATGGCCAACATGCGCGGCATCATGCCCGCCCTGCAAAAAGCCGGGACCTCCAAGGTCGGCGCGGTGGGCGTCACCTTTGCCAGTGTGGCGCTGCCGAAACAGCGCCGCGACACGAAAATCGTGAAAGATCTCAGCGCCGATGAAATCGCCCGGGACATCGTTTCCTGGGTTACGAACGCCTGACGCGAAAGGAAAAGAACAGCGTGGACACAGTTTTGATTTTGATGCAGGTGGAGAAAGACGCCGTCCCCGCAAAGTCGGCGTTGGAAGCGCTGGGCGCAGCCAAAGACGTTGCCGAAGCGTGCGGAGCGGACCTGGCCGTTGGTGTCGTCGGCGAAACTCTTCAGGCAGCCGCGAATCACATCGCCGGGTGCGGAGCTTCACAGCTCCTTGGCGTCGAGGGCGTTGGGTTCGGCCAGTCTCGATATGGTAGCGACATTGCCGCAGCCGAGGCGATCTGCCGCGCGACGAACCCGACAATTGTGATTGTACCGGCAACCTCCCGTTGGAACCGGGTCGCCGCGGGTTTGGCGCATCGTCTCGGCGGACGAGCGGATACGCATGTGACGGACCTCGTCGCTGCGAAAGGTGGGGTGACGATCTCGCGTTGGTATTACCGCCAGCGCATGGAGGCGGTATTGCAACGCACGCAACGCCCTTGGGTCATTGCTCTGGAGGCCGGCTGTCATGCTCCTTGGAAAGGCGGCGCCGGCACCGCGAAAATCGAGTTTCTCACCGCGTCGCTTCCCGAGGCCGTAAAACGCACGACCGTTACGGGCGTGAAAGCCCCTTCATCGGGCCAGCAAACGATCCGTCCGGACGCCGAACTGTTGTTCGTGGCCGGAGCCGGTTGGACCAAGAAGCAATCTGACGGTCAGACCCATGCGCCCGAAGCCGAAAGTTTGATCCGCGGATTTCTCCAGCTCACCAACGCCTCGCTCGGCAGCAGCAAATCCCTGGTGGACCTCAGCAAGGACGGGCAGGCGGTGCTGACTCTCATGACGCACCTGAACCAGATCGGCCAGACCGGCTCGACCCCACGACATCTCAAGGGCCTCTCGACGTGTTGTCACGGTGAAGAACCGCATGCCGTGGGCTGGCGGTTCATCACCGAGCGTCGCGCCGTGAACCTCGACCCGAACTGCGGGTGGGCCCGAGGCAAAACCGACGTGCTCTACGTGGCGGACGCGTTCGAAGTGATGCGCAAAGTCAACGCGCTCCTCGCGGCAAGGCAGGCCTAGCATGTATGCCCCGATAAAGTGTGATCTGAGCCAAACCGACACGTTGGTCTCAACATGTGGGCCATCGCAACTGACTCAGGGCAAAACACCATCACCGAACCGGATTGAGAAACCATGAATCCACTGATTTATTCCGCACTGGTCGTCTTGTACGTCGCGGTGATGTTGGCCGTCGGGTATTGGTGCATGAAACGCACCAATAACGTCGGTGACTTCTTCCTGGGCGGGCGGAAGCTCGGCCCATGGATGAGCGCGTTCGCATACGGCACCACCTACTTCTCGGCCGTGCTGTTCATCGGTTACGCCGGCCGGCTGGGCTGGGGCTTCGGCATCCAATCGATGTGGATTGCGCTCGGGAACACGTTCGTCGGTACGCTGCTCGCCTGGTGGGTCCTTGCCGGCCGCACCCGTGACATGACCGTCCGGCTCAACGCACTCACCATGCCCGAATTCCTCCGGGCGCGGTACGACAGCATGCCGTTGCAGATTATCGGCGCTCTCGTGGTCTTCGTCTTTCTGGTGCCGTATTCGGCTTCGGTGTATATGGGCCTGGGTTATCTTTTTCAGAAAGCGCTCGGCCTGGAATATAATCAAGCGCTCATCTTTCTTGCCGCATTGACGGGCGTCTACCTCGTCATGGGCGGCTATCTGGCCGTCGCGATCAGCGACTTCATCCGGGGCATCGTTGAGTTCTTGGGGGTTGCCATCATGGTCCTCTTGCTGGCGAGTATGAAGGGTGGGCTGGGTGCGTCCTTTGCCGCATTGCTGGATCCGAAATACATGCCCGGCTCTTCACGCGCCGCCGCCGCCCACGGGGCCTCCCCTTCCCGGCTGGGTGACCCTGTGGTCGCTCGTGCTGATCACCAGCTTCGGCCCGTGGGCGCTGCCGCAGATGGTGCAGAAGTTTTATTCCATCCGGAGCAAGGCCGACGTGAATCGCGCCATGCTCATCGCCACGATCTTTGCGCTGTTCATGTCCTTCGGCGCCTACTACAGCGGTGCGCTGACGCATTTGTTCTTCGCGAACCCGAAGACCGACCTCGCGCCGATCGTCGATGCCGTCACCAAGAAACCGAACCTCGACCTGCTGATGCCGTTCTTCATCACGACCTACGTACCAACGTGGCTGGTGCTGGTCATTTTGCTGATGGTGTTTTCGGCGTCGATGTCCAGCCTCTCGTCGCTGGTGCTGGTGAGCAGTTCGGCCATCGCCATCGACATCTACGGCGCCTCCGTCAACCGCGAGGAGAAACAAAAACAAATCATGCTGTTGATGCGCGTGCTCTGCGCCGTGTTCGTGGCGCTCTCGCTCCTGATCGCGGTGAGCAGGGTGGACGTGATTGTGAACCTGATGGTAATCGCGTGGAGCGCGCTGAGCGGCGCGTTCCTGGCGCCCTATCTGTACGGCCTTTTCTGGCGGCGTGCGACCAAAGCCGGTGCCTATGCCGCGATGATATCGGGAGTCGGCACGGCAGTCGGCTTGTTCTGTTACTGGGGCAAGCCGCACATCCCCGTGTCGGGCGCAATTGCGATGTTCGTGCCGCTGCTGGTGTTGCCCGTTGTCAGCTTCCTCACATCGCCGCCTGACGAGGCGCACCTGGCGAAATGTTTTCCCACTGTGAAACCGAAGTAATTGACCAACCCGAAACCCTGAACCAAGGCTCCAGACCAACGAAAGGATGAACCTGCGATGAGAACCAAAATACTGCCGGTAGCGGCGGCTCTGCTGGCGTTCGCGTTTGTCGCGACCACCGCGCCGGCCCAAACAACGTCCACAGCAAAGGTGGCAAACGCTTCCAGCGCGACGCCATCGGCGATCTGGAAATTCGACGAGTTCGGCAAACAGGTCAAGAACCCCACCGCCTGGTTCAATTGGGGAGGCGATTTCCGGGTGCGCAACGAATATTTCAACAATGCCATGAGCCTGACGGATGTTAAGACTCCAGGTCAGATCTTTCCTCCCGTGCACGAACAGGACTATTTTCGCTTCCGCGGCCGGCTGTGGGCCAGCTTTTTGCCAATAGACAACCTGAGTTTGAACGTCCGTCTGACGGCTGAACCGCGGGAATTTATGAAACCCGCGTTTTCGGACACAGACTTCGGAAACTCGGGCATGCAGTGGCGCTACGGGATCTTCGACAACCTCAACTTGCAATGGAAGAGGCCGTTGGACCTGCCGGCGACCTTGACGGTTGGCCGCCAAGACATTTTTCTGGGCGACGGCTGGCTGATGGGAGATGGCACGCCGGAGGATGGATCCTTCAGCTATTTCCTTGATTCGGCCCGCTTGACTTACAATCTCGAAAACCTGCACACCACCATCGACGCCATCGGCATCATCCAGTATGCCCGGCCGGACGCCTGGTTGCCCACCCTCGGACCTTCCGGAACCGTGCCCGGCGACCCGCAGGCCTCCTGTTGACGGATCAAAACGAAAAGGGAGCCATCCTGTGGGTTGCCAATAAGAGTATCCCGGCCGCCAATGTGGACGGGTACTTCTTCTACAAACATGACACCGAGATCAACGACCTGCCGCTGGCTCCCTACACTGATGGTGGGGATATCTATACAATCGGCGGCCGCGTCTCGGGATTGCCGGAGGACCACTGGAAGTATTCCGCCGAAGGCGCTTATCAGTTCGGCCAAAAGCAAGACCCGATACTCAACCAGGGTGGCGACAACTCCATGCTCGTCCCTTCCGCCGAGACCACAGGGTTCCGCGATATCAGCGCGTTTGGTGTCAAGAGCAAGCTCACCTATCTTTTTAAGGATGAATGGAACGACCAGCTCAGCCTCTCCTACGAACACCTCTCCGGCGACAATCCACATACAAGGAACGACGAGATGTTCGATGTGCTCTGGGGACGCTGGCCGCAGTGGAGCGAAATGTACAACATCTATAGTTATGTCCCCGAAACGCGCGTCGGCCAAACCGCCAATCTTGACCGCGTCGGCCCGACTTGGAGTGTGACTCCCATCAAGAAGATGGACTTCAGCCTCAGCTATTATGCGTTGTTTGCTGACCAGGATGCGCCCACACGGGCTCTCCCGTTCGCTCAATCCGCGTTCAGCGGCAACGGCGACTTTCGCGGTCACTACCTCCAGGCCATCCTCAAATACAAATTCAACGAGTACGTCAGCGCCCATCTCTGGAGCGAGTTCCTCTGGGAAGGTGACTTCTACGCCCATCAACAGATGATGGATTTCTTGCGTGCGGAAGTGATGTTCACCTTCTAGAGTTGCTTCGACACGATGATGTTCTGGGATCGGAAAATCGAAACCATCGAACGCGCCGCTCTGGAGGCGCTGCAGCTCAAGCGCCTCCAGGCGACCGTGCGCCGCGTCGCCCGCAAGGTGCCGCTCTATCAGCAGAAACTGGCTGGCGGCGGCGTCAGGCCGCGTCAGATCCAATCGCTGGCCGACCTGCGGCGGCTGCCGTTCACGACCAACGCCGACCTGCGGGACACTTATCCCACCGGCTTGCTCGCCATCGCGCCCGAGGACGTGTTGCGACTGCATACCTCCAGCGGCACCACCGGCAAACCGAAGGCGCTGTTCTTCTCCCGCCGGGACGTGGACAACGCCGGCGAGTTGATGGCGCGCTGCCTGGTCATGACCGGCGTGACCCAGAGGGACGTGTTCCAGAACATGATGACCTACGGCCTGTTCACCGGCGCGTTGGTGCATGCACTACGGCGCGGAAAAAGTCGGCTGCCTGGTGATCCCCGCCGGGCCGGGCAACTCCGAGCGACAACTGCTCCTGATGCAGGATTTCCGCACGACGGTCATCCACGTCACGCCGAGCTACGCGTTGTACCTCGCCGACTTCCTCGAGAAAAAAGGCGTCGATCCGCGCCGCGACCTGGCGTTGCGCAAGGCGTTCGTCGGCGCGGAACCGTACACGGAGGAAACGCGCCGCAAAATCGAGCAGGCGCTGGGCATCGACGTTTACAATTCCTACGGCCTGTCGGAGATGAACGGTCCCGGCGTCGCCTTCGAATGCGAACACAAGTGCGGCATGCATCTCTGGGAGGACAATTTCCTCGTCGAGATCCTTGACCCGCGGACCGGCGAGCCGGTGCCCGACGGACGAAACGGGCGAGTTGGTGCTGACCACCCTGTGCCGCGAAGCGATGCCGTTGCTGCGATACCGCACCCGCGACATCACGTCGATCGATTCCCGGACCCTGTCCCTGCGGCCGCACCCACCGTCGCCTCGACCGCATCACCGGCCGCTCCGACGACATGCTGATCGTGCGCGGCGTGAACATCTACCCGCAGCAAATCGAACGCGTGTTGATGAGCCTGCCCGGCGTGGGACAGAAACTTATCAAATCGTGCTCGAGGGACTGGACGAAATGACCATCAACGTCGAGCTGGCCGAAGCCGGCTTCGATGGCCACGTCGAACACCTGACCCGCCTTCAATCCGACATCGTCGATCGGTTGCGGGCGGAGATTCTGACGAAACCCAAAGTCCATCTCGTGCCGCCGGGCACGTTCCGGTCAGCGAAGGCAAGGCCAAACGGGTCATCGACAACCGGTCGCTCTAGTGTGCTGTCCCTAACGCTTCGTTACAATGAATCGCTTCATTTTGACCAGATGGACATTGGAAAGGCATTTCAGTGACACCACACTAGCACCGGAAAGGAAACCACACCATGAGCGCTGTCAATCTCATCGCCGTGTTCGCCGAGAACCAACTGGGCCAGATGGCGCGCATCACCCGCGTGCTGGCCGACGCGGACGTCAACATCCGCTGGGTCACCATCGCCACCAACGAGAGTCTCGGTGTCATCAAGTTCCTCGTCGACAAGTGCGACCGCGCCCACCAACGCCTCCAAGAAAAAGGCTGGACCGTGTCGCTCGTGGAAGTGCTCGCCATCGAAGTCGACGGACCGGCCCGGCGGGCTCCACGCCGTCGCCGATTGCCTGGCCCGCAACCAGATCAATGTCGAAAACTCTTCCGGGTTCGTCTCCCATAACCGCGCCGTGTTGTTGATTGAGGTTCAAGATGTCGCCCGGGCCCGGCAGACCCTCGCCAACCAGGGCTTGCGTCTGCTCTCCCAAGAGGAAATACTGAAGCTCTGAGCAATCAGGAGCTTCCATGAAGGACATTAAAGAATTCTTCGCGCAGGACCGTTACGCCAAACTCTCCGGCATCGAACTGCTTTCCGTCTCGCCGGGCCATGCTGTCGCCCAGATGCCGATACATCCCCATCACCTCAACGCCGTCGGCAGCGTCCAGGGCGGAGCCATTTTCACGCTCGCCGACTTCGCGTTCGCCGGCGCGTCCAATGCCCACGGCAAAGTCGCCGTCGGGATCAACGTCAGCATCACCTACATGAAGGCCGTCAGTTCCGGCACCCTGCGCGCCGAAGCCCGGGAAGTCTCCGCCAATCCCAAACTCGCCAGCTATACCGTCAACATCACCGACGAACACAACACCCTGATCGCGGTCTTCCAGGGGCTGGTCTATCGCAAGGATCAACCCCTCCCGTGGGCACCCAAAAAATGAGGTTTTTGCCCTCAAACCGGCCGCAAGATCCCCACTCAACACCACGGAATTTGGGTTCGTTTTTGGCTTTCCCAAAACAAAATTTCCACGCCGGCCTGCGTAGAATTGGGTTCGTTTGGTAATTTATCCTCCCAAGGAGGACAACCACGTTGTATCCTCGGTCGCAATCCCCCCCTGGTAGAGCCGAGCGGGAGCGAACGAAGCCAATTTTGGACAAACGAAGCCATGTGACAAAATGGCACACTTGGACTTCTAACAATTTGTCCCTCAAGCATATCCACATCGCTCAGCGCTCAAAAACATTGGCTTCGTTTGGCAGAATTACATATTTGGGGGGTAACCCCTCCCCGCCCTGAACTCGGTCGAAGGGAGCACCATCGAAGGGTAGCCGCGCGCGGTGAGCGCGTTGCCGCCGTTTCCCCTCCAACGCTGTCACCCTGAGCTTGTCGAAGGGTCTCCCACACGTCTTTGTGCAGCCAATCCTCGAGGCACGCCCGTGCCGACAAATCCCCTTCATGCGCGCCGAAAGGAGCCCCATCAGCCGTTTTCCATTAACCATCTTCCGAACTATATCAAAGAACAAACCACAACCGTACCGACTTTACACTACCGCATACACATTGTCCAGTCCTTTCTGGTGGCCGATCAAAAAAAGAGACGGTTTTCGCGCGCCATGCGCCGGGGGCGAGCCGTTTTTCCGCTTGTAGGGCGAGCGTCCCGCTTGCCGTCGTACTGTAGCCGCGCGCGGTGAGCGCGGTCCCGCCGTCCTTGCCGTTGTAGGCCGCGTCCCCCGACGCGGCGCTCTCTGCATTGTGGAGGCGCTCAGGTCAGATAAGAATCAAGGTTGCCCAGGCTGGAGTGATGAATGAGGTGTACGCCCGCTTTTGCAGCGAGAGCCTTGGCTGATGGTGTGAAGTCTGCGTTGGAAACTACAAAGGCATAGTCCGCGGATGCCCATACTCTGCCAGCTATGGCTTCCTGCACGGCCGCATTGCCTACAAGCGATGTGTAGAACTTGCACTGAAGAACAGCCTTCTTGCCATTTCGTGTCGCGAGGATGTCTACACCCTGGTCTCCGGATGTTTGTGTCGTTGTGGCGTCCCAACCGTTGTCCATAAGGATTTGCGCGCAGTAGGCTTCATAGCCAGTAGGAGAGAGTGCAGACACATCCAATGCTTCAATGGGCTTGCTCTCCGAGCGTGCATCAACCTGTGCGTCAATTCTTCGGAAGAACTCCTGTCGAATGTTTTCGGCGTAGAGTGCGGCTCTGGCGGTGTCCGCTTGCATGCGAGCTTTCTTCAATTGTCGGTCCGAGAGAAATACTGCGTCGAGCATGCCGGGGGCGCGTACATTGGGCGGTTGTTTGGCCGCGCGAGGGAAGCGGTCGAGGAGTGACCAATCGCAAATCTGCGGAAAGGCTGGGCGCAACACCTTTTGACAAAAATACTCCATCTCGCGATTCCACTCGTCGTCAACGACATTGCCATATCCGTCAGGTCTCCTCTTTTGCAACCGTTTGATACGAAGCGCGTCAGCGTGTTTTTGTATGAGTGCATCCACCTCGGCTTGCAGTTGCCTTTGTCGCTCCGCCGCCTCCTTGGCGGCATTGGCCGCATATTTCCTAATCTCCGGCGCGATGTAAATTCCAGCCGCGACCAAGCTGATGAAGCCGACGGCCGACGCTGAACCGTTGCCGCTTACCATTCCGAAGAACAGAATTGCGAGTGAAGCGAAGGACCAAAAGAGCGCAGTATCCTTCTTCCGACGCTCATCCGCTCTTTTCCATCGCGCGCTCAATGAGTAAGTAATTTGCGCTTGCGGGCCGGCCTTCGCGCTAACTTTGCTCTGAGGTTCATCGCACAGCGATCGCGGCGTCACACGCGTAGGAATGTCATTAATCAGCTTAGAACCCATCCCAAAACCCCTCTGGCAATGATATAATGGGGATGCCAAGGAGGCATCTATGGGGAAAAGCAGATCGCACGAGCGTTGGCTCGTGTCTGACCAATTGTGGAGTAAGGTCGAGCCACTCCTGCCCAAGCCGCGGCGACACGCGCGGGGGCGTGGCGGGCGACCGCGGGTCGCCGACCGCCACGCGATGAACGGAATTCTGTTCGTGTTGCGCACTGGTTGCCAGTGGAACGCGCTTAACGCGACGGGCATCTGCAGCAGTTCCACCGCCCATCGGCGTTTTCAACAATGGGTGCGCGCCGGGGTGTTTGCGAAACTTTGGGAACAGGGGTTGACGGAATACGACGAACTCAAAGGCATTGACTGGCGCTGGCAGGCGATGGATGGAGCGATGAGCAAAGCTCCGTTGGGCGGGGAAAAAAATCGGCCCCAACCCCACGGATCGAGCCAAGGACGGGGTGAAGCGCAGCTTGTTGACGGAGGGTCAAGGCGTGCCGATCGGACTGGCCATTGACGGGGCCAACCGCAACGACTTCAAGCTGGTGAGAGAAACGCTGGAAAGCATTCCGGTGGAGCGACCAGGCGTTGGGAGCGGCCAGTCGCAAGGATTGTGTCTGGACAAAGGATACGATTACGACGAAGTACGGGAACTGGCGCAGGAGTTTGGCTACACGGTTCACATCCGCAGTCGCGGTGAGGAAGCCCAGGCGCTCAAACGCAACGCTCGATTCAAAGCGCGCCGTTGGGTGGTCGAGCGGACCCACAGTTGGCTGAATCGGTTTCGCCGCATTCTGATTCGGTGGGAGAAGAAAGCGGACAATTACTTGGGGCTACTTCACTTTGCTTGCGCGATCATCACCTATCGCCGCGCCGAGGTTCTGGGATAGGCACTTAGGAGTGGGTTTGGCTGGAATGGTAAGCGAAGTATTGCAGGCGGGACACGGCGCGGTTGAACCGGCGGCTTCGTCTTCAACCTCCAAAGACCGATTGCAGGATGGACACACGAAATCAATCATGCCCCTCGCCTCACGATCAGAAGGATAATGATGGCTCATGGTTGAAACAAGTACATTTTGGCCGAGAAGGCCGGCGGAATATCCCGGAACCCCGTCTCACCACGGCAACATTAGACCGCTGTCACACCCGTTCCATCTTCCGTCCATCAACCATCGATCATTCGGCAATCTGTGGCTCGCCCTTCGTGGTGAGCAACTTCAGGCTGGCCGGAACAACTCAACGTCCCGCAGCACATTGACGCCATTGGCTTTCAGGACTTGTTCCGCCTTGTCGGGGTTTTCAAACCGGAACACCAGCGCCGCCTTGCTGCCGCGCCGCTCGGTGAACGCGTACATGTACTCGATGTTCAACCCCGCCTGATCGACGATCTCCAGGATCCGTGACAGCCCGCCGGGTTCATCCGATACCTCAATCGCCAACACTTCCGTGACCTTGGCGGCGAACCCGGCCCGCTCGAAGATCGTCTTCGCTTTCTCCCAGTCCTGCACGATCAGCCGCAGGATGCCGAATTGCTCGGTGTCCGCCAGCGAGAGCGTGACAATATTAATCCCCGCCGTGGTCACTTCCGCGCACGCCGCTCGCAATTGACCAGGTTTGTTCTCCAGAAAAACCGAAACTTGGTGGATTTTCATAGTTTGCGTTTGTCAGTCACCCGTTTGGCCTTGCCTTCACTCCGGGGAAGGCTCCGGGGCGCCACCAACCGGATCGCCACGCGAATCCCGGTGATGGTCTCGATGGAACGCACCAGCTTCCGCTGCAAGTCCTCCAGCACGCGCACCTCGTCACTGAACACCTCCGGCGTCACCTCCACCTGCACCTCCATCTGGTCCAGGTCCTGTTCCCGTGTCAGGACGATTTGATAATGGGGCAGGGTGCCTTCGACCCGCAACAGCGCGGCTTCAATCTGCGACGGGAACACGTTCACGCCGCGAATGATGAACATGTCGTCGCTGCGCCGGCCGATTCGCTGCATCCGCCGCAGCGTGCGTCCGCATGGGCACGGCTCGGCCATCAGCGCCGTGATGTCCCGCGTGCGATAGCGGATCATCGGCATCGCCTGTTTGCTGAGCGTCGTCAACACCAGTTCGCCTTCCTCCCCATCGGCAGCGGTTCCAACGTTTCGGTATCGACGATCTCGGCGAGGAAGTGATCTTCAAAAATGTGGGGCCCGTTCTGGCAGGCGCATTCAATCGCCACGCCCGGGCCGATGATCTCCGACAGCCCATAAATGTCGTACGCCTTGATGTTGCTCTGGGCTTCGATGCGCTCCCGCATGGCTTGCGTCCACGGTTCGGCGCCGAAGATGCCCGCCCGCAACGGCAGTTGCTTGAAATCCACGCCGAGCTGCGCCGCCTTGGTCGATCAGGTGCAGGAAGTAACTCGGCGTGCAGCAAATGGCCGTGACCCCGAAATCTTTCAGCACGGTAATCTGCCGTTCGGTGTTGCCGCCGGAAATCGGAATCACCGTCGCCCCGAGCGCTTCCGCGCCATAGTGCGCGCCCAGCCCGCCGGTGAACAGTCCGTACCCGTAGGCGTTCTGCAGGATGTCGCCGGCATGCAAACCGCACGCGGCAAAACTGCGCGCGATGACCTCCGTCCACACCGCTATGTCCTCTCGCGTGTACGCCAACCACAATGGGCTTGCCGGTCGTGCCGCTGGACGCGTGCAGCCGGACCACATCGCGCATCGGGCTGGCGAACAGACCGATACGGATACGTGTCGCGCAGGTCGGTCTTGATCGTGAACGGCAGCTTGTGGATGTCGTCGAGCGTGCGAATGTCCCGCGGTTTCAATTTGCGCTCGTCCATCCGCTGCCGAAACAACTTCACATGATCGTACGCGCGCAGTCACGATCGCCTGGAGCCGCGCCAATTGTAGTCGCCTGCAGCGCCGACGCCGACATGAAATCGGGTGCGCTGACTGGATGACGTTCGGTGGTGTTCATCCGCTACGCTCCGTTCCGTCCCAGCGCGAACGCCTGGAGATTGGCGGCGTGCAGCTTCTCGGGAAACGCCGCGCCGATGGCCTCCAGCCAGGCCGCCTCCGGAAAGTCAAGATGCCCGGCTCAACACGCCGAGCAACGCAACGTTGAAACTCTTCTTGTTGGTCAGTTTCGCCGGGTTCACCGCGTCGGGCGCGATCAATGCGCCCCCGGGTCGCAGTTGATGGCGGTTGACCTCGATCTGGTCGGGCGCGACCACCACGAGATAATCCGCGTCGCCCGGCGGCACCATCGGGCTGAAAACCTCTTTTCCAAAGCGCACGTCGCTGCTGACCGAGCCGCCGCGCTGGCTCATCCCGTGCATTTCGCTCTTTCTTCACGTCCAGCCCGTTTCGGAACGCCGCGTCCGCGACGATGCCCGTGGCCTTGAGCACTCCCTGGCCGCCGAGGCCGGCGATGACGATGTTGATGACGCCGTCGTTCATTCTGGCTCGTCCAATGCCGCCGTGCACGACTGATTGGCGGCGCGCTCGTATTCCTTGATCGCACCGGCGATGAGCAGGCACGGCCGGCGCGCAATGATGAGATTGAGTTGCTTGTTCGCGAGGCACGCCTGTACCAGTTGCGCGAACTTCGCCGGCGTCGGCCGACGGATCGGAGACTGAACACATTCTTGAGCCCGAGCGACCGTCCCAATTCCTCGAACGACTACCTTGCCGGTCGGCTCGTGGTCCAGCGTCCGACCCGTGCCGGGATGTTCCTGGTGGCCGGTCATCGCCGTGGTGCCGTTGTCGAGAATCAACACCACGTGCCCGTCGCCGGCGGATTGTAAACCATCTCCACCAGTCCGGTGATGCCGCTGTGCACAAACGTGCTGTCGCCAATCACGCTGACCACGCGCCGCGCCTGTTCGGGCGGCAGCACATGGCGCAATCCCAGTCCGACGCCAATGCTCGCGCCCATGCAGACGCAACAATCCATCGCTTCGAACGGTGGCAGCACGCCCAGCGTGTAGCAGCCGATGTCGCCCGCGACGATGCAATCGAGATGGTGCAGCGCCTCGAACACGATGCGATGCGGAACAGCCTCGGACAAAGCCGGCGGCTTGCCCGGGCACGGCGCCGGTTCCGGCGAGATGTCGTCCGCCAGAATGCGGCGCACGCGCGCCACGTTGAGTTCGCCAAACCGGTACATCTCCGGCTGTGCTCTCCACCTTTATGCCCGGCGGCGCGGATGGCCTCGGCCAGATACGGGTCGCCTTCCTCGATGACGAGGCAGCGTTCCACGCCCGCGGCAAACGCCCGCGATTTTTTCCAGCGGCAGCGGATAGGTGAAGCCGAGCTTGAGCACAGCTGGCTTCCGGCGCGGCCTCGCGGGCGTGCATGAAGGCAATGCCCGAGGTGATAATGATCCCGAGGGACCTGTTCGCCGGCCACGACACGGTTCAGCGGACACAGTCTCGTTCCAGTTCGGCGATTTCGGCCAGCTTCTGCCGCAGCCGGCGGTGCGCCGGGCGGCGCATTGGCCGGGATCATCACGCGTCCGCGGATATCGCGCTCGAATTTCGGCGTCCGTGCCGGCGGGTTGGCCGCGCGCGGACTGACAACGGTGCTGGCTGTGACAGACGCGCGTGGTGACGCGAAGCAGCACCGGAATTTTCCAGCGCTCGGAAATCTCAATCGCCGCGCAGTACGAAATCGTAGGCTTCCTGCGAATCGGACGGCTCGAGCATCGGCACGCCGGCGGCCACGGCGTAACGGCGGTTGTCCTGCTCGTTCTGGCTGGAGGCCATGCCGGGATCGTCCGCCGAAACCACGACCAGCGCGCCCGTCACGCCCGTGTACGCCACGGTAAACAGCGGATCGGCGGCCACGTTCAGGCCGACATGTTTCATGGTGGCCAGGGCGCGCGCGCCGGCGAAAGCCGCGCCAATGCGCCACTTCCAGGGCGACTTTTTCGTTGGGCGCCCATTGCGCCTGTGCCGCCGAGCTTCGGAGAAGTATTCCAGGATTTCCGTGGACGGCGTGCCGGGATAACCCGTGCCCAGCGCCACGCCGGCATGCAGCGCCGCCAGCGCCATCGCTTCGTCGCCACTGAGCAAGACTCGATGGGTGGCCGTCATCGCGCAAATACCTCGGTGACCCATGGCGGCGGGCGGATTGGTTTGCCGGTGGGATCGGTGACCGCGTGGATTGTGTAGCCGCGAGCCACCGGCGCGCCGCTCTCGGCCTGGGTGATCTCCACATCGACGCGAAGACGAACCTTGCCGGCCAACGAACCTTTGCTCGTCATCTTCAGCAAGTCATCGTAACGAGCGCGCCCCTGGTATTCAACGTGCGATTCCACCAGCGGGAGAAACGCGCCGCGCCGCTCCATCTCGGCGTAGGGCAATCCGCACGCGCGCAGCAATTCCGTCCGTCCACATTCAAACCATTCAAGGGCGCGCGAATTGTAAAACGTGCCCATCTGGTCGGTCTCACTGTAGCGGACTCGAAACTGGATTGTGTGTTCCATTAAAACCGTACGTTGCCATGGAATCACAAACGGGAGGAAACAACAACGTCAGGATATCAGAACGCGTCAGAAAATCAAGCGCATCCGTGCTTTCACTCGGATTCGTTGGCAAAATCGCAAAACGTCACGGGTTCCCACCGACCGCAAATCGGGGAACTCCTAAAGCCTGTTGATTCCCCGCAACCACTTACTGGCCAGCTTGCAGTCGCGCGAGCGCGCTCTGCGCTTGGGTGTAGTCCGGCTTGATCCGCAGCGCCTGCTCGTACTGGACAATCGCCTCCGACACCCGGCCCACCTCCTCTAAGGCAACTCCGCAGTTATAGTGTGCCTCGGCGTAGTCGGGCTTGATCCGCACCGCCTGCTCGTACTGTGTGATGGCGTCCTTGGGCCGGCCCGCTTGCGCCAAAGCGATCCCCAGATTATTGTGCGCCTCGGCGTAATCGGGCTCGGTCCGCAGGGCCCGGTCGAAGTGTGCGATGGCGTCCTCGATCTTACCCGCTTGCGCCAAAGTGATCCCGAGATTGTTGTGCGCCTCGGCGTAATCGGGCTGGAAACGCAGCGCCTCCTCGTAGTGTGCGATGGCGTCCTCGGGCCGGCCCGCTCGCGCCAAAGCGACCCCGAGATTGTAGTGCGCCTCGGCAAAATCGGGCATGAGCCGCAGGGCCTGCTGCAAATGTTCGATTGCTTCCGGTATCCGGCCCGCCTGCGCCAGGGCGATCCCCAGATTGTCGTGCACCTTGGCATCATCGGGGTTGCTCCGTAGCGCCTGCTCGTACTGGGCGATGGCTTCATCGATCTTGCCCGCTTGCGCCAAGGCGACCCCCAGCCTGCAGTGCGCCAGCCAGGCACTTGGATTCTTTGCCACGTTGTCTCGCCAAAGTGTTTCTTCACCAGCATACACACCGCTCCGTCTCCATGTGGCGCCTCCCAGAATCATCAATACCGCCGCGCAAGCCACGGCTCTGGCATACCGACCCGGTTCGCCCATTCGGCGGCATATCCATTCGCCGCCGGCGACCGCCAGGGCGATGGCTCCAATGATGGAGTAATACTGCCAGTGGTCCGCTACCAACGAGAGGCGATAAAAACTCTGATCGAAGAAGCCCAACACCGGGAAAAGCGTCACGACAAAATAACCCAGCCCGAACAACCATGGTCTTCCCCACGTTCGGCGCTTCCACCAGAACAAGGCGAGACTGCCGATCAAGACCATTCCGGGCACATACGACACCCCGCGCGAAGCATCGATCTCCCACCGGGGATAAATCACCATCAGGTTGGCCGGCAGCAGGGCCTTGTACAGATAGAACCAGGGCACCCAGCCAGCCGCGGCGAGACGAAATGGGAACCCAACCGTGCGAACGGAATGTCCCCCCATTGACCGATAATACTCAAACGAGATGTTCACCAATCCCATGACCAGGGAAAGCACGAAAAACGGCATGCTGGAGAGGACGTCTCTCACCCGCACGGTGCGATGCATCCACCAGACAAAGCCCAACAACACCACCGGCAGCATCACCACCGCCGTCTTGCTCAGCAGGGCCAATGCAAATGCCGCCAACGACAGACCGTACCAGCCCCACCGGCGCTCCTCGTCGAATCGCAAATACAGCAGAATCGCCACCAGGTAGAACAACATCGACAGCGTGTTCTTTTGTTCGCTCATCCACGCCACCGTGGCGACATTGACCGGATGGATCGCAAACACGAGGGCCGCCAGCCAGGCCCCCGGAATCTTGAGGCGCCGCAGGACCATCCACACCAGCACGGTGTTGGCGGCGTGCAACAAGACGTTGACCACATGGTACCCCATTGTGTGGCTGCCCCACGCCCGCCACTCCAGCCACCACAGGCTCTCCGTCAGCGGATAGTAATCTTGCGCTTCCGCCGTAAACCAAAGCCGATACAGCCCGTTGCTCGCGTGAATCAGCGGATTGTCGATGATCAGGACGTCGTCAAAGACAAAGCCGCCCCGCAGTGCCGGAAAGTAAGCCAGAAATGTGACGATCACCAAGACTAACGCCAGGAGCCAGGGACGGCGCGCGAAGTGAGTTACCGGTGCGGGGGACGACGCTGCCGTCTCTGGATGCGGAGCGCCATCGATGGGGTTCGGCGTTGTCATCGAGCCGATCATAGCATGTCACAACCAAAAAACAGAACAGCCGGTCTGACCCCAGCCACAACCGATCTGCTCCGTCGTCTGCGGCCCCGCCGGTGAGCCGTGATCGTGCACTCCGACTCCCCGCTTTGGACGATTTGCAAACCTTACGGTTCGAACTTCCGAGCGCGGCCACTTACTGGCGAGCTTGCAGTCGCGCGAGCGCGCTCTGCGCTTGGGTGTAATCCGGCTTGATCCGCAGCGCCTGCTCGTACTGGACAATCGCCTCCGGCACCCGGCCCACCTGCGCCAGAGCGTTTCCCAGATTGTAGTGGACTTCGGCGAGATCGGGGTTGATCCGCAAGACCTGCTGGAAGTGTCCTATCGCCTCTTGCACCCTGCCCAGTCGCATCAGGGCAAACGCCAGGTTGTTGTCGGCCTCGGCGTAATCGGGTTTAATCCGCAGCGCCTGCTCGTACTGCTCGATCGCGCCCTCAAGTTTGCCGGCTTGTAACAGAGCATTTCCCAGGTTGTAGTACACCTCGGCATCATCCGGCTTGATCCGTAGCGCCTGCTCGTAGTGTTCGACTGCCTCCCGCGCCTGGCCCACTTGCTCCAGGGCGACACCCAAATTGTTATGCGCCTCGGCGTAATCGGGCTTGATCCGTAGCGCTTGCTCGCATTGCGCCATCGCCGCCGGCACTTGACCCGCGTCCAGCAGCGCCCGGCTGAGATTGTAATGAGCACGTGCATTGTCTGGGCGTTTGGCGACCGTATCATTCCAGATGGATAACCCGGTGCGATAATCTTCATTGCGCCGCGCCGTAAGCAATCCAAGCCCGACCGCTGCCGCCAGAAACACCGCCACACTGCGCCGCCCCAGCCGGGCGTCAATCCCGATAACGACCAATGTGACCACAGCCGCCAGCGGCAGGTACATCCGGTGTTCCGCCATCGGTGACCCCCCAATCGGCACCACGCTGGAGGTCGGGGCCAGAATCACGAAGAACCAGGCCCCAACAAACCCGATGGCTGGGTGCCGCTTCAGCTCGAACAATACGCCGATGGCCAGGACCGCCAGAATCAGTACATACGGTGCCGCCGCCGCCAGATGCTCTGTCGGCACATACGCCCCGTAGTCCAAAATCAGCGGATGCGGCCAAACGGCCAGACGGAGGTACTGCACGACCGCTCGACATTCCGTCAGCGCATAGCCCCACCACGTAATCCCCGGGCCATAGCCGACACCGCGGTTGTGCAAACCGGCCATCAAATGGCCCAGCAACAGCCAACTGCTGGCCAATCCCAGATACAGGCGCCAATGTCGAATCCATGCTTCCCGAAAGTTCGCGCTGACGAAGATTCTATCGTACAGCAGCACCATCACGGGTGCCGTAACCATCACTTCCTTGCTCGCCATGCCTAGGAAACACGCGGCCACGGACAAGGTGAACCACCAGGCCGATCTCCGGGATTCCACACCTCGAATAAAGCCATACAGGCTCAGCAGATAGAACAACCCCATCAACGACTCGCACCGTTGGGATAAGTACGTCACAGCCTCGGTCTGCAACGGGTGAACCGTCCAGATGACCGCCACCGCCAGTGCGACCCGCTCCCCCGACGCGCCGAATCGTTCCCGCAACACTGGCCGTGCGAATGTCCTCCGCATGATGCCATACAGCGTCAAGCCCGCCAGAACGTGCACGGCCAGATTGAACACGTGATACCCCCAAACGCTCGTCCCACCCAGCGCATAGTTTAGAGCCAGGGAGAAATTCATCGCCGGGCGGCCTCCCACGAACGAGGTGGCGGACGGCGACAGGGCATTCCAGATCGGCCACAGATGGCGAATGGTCAGATTGTCCTCAACCGAGAATGGATCGTCAAAGAGAAATGGCACCGCGAAGCTGTTGTGGTAGGCCGCCAGAGCGGCGAGGACAATCATCCCACCGCCAAGGATGGCCTTCCATCGGTGCGGTGAGGCAGCGGGTTCCGCAACCTCAGACAACCCGAGTGCCGTAGTACCACCCGACATGGCCGAATGCTAACAGTGGCGCCCCGGCAAGTCGAGCGGGCTGTTGAAGACCGCGGTGTCGTCTGGGGCTTGCGACCGGAGCATTATTTCGGGACAAGTTCAGGCCGACGGCGCGCGTCGAGCTGCCGCAACTCGGAACAAAAACCCGCCCCGGCAAATCGAAAACGCCCTCAAACCCTGAACACTTGGAGCGTTCTGTGATGGCGAGCCCAGAGACGTCACTCGATGGCTCCGGGCTCCCGCAACACGCCCTCCGACTGCTTGCGCGCGGTGATATCACTCACCACACCGTTTACAATACGACGCCCACCGATCTCTTGTGACAGAGTAATGCTGTCGCGCACCCACCGGATCGCACCACCGGGCAGTACAATGCGGTACTCTTCTTCCGCGAAGGCCCACGCGCCGGTTCGCAACTGGGCGAATGTCTGTACCAAGCGAGGGCGATCTTCAGGGTGGACGGCGCTCAGCCAGCGCTCCCGGCCCGCCAGGAAAAACAGCGGCGGCCGACCAAAGATCCGCTCCGCCGCTGGCGAATAGTAGTGGTAGATAAACTGACCATCGGAATCGAATTCACCGCTATAGAGACAATCCGACACCGCAGCGAGCACTCGGCGCAGTTCCGCCGCGGCCTGCTGCCGTGCTTCCTCTGCCCGCCTGCGGGCGGTGATATCGGTGACCACGCCATTCAGGCAACGGAGACCATCCGGTGACTGCGAGGCGGTAACGCTGTTGCGCACCCAACGGATTGCGCCGTCAGGCAGGACAATGCGATACTCTTCATCCTCGGAGGCCGACTGGCCGGTCAGCAACCGATCCGCTGCTTGAGCGGCGCGCGAGCGATCTTCAGGGTGAACAATGCTCAGCCATCGCCCCGGGCCCGCGCGAAAAAACTCTGCGGGTCGCCCGAGAATCCGTTCCACCGATGGCGAATTGTAGCGGTAGCAGAACCGGCCATCGGAATCAATTTGACCGCTCCAAATATAGTCTGACACTGCGGCCAGCACCTCCTGCAGCTCCGCCCGGGACTTCTGCAGTGCCTCCTCCCCCTGCTTGCGCGCGGTGATATCGGCATAAAGACCCAGAATCCCGATGACCTCACCCGTACTGTCTCGCAGGGGTGCGCTCCACAAGCTGATATCGACCAGTGAGCCGTCCTTTCGAAGGCGGCGCACATCGAGCGCGCCGATGCTTTCGCCCTTCAGGTCACGTTGGATCCGATCATAGACTTCCTGGCGGCTGTCTTCCGGAACAATGGGGAGGAAGCGTCCCAGCACCTCGGACTCGGTCCAGCCAAACATGCGTGAGGCGGATGGGCTCCAGAAGATCACGTGTCCTTGTTTGTCCACGGCATGAATTGCCAATAATGGCGCCTGCAGCAATGCTTCCAGCGCTGCTGCTGTCAAAACTTCCTTCTTCATAGGTAGGCCACGCCTCTCGTCAAAGTCAACTCCTCACCGCGCCGGGGGTCAAGCAAATTGACTCCGCATAGGGAGGCGCCAGCGTACGAGCGTTGGACATTGCAGCCGATTGTTTACCCCGGGCCCGCCGAAGGCACATCCGCACAAATCGTGCTCGACCCCAAAACGCCGTTTCACCAGAAAGCAGGGCGCTAACGGCAATTGAAGATTGGGGTTCGCCGCTTCGGAGTTCGGGCTACAACGTAATACCGTTGGTGGGAAATTGGCTGCCCGCGCGGCCTCTGTCGCTCCGGCCGGCATGTGATATCCGGTGAGTTCGAGTCTTGGCGAGGCAGTCATTCGGCGTCCCCGAGGGCCGCGAATCGACTGCCTCGCCAAGACTCGAACTCACCGGATATCCGCGCTCCAGCCGGAGCAACTGAGGCCGCGCGGGCCGCCGATTACCCACAACCGTATTGCATTTATCACTCCGAACTCCGAAGCGGCGAACCCCAATCTTCAATTGCCGTGACACCTTTTTCTGGTGAAACAGCGTTTGGGTCGAGGCACGATTTGCTGCGGATGTGCTCCGGCGGGCCCGGGTAAACAATCGGGTCCCGAGAATGTCCAACGCTCATTACGCTGGCGCCTCCTATGCGGAGTCGTTCCTTGACCCCAGCGCGCGGTGAGGAGTTGCAGCTTGACGAGAAGGCGTGGCCTATGAAGAAGGAGGTTTACAGCAGCAGCGCTGGAAGCATTGCTAAGCACCATTATTGGCAATTCATGCCGTGGACGACAACGAGGACACGTCATCTTCTGGACGCCGTCCGTCACACCATGTTTGGCTGGGACCGAGTCCGAGGTGCTGGGACGCTTCCTCCCATTGCCGGAAGACAGCCGCAGGAGGGTGTGATTGGGTGCAACGTGACCTGAAGGGCGAAAGCATCGGCGCGCTCGATGTGCACCTCAAAGGACAGCTTCAGCTGGTCGATATCAGCTTGTGGAGCGCAAGATACGGTAAGGTGATTAGGATTGTGGTTCTTATGCCGAATATCACCGCGCGCAAGCAGGGGGAGGAAGGGCGCGTGCAGAAAGTACAGGCGGAGCTGCCAGGTGCTAGCCACAGTGTCAGACTATATTTGGAGCAGTAAAATAAATCCGATGGTTCTGCTACCGCTACAATTCGCCATCGGTGGAACGGATTCTGGGCGACCCGCAGTTTTCACGCGGCCCGGGGCGATGGCTGAGGCGTTGTGTTTCACCCCTGAAAATGGCTCGCGCCGCTGCGGAGCAGACCGGATGGGTTTACTGACGGCCAGTCGGCCTCCGAGGATAAAAAGTATAGGGATTTGTGCTACCTGCCTGACGGTTTGGGTGCGCAACAGCGTTACCGCCTCGCAGTCACCGGATGGTCTCCGTTGCCTGAATGGCATCATCATCGATTATCGCGCACCGCCCGCAGGCGGGCAAGGAAACACGGCGGCGCCGCACGGCGGAACTGCGCCGAGTGCTCGCTGCGGTGTCGGATTGTCTATAGCGGTGAATTCGGATTCCGGATGTGGTCAGTTTATACTACCACTACTATTCGCCAGCGGCGGAGCGGAACTGTTAGGTCGGCCGCCGCTTGTTTTCCTGGCGGGCGGGAAGCATCAGCTGAGCGCGCCGTCCACCCCTGAAGAGAATCGCCCTGGCTTGGTACAGACATTCGCCCCAGTTGCGAACGGCACGTGGGCCTTCGCGGAAGAGGGTCCCCGCATTGTACTGCAGGGTGATGCGGAATTCAGGATAATCCAGACAGCATTACTCTGTCACAATGGTGGGCGTCGTAGTCTAAACGGTGTGGTGAGTGATATCACCGCGCGAGCAGTCGGAGGGCGGTGTTGCGGACAAAAGCCATCGAGTAAATTCTCTGGGCTCGCCATCACAGAACACTCCGAGTGTAGCTGAGGCATTTTCCCGGGCCGGTTTTTGTGTTCCGAGTTGCGGCAGAGTTTTGGACACAGCACATGGCCTGAACTTGTCCCAAAATGATGCTCCGGTCGCAAGCCCAGACGACACCGCGGTCTTCGAACAGCCCGCTGAAAAACTACGGCGCGCACTTTTAGCATTCGGCCATGTCGGGTGGTACTACGGCACTCGGGGTTATCTAGGGTTGCGGAACCCGCTGCCCTCAGCCGCCGTGGAAGGCCGTGCCTAGGCAGTGGGGATGATTGTCCTCGCCGCTGAGCAGCCTACCACAACAAGCTTCGCGGTGCCGTTTCTCTTAGACAATCCGTTCGGTTGAGGACAATACTGACCATTCGCCTGTGTGGCCAATATGTGGAATGCCTGTCGCCGTCCGCCGCCGTTGGTGACACTTGGCCCCGCGATCAATTTCTCCTAGCTGTCAACTTATCAGGCGCTGGGTGGGACGAGCGTTTTTGGGGGGTATCGCGTGTAGCTCAATATCTGGCCGTCCGCGCGGTTCTGGCGGGCTTGACACTGTATGGCGGTTGGAGCATCGGCCACGGCGTGTTCGGACGTTCGGCGCATCAGGGAGGCGGCCGCAGTGGCGGTCATCTGGACGGTCCATCCGTTGCAGACCAAGGCTATAACGTACTTCTTCCAGCGGTGCGAATCGTTGATGGGGTTGTTCTATCTGCTGACCCTATAAGCCTTTATTCGCGTGCGCGGAACGGCAATCAGCCTGGTGGTTCACCTTGTCCGTGGCCGCGTGCTTTCCTGGGCATGGCCGGCAAGGAAGTCATGGTTACGGCGCGTATGGTGCTGCTGTACGATCGGAGATGTCAGAGCGACATTCGGGAGCATTGGAACTTTCACAATGGGGAAGCCTGTATCCTGGGATTGGCCAGCAGTTCGTGTGCTGGGCCATGGTTCATGGCAGGTTTGCACGACCATGTTGAGGCTATGGGCCAGAGATTACGTGGTGGGGCTATGCGCTGACGGAATGTCGAGCGGTCGTGCAGTACCTCCGTCTGGCTGTTTCGCCGCATCCGCTGATTTTGAAGACTACGGGGCGTATGTGCCGACAGAGCATCTGGCGGCGGCGGCACCATGTCACTGATTGTCGGCGGTACTCGCAGTAGGCATATTGTTGGAGCCCGACACGGAACCCGCAGTGGGTTTGTAGGGGCCTCGTTAGGTCATTCTGGCCCCGACCTGCAGCGTGTGACTGCGATTGGGGGGTCACCGATCACGGAGAGCGCCGGATCTACCTGCCGCTGGCGGCTGTGGTCACATTGGTCTATAGGGATTGACGCCCAGTTGGGCGGCACCATGTGGCATGTCGGCGGCAGCGGTCGGGGCTTCGATTTGTTGGCGCGCAGCCGGGCAATGCGAAGATATTTATGCACAACGGGTTATCCATCAAAATCATAGGTCGCCGAACGCCCAGATGCACCGTGCCTCATTACGATATTTGGCAGCACGGTCAAGTCCCGGCGGCGATGGCGCAATGCGAGCAAGCGCTACGAATAGAGCCGTTCGCCGAGGCGCATAACAATTTTGGGTGTCAGCCCTGGAGCAAGTCAGCGCCAGGGAGGGCATGAACGCTACGAGCAGCACTACGGGATCTCGAGCCGGATGTGATGCCGAGGTGTACTACGACCTGGGAATGTCTATGTTACAAGACGGCGAACCGCGCGAGCGCAATGCGGGCCGCCGGCGGCGCTGCGGATTAAACCCGGTACGCCGAGGCCGACGACGACCTGGCGTTTGCCCTAGTGGAGCTAGGGCAGGGTGCAAGAGGCGGTGGACGCTCCACGGTCTTCAAGTGACCCGATCTCGCCGGAGTTAGCTACAATATTGGGATAACTATGGCGCAGGTGGCAGGATTAGGAGGCGATTGTCCAGTACGAGCAGGCGCTGCGGAATCGACCGGATTACACCAAGCGCAGCACTGGCGCGACTCAACTCAGCCAGTAAGTGGCCGCGCTCGGAAGTTCGAACCGTAAGGTTTGCGACCCAAAGCGGGGAGTCGAGTGCGCGAATCCAGCCGCTCCACGGCAGGGGCCCCCACAGCGGACGACGGAGCAAATCGGTTTATGGGCTGGGGGTCAAATAAGCCGCTGTTACCTTTTTTTGGTTGTGACATGCTATAATACGCTCAAATCGCGACACAACCCATGGATCGCGCTCGCATTCCGAGACAGCAGCGTCGTCCCCGCCGCGACACTCACTTTCGCACACCACTAGGCTGCCTCGGCGTTAGTCTTCTCCCTCGTCACATTTTCTGGCTTACCCCGCACTGGGCGGCTTTGTACTTGACAACGTGCTCATCAACAATCCGCTGAATTAGCACAAGCAACGAGCTGTCTGTCGGCTTTGGTTTACGGCGGAAGCGCGGTTCTCGCTCGGACGGAGCCTTGCGGTGGCTCGTGGCGCGTGGGCGGCCCCACACAATGGGGTACCATGTGCGTGGAGCGTCTTGTTGCACGCCGCCGACACCGTGCTGGTGTGGATGGTCCTGCCGCACTACGAGAAAAAGTTGCGAGAAGGACCTGGCTGGCGGGGCGGCCCTCGTGTTCCGGAAATGCAAGGTTCCGATTCGAATGTCGCCACGGTGGCGTGGATGAAGCAAACAAAAGAACACGCTGTCAATGTTGTTCTCCTGGTGGCGATTCTGCTGTCTTGCAATTTGGACAAGGAGGAAGACGGCGGCGGGGCTGCGTCAGTCTGTCCGTTGGCAGCATTTGCATTGGCTCTTCTTGAGCAAGACGGCGGTGGTGATGCTCCCGGTAGGTGTTGGGCTTTGTTGTGGTGGAAGTGGTACGCACGGTGCAGGTGGGGAACATACCTCCTCTGCAGCATGCCGTTTTCGTGCTTTCCCTGGTCATGGGATTCGTGAACGTCTTTTTTTCGTTGGTGTTATCGTGAGAGATGAAGATATCCATTCGGCACGGTTGAACTTGCCGCTTGCGTCTCGCCCGGCTGGCTGGGTGCCCTGGTTCTATCTGTACAAGGCCCTGCTCGGCCAACCTGATGGTGATTTGCCCCTCCCAGTGGGAGATGGGGTACCGCGCGGGGTGTCGTATGTGCCAGGAAATAGTCTTGGTGAGGGGGTGCCGCCTTGTTCTGGTGGAAGCGCCGAACGTGGGAAGCGCATGGTCTCGGGCTGGGTTATTTCTCGTGACACTTCCCGTTGTAGGGCTTCTTCAATCAGAGTTTTTATGGCCTCTCGTTGGTCACGGACCACTGGCCAGTGTACTTCCATCATTGGAGCCATCGCCCTCGTCAAATCTCGGCAGCGATTGGAAATGCAGCGAATGGGCGAACCGGGTAGATTATGCCAGAGCCATAAGCAGCCATATGATGATTATGAGAAGCGTCGCCACATCAAGCAGTGTGTATCTCGGTGAAGAAAAAACACTTTGGCGAGACAACATCACAAAGAATCCAAGCTCCTGGCTAGCGGCCGCTAGGCTAGGCAGCCTTAGCACAAGCGGGCAAGATCGATAAAGCCGTGGAGCAGGCGCTACCAAGCATCCCGATGATCCAATGCGACAATATCCGGACCTCCTGGCGCAGGCGGGCCGGATACAAAGCAATTCGAACATTTCCGTCGGCTCATGCCCGATTTTTGCCGAGGCGCACTACGATCTCGGGGTCGCTTTCGCGCGAGCGGGCAGGCCCGAGGACACCATCAGCCGCACAGCTACGAGGAGGCGCTGCGTAACTTGCCAGCCGTACGCCGAGGCACCGACGATCTCGGATGGCTTTTGGCGCAGACAGGTGAGAATGAGGACGCCGTCGCACACTTCAACAGGGACCTGCGGGACCGACCCCGATTACGCCAAGCGCGCCGATAATTGTGAGGAGATGGCTTTCACGCAGCAGCAGCCGAGGACGCCATCACACAAGTGAGCAGGCGGTGGGAATAGAGCCAACTACACGAAGGGCACCTCCTGACTCCGAGTTGTTGAGAGGAGATAGCTGGGTGTCGGAGGCGATTGTCCCAGTCGAGCGGCGCTGCTACGGAATCAACCAGACTACGCCAAGCGCAGAGCGCGCTGCGCGCGACCAAGCTGGCCAGTAAGTCATTGCTGAGGAAATAGACAGGCTTTAGGAGTTCCGATTTGCAGTAGTGGGAACCCGTTGACATTTTGCGATTTTCCAACGAATCAAGTGAAGGCTAAGGACGGTGCACTTGAATTTGTAAAAACTTGGCTTTGAATATCCTCGTTTTCTTATTTTCCCTCCGTTTGTAATTCCATGGCAATTTGTACACGTGTTTTAATCGAACACACAATCCACCGTTCGAGTCCCGCTACAGTGAGACCGACCAGATGGGCACGTTTTATTGAATGGTTTGAATATGTGGACGGACAGATTGCTGCGCGCCCGTCGGTGCCTGCGCCGCCGTGGACGGCGCGGCTGGTTCTCCCGCTGGGTGGAATCAGCACGTT
>CAVQMY010000037.1:0-16935 GCA_963713705.1 uncultured Verrucomicrobiae bacterium
TAGAAGACATACGCAACACCGGCGTCTACGTCTTCGCGCAGGATAGTTGGAAGATCAAACCTTCACTCACCATGAACTATGGACTTCGCTGGGAGTTGGATACGCCTCTCGCCCATGCTCTCCACCACGTTCAAACTTTCCGTCCGGGTCAGAACTTAACCGTTTACCCCTGCATGCTAACCGCCGCCGAGCAGACTAGTCTTCAGGCAACGAACTGCACTGCCGCCGGTGTGCAGCCCACGGGACTCGTGGTTCCCGGAGACTCCGGCGTCAATGCGGGACTCACGCAGACATACTACAAAGCCTTTGCGCCGCGCATTGGGCTGGCCTACAGCCCCAATCCATCGGCGCGCATTACAAGTACAACGACGGGATCCACGAAATCGATAACGAGTTGGGCGGTGCCTTGAGCGCGGCCGGCCTGAAACACGAGTGCGGCACGGACTTCACGCTCTACGCGTCCAAGATGTTCACACAAACGCCGCGGCCGGTCCTGGTCGAACTTGGCGGTCGCGCGACCGAGGGCGTCTGGAACGGCCTGGCCGGATTCACCTCCAGTTACAACTTCCTCTTCGAGGGCAACGTGGTGACGTTCCTGACTGGCAACATCGCGCTGGCCGCCGAATATCGCCAGCAACCGAACGATTACAAACCAATCGGCAATTTGGTGAAGGCCGAGGGCGATTGGCGGACAATCGACGCCGCCTACGTGGTGAACAACCACCTGACGCTGGCGGCCGGCTACGGCCACTTCGGCAACTTGCTGAATCACGAGGCCAACGGCGTCTGGGGCATCACCACGAAATGGGAATTCTAACACAGTAAAACCAATCCGTCGCCGCGGCGGGAGGCAGTCCTCCCCCGTGGCGGCCACGGAGGGACTATGAGCAAGCAACATTACTTTGAAGACAACTCGTTCTCCATCGGGAACACCCCGCTGGTGAAATTGAATCGCGTCACCGACGGCGCGAAAGCCACGGTGCTGGCCAAGATCGAGGGCCGCAATCCGTCCTACTCGGTCAAATGCCGCATCGGCTCGGCGTTGATTTGGGACGCCGAAAAACGGGGTCGGCTCAAACCCGGCGGCACCATCATTGAACCGACCAGCGGCAATACCGGTATCGCGCTGGCCTTTGTCGCCGCGGCACGCGGGTACAAGATCGTGCTCACGATGCCGGAAACGATGAGCCTCGAGCGGCGCCGCGTGCTCGCCGCGTTTGGCGCCGAACTGGTGTTGACCGAGGGACCGAAAGGAATGAAGGGCGCGGTGGCGAAGGCCGAGGAAATCGCCGCCTCCGATCCTCAGAAGTATTTCATTCCCCAGCAGTTCAAGAATCCGGCCAATCCGGCCATCCACGAGAAGACCACCGGACCCGAAATCTGGGAACAGTCGGGCGGGTCGATTGATATTCTCGTGTCAGGCGTGGGCACCGGCGGTACGATTACCGGCGTGTCCCGCTACATCAAAGGCGACAGGAAGCGGAAGATTCTCTCAGTCGCGGTCGAACCGAAAGAGAGCCCGGTCATCACGCAGAAACTCGCGGGGCAGGAATTGAAACCCGGTCCGCACAAGATCCAGGGCATCGGCGCGGGGTTTATCCCCGATACGCTGGATCTGTCCATCGTGGACCGCGTCGAACAGGTGGACAGCGCCGAGGCGGTGACGTTCGCCCGGCGGCCGATCCGCGAAGAAGGCATCCGAGGCGGGATTTCGTCCGGCGCGGCGGCGGCCGCGGCCGTGCGCCTCGCTAGGCTGCCGGAGTTCGCGGGCAAAACCATTGTGACCGTGCTGCCCGATGCGGGCGAGCGGTACCTGTCCACCGTGCTGTTCCAGGATTGGGCATGAGGACGCGCAGCGATGGCCAGCGAAGCCCAATCACCGAACGGGGAGAACCCTGAGAATTCCAACGCCAGCGGATTTCGGGAGCTGCTGAGAAGGCTCTTTCCGCAAACCAAGAACTGAAACAAGGGAGATACGAAAGTGTCGGACAATACACCAGCCTATAAACTCGGCACCCTGGCGCTCCACGCCGGTCAGGTGCCAGACCCCACCACCACCGCCCGCGCCGTGCCGATCTACTCGACGACGAGCTACGTGTTCCATAACACGGAGCACGCGGCGAATCTCTTCGGCCTGCGCGAATTCGGCAACATCTACACCCGCCTGATGAACCCCACGACCGACGTCCTCGAAAAGCGCCTCGCGGCGCTGGATGGCGGCGCGGCGGGCCTAGCCTTCGCCAGCGGTCAGGCGGCCATCACGGCGTCCCTGCTGACGATCGTGCACGCGGGACAGAACTTCATCTCCGCCAACAGCCTGTACGGGGGAACGTGGACGCTGTTCACCCAAACGTTCTCGAAGCTCGGCATCGAGGTGCGGTTCTTCGATCCCGCCAAACCGGAAGCCATCAGCAAGCTGGTGGACAAGAACACCCGCGCCGTCTACATCGAGACGCCGGGCAACCCCAAGAATGATGTGCCGGATTATCGCAAGCTCACGGATATCGCCCACAGCTACGGCCTGCCAACGATCATCGACAATACGGCGCTGACAGCAGCATTGTTCCGGCCGATCGAACACGGGTTCGACATCGTCGTGTATTCCACCACGAAGTTTATCGGCGGCCACGGCGTGCATCTCGGCGGCGCGATTGTGGACAGCGGGAAATTTCCCTGGGCCGCGGAGCCAAAGAAGTGGCCGGAGTTCACCGCGCCCGATCCCGCGTATCATGGCATCGTGTTCGAAGAGGCGCTGCGACCGATGGGCAACATCGCCTATATCATCTACATCCGCACCCACTGGCTGCGCGATACCGGCGCGGCCCAAAGCCCGTGGGGGTCGTTCCTGACGCTGCTGGGATTAGAGACGCTGCATTTGCGGCTGGAGCGGCACTCCAAGAACGCCCTGGCTGTGGCGGAATTCCTGTCGAAGCATCCCGCGGTGCTGTGGGTGAATTATCCCGGTCTGCCGAGCCACCCCGACTACGCCAGCGCGAAGAAATACCTGCCGGACGGACAGGGAGGGATCGTCGGCTTCGGCATCAAGGGCGGCAAGGAAGCCGGCGCGAAGTTGATCAACAGCGTCAAACTGTTCAGCCATCTGGCGAATATCGGTGACGCCAAATCCCTGATCATCCATCCGTCTACGACGACGCACTCGCAACTCACGCCCGAAGAGCAGGCGCAAACCGGCGTGACGCCCGAGTACGTCCGATTGTCCGTGGGCATCGAGGATGTGCGCGACATCATCGCCGATCTTGACCAGGCGCTGGCGATGTCGCAAAAATGATCCGTGCATCCGATGGGTGACAACCTCTTCGATAGCAGCGACAGTGCGCGGCACGCGAAACCGTTGCGGTACGTGCAAACGGCCACGTTCGACCGCGCACTGAAACTGGAGTTGGGGGGCGAATTGCCCGGCGTGACCGTCGCCTACGAAACCTATGGCCAACTGAACGCGGCCAAGGACAATGCCGTGCTCGTCTGCCATGCGATCAGCGGCGACTCGCACGTGGCCCAGCACACCGACGACGACGACCCCGGTTGGTGGGACGTTGTCGTCGGTCCGGGGAAACCGATCGACACCGATCATCTGTTCGTCATTTGTCCGAACCTGCTCGGCGGTTGCCGGGGCACAACGGGCCCCGGCAGCACCAATCCCGCGACGGGTGAACCCTACGGCCACGATTTCCCGACGATCACCATCGGGGACATGGTGGAAACCGAGCGCCGGCTGCTCGATCATCTCGGCGTCGAACGATTGCGCGCGGTCATTGGCGGGTCCATGGGCGGGCATCAGGCGCTCACCTGGGCCACGCGCTGGCTGGAACGCGTTCGCCGCGTGATTGCGCTCGCCACGTCCCCACGATTGACGAGCCAGGCGCTGGCGTTCGACGTGGTCGGGCGCAACGCCATCCGCCGTGACCCGGATTACCACGATGGACGGTATTATGGCGCGGAACACGGACCGGAAGTGGGTCTGGCCATCGCCCGCATGATCGGCCACATCACCTACCTGTCCCGCGAAGCGATGACCCAAAAGTTCGACGCGAACCGCCTGCAACCGCGGTATGAGGCCGTCGAGTTCGAGAAAATGTTCTCGGTCGGCTCGTATCTCGGCCATCAAGGGCAGAAATTCGTGGAACGATTTGACGCCAACAGTTACATCGCGCTGTCGACGGCCATGGATTTGTTCGACCTCGGCGGCACGCCGTCGGAACTGGCCGAGGCCCTCCGCGGTACCAGGAGTCGCTGGCTGGTGATCAGCTTCTCGAGTGATTGGTTGTTTCCCCCGGACCAATCACGGGACATCGTCAACGCCCTGGTCGCCAACAACGCACCCGTCAGCTATTGCAACGTCCAGAGTGACTGCGGGCACGATGCTTTCCTGTTGCCCAACGAGATCGCCAGTTACGGGGAACTGATCCGCGCGTTTCTTGACGGCGAGAGCGCGGCGTTGCCGCCGGATGATTCGGCGGTCGGTCGCAAAGCGGAAGACGGTCTTAGTCCGACGAGTATCTTTCATCAGCGGCGCATCGATTATGAGCGCATCGTGGAACTGATCCCAGTGGACGCGAGCGTGTTGGATCTGGGGTGCGGTTCGGGCGGCCTGCTGGCGCGCCTCCAGCAGCGGGACCATCATCATCGTCTGATCGGCGTGGAACTCGACGAACCGGCCGTCGTCGCATGCGTGCACCGCGGCCTGGATGTGATCCAGGCGGACCTGAACAGGGGACTGCGCGGGTTTGGCAACCAGCAATTTGACTGCGTCGTGCTTTCCCAAACGCTGCAGGCGGTGCGCGACGTGCCCGGTGTCATCAACGAAATCCTCCGCGTGGGCCACATCGGTATCGTCAGTTTTCCCAACCTCGCCTTTCGCCCGTTGCGCAACATTCTGGCGAAAGACGGCCGGGCGCCGCGAGGCTACGGCTGGATTCGCGAGCGGTGGTACGACACGCCGGACGTACGGTTCCTGTCCATCGCGGATTTCGAGGAGTTCTGCCGCGAGAAATCCATCCGCATTCACCGCCGCATCGGGCTCAATACCGAAGATGGGGCCGAGGTTTTCCAGGATCCCAATCTCGACGCCGACCTGGCCATCTTTGTGATCAGTGGCTCGAATTCGACGGCCTAGCCGCTCCATCGCCCGGTGAACCTGTCGGGCACGCTTCGGTAACGCACGTCCAGTGCGTCATTTCCCGCGCCTGAAAGATTTTTGAAAAAAGTTGTTGCATCTGTGTATCCAGACGCTAGAGTCTAGCTTGTCTATCAATTCGGTAGACATTGCGAAATGGCCATGGAGAAAGATTCGAAACACGGGCCGGACAAAAGTCATCAGTGGCTTGGGCTCGTGAGACACGCCGTGGAGTCGTTGTGCGACGGCGTGGTGCACATCCCCCGGCACGATGGACGCGTCACGCAGATTGAGAAGACGGAAACGCGGCGCTTGGACATAGCCGCATGAAGGAAGGACAAACCATGAAGAATCACCCGGTCGCTTGGCTGATTGTGGGTCTGTTACCAATTATGATGACCTCCTGCGCGAGTTCAGGGAGTCCTGTCGTGCTCGCCCCTGTGGGCCCGGATACGCCAGCGCGCGTTGAAGGCGGTTCAACGGGTCAGCTCAAAGTTTACACCGCTACCCGAGACATTGATGATGGGAATACGCACTACTTTCCGCACACGGGTTACACCATTTACTCGGAAACCGGAAAGATTGTAAAGAAAGTGGCCAACCGCATAAGCAACCATGATGAGGACCCAACCGTGGTGGAGTTACCGGCGGGGACGTACACGGTGCTGGCCAGATCCGCGAGCCACGGCATCGTGAAAATTGAGGTCGTGATCGCGGCCGGGAAACTGACGACGGCAAAGCTGGAGTAAAGCAAACCGTCCCTGTCTCAACGGGGCTTCCCGACGAGCGGCGCCGATGGGGTGCGATTCCCAGAAAGATTGTCAAAAAAAGATGTTGCAGTTGTCTACCAATTCACTAGACTCACAATTGTCTATTAAAACAGTAGAGATTAAAGGCGGCTATGGAGAAAGTTTCAAGGCACGGGACGGACAGGAGCCAGCAATGGCTCGATCTCGTGAGACAGACAGTGGAGTCGTTGCGCTACGGCGTGGTGCACATCACCATCCACGACGGCCGCGTGACGCAGATTGAGAAGACGGAAAAGCGGCGGCTGGACACAGCCGCCTAAAAGTCCGAGACCCACCAGTACCAACTGGAGGTTGACAACATGAACGTGGAGAAGCCGTTTGGGCTGACCGGTTAACCGGAAGTTCCCTTGCAGGTTGCGAGAAGGAACCATGAACAGTCGTTACAAGAGAGTGGAGGGTGTCGGCGTGTCGCCGGGGGCCTCGGGCCGTACTAGCCCGAACGTCATCGCGTCCGTTCGACCTTCCCGCGCTGCCGATAACCCCCGGGACCGAACCACCGCACTCCGTTATCGTGGGGCATGCCCGCGCCGTATGCCGAAACGTTTCACTGATCCATGCCTACGCCAGTGGGTTCGCGCTCCCCGCCCGGCTTCGCGTGCAATTTCACCAACCTGAACAACCAAGAATGACAGGAGACGACGTTAGCCAATGAAATCCCAGATCCGATCCATCCTATTCGCAGCCGCGGCACTGTTCCTCGGCCAACCGGCGTTACATGCCAACATATTCACCTACAACAACGGCGACGTGCTGCTGGTGTTTCGCCAGCCCGGGCAGCCGAACCTGGAGGTGAACCTCGGGCCGGTTTCCCAGTTCATCAACGCCAGCCCCGGTTCCCAGATCACCATTACCAACTTCGACTCCACCCAGCTGCAAGCGGCGTATTCCAGCGTGGCGGCGCTGAATTGGGCGGTTATCAGCGATGTTCGTGGCGCATCGGTGTACAGCTTGCCGGTCAACACGTTGTTCCTCACGAATCCGCGCACCAATACCACCACGCAGACAACCCCCTACAACGAAGGCACCACCTACGCGCAAACGTCGTTGGGCAGCGTCATTTCAACGATCGCCGGGTACAGCTCCACCGTCGGCGCGATTGTTTGGAGCAGCGGAACGCCGGCCAACGCCATTTCCAACACGCCGAACGTCGTCATCATCCCCGAGTCGGACTCCAGTTCGTACACGTCGATTGCGGGATCAGCGGGTGGTTTGGGCAACAATTTCAATCAGGGCGACATCGAAAACCTGACTCCCAACCCGTTTACCAGCGAGTCGACGCGCTCGGATTTATATGAATTGGAGCCCGGGTCTTCCCCCGGCACGTATCTCGGCTATTTCGAGTTCGACCCCGATGGAGCGGTGAGCTTTACCGCCGCTGGCGGTAGTACCGGCTCCGATTTGGCCGTGTCGATTCCCAGCGACGGATCGGTTGGCAGCACGATCACCTACACCGTGGCAGTCCAGAACAACGGGCCGGATGTGGCGACCAACGTGGTGGTCACGGACACTTTACCCGGCGGTGTCACATTTATCTCCGCGATCCCGACGTTGGGCGCGACCACCCAGTCGGTGGGCGTGGTGACGTGGACTCTGGACACGCTCAGCAACGGCGCCAGCGCCACGGCCGTGATCGAGGTCAGCGCCCTCTCGACCGGGGAGTTCACCGACGCGATTTCGGTGAATTATCCCGGCGACCCGGTATCGAATAACAACACCGCCACAGCGACGGTGACCAACGGCAATCCGGTGATCGAGTTTCCTGACCTGTCGATCGTCAAGGTCACTGCGCCAAAAAAGATCACGTTGACGGCGAAAAAGCCCACCGTGACGAAGTCGGCCACGGTGGAGATCGCCAACGTGGGTACGAATACCTACACCATCACCAGCCTCTCGAACCTGGTCACGCTGGCGGCGGAGTCGTTGACAACCGGCGTTCCCAACGCCGAGGTGACGCTGGTCAGCGGACGGCCGCAGAAGCCCCTGCCCGTGACGCTCAAAAAGAAGGGGAAACTGTCCGTGGTGTTCGATGTGACGTTCAACGAAACCACCAATAGCGAATTCAACTACGTCGCGCAGTTGAACGACACCGTGGTCTCCAACGCCCTCGTCAGCGTGATTGTGAAGCCACCGAAACAATAAGCCGGCCGAGAATCGGCATACTAACGATCAACGAAACAATAAACCAAACACAGGAAGCAGGAGAAACGAACATGAAGACAAAGAGACTATTACTGGCCGCTCTTATCGGCGGCTTGGTTTCGACCGTGAGCCACGCTCAGGTCGAACTGGACATCACGGGCGGGCAGACGTTCAAGAGCGCGGTCATCAATCGGGCCTACCAAATCTTTGACGGCGGCGCGGCCAGCACCTCGAGCAACGTGGCGGATTCCAATCACATTTCCTTGGAAGGCACGGCATCCGGAGTTTTGGGGGGCAACATGACGAATGTGATCGTTCGATTGGGGTTCACCAGCACGGAACAGGGCATCCTGGATCTGGCGCAGGCCAATCAAGTCGGGTTCGCCCGGACGCTGAATGAAGGGGGCCTCACAACGTTGATCTCCAACATTGCCAATGTGTCCTTCTCGGACATCTTCCCGGGGAGCGTGGTGCCGCCGCAAAATGTGGCTTTGTTCCACGAGCAGGTGATCGGTGTCGTCCCGTTTGCGTTCGTTGGACACAGCGACCTAGCGTTCTCGAACCTGACGCGGGAAACGGCGATCAGCTTCTTCGAGTTTTCGGGTGAACTCACCGAAAACTTCTTCACCACGAACGGCAGTCCGAGCAAGACCATCTATTATTTTGGCCGCTCGAACACGGCGGGGGCCCGAATTGTTCCCGAGATCGACCTGGCATATGTCGGCTCGCCGCAAATCTACGGTTTTGTCGGTGGCCAGTATACGCCTACGAGCGGCTATACCACCGCGTCGTCATTGGTGTCGGCGATCGCCTCGACCCCGGCGACCCTTGGAACGGCGGGTATCGCCGACTTCCTTGCCGGTCCCAGTCCCAACGCGGACGACTTCATTCTCTCCGTCGAAGGTTACTACCCATCGCCGACCAACGTGGCGTTGGGGTATTACCCGATCTGGTCCTACGACCACGCCTACACGACCCGGAGCGGCACCAACGCGCTCAACTCACTGCAGGAAGAGTTGTTTACCAACCTGGTCGCCCAACTGACGAACCAGGTTTTCCAGACCAGCAACGCCGTCTATACCAACTCGTTTGTGGCGTTGACCCACATGCAGGTGAACCGATTGGGTGACGGCACGGTGATCATCCCGGGCGGGGGCTGGCCAGCGTCAAATTAGGCACGGGAACCAGGCGGGCGGGTGAAAAAGGGCCCGCCCGCGTGTCCATGAAGCAGCAGGCGGTCTCCAATAGAACATAGCACTTAACCGAAAGACGAAATGAAACTACTAACGCTGAGACGCTCGTTAACCCTTCTGACCCTTGTCGGCGGCGCGTTGTGCTTCAGCGCGCGGTCGTATGGCGATGATCTGAATCAGACCCTCGACGTGCTGGAGCGCGCCGGGATTATTACCCATGAGCAGGCGGAAAGGGCCCGCCAGCTTGCTCCCGCACCCGCCACTCCCGCTGCTCCGGCTCCCGGCGCATCGGACCAGCAACTGGAAGAACTCAAACAGAAGGTCCTCATCCTCGAACGCCAGCGGGAAGTGGATGAGGAGGCGAAAGCCAATGCGCCCGTCCTTCCGGGCCTCAAGACCACGTCCAGCAGTTGGATCAATGAAATGAAGTGGTACGGTGACTTGCGGTTGCGCGCGGAAGACTTCGAGAATCCGCAGGATTGGAAAAAGTCGCCGGATGCTCCTGTTCAAGCCAACCAACCCGACCGTCTCCGCTATCGTGTTCGGCTGCGTTTGGGGGTGGATCTCAAAGTGCAAGACTGGGCGAACATCGACGCGCGCTTCGCCACGGGGGACAGCGTATCGGGCAGCACGTACAGTGGTCAGAGCGAAAACGCGACCTTTGGTAGTTCTTTCCGGAAAAAGGCGGCGGTCGTCGATCTGGCGTATGCGGCGATTCATCCCCCTTTCTGGGACTGGCTCACGGTTGAGGCCGGCATCATACCCCAGCCAATCTGGCATCCCGTGACTCTCTCCCCAACGGTCTACAAGTCCGAGATCACGCCCAGGGCGCCGCGGAGTTATTGTCTTACAAATTTGGGGATTACCAACAATACCGGGTATTCGGCAATTTCGGCCAGTACGTCATCGCCGAGGTGGGCGGGAGCTTCACGCCCCAAGCGGGGACCAGCGGGCCGATTCCCGAGGGTGAAAATACGGATGCATACCTGTTCGACTCCGAGGTGGGTCTCGAAGCGAACCTCGATCCCGTGCCTCTGAGGGTTACCCTGGGTTTGGACTCCTTTGTCACCAAGAACCTGGAGCATGTGGTCCCGGGCGACAGCACGACAAGCCAGGGCAACAGCGTCAACGTGAACGCGAATTCCCCGTATATCGGCGATTATCTGTCGGACTTCGACGTGATCCAGGGGCTGGGCGAAGTTGCGTGGACCATCAGCCCGCAACCGGTCCTGAAAACTCCCAACGTGCTCACTCTCGGCGGTGAATACTTGAAGAACTTCTCGCCGACGTATGAGAACGCGCCGGGAGGCGACTACACCACGGCTTGGGCCCTTCAGGCTGTTTACGGCCAGGCCAAGAGCAAGGGACAATGGTCGCTGGGATACGAGTACAAACACCTGGGGGCCAATTCGACGTGGGATGCGATCGTCGACGACAATTTCAGCGTCGGCTACGGCAGCCGCAACGGAGTTCCCGGTGCCGGCACCGACATCAAGGGCCATGTCGTAAACCTTTCCTACAATGTGTTCGACTGGTGGCAAATTGCCTTCAACGGGTTTATCGCGGAGCGTATCAGCCCGTTCAATCCCGTGGCTCGCCCACCACTGCAGTCCCATCCGATCTCGCCTTCGGGTGATTATGCGGTGCGGTTGCAATTGGATAATACACTCAAGTTCTGAGGAATCGGGTTCGAGACAACACAACAACAACCAGATGAAGAGCACAAATTCATGAAGAAATTGATTCTCCGTTTGACCAGTCTGGCCATCGGCCTGGGTTTCACACTCTCGGCACACGCCGCCAAGGACGTGACGCTGCTGAACGTGTCGTACGATCCCACCCGCGAGTTGTATCAGGATTACAACACCGCCTTCGCAAGGTATTGGAAGGACAAGACAGGACAGAACGTCACCATCAAACAATCGCACGGAGGTTCTGGTGAACAGGCCCGCAGTGTGATCGACGGGCTGGGCGCCGATGTCGTGACCCTGGCGCTGGCCTACGATGTGGACGCGATTTATCAAAAGGCGCAGCTGTTGCCGAAGGACTGGCAGAAGCGCCTCCCCAACAACAGTGCGCCGTACACGTCAACGATTGTCTTCCTCGTCCGCAAGGGCAATCCGAAGGGCATCAAGGACTGGGATGATCTGGTGAAACCGGGGATCTCGGTGGTGACGCCAAGCCCCAAGACATCCGGTGGAGCGCGTTGGAACTACCTCGCGGCGTGGGGCTACGCCTGGAAAAAGACCGGTGGAGACCTGAAAAAGACGAAGGACTTCGTCGCCCGGTTCTACAGGAATGTGCCGGTGCTGGACTCTGGCGCCCGAGGGGCGACGACGACGTTCGTGGAGCGTGGCATTGGGGATGTTCTCGTCGGTTGGGAGAATGAGGCGTTACTGGTGGCCAATGACGTCGGTAAGGACAAGTTCGAGATTGTCACGCCATCGGTGAGCATTCTCGCGGAACCGTCTGTGAGCGTCGTGGACAGGGTGGCCTTGCACCACAGGACTTTTGAGGTCGCCAAGGCGTATCTGGAGTATCTGTATTCCGGGGAAGGCCAGGAGATCGTGGCCAGGCACTATTACCGTCCGCGGCTCCAGTCCGTAGCCGACAAGTATGCCAGTCAGTTCACAAAATTGGATTTGTTTACCGTGGACGAGGCCTTCGGCGGTTGGCAGAAAGCGCAGAACATCCACTTTGCCGACGGGTGTGTGTTCGACCAGATCTACAAGCCATGACCGCAACCAACCGGAATGGATGCAATGGCCAACGAGAAACGTCACGATGAAGACAAGAAACCAGAGTGGCTGGAGATTGTGCGGAAGCAGGTCGAGTCATTGCGTTTCGGTGTCGTACAGATCGTCGTGCACGACGGGCAGGTGACACGGATTGAACGGACCGAACGGATGCGGTTGGAGTGAGGTGGGGCGTAGACCTGCAGGATGGGAGATATGAGATTCAACCTTCTTTCGCAACTGGTTGGCCAGGTGCGGGTCGCGGTGTTGACTCGATCGCATTGGCACGTAGAGTTTGTGTGAAATGAATAGCGTCTGGCTATATGTGCTGCTGCTCTTCGCTGTCGCCCCCGTGAGGGCGGCCACAGTCAAGATTGCCAGTCCGGATCGTGCGAGCACGTACTCCGACGGCGAGGCGATCCAGCATTCGCTGGTGTGGAACAGCAAAGATCAGACTCTGAGTGCCTCGATCCGGTTCAGCAACCACCTATATGCCAACCAGGATGAGCCGGCGGCGACGGAGTCATTTGTCTTTCAGTTGCCGGGCGTAACGTTCGATCCGCAAACACACGAATTGTGGGTGAAGGCCGAACACGGAGAACGCGTGGTTGTGGCCACGTTGCGGAAACATTTTCTGGGTCACTACGTCCAACCCGCGGCCGGGACTGTGGTACTGATCCTCAAACATGACGGCGAAGCGACTGTGGTGCTGACGGCCGACAGCAATCAGGAGCCCTGCGGTATGTGCAGCCACTGGGCGGAGCGCGAATCGGGTGTGTCCCTGGAAAATTTCATCCGTTCCTGGTTTGGAGGGGCTGCCAAGTGAAGACCACCTCTCCTGCGTGAGGCCCTGAGGGCTCGCGAGAAGAGCACAAAGAAATGGTGAAGAAGCCGTTTGTGAACTGCGAAGTTGCCGTGCGCAGTACCTACCAGTACTGACTGGAGGTTGACCTTTGAACGGGGAAGGTTGTTTGGGCTGACCGGTCAACCGGAAGTTCCTTTGCGGATTGCGGAAAGGAACATGGCCAGTCGTTACAAACAAGTCGGAGTCGCGAGGGCGTTGTTGTCGGTCATCACCGTCCCTTCCACACGCCATTTGCTACCCGAGCGACATTTCTCATCCCGCCGGCCTCCGTCGTGGGAACTCACCTCCCATCAAAGATCCCGAAAGGCCGCTGGCGGCACCGGTGCCTGCGGGCTGCTTCTGCGCTGTGGGCACCACTCATTTCACAACTCTGAACCATAACAACAGGAGAAAAACGCAAGACATGAAACCTCACATTCTATTCTCGTCCAGCCTCGTGGCCGGAGCGCTGCTACTGGGCGCACAACCGCTTCGAGCGGCGCCATTCAACTATAACAATGGCGATGTGCTGCTGGTGTTCTGGCAAGCCGGCCAACCCAATCTCGAGGTCGATATCGGACCCGTTTCGCAGTTCATCGGCGCGACTCCGGGTTCCATCATCACGTTCACCGGGTCGGGTGCGAACCAGTTCAGCCTGACCCAACTGAACGCGGCCTTTTCGAGCTACGCGTCGGTGAATTGGGCGGGCATCAGCGACGTTCGTGGCGCATCGGTGTACGGCCTGCCGGCGAACACGTTGTTCCTTACGAACCCGCGGTCCAACCTCTCGACGCTGACCAGTCCCTACACCAGCCTGAGCACCTTCCAGCAAGGGTCGATCGGCAGCATCATCTCCACAGTGGCCGGTTACTTGTCAGCCGAAGGCGCCATTCCGTGGAGCAGCGGACAGCCGGCCAACGCCATTTCCAACACGGCCAACGTGGTCATCATCCCCAGCGGGGATTCCAGTTCCTACGTGTCGATCGCGGGAACCCCAGGCAGTCTGGCGGGTAATTTCAACGAGGGCGATATTGAAAATCAGACGCCCAGCCCGTTTACCAGCGGGTCGACGCGCTCGGATTTCTATGAGTTGGAACCCAACACCGGAGCCGGTGTGTACCTCGGCTACTTCGAGGTCGATGCCAACGGCACGCTGACTTTCCGGGTGTCTCCGACCCTGCCGACGGCTTACAACGTGCAGATCAACAAGCCCGACGTGGCGGTCAATTTCTCATCCGAGAACAATGTCCTCTACGATGTTCAGGCCAGCAGTAATCTCGTCACCGCTTCCTGGAGCACGATTGCCAGCAACCTGACGGGCAACGGCGGGACGCTGACGTTTACCGATCCCGGGGCGGCAAACCAGAGCCAGCGATTCTATCGTATCCACGTACAGTTCTAGGCATTCGGGAGCACAGCCGTCAGAGTCAGTGTCAAAACAATCAACCACTGCCTCATTCACGACTCGGTGAATTCATCGGCGGCTGTGCCCCTGCCTTCATCCCGCATATTTCCGGTCTGCGGGATCCACTGCGGCACGCATACACAGTCTAACTATTGCGAGCCGCGCCGCCTAAACAGCTCTACACTACTTCATTTCAGAAGTATGGAAGGCGTAGAGTTTCTCGGCCCGGCTCCGCCTGACATAAAGCCTGCTAGGGGGGCGCAGTGGTTGATGGCCCGGGTTGCGGGGAGGCCGAGCGTGCGGTACAGAGGGTGGTCCGATTACTGGGGCGCACCAATCTGGAAGTTCAGAATGGCCCGCGCGGAATGGTGTTGGAACCCGTCGGGCCGTCACCCGCCTCGGTGGCAGAAAGCCCCGGGGAGGGCACGTTGGTCGTTTACACGGCGTATGAGGTCAACTTTGTCGGCGCTGGTGATTACGAGCATCGTCACCACTATACGAACTACAAGATCTTCACCGCTGACGGAAAACTTTTGCGAGCTGTGCACAACGATGTCGGCGCCGAATTCCGGCGGCCGCGCATGTGAGCCTGCTGTCGGGCGACTGCGGCCGGTTCCCAGAGTCCCTAGACCGTGTTCTGCGCTTTGGAACCGACCAGGGAGTCGATCGTGGCGATCAGCTCCTTGGCGTCCAAAGGCTTCTTGAGGAATTTGTCAACCCCGTCCCGGAAGCTCGACGCCACTTGATTGGGGTCCGATGATGTGACGGCCACGACTTTGATCGACGGGTTGAGCTTTCGCAAATGCTGGAGGGTTTCGTTCCCGTTGAGCATCGGCATGGTGTAATCGAGGAGCACGAGCCGAATGTCGCTTGGGGCATAGGTAAACATGGTGAGGCCTTTGACGCCCGAGGACGCGTTGAGGACGTTGAAACCATGCTTGCGCAACACGGAACTCACCAGATGCAGGAACGACGCGTCGTCATCGACGACCAGGACTGTGAACTCGTTGCGATAGACGGGTTCACGCGGTTTTTTTTCGTCCTGCCCTGTGGGCGGTTGTCGGAAGGTGTCCACCATTCCTTCGACAAATGATTCAGAGGCCTGTGTCATGCCATAGGAAAGTTGCATATCGTGTGCCAAAGCCAGGGATTGTATCCGGCGTGGAAGTGCCGACATTGGAAGGGGTTAGTCAGCCTACCGGCAACGATTGTTGTCGACCGAAATACCTTTCCAGCCACACATACGGAGAAGTGTGCAAATACCAAGCCCCATGTTCCTGATCGAGAGCTTTGGTTCGGCGGCTGCGGCCGGTGACCGGCCAGTGGTTCAGGTACAGCCGCGCGCCCCACGAACAGGATTTCAACTGTCGCTGGTCCTGGATGGCAGAAGCCGGTGAGCTGTAGCCGGGGCACCCAACAAACAGTCTCTTGACCTTCCCTCCGGCGCCGGATATTGCTCGTGTCGGATGGAACAGAAAGGTACCCGCCACATCAGGGTCGCCGCCGGCCGTGTTTCGCAAATCAGCAGGGGCGGCACGCCGTTACACTCGAAACCAGAAGTCGTCTTGCCTGACTCATGGGGCAGAGACATACGGCGCGTGCCACCATCGACCATCGCGTTTGTTTGCGATCTGGTGATTGGAACGTCGCCGTGAGTGTCCCTCGGGAAAGGGATCGAGTTGGACGTTTGGCCGTCTTCTTCGGGCTATTTGTGATGTTTTGGCTGGTGCTGATCAACCTGCCGACTCAACGCTTCCTTCCCGAACTGGACACGTCGTGGCAGGGGGCGCTGAGCTACTTTGTTTTCAAAGGCCTGCAATTCGGGCGGGACGTGATCTTCACCTACGGTCCGCTGGGATATATCACGACGGACACGTATTCGGGCCATCTTCTTGCGAGCCGGATTGGTTTCGACCTGGCGCTGAAGGGGGTATTTGCGTTGCTCATGGCCGCGCTGGCGGTGCGACTGCGGCCTGTGTTGCGGTGGTGGTTTGCCGTGAACATCGTTTTTTTCTCCGCGGTTTCTCCCGACGCGGTGTATGTGGTCGCCATCGCCCTGTCAGCCTGTTTGGCGATTGAGTCTCCATTATCCCCGGGACTTGCCCTTGGCGTCGGGGTTCTCTTTGCCTTTGTTTCGCTCACCAAGTTCACGTGTTTCCTGCAAAGCGTGGCCAGCCTGCTGATCGTGGTCGCGTACGCGCTATCGAAACGGAAATGGCTTCGGGCGAGTGGTCTGGCGATGATGTATCTCGTTTGCCTGTTGTCGTTTTGGTGTGTTGCCGGACAGACGGTCTCAGGGTTTCCGCCTTTCTTGCGCGGGGCCTGTGAGGTGGCGTCTGGATACGCGGAGGCGATGTCGACCAATGAATCGTGGCTGGTATTCTCGTGCGGGTTCAGCGCACTCCTGCTGGGGGGTGGATTGTTCATCGGTCTCGCGTACGGCGGCACGGACAAGGGCCGCGACCTGGCCATGCTGAGCATCCTGTTTGTCAGCCTGTTCATTGCGTGGAAGGAAGGCTTTGTTCGCGCCGATCAGCGTCAGCACTACACCTTACTGGCCTTTCTGCTGTTCGCCGAGCCGGCGGCGTGGGCGGTTTTCGAGCCGCCCGGTAAACATCGACGATCGTTGATGGGAATGGTACCAGAAAATGAACGAAGTAGACGTACATACAACAT
>CAVQMY010000038.1:0-65801 GCA_963713705.1 uncultured Verrucomicrobiae bacterium
GTTATATTTCTAGTCTACTGGTTCCGTTCATCTTGCTCCCTACGCTTCGAGTGAAGCGCGTAATTCTGCGCTTTTCAATGCGCTCATGCCGCCTCCCCGGCTTCGGAGCCGTTGTCCCGCACCGCGGCCTGTGCTGGCAGTTCACGCTTAAAGCGGTCGCGGTGATTGCCGATGCACCCGAGCAAGTCAGAAATTGTCTTGCGCTCGATGGCGGCAAACTGCTCATAACCGGCAAGAGCGAAGTCGCCAGTGTCCAGCTTGGTGCGTTGGAGGATGATGTGCTCCGGCAGATGCGTCCGCCAGAATGTGAGCGGTCATCGTGGCTTCGTGGGCGTTCGGGACGTAAGCGCTCTTCAAGTAAGTCGCCGGAGACACTTCGGTATCAGGTTCTTAAGGCACCATTGAAAAGCCTCCTCGGGTGTTACCGGCCAGGATTGTGTCCAGACACCGCTTGCGTTTCCATGGTGCGTTAGTTGTGTCGTGAATGTAATTCAGCCATTCCGCATCTTGTGTAGCAGGAACCCACTCGTCATCTTTGTACATCTGGAGAATTTGAGTGTGAACGTAGAACTTTCCCGAGGGCGTCTGTCGCAGACTTTCGAGTCTATGGTCCAAGAGGTCGCGCACGTTGTTTTCGGACTCGAGGTCCGTATCGTTCCCGAGGTCATAGCGAACTCCGCGAATTGTCATCGTTTTTTTCATCGCTCCTTCCCGGGAGCGGTCATCGTGGCTTCGTGGGGGTTCGGGACGTAAACACTTCGGTATCAAGACCTCAAGGCACCATTGATAAGCCTCTTCGCGTGTTACCGGCAGATTGCGTCCACATACCGGCTGCGTTTCCATGGTGCGTTAGTTAGGTCGTCAAGGTAATCCTGCCATTCCGCATCTTGTATAGCAGGGACCCACTCGCCATCTTTGAATATCTGGAGAAATTGAGCGTGAACGTAGAACGCTCCCGCTGGCGTCTGTCGCAGACTTTCGATTATAGGTTCCAAGAAGCGGTCGTTGTTTTCGGACTCGAGGTCCGTATCGTTCACGAGGTCATAGAGAACTCCGCGAATTGTCATCGTTGTTTTCATCGCTCCTTCCCGGGAGCGGGACGCTCAGGTCCCGCCAAGCACATTTGGCAAACCATAATACTAAAATCAAATGTACAGGCGTGTGCGCCTTCGAGATACAAATGCCAGACGAGCGCGATAGCTCTCTTGGATTCGTCGATGTGTTTTCGTGATGAGGGTTTTTTCATTCGGTCTCCGTCCGCTGCCGCAATGCGAAATCCATCGTGTCACATCCGCTTCGTCGGTCCACAGTCAGCAAGCCTCTTTCTTCGAGGATGGCCACGTTCCGCATCACGCTTCGCTCGTTGATGCCGCACTCAGTCGCTAAGGTTGGCACCTGTACAAAGGCTACGTCATTTCTACCCACATGTAGTTTGAGACGCGCAAGAATCACCTTGGCAGTACTCGGCAGGTCGCTGCGACAACATACGTCCAGCGGCAATGGCGCAAAGGAAAGTTTGGGTTTGGTATTGACACCAACCGCGCCGGTGCTACCGTGGTTCGCGTGTTCGGTTGTCTTTGGGTCCGGGGGGTTCGCGCTCCCCGGGCCTAGCTTTTTTGTGGTCATCCCGTTGCCTCGAAATCCAACCCGCGCGTGCGAAGCCGGTGGATGAATACCGGGTGCACTGTCGCACCTGACACGCGCAGGTTGAAAAAATGTCCTCCGTTTCTACTCATCACATGCTCCTAATTCTGCTTACTGGCACCCGTATCAAGTTTCAAGTCGTCTGACCAACACACCGCGGTCCAGCCTTCAACCAGTGTGGTCTAGGCCAGCACCATCAGGATGCAGGCGACCAGAATGATTCGAATGCGTTCCACGGTTTTCATTTGCCGTTGCCTCCAAAGTTTTTCATCGCTGCCTTCGCAGAGAGCCGGAGAGCCTCAAGTTTAACCGCGTCGTCCTTCTCCCGGCTCAGTTCCGCATTGAAGAGCTTCCGGTCAATGACGGAGTCAATCACCCGGCGAAGCTCTGACTGCAGTAGCTCGGGTGGCACCGCTTCAAGCTCGTAAGGTTTCTGTTTCGCGCCATACTTCTTTTTGAACAAGGGATAATTCCTGCTCTTTTTCTTGGACTCGATGGAAGACTGGAAATGGAATTTGGTCACCTGCTCAAGGGTCAGTCCGGCCCGCACTGCACTGATATTGGTGATATGAAAGTCGTCTCGCATGTAGCGTACAAAACTTTCCGCGATGACCTCGCCATCGGCGTCAAAATCGGTCAGGACGATGATGAGCAGTCGCTCCTTCCCGCTGGCGAGGAATCGGTTTTTCATGGCGATTCGTGGCGGCAGAGAGCAGAACCCGTGTCCTGAAGTCATCGGAATGCAGTAATCCATCGCAACCTGCCTGACTATTCCTGCGACGGTGTTCTTCTCCACCATCAGTTCGATGTGACACGGCTGGCTCTGCATCAGGTCGCGCGAGTAGCCTTTCAAAAACCCGTTAATGCACGATTCGATGAACGCACCGGACTCACCATGGCAGTCCCATATGGTAACGGGACGCGTGTCGTCCTCAATCGCGTCTTCAGGGATGAGTCCCTCGATACGTGCTCGCGTGACCAAACCCGACAGCATCGCGGATGAGCGCCTGTCGTTCCGATAATGCGAATTCGGTTTCGATGCATGCGTTAGTGGCGGGTCGTTGAGAAGCTTGTAGTGAATGAATCGCTGCGATACCGGCCAATATTCCTCGAACTCCTTCAACACCTTCACGACGGCATTCAGGAACGGTATCTTAGCCTTGGTGATTGCGGCCCTGACCTTGGCCTCCCGCAATTCCATAACAGGTGCTTTAACGCGAGAACGGAGCTTCCGCTCCTCAATCAAAGACATATACGCCTCGTCCGGATTCATCGTGACAACAGACTCGCGGACTTTTTCGTCGAAACTTTTCTCGCGCTGCCGATTGTGCTCACGGAGCGCCACCAAAAAAGCATCCGGGTCATCTTCGCGCGATATGTCTTCAACGAGACACGGCACCTCTTTCAAACCGGCCATTTTTGACGCGGCGTAGCGCCGGTGGCCGGAAATAATCCATCCGTCGCTGGTAATCACCAACGGCTCTTTCACCCCGTGCTCTTCAATGCTCTCGGCCAACGCGACGATGTCCGGGTCGTTGGGGTTGACCGGATGATAAATCTTGTCGTTTTCCGGCGACGGCCTGATGGACGCAAGGAGCAGAAATCGAACTTGTTTCAATTCAGCTTCACGCTTTCCCATGCGCATGCCTCCGGTCCGAAGCCTGACGGCTCCTTGGGCTTGCTTTCAGCAGCGCGCGACTTGCGGCTTCCGTGAAAATGTTCTTGAGTTGCTTCTTGGTAGTACGGTCCACACCGAGATGCTCAACAGCCAATGGCCACGGCGCGGTCGATTGTTGCTGCATAATCGCAACAATTGCTCGTTGTGCTGGATTCGGGTTTGGGCGCATTTATGTTGTTTCACGCAAAAAGCGTTCGATTTCCGAGACTGGGTATAATTTTCTCCGAAGGGCGCGACTTGGGTGGAGCAGACCACGGCGCTCCAGCCGAAGTAGACTGGACTTGGAGATTCCGCCTAACGCTTCGCGCGTCTGCTTGCTGTTGAGCGCCAGCTTAGGTATCTGGTCGTTCGAGCCATGTTCCAACATGCCCGCAAACTACCAAAGCGGCATTAAAGGCTCAAAAAAGTGGATGAGGGGAAAGTGCTTTCCGTACTTTTACTTTCCGGTGGGCCTGTAGCCAAATTAGAGCGCACCTACGACCCACTGAGCGAAGGGAAACTAGGGCTACAACTTCTTTAGATTTCGGTTGCTTGCTATTGGCCCCAAAACCTCGTCAGCCGCTCTTAAAACCGGCTGACTCAGTTCTAACGCAATCTCCCAAGCTTCTGGCATTTTTCCAACCGATACTGATTTGCCTCTGCCCGTTTTGGTGAGCCCGAGAATAGTGCGGCAATGCACTTTGAGGCTATCGGCGCAATCGCGTGGGTATTTGTTATCTGCTGCTGGTATTGGCAAGAGTTTGTCCAGCACTTTCAGAAGGTCCTCGTACGTCCAGTTGTAATGCTGCACAAGTGGCCAAATGCTGATGACGGCTACATCCACATCTGGGTGCCTCCACCTCCGCCGTTCGCGGTCGTACATCGCCTTCCAGATATACAGGAACCGTTTTGAATTGGTGTCCAATATCTTTCTCAGTGCCCGGACCAATTGTTCACTGTCTCGCTTCGACAGGTCTGGCGATATAAGGGCCGACATCCATAGCCTCGCCAGACGCCAATCGTCAGCCCGACCAGAAAACATCTGTGGAAACTCGTGAAACTGGGTATGGACAAAGAGGTGAATACGGCTCTCAATCCAGTCACACAGAGAGCCAAGCATCGCTTTATAATCAACAGGCTTATCTTTGCTCAAGAGTCCCTTGTGTTTCCACTCTAAGCCCATGCCCAGTAGCGCGAACCTGACAACGTCCACAGCCGTCGAAGTGTCCTCATAACTGTATCGAGCCAATGTCCGCCACAGAAGCGAGCACCATTCCTCCTCATCCTCCTTGTCAAACAATTCCCTCCGCATTATCCCTAATTGCATTTTGAGCTTTCCCGATGGCAAGTGTGCATATCCGTTCGCCATTTCTTGCTCGCAATCCTCAAGAATGTGCTCAAGAAAATGGGTTAATGCAAAGTAACGGTCGCCCATTTGTTTCGTGTAAGCGTTCGCTTCTTTCTGCGAGTCGAATATCGGAAGTGCTGACTTTTTGAAAGGCCTGCTTTCTGAGCCATGGGTCGCTTTCATCGCTTTTTCAGGTCAGACGGTGTGTCTCTGTCATGCGGCGCATCGCGACGGTATTCCGATATTAAATAACGTTTGCCAGCCACGACAAACATTCTATGTCCGTTATCTGCAATCCTAAATCAGAATACGACACCTCTCCGTCAAGGTAACGACATAAGGAGTGCAGTCCTATCTTGGTGACGAGTCTAACAATCGCAGCGTGACGTTCTGGAAGCTTTTCGGAATCACACCAGATGATGTTGACGGCGTGCGGAGAGTGGGCAAGGGCGGCAAAAGTGATGGCGGTGTGGGGTTGGGGTTTGTCATTCGTAGTTACGCGGACATCCTCATCGGTAGCGTGAACAATCGTAATGTAATCGGGTTGTTGCATAACCCACAGTTCAAATTCCCTTGCATGTTTGTAGAAATCTTCCAAAGAAGATGGCCACTGAATCTGTTCGGCAGGTCGGAGAATGCCCAAGCCCTCCATTTTCACCGTCCACTTTAGCAGTTCGGGAGAAAGACCTGCTTTTAATGCACGCCGAAGTATCGGGGGAGCGAACATTGCTTCGGCACCGGCGGCATTGGTCTTTATGTAAACGCAAATACTCACCACGCCGCAGATTTTTGAATCCGATGCTATCTCGCGCAACTTCTGGTCAACCAGTTGTGCGTTAGCCGCCAAGAAATCCACACCTAACTGATTCGCCGGAGCTAAACCAAAGAGCGTGTTGGCTACCGCCGCACTGAGACCGATTGCTGTTTCGTAGTCGTATTGGGTCTTATAAAACTTCATCAGGTACAAGCAGGTTGAAATGGTAAAGACTCGCGCGCCTTTCTCAACCTCTGCCTTAACCCTCTTCGCCGCCAGCAATCTCAGCAATCCCATGATTCTCCCCCCTTCTGAATGCACGGAATGCGGTTCTGTATGAAGCCAACGAGTTCGTTGTCGGTCATGGACACCACTTGATTGGTCGTAGTTCGCTTCTGACCGTTGATGGTACTGCTTCCCCAAAAAGCTTTCACAGCCATCCCATAGGGTTTTGAAAAAAGCTGGAATGTCTCGTGTAGCCCTGCCACACGGCAGGGATGAAAAAGCACAACAAGAACATTCCAGCCGCCGCAAAATTGAACCTCCTGCGGCAGATTTGCAACTTCATTCCTGACTTCCTGGTACCCAAGCTGGCGCGGGCTACCGGGGTCCAAGACAAAGCCCGCACCTTCAGCCCCTGGAGTCATCTGGTCGCCCTGATGTATGCCCAACTCACTCACAGCATCGGCCTCAACGATGTCTGCGACGCGCTGGGTTTGCACTCGGGGCCACTGTCCAGTCTGCGTGGGGCCACCCCGCCCAACCGCAATACTCTCTCCCACGCCAACAAGGTGCGCCCGGCACAAATGGCCGAGCAACTCTTCTGGTCGGTGTTGGAACATTTGGGCAACCAGTCTCCGGGCTTCGTCAGCGGTCGGGCGGGCCAGCGGTTTGCCCGGAAGTTCAAGCGCACGATTCATCTGGTGGATTCAACCACCATCCCCTTGATCGCCTCGTGCCTGGATTGGGCCAAGCATCGCCGACGCAAGGCCGCCGCCAAGTGTCATCTGCGATTGGACCTGCAAAGTTTCCTGCCGCTCTTTGCCATCGTGGACACCGCCCGGTACAACGACGCCAAACGGGCACGGGAACTGTGTGCGGGCGTCAAAGCGGGTGAAATCGTCATATTTGACAAGGCGTACGTGGACTTCGAGCATCTGGCCGACCTGTCCATGCGCGAGGTGTTTTGGGTCACCCGCGCCAAGGAGAACTTGAGTTTCCTGGTGGTGCGGTGTTTTCAGCACGGTGCGGCGGGCAAAATCCTGCGCGATGACTTGATCCAACTACAAACGCCCACCACCTTGGCCGACTACCCGGTGGAGCTGCGGCGGATTATCGCGCTCGTCGAGGTGGACGGTCGGGAAGTGGAAATGGAATTCCTGACCAACAACCTGGAATGGAGCGCCACCAGCATTGTCGAGTTGTATCGCTGCCGTTGGCAGATCGAAGTGTTCTTCAAGCAGATCAAGCAGACGTTGCAATTGGCCGATTTCCTCGGCACCAGCGCCAACGCCGTGCGCTGGCAGGTGTGGACCGCGCTGCTGGTCTATCTACTCCTGCGCTATCTGGCCTTTCTGGCGGATTGGAGCCACAGCTTCAGCCGCCTCTTCACCTTGATCCGCGCCGCCCTGTGGAAAAAATGGGATGTGCTGAGTTTACTGCGCTGCTATGGGACAGCCAACGGTCACTTCCGCTACCTGGCCCAGCCAGAACAAGCCTATCTGCCGGGTTTGAGATAGATCTATGGGACAGCCCAGCAAACGAACCCTAATTGTTGAACGCCGCGCCATGTGAATTAAACCCAAAAGTCTTAACGCGTCAGACCGGCCAAACACCTCAAATGTCGAGGGAAATCATCCCATTTGCCTAAATTCCACACCTTGTGTGACGCGTGTGAAAAGCTTTCAAGCTCCGTCGAACCGCCAAAAGTGACACCTGCAAAAACCGACCACGCTGCACAAACTGAACAAACGGTACCCGCAACTCAATGGGCAGGTGCGTATTCCGGTGAAAGTTGCCACTGGTTCCGGTTTTATGTTTCCACTCATCGGAGCGCAGCGACGCTGGCGGTTGTTCTCATATGAAAGTGGCAGCTTTGAGTCAAGCTTGGATGTTCGATTCTGCCGTCGGAGCCTCGCGGAGCGAGGCGACGTGTCCGTCCTTCCCCTTCCTTCATCGTCCATTCTGAAGCCGCCCGCGCAGGCGGGCGGTACCGGGTCGTTGGGATCAGGGACGTGCCTGGCGTTTGCGTAGGGAGTCTCCTTTCAGTTCCAGGCGGTGGGCGTTGTGGATGAGGCGGTCGAGCAGCGCATCGGCCACTGTCGGGTCCGGGACCACCTCATGCCAGGCGCTGACGGGGAACTGGCTGGTGATCACGGTGGAGCCGTGGCCGTGACGATCGTCGAGGATCTCCAGGAACTCACGACATTGGCGTTCATCGACCTTGACCAAGCCCCAGTCGTCGACGGCCAGCACTTGGACCTTGGCGATCTTTTTGAGCAGCTTGGTCAGACTGCCGTCGGCTGTCGCACTGCTCAGGGCGCGAAACAGTTTCGGCGCGTAGAAGTACAGCGCCCGGTGACCTTCGCGGCAGGCCTTGTGCGCCAGGGCACAGGCGACGAACGTCTTGCCGCAGCCGGTCGGGCCGGTGATGATGATGTTCTGGCGATGCTGGACCCAGTCGCAGGGGCTGAGTTGTTCGATCAGCGCGCGTTTCAAGCCGCGCGACGGACTGAAGTCGAGGTCTTCGATGCAGGCAGGCTGTTTCAGGCGGGCTTGGGCCAGACGGGTGGCCAGCGCGCGATTCTCTCTCCAGAGCCATTGGCGCTCGACCAGCAAGCCGAAGCGTTCGTCGAACGACAACTCGCCACTGCGGGATTGGGCGCGTTGTTCGTCATAAGCCTCGGCCATGCCGTTGAGTTTCATGGCGTAGAGTTTGGTTTTGGTGGGTTCGTGCAGCATGCGGTTTCTCCTGTGTTGTGGGGTTACTGGTAGTAGTGGCGGCCGCGCAGGTTGGCAGGTTACGCTGTACCACATCCTCTCTGACGCAGTGGAGGGGATGAACGAACTGGTAAAGCAGCGGCCCGACCGCTGGCGCTGGTTGGGGGAGCAGCGGTTTACATGGCCCGTCAACGTCTCGCTCCATCCTCACGACATCAAAGGGATGGAACGCGGAGCCGCAATTCGGGACTTCCTCGAAACGGCACTCCAATTAGGAGCGCGTTCCCCCATTCGGTTCGCCCCGCAGACACACCTCTCTGGCCCGGACACCCGCGCCGCCGTCCAATTATTTGTGCAAGTCGAAGATGCCCGGATAGTCCCCCGGAAAGAGGACCGGCGCGACGCCAAAAACCTCGCGTGTGACACAGGATGGCGACGAGGGGCGCAACTGCTTGGAGAACCTGTCAAGGCCAACGCGCCGCACTGGTGGAAGGTTGCCGAGCAAGCACTCAAAGAGAAATCCCCAAGCCCGGCGTTGGCTGGCGACAAAGAATTGCGCCGCCTTGTGGTGGGCGCTGCCAGCACAAAAGCTTACTACGATTCAGAGATACACTCCAAGATTGTCAGCAAGATCAAACGCTCTTTTCTGAAGCTCTTCCATAAGTAACTTGCACCCGCAGTGTGTGTCATTTGGTGCACCGCTCTTTCTTTCCTCTGCATCGCCTTGCCGTATTTTACCTGTGATGCAAGGCACAGCTAACAACAGCGACACACCGGCGGCCACTGTCGAAGCCGCCATTCCTGAACAAGCCTTTCGACCGCGCTATGCCCGACCCCCGGCAGCAGCGGGTTACGCCGGAGTGTGCCCTCGCACGTTCCAAAATTGGCTCAAGTGGGGTGTTGTGCCATACCGGAAAATCGGGCGTTGCGTGCTCGTGGATTTATCCGAATTGGATGAGGCGCTTTCGAGGTTCAAGCGTAACGCCGTTGGTGACAAACCACTGAGGAAACGCGCCGCGCGTCGGCTCACAGAGGAGGCAACGAAGTAATGAGTAAGTCCACAATGGAAATCATCGGCAGCCAAGCCGCCGGTCAGTACATCACCGGCGAATCAGGTTGGCGCTTTCTGCAAACTGGTCCTAGTAGTTTTGTCGCCGTCTGTCCCTGTAGCAGGCGCACGAGCGTTATTTCTGCCCCGCCGGGTGGATTGGTTTTGTGCCCCTGTGGAAAAAGTACACACGTACCCGACCCAACAGCCAAACCCGTGGTACCGGTGCGGCGTCGGCTGGTCAAACGGAAAACGAAACTCAATTCACGGCGGGCGAAGGCGCGGGTTTCCCTGAGATCGAGGCGGATCGTCAGCCGCCCGAAGCGGTTGTGTGTTGGTTACGCGCCTCGCTCGCCTCAATATCGGAAAGTGAAGAAACGCAAATCAACGTAAGGAAGGACTGAGACATGGGAACACCATTGGTGAACATCGGAATCAGCGAATCCGGGGAAAAACATCGGGCGCTCGTGCGAAAGGTTATGACCGAGCAGAACTTGAGCTACGACAGGGCGCGCATCGCCGTCAACAACAGCGCGGAAGGACAAAGCTTGTTGGCTCGCATGAAAAAGCCAGAAGGCGCGGCGGTGAGCAACCAAGTTTTGAAATTGCCCAACGCGCTGGTGCAAAAGCTCCAGCGCAGTTTGTCCATGTACTCGACCACAACCAGCGTCGAGAACGTGAACGAGCTTGTAGGTTTGCTGACCGAAGCCTTGAAGGCGCTCGACGCAAAAAACTCCCGAGCCTGACGGCTGAAAACAAGCGGGCACCGTTGGGCATGGGCAACATTTCCGCACGCGAGGGACAAGGGCAAATCGTGATGCTCCACAACTGAAGGCACTCCATGCACATCTCCGCTGGCCCTCAACTTTCACTCCCCCCGGCAGCGCACCGCGAAGCTTGCGCCAGCGGGAATTTCGCGGCAGCGGGCCGAGGGGGTGGAACCTCTCCTTGCGTTGAGGATTATTTTGACTACATCGGCGATTGCAACAAGTGCTCGTGCCCGGTTACAGGTAAGAATTTCGGCACCCTGTCGCGTGGCCCAAAGCTCACCCTGCTTTTTTGTGACCGCTGTTGTTCGGAATTGGCGGGGGGAAGACCATGACCACCGACACCTTCGCCATGCTCCCGAACTGGCTCGGGCGTCGCCGGGACGTGAGTGCTACCGACAAATTGTTGTACGCCCGACTGCATCAATATCAGGGTCACAACGCGAATTCGTGGCCCAGCCTCAGCACGTTGGCTGCCGAGATCGGGATTGATCGTAGTGGGGTTATTGACCACGTGCACAACCTGGAACGTCACGGCCTGCTCAAGGTTGAGCGCAAGCCCGGCATCGGGAACCGCTATACAGTACGTGTCCCGCCTGAAGTCCGCACCAGTGGTGAAAACGCCACTAGTGGTGTTTCCGCCACTAGTGGTGAAAGCACGACTCCACCAGTGGTGAAAACGCCACCTCAACTGGTGGTGAAAACGCCACCGAAAGAGATCAATGAAGAAAGAAACAAGAGATCAAGCATACCACGACGTACAAGTGCGCGGTGGACGAAACCGGAATTGCCAGAGCTTGAAGCCTACGCTCAGGAGATCGGACTGCCGGTCACCGAGGTTGCGGCGTTTGTCGATCACTACAACAGCAACGGGTGGAAGGTAGGACGAAGCCCGATGAAAGACTGGCAGGCCGCACTCCGCAACTGGAAACGAAACCATGACAAATGGGGAGGGAACAAGACCCATGGAACTAATAATCGAAACGCCGGAACGTACAACGACGGCAAGGCCGAAGCCTACGCCAACGCTGCCCGTTGACTTCCAGACCTTCGACGACCCGGTCCTCGTGAAGATGTTGGACAGGGCGACGGCGTATGCCGCCAGCATCCGGGCCGGTGGCAAGGGCTGGTTGTCCTTCGTTGGGAACTCTGGCACGGGCAAGACGTATCTGGGAGAGGCGGTCACGCACCATCTACGCGGTAAGGTCAAGCACTGGCCCCGGTTCATGGCGAAGATGCGAAGCGGCAACTTCAACGTGTACGAAAGCGTCAGCGACCTCGCCAACACCAAAGGCGTCCTGATGGTGGATGAGATCGGTGTCGGCAACGACGCCAAGACCTTCGGGCTGGACTTGTTAATGCAGGTCATGGAGTCGCGCAGGTCCCAACCGACCATCCTGACCTGCAACTTGACGCTGAAGGGACTGGCGGAGATCGACGCCCGGCTCGCCAGCCGGTTGTTGCGGCATGGCGATGTCATCGCGTGCGACACAATGGATTACGCTTTGAGGGTACACCATGACTGAACCAATTATTCCAGCGGCGGCGGCTCCTGCGAGTAAGGGGCCTAGAAGCGGGCGGCGCGTCTCCGAACCTGAGCAGGTCAATGCGCGCACGCCCCGCCGTCCGCTGGTGACTGAGACATCTACCACGATCGCACCGGCACCGGCTGCTCCCCGCGCGGCATGGGAAAAGCACGTAAGCTCTCTTGACCTCAAGCCTCGCCGGAATCCGAGCTACGACCCTTGGCTGGATAAAAAAATCCGGGGTCTTGACGCACAATCTCCCTCGCTGCATCAATGGCGATGGTGCATAAAACGTAGAACACTGTTAGGTCTTTGGTCGGTATGGGGTCGGATAAAGCATGGGTGGCGTCTTTATCACCAAGAAGATCGTCCACAAATTTATAGAATCCTGCTGCTGCTTCTCGATCCCTACGGATTCTCAATCTGGCCGCGTCTTCTGTCAAATCGAGGATTAAGCCTTCGGCAAAAGCTAGGGCGTGTCTTGGGTCTTCTATCGCTACGGTCTGATAAACAGCCTCTCTGTGGCACAGCGTCAGAAAAGCCTTCTTCTCTTTCAACAGGCGGGCGTCAAGCTCACTCGGAGTCATGCGATAGAAGTATTCATACACAAACTCACACAGATGGTTCAACACAATCCTAGGGTAATCTCCAACCGAGCCAATCCATGACCGAACCGACTGAAACAACGACTTTGGCCAAGCGCACACCAACTCGACGCGGAAAAATTGGGCGGCCTACGAAGCGCACCCCGGCCACCATGCAAAAAATCTCCCGGGGCATCGCGGACGGCCTGCCATTGAAGTACGCAGCGGCGACGGGGGGCATTTCTCACGAGACGTTTTGTGTCTGGCGGCGGACGTTTCCCGACTTCGACGCAGCGGTAGAGAAAGCCCTTGGTGACGGAATCAAAAAGCGCGTTGCCATCATTAAGCAGGCGGCAGAACAAGGCGATTGGCGAGCCGCAGCGTGGCATCTTGAGCACGTGTTCCCGGAACTATTTGCCCGCAATCGGATTGAGTTGGAGGCTGTGGGCGAACTGGAACACCGTTTCGTGATTCCGGTGAAAGTGTTGGATGAGATCGCAGCCCGCCGCCGGGAACTGGAAAAATGAACGCGACGGAACTCGAAAACCTCTCGACGTGTCCCGGATTTGTCAGGGGGGTGTTACAACTGGAATCCTATGACTGGGCACAACGCATCTTCGCGGACTTGGACAAACGCGGTTCGGCAGTGGCCGCAAAAGGCTGCAACGGGTGCGGAAAGACCGAGCGCATCGCGGCCCCGATTGCGCTGTGGCACGCGGCCATTTTTCCCAAGAGCTTGACCGTGGCGACCAGCGGGGTGTTCCGGCAAGTAGAACAACAATTATTCGGCGCAATTGAAGGGCACCGGCATCGCTTCCCCGGTTGGACGTTCAACAACTGTGAGGTCGTAACACACACGGGCAGCCGGATTCTGGGATTTTCGACTGACCAGCCGGGCCGGTTTGAAGGCTGGCACGCGGACAACCTCTTGCTGATTGCCGACGAAGCCAAGACCGTGCCCGATTCCATCTTTGAGGCCATGGCCCGATGTCAGCCGACGCGAACGCTTTTGTTGTCGAGTCCGGGGGGGTGTTCGGGAGAGTTCTATCGTGCGTTCGGGGAGCGGGCGAAGTTCTACACCTGCCACAGTATTCCGGCGAGCTTGTGCCCTCACATCAAAGGGGAGTGGATTACGGCGCAAGTCGAGAAATGGGGAGAGAACCATCGTATGCGGCTGACCGGCCACGCCTAGTTTCGTGAACCCGAATATGCCACGATGGCGGCATGATTTCACCCAAAGACGTGGTTCGGCACCGGTTCACTGCACAGCAACGCCAACGACTGCTGGCCCGGTTTCACCAAAGCCAACTAACCCGAAAGGAATTTGCCGCCCGACACGGGGTCGGCTTCTCCACCCTGAGCAAGTGGTTACAGGACGAGCGCCGTACCGGCAAACCGGCAGTAAGCTTTCAGGAAATGGTCATGCCGACCGCGGCCACGAGGTGGGCCGTGGAGGTCACCAGTCCCAAGGGCTGGACGGTGCGGCTGAACGATAGTTCCGCAATCCGGTCGTTGCCCAAAGTCCTGCGTGCGTTGTGCTGAGCGTGTCCGGCACCACGCGAGTGCTGGTGGCCACCGTGCCCGTCGATTTGCGTGGCAGTTTCAACCGGCTGTACAGTCTGGTTGTCGAGCAACTCAAAGAGAATCCCCTGTCGGGTCATTTGTTTGTCTTCACCAATCGGCGGCACAATAGACTCAAGGTGCTGTACTGGGACGGATCCGGTTTGTGGGTTTGTGCCAAGCGGCTGGAGCGCGGACGATTCACCTGGCCGGTGAGTGAACACGGTCAGGTCAGTCTGCGCGGCGAGGAGTTCAGCGCGTTAATTCACGGACTGGAAGTACACACCAAGGCCGGTTGGTATCGTCGATGAAACTTTTTTGAGAGAGTTTGAACAACGTGTTTGTATTCCGGTCAAAGTAGCGTGACCAACACCGCGCTGCTCAAGAAAGTCGAAGAGTTGAATGCGCGTCTCGCTGCGTTGGAGGCCGACAACACCCGCCTGCGCGAAGAGAATGCACGTCTGCACCAGGAGAACCGGCTGCTGCGCCAGAAACTCGACTGTTTTATCCGGCATTACTTCGGCGGCCAGCACAACGAGGGGTTGGACAGACATCAAATGGAGTTACTGCTGCAAGGCTTGGCCAACATCGTCACACTGCCGACGCCGGAGCCCAAGCCCCTTGGCACTTCCCGCGACGGCACTCCCCATCCGGTGCGGCGGATGTTGGCGGAAGACAAACTGGAAACCTATGAGATCGTCATCGAACCGGAGGAAGTCCAGTCGCACCCAGAAGGCTGGAAAAAGATCAGCGAGGAACGCACCAGTCAACTGGACCGGGTAGCCCCCAAGATCATCAAGCGGGTTTTCATTCGCCCACGGTATGTGAAAGCCGAACAGTTTGCCATCGCACCGTTGCCACCACAGCCGATTGAGCAAGGCATGGTGGGGCCGGGCTTGCTGGCGCAGATACTGGTCAACAAATACGAATACCATTTGCCGCTGTACCGGCAGGAGAAAATGTTCCGCCAACAGTTCGGGGTGGAATTGAGCCGCAAGACGATGGGGTCATGGGTGGGACAGTCCCTTGAGTTGTTGAAACCGGTGTATCGGGTGATTCGGGACGATTTACAGCGCGGCCATTACCTCCAAGCCGACGAAACGCCGATCCGCTATTTGGATCCGGATGTGAAAGGCAAAAGCCAGCAGGGTTACCTGTGGACTTATAGCCGGCCGGGTGGAGATGTGCTGTTTGAATGGCGGGTGAGCCGGTCGCGGGAAGGGCCGAAGGAGTTTCTGAAGAACTTCCGGGGGAAACTGCAAACGGATGGGTATTCGGCATATGAATCACTGGCCAAAGAACGCGACGAGCTGACGTTGACTGGCTGCTGGGCTCACGCGAGACGGGGCTTTCACGAAGCGTTGACTGAGAGCAAACTGGCCGCGTGGTTTGTGCGGCAGATCGGACTGCTGTACGCGGTGGAGAAGGAGTTGCGGGAGAAGAAATACGGGCCGCAATTACGTGCGGCCATCCGCACATGGCAGAGCCGTCCCGTCTTGGCGCGGCTGCGACGGGCGATGGAGTTGGAGCGCGGACGCACCTTGCCGCAAGGTCTGCTCGGCCAAGCCATTGACTATGCGTTGAAACGCTGGGAAGCGTTGACGCGGTTTGTCGACGACGGCGTGTTGGAGATTGACAACAATCTCATTTATGCCGCGCGCGGCATAAATGAGATTATGCCGCCTCCAGAGTTATGCCGCGTGACCAAGCTGGAGGCGCAAATTACCGCCACTTCTGACGCCATCGGGTATGAACGCGCGGCATAATCAAAGGCTCTCCAAGAAGGCGAGCAGCCTATCGGTTGGACGGTAACGTTTGGGTGCCACTTTGCTTTTCGTTGCTCGCGCCAGAGCCTTTTCCTTCATCGCCATGTCGGCATGGAGGTAGATTTGTGTGGTTTGGATTGACTCATGGCCCAACCAGAGTGCGATCACAGTGATATCTACTCCACGGTGCAGAAAGTCCATGGCCGTGGTGTGGCGCAGCGTGTGCGGGGTCACCCGCTTTCTTTGCAGTGAGGGACATGTTTTCCCGGCGGTTCTGATATGCCGGGAAACCAACCTCTGCAGCGCGTCCGAACTCATGACATCGCCCCTGGCTGTCGGGAAGACCGGCGTTTTCGGGTCCGGAAGTTGTTCCGCCAGCCAGTCGGACAGGCGGGCTGCCACGTCTGATCGCAATGGAGTGCATCGGGCCTTGCGCCCTTTCCCAAGGCAGCGGACATGCGCCCCGGACCCTAACTGGACGTCCTGCCGTCGCAGCGCGGTCAACTCCGAGTTCCGCAGCCCAGTTTGCACCGCGACCTGCAGCAACAGTTGATCGCGCCGCCCCAGCCATGTAGTAGTGTCGGGTGCCTTCAGGAGTGCGGTTGTTTCCTCGTTGGTCAGGAACTCCACCGGGCCTCGTTCAAACCTCTTCAGAGGCATCGCCAACACACGCTGGCAGTGACTCGCGAGTCCTGGCTCATTGACGCAAACATACCCGAAGAAAGCATGGATTGCGCTCAGCCGATTGTTGCGACTGCGAGCGCTGTTGCGGCGATCGTGCTCAAGATGCTTGAGGAACGAGCCCACCAGGTTGGCATCCAGATCCTCCACATTCAGGTCGCTGGCTTGGCGCCGGTGATGTTTTGACGCAAATTTGAGCAGCAGTCGGAATGTGTCTCGATAACTGGCGACGGTGTGCGGGCTGGCGCCTAATTGCCCCAGCAAGCGGTCGGTAAAGAACCGTTGCAAATGTCCGGCTAGTGTGCTGTCCCTAACGCTTCGTTACAATGAATCGCTTCATTTTGACCAGATGGACATTGGAAAGGCATTTCAGTGACACCACACTAGCATGTCACAATTGGGAAAAAAGGCCGAACAGCCTTGACAGGAATCGGGCGTCACAAGCAAACTCTGATGGACATGGCGGAGGCTGCTACACTTCCCGGAGCCCGCTCCGCTGTGAGGGAGACTGCCCTCGACCAATCAGGCGCTTCCCGTCGGGGCGCAAACACGCGAACTTGTGCCGCGGAGCGGCGGCCTGATCCGTCGGTCATTCAATATCGCCCGTTTAAGAAGTGACGAGAACGTTCATTGTCTGGGCGAGTACGTCAGATTGGGCCCCCCCACCACCCTCCCATCTTCCGGGCTGACAAGGGCGGGGCGGTGTGGTACACGTAACGACCCTTTATGCAAGTGTTACACCAACTCATCGACCTGTTCCTGCATCTGGACAGGCATCTGAACGACGCGATGCAGGCCCATGGGACGGGATGGACGTATGTGCTCCTGTTCGCGATCATTTTTTCCGAAACGGGGTTTGTGGTGACGCCGTTTCTGCCGGGTGATTCGCTGTTGTTTGCGGCGGGGGCGTTGGCCGCGACGGCGGGCAGCCCGTTAAGCGTAGGGTGGCTGTTTCTGCTGTTGGCTGGCGCTGCGGTCGTCGGGAACACGGTGAATTATTCGGTGGGTCACCTCTTCGGAGACAAACTCGCTGCCAAGTTTCCGCGGATCATCAAGCCGAAGTATCTGGAAAAGACGCATGCGTTCTACGAGAAGTACGGTGGCGAGACGATTATCATCACGCGGTTTGTCCCCATCGTGCGCACGTTTGCGCCGTTTGTGGCAGGTGTGGGGCACATGACGTATCTAAAGTTCACCGCCTACAACGTGGCCGGCGGCGTGTTGTGGGTGTCGCTCTTGTTGTTTGGCGGTTACTGGTTTGGCGGGCTGAGGTTTGTGAAGGAGCATTTTGGCATCGTGGAACTGGCAATTATCATCCTGTCGGTCATGCCGATGGTGATTGAGTTCTTGCGTGCCCGCAAGAAAGTGTGATTAAGTAGGGTGTTGTACGAAGGACGGGACGTAGCGCAGTTTGGCTAGCGCGCTTGGTTCGGGACCAAGAGGTCGCGGGTTCAAATCCCGCCGTCCCGACCATCTTTCCTAAGCAATTGAAACATATTGCTTTTCCCGTGACAAACCCGTGACACTGTGCTACTTTGGGAACGTGAAAAGGAACGATTCCTTTCTTGTCAGCGTAGGATCAGTCAAAGTCCCAATTTACGCACTTGCCGAAGGCCGCTGGTGCGTCAGCTACTATCAGGACGGCAAGAGACGCCGTGAAACCCGCGCGACCCGTGAGGAAGCCACCAAGCGGGCGCAAGAAGTCGCGACAGCCATCCACGGCCAGAAAGCCGCTGGCCTCACCCTGACGGGCGCAGACCGCGACATCTATACGCGAGCGCTCGACACACTCAGACCCTTCGGCGTGCCGCTTCACGATGCAGTCGAAGCCTATGCCAAAGCCAGAAAGAAGCTCCCCGAAGTCTCGCTGAGTGAGGCTGTCGATTTTTACCTGCAACACAATCAGAGCGACTTGCCGGTAAAGACCGTCAAGGAGGTTGCCGACGAATTGCTGGCTGCCAAGCGGCAAGATCGGTTCAGCGCCGACTATCTCAGAGACCTAAACGCGCGGCTTCCACGTATCGCCGCCGCATTCCCGGTTCCCATCAGGGAAGTGAAGCAGGGACAGATTGAGAGTTGGTTGCGGTCATTGCCGGTCTCCATGCGGACCCGGAACAATTTTCGGGGTCTTGTTGTATTGCTGTTTCGGTTTGCTCGTCAGCGCGGCTATCTACTGCGTGACCGCACCACAGAGGCCGACGCGCTGTCCCGCGCCAAAGACAGGGGCGGTGAGATCGAAATCTTCCGGCCCCAAGACTTCGCGAAGCTCATCGCGGGAGCAAGCGCGGAGGTGGTGCCGTTTCTCGCCCTTGGCGCTTTCACCGGACTTCGCCACGCCGAGCTTCTGCGCCTTGAGTGGGAGGATATTCGTTTCGCGCAAGGGTTCGTGGAAGTGAAGGCAAAGAAGGCCAAGACCGCGCAGCGCCGCCTTATCCCGATTCAACCGAACTTGCAGGCATGGCTTGCCCCGTATGCCGCGCAAACTGGCCCGGTTTGCCCGTGGATAAGTGTTAGGCGGACGGTGGTAACGCTAGGGAAGACCCTTGGCATTCGCTGGCCGAAGAACGGCTTGCGGCATTCGTTTGCAACATACCGCTTAGCACAGTGCCAGGACGCCGCCAAGGTGGCCCTCGAAATGGGCAACACCCCGAACATGATTTTCCGCCACTACAGAGAGCTTGTGACGCCGCAGGAGGCGGCAGCATGGTGGAGCGTTTCGCCCAAGCAGGCGCGCAACGTGGTGCCGATAAGAAGCCGCCAGAGCGTAGCGTGACACCGACAATAAACGGCACTCGACTACAGGCAGGAAAAGCTGTATTATTAACCCATGACAGTGATCAAAGAAGTTGGAGCCGCACACCTCGCCGAGTTGGTTAAACAGGTGCAGGCGGGAAATGAGGTCTTGCTCACGCAAGGCGACAAACCCGTTGCCAGAATTGTATCCGCGCACGTAACGGAACCAGGAAACGGCGCGGCTTTGCACATCCGCTCACTTAAAGGCCATCGCGTCCTGACCCCCGCGATTTCACAAGGGGAACTCGCAGAGGAAATGTTCGGCCAGTCATGATTGGCTTGGACTGCAACATACTTGTTCAGCTTGCCTTTGCCGAACACCCCGCCAATGCGAAAACCATCGCAGCAGTTCAAGCCGAAATTGGACGCGGCGAGCGATTGGTTTTTCCGCCCTTAATCGCCACCGAATTTCTTCACGTTGCGACCGACGACCGAAGGTTTTCCCCGCCGCTCACCATGACCGAAGCCTTGGAATGGATTGAGGAGTTTACTTCTAATTCCACAGTGAGCCTGATTCAGCCGACCGACGAGAGTTTCCGTCAAACGCTACGCTGGATGCGGGAATTCCATTTGGGGCGCAAACGCATTTTGGACACCCACCTTGCCGCCGTGCTTCACACGAGCGGCGTTCGTCGTTTGCTTACTGCCAACCCCGCAGACTTCAAAGTGTTTGGCGTTTTGGAAACCGTGACACCCTAAGATAGTATTCACGCCGAGAAGCAGCCGCCGTGGTTACGCGTGGTCGAACTGTGGACGGGAATCGCCCAACCTTCCAAAAGAGAGCCCTATTGAGGTAGGCATTTATTGATACAATCCACGTCCGTGCAAACCCCCGCGTGCCAATCTAAAGAGCCAGTCCTCGTGGCTGAACGAGCGCGGTCACTATGTGGAGACGCAGGGGACAGGGCGTTCTACATTGACGGCGGGAGCGAAGCCATACAATCGGGCGCGACGGCACGCCGCCAAGCGTGGTGACAGCGAGTAGCGTAATTCCATCGAGTTTCTGTTTCCTCAACTGACGGATTCAGCAGGCATGCATGAAGAGGCGGTCGTTGCCGGTGGACGGAGCGACGGGCGGAGCGGGACGCATAGTCGTTCCTGTCGAGCGCGACGGGAAGCGGCATGGACCGCAGATGAACCGCACTGTCCGCGGCGGGCGCAGGGGGTCGGCGGCAACGTATGAGTGGAGCCGACCACTGACAAGGGCTAGTGCGACCGGCCGCCGGTGTTGCTGAGAAGATCGTGCCAATGGCGGCGCACGCATGAGGAGGGCTAAAGCAACGCGGTTCACGCATGGTTGTGGTGGGCGGCGCTTACAACAGGCTTGAAAACTGAACCCAAATTGGGTACAAACGCACCCAGGATGGGTACACCCAGTTCGATGGATCGAATCGGCACGACGCTGTTCGGCAAGACGCAACGAGCGTTGCTAGCACTGTTTTTCGGACGGCCCGAGCAATTGTTCTATCTCCGCCAGATCGTGCGCACAGCCGGCATCGGGCAAGGCACGGTCCAGCGCGAGTTGGCCCGGTGGGTCGCGGCGGGGTTGCTGACCCGCACGCGGCGGGGCAATCAGGTCTGTTATCAAGTCAACATGGCGTCACCAGTCTACGCCGAGTTGAAGGCGTTGACGGTGAAGACCGCCGGTATGACGGATGTGTTGCGGGAGGCGCTGACTGGACTGGCGGAGCGGATCGCAGTGGCGTTTGTTCACGGATCGGTGGCGCGCGGCACGGAGCAGGCTGGAAGCGATGTGGACGTGGTGGTAGTCGGGGACGTCAGCTTCGGCGACGTGGCAGCCGCGCTGCACGACGCACAGGCAGCGCTGGGCCGTGAAGTGAATCCAACCGTGTATCCCGCAGCGGAGTTTCGGAAAAAGCTTCGAGCCGGACATCATTTCCTAACCACGGTGCTGGCGACGCCGAAGCTGTTCCTGATCGGAGGTGAGCGTGAGCTTAAGCGAATGGGCGCGTAATGGCTGGCTCGTCGAGCATCGCACCAGCGGGCAGGAGATCGCCGACCTGTTGGGCGTGGCCGACCGGGATTTGCACGACTGCGCGGTGAAAGATTTGAGCGAGGACTGGCAGTTGGCGATTGCCTACAACGCGGCGCTGCAGTGCGCCACGGCGGCGCTGGCCGCGTGCGGCTACCGAGCATCGCGGGAAGCCCACCATTACCGGGTGATTCAGAGTTTGGCCCACACCACCCGCGCGGAAGCGAAGCTTGTGGCGCAGTTGGACGCCTTTCGCAAGAAACGGAACGTCGGCGACTACGAGCGGGCTGGGTTGGTTTCCGAGAAGGAAGCGCAGGAGATGGTCGCGCTGGCACGGCACTTGCGAAAGCAGGTGGGAGATTGGTTCCGGGCCAACCATCCCGAACTGCTTGCGGGCGGGTCATGATGTCGATTCGCAGTGGCGGATTCAAAACCTGGCCATACAGCGCCATACCTGATTTTCAGTCGAAAGCAAAACGATAGGCTGCGAACCTCAAGACTGCCATTCGCGACGTTCCCCATGTGTGGATTTTTCGACAACGACGATCTGCGAACGCCATTCCGTCAAGTGGCTGTTTTTGAAACGGCCAGCGAGTGAGCTTGAATGAGCCGGTGCCCGCGTGGCTGACGCCGTTGTTGGCGTAGAGTTGTGCACTGGTAATTCTGTGGCCAAATGCTGCGCTACGGGCAGCAGTGCAACGTACCCGGCTGATAAAGCACGTGTGTTGAGATTGGTTCCTGAGCGGACGGCGTCAGCCGACGGCAGCGCAATCCCGAGCACGGCTCTGGCGTTCGATGGGCACATCCGCATTGCCAGCGTATCAGCAACAATGACCCATCGTGCGCTTACAGGATTAAGTCCTTTCCTTGAGACAGAGTTTCGGGTAAGATTTTGACATGGCTGACGGGTCAAGTCTCCGCTGCGATATCCGCGCCAGTTTTGCGACTGCATTCCGTAACTGGCGGCTCAAGAAAAACATCCCGCTGAAGAAGGTCGCCACAGACTTGGGCGTTTCGGCTGCCACGGTCAATCGCTGGGAATCGGGGGAGCGCTTTCCCACCGGTCGCCATTTCGAGATGCTTGCGGAGTATACCGGCGTGCCGCCGTGCCGCCTGTTCTGTATAATGGCGGACAAGTGTGTCCCGTCCGACTGCTTGATGGCGATGCCGAAAAAGAAGCGATAAGACGCCCCCGCGCCCTGTCCCCCCGTTACCTTAAAGGTAAAAACCACCGCTTGCTTCTTCGTGGAGCCTCCCTGTATCCTATAGCCCATTGGCGAGCTCTGGTCGGCCTTCCAATACGCAGAACCAACGGGATCAAATGGGAGAACTAATGGTATGAATCGCAGAATCATCATTTTTGCCGTGTTGCTCGCTGCCTTGGGCAGTGTTGCCCAAGCCCAGACCACTTTTAACTATACCGGAAGCTCTACGACGTTTGAGGCACCGGCGGCCGGCACCTACGAAATCACTGCCTATGGTGCGCAAGGCGGTACGAGTACGGCGGGCGACTTGAACGGCTTCTCTACCGGTGGGTTGGGTGCCGAAGTTGGCGGCTATTTCACCCTGACCGCAGGCCAGACGCTATCTATCGCAGTGGGGGGTGCCGGGGCGGGCACCGGCGGCTTCGGCTACGGCGGCGGCGGCGGCAGCAGCTTCGTAACCTTTGATACCAGTCCGCTGGTCATCGCTGGCGGCGGCGGCGGCGGCGGCCTTTGGGGCAACGGCGGCCCGGGCCTCGTCGGCAACAACGGCGGCAGCGGCTTTTCCAACGCCGGCGGCAACGGCGGCACCGGCGGCACTGGCGGCAGCGGCGGCGGCACCGACGAGTATGAAACGGCCGGCGGCGGCGGTGGCTTTTACAGCAACGGCGGCAGCGGCGACGGACCCAACGGCGGCAGCGGGTTTCCGGGCCTCGCGGGCGGCGCTAACCTCGACGGCCAGGGCAACGGCGGCTTCGGCGGCGGCGGCGGTGGCTGCGGACTGGGTGGAAACGGCGGCGGCGGCGGCGGCTATAGCGGCGGCGGTGCCGGTGGCAGCATGGGCTTAGGCGGCGGCGGCGGCGGTTCCTATGTCGACTCCTCGGCAATAACGGTTCTCAACGGGGTTTCCGGTGTCGCAAGCCCCAACGGCTCACTCAATGGCGAGATTGTTATTGCCGAAGTCCCTGAACCCTCGGCGTTGGGGCTGGTGGCTGTTGGCCTGCTCGGACTGCTTCCGTTGCTGCGCCGACGCGGCAAGGTTTGAGCTTTCAAATCGGGTGAGGTCTCGTCTGCCCTCCGATAAGCAGTGTCCGAGGGGGTAAAATGCTGGTCAATGAAACTGAATAGCCCCCGACGGTCGCGGGTCGTAGGTCATATGGGAAATGTCGGCTATATATGCAAAGGAATATAGAAATAATTGTTGAGCAGTCAATGCCGCCAGAGTCTCTCATCAAACGCTTTCCCAGCTTGCGCGAAATTTCAAAGTTGCAAGCAGACATTGCACAAACAATAATTAATGAGGCTTTGGAAAGTAGGTTCTGGGAAAAGAACCCCACTCTTTCTAATATTGATCCACAAATCTTGCAGGAAACATTAGAATTTTACCGGCTTGTGGTCAGAGACGGCCGTTACGTAAGTCTCCTAGCGACAGATCCGCAAGCGGCTGCGACTCTCTTGGGTCTCAACATTTCAGATGCTGCTCTATGTGTGTTTGGTGAGTTTCGAACGGAAATCTATTCTCTGACGAACGCGAATCCAGTATTCATTGCACTTGGGATTGCCGGTCTGATTATCGGAGTTGCCGTTGGTCTCAAGCCTGCATGGGTCCCCACCGTTGGTCCGGGCCCTGGTCCAGGCCCTGATCCAGGCCCTGATCCAGGCCCTGATCCAGGCCCTGATCCAGGCCCTGGTCCGGATTCTCTAAGAGAATACCTAGTGTAGTGTCCTTGAAGTGTCTGCCTTTATTTCTTCGAGTTTAGCGCGGGCGCGGATGATTTTCTCCAGGATGGCGGTACCCTTGGCGTGCCACACATAGCGCTGGGGTTGGCGATTGCGTTCTGCCAACCAGACTTCGATCGTGCGCACCAGTTCGCGCACACTGCGAAAGCTGCCCTCCCGAACGACCTCCTCGGTCAGGTCACGGAAGAAGCGTTCGACCAGATTCAGCCACGAGCTGCTCGTGGGAGTGAAGTGCTGCCGCACGCGTGGATGCCGGGCCAGCCACGCGCGGACCGCCGGGTGCTTGTGCGTGGCATAGTTGTCCACGATCAGGTGCAGCGTCAGTGCGGGCGGCGTCTCCCGCTCAATCTGGCGTAGGAACCGCAGCCATTCCAGATGGGTGTGGCGGGTCTCCGTGCGTGCAATCACCCGGCCGTCCAGCGTGCTCAGTGCGGCAAACAGTGTCGTGGTGCCGTGGCGCACGTAGTCATGGGTACGAGTGCGAATGTGGCCCACGCCAAGGGGCAAGCCCGGCTGGCTGCGTTCCAAAGCCTGACACTGGCTCTTCTCATCGCAGCACAGCACCAGCGCCTTCTGCGGCGGTTGCAGATACAGCCCGATGACATCCCAGAACTTCGCCTCGAACTGCGGATCCCGCGAGAGTTTGAAGGTGCGCACCCGGTGCGGTTTGAGGTCGTTAGCCTGCCAGAGTTGCTGTACGCGACTCTTGGACAGCCCGGCGCTGCGGGCCATGCTGCGCACACTCCAGCGGGATCGCCCTTTGGGCGGTCGGGTCGCCGTCGTGAGCACCTTGGTCACCGTCGCCGTCGCCAACAACACGGGTCGCCCTGACCGTAGCGCATCTTCGAGCCCTGCCAGTCGCTCGCGCGCAAACCGCCGCCGCCAGACTCCCACGGTGTGTGGGGTCGTTTCCAGTTCCGCGGCAATCTCTCGGTTCTCCCAATCTTGGGCGGCCAGCAGGATGATACGGGCCCGCAACGCGGTCTGCTGTGTCGAACGGCGATCCCGCACACGGTCGGTCAGTTGTTTCTGTTCTAGGACGGTCAATACCAGTGGTTGAGCGCAACGCGGCATGACGGGAGTTTACCCCGTCCGACAATAATATCAATCACTTATTGGACACTACACTAGGAAAACCCGGGCCGGACGGAAAATTGCGGGTTTATATGGATGTTTCTGGGATCGTGAAACTTTAATCACAAGAGTCTGAACAAGAGTCCGAACGTCCTTTGAAGCAAATGAAACCGCTGGTTTCATTAGACATTCAACAAAGCCAGCCATCCTCCGGATCGCACGAGATTAACAAACACATCAAACTTAGCGGCGAAGGTGTCGATGAAAAGAAATCCTATAGGCCCAAGCCAAACGTTGTCCTTGTCAGCATGCCTTGGACCACGGCAGTACAGCCCTCGCTTGGCCTGGCGATTCTCAAGGCAACGCTTTTAAAAGACCAAATACCGTGTCAGATTTATCACGCCAGTTTGGATCTTTTAAAGTACATGAAGTTGCAGACTTACGAAACGCTGGCGCGTTGCTGGGCGGTAAACGACTTCTTGTTTGCTCGACTGCTGGATGACGTATTAGACGATTCGCAGCTCGACAACCTGCGCACTGCCTTGGTGAGCTTCGCAATGCCGAATCATTTTAGCGACTATACAAAGCCGGCAGAGATACTAGAACTGATTTTCGCGCTAAGAAATCATGTTCTTCCCCGATACCTTGCGGAGTGTGCCACATTTATTTTAAACCTGAGACCAACCCTTGTGGGCTTCAGTTGTTTGTTTGACCAGACGATCGCCTCTGTGGCACTCGCCAAACTCCTGAAAGAAGCAGAGCCGACCTTGACGACCGTGCTGGGTGGCTACGCCGTTCAGCACGCGAACGGGGCCGAGTTTCTCAGGTCCTTCCCTTTCATTGACTGCATCGTGAAGGGGGACGGCGAACCCGTTATAAGCCAACTCGCATGGGCCTCGGTGGGAGTATCATCGCTCAATGAAATAAATGGCGTTGTCACAAACGGGGCATTGGCTGATAACAATGCACCGGAAAGCGTTGCGATAAGAGCGGATCTTTCACAAGCATTGACACCCGATTATCATGATTGGTTTCAGGACCTCCACCGACTCGCGCGAGATCATAAGGTTTTCATAGAAACTCAAGGGCTTCCGATCGAAAGCTCCCGTGGGTGCTGGTGGGGGCAAAAGTCACATTGCACGTTTTGTGGCATCGACGAAGAAACTCTCCGGTACCGATCCAAAAGCGCTGCTCAGATAGTAAATGAGCTGCGCGAATTAAGAAATCGTCATGGCGAAAACATGTCTTTCCGTTTCGCAGATTACATCCTGCCCCATCGCTTCCACGACCAGCTTCTGCCAGGGCTGGCCGAGTTTAAGCCGCCGTTGCGACTGGAAGGCGAAATCAAAGCAAACCAGACCCGGGAGCGAGTTCGCCGGTTTGCGTCTGCTGGATTCCGAGCGCTTCAGCCAGGAATTGAGTCCTTCTCTTCTGAAGTTTTACAACGCATTCACAAGGGCGTGAACGCTATTCAAAATATTCAATTATTAAAATGGGGTTATCTTGAGCAAATAATCACCCATTATAATCTCATCTTCGGGTTTCCAGGTGAAACCCTTGAGGAATATACAAATCTCGTAGCCACGCTTCCAAGGCTCTATCATCTGATTCCCCCCCATGGTCACGGCGCTGTTGCGATTACAAGGTTTGCTCCTCTGCAAGCAAAACCGGCTAAATTCGGCATCGCCAGCCAGCCCACCCACCATCATTTCTACGACATTGTATTTTCAAGGAAGTTTTTACAGCGCACGGGATTCTCCATGGATAACTACTGTTATTATTTTGAGCGTGACTATGAAATCCCTTCGGTACTTCAGGAACGTTACGCGCAACTTGTCATACAGACTGAACATTGGAAAGAGCAACAAAAGCAGCGAGACGTTTATTTGACGTATGAACAGTCAAGTGCAGGGTATTCGTTTATAGATACCAGATACTCTTCTGCTGACCACTTTGAGATCGTCGGATTACCGGCGGAAGTATATTCCCGCTGCGATGAAAGAGCTGTGACCAAAGAGGAGTTGGTGCGGCAATTGTGCCTTAAGACCGACAAACAGCTGACTGATCTCTGTGAGGCAATTCACATTCTGGACTTCAAGAGACTTATTTGGACCGATGGAGACAGCCTATTCGGCCTTGGTGTTCCCGCAGCAGTCGCGCGCGGTCACATACGGGATGGCTGGAAGTTTAATTGGGGCAGCTTGTACACATGACCTCAAGCAGCGATGACCGGACCAGTCTTTTCGAGCCAGTGTTTGTGTTAGTATGAGGGCATTAATTTTGAAGTAGGGTTCTGAGTTTGTCCATCCCCGACGGAGGGAGGGCATAGCCCGACCGCAGACGGGGATGGAGTGAATTGGGCCGCGAACTGCGCCGGACTCTGATAGCCCAGCCGTCTGTGCGGCATGTGGTTGGCGGGCGAGCCACGGAACACACGGCGGCCTCCACCAGCCAGATGGGACGCTTCGAGACCGAAGTGTTAACACAACCGGGCAACCTGAAGGCGTTGACGAAACTATCAGGAAAATGGATTAACCGGCTTAATTTCATCAGTAACATCAATACCGGGACGCTGACAGTTTCGTTACCCAGACCACATGGCGAAAGAATTCAAGAGAAAGAAGGCGACGGAAAACGGTGTTTCCAGGAAAGTCGCCGCGATAAACCCCGGCGCCCCACGGATGCGTTCATGGTCTGACCGCGATTGGCTTTGGGGGCTGATTCTGGTTCTGGCCGTGATTCTGGTCTATCAGCCGGTGTGGTATGCCGGATTCATCTGGGACGACGATGTGCATGTCACGGCCAACCCGTGCATTGTCGGGCCGCTCGGGTTGAAAGAAATCTGGACGACGAGCGCCGCCGATATTTGTCCGTTGACGCTCACCACGTTTTGGGTGGAGCACGCGCTGTGGGGATTGGCGCCGCTGCCGTATCACCTCGTGAATGTTTTGCTGCACGGGGCGTGCGCGGTCGTGCTCTGGCGGGTCTTGCGGAGTTTGCAGGTGCCGGGCGCGTGGCTGGGCGCGGCGCTCTGGGCGCTCCACCCGGTGCAGGTGGAATCGGTGGCGTGGATCACCGAGATGAAGAACACGCAATCGGGTTTGTTCTTCCTGCTCTCGATCCTTTTCTTTGTGAGGTGGCTGAGAGCAAGAGACCTCGACGGACGAACCGGCGGTGGTTGGAACTATGCGTTAACCTTGCTTTTCGCCGCTCTGGCGATGGCGAGCAAGTCGTCCACGGTGATTCTGCCGGTGGTGCTTTGCTTGTGCGCCTGGTGGATGGAGGGCCGGTGGCAGTGGCGCAATCTGGCGAGAGTGGCCCCCATCTTTCTCATGTCCATCGCCGCCAGTGCCGTATCGATATGGACGCAAAGGCTGCAACTGGCGACGGACACCGATCCGCAATGGGTGCGGACTTGGCCGGAGCGCCTGGTGACGGCGGGCGACGCGGTCTGGTTTTATCTGGGCAAGCTGCTTTGGCCGCATCCGTTGATCACGATTTATCCGCGCTGGCAGATCGATGCCGGGCAGTGGGTTTCGTATCTGCCGCTGCTGGCCGTGATCATCGTCCTGTTTATTTTGTGGCTCAAACGCGAGTCGTGGTCTCGCCCCTGGTTTTTCGTCTTCGCCTATTTCCTGGTGGCGTTGCTTCCGGTGCTGGGATTGGTTGACAATTCTATTTTTCGCTATTCCTTGGTCGTTGATCATTTCCAGTATCTGGCCAGCATGGGGCCGCTGGCGCTGGCGGGGGCGGGACTGGTCCGGTTGGCGGATTTCGTCATTCCGGGAAGGCCATGGCTGCAATCGAGCCCTCTGTGCCGGACTGTTGCTGGTTCTCGGGATGTTGAGTTGGCAGCGGGCCTGGGCTTATGAGAGCGAGGAGACGCTCTGGACCGATACGCTGGCCAAGAATCCGAACTGCTGGGTGGGCCACAACAACCTCGGCCTTGTCTCTTTTCCAAAAGGGGCAGGTGGACGAGGCGATGGCGCAGTACCAAAAGGCCCTGGAAATCAATCCCAACTATGACCTGAGCCCACAACAACCTTGGCAACGCGCTTTTCCGAAAAGGGGCAGGTGGACGAGGCGATTGCCCAGTACCAAAAGGCCCTGGAAATCAACCCCAACTATGTCGCCGCCCGCGCCAACCTCGGCGGGGTTCTCCTAAGTCAGGCTTCCCGTTTCTTGGAGCAAAAACAACTCGATGCCGCGCTGGACAAGGTGAACGCCGCCCTGACGATCGCACCCAAAAACGCGGATGCGTATGGACTGCGCGGCGGCATTTACGCCGAAAAGAAACTTTGGGACCAGGCCGAGAAGGACTTTCAGACCGCGCTCCAGATTGACGGCAAAAATGTCCAGATGAAATTCAATTTGGCCGAGATCGAGTTCATGCAGAAGAAGTACGATGCGGCGCGCCCAAGCTTCGTCGCCCTGGGGCAAAACTCGGCTATGGGCGATCTGGCTACGTATAAGGTTTTTCTGTGCGACCTTTTCGGAGGACACGAAGAGGTTGCCGGCAAGGAACTCGCCGCCTTCAATCAGGTTGGCGCGAACGCCTCTTACTATTTCGCGAATGCCGCCTGGCTCCTGTATCATCAAAAGACAGAGGATGCCCGGGGCTGGCTCATCTCAGCGGCAAACATGTACGCGCCAACCAAATTCAGGATTTACGCCGCTAGTGTGCTGTCCCTAACGCTTCGTTACAATGAATCGCTTCATTTTGACCAGATGGACATTGGAAAGGCATTTCAGTGACACCACACTAGCCTGATCGATCTCGGTTACATGCCCCTTCCTCCTCCTCGGCCCACCATGAAACAATGACAACGGGCGTAGGCCCTGGAATTTGCGGCGAACACCGCACGCTTTCTTCACGGCGTGCCGCCGTGCCGCCTGTTCTGCGTGATGGCAGACAAGTGTGTTCCGTCCGACTGCTTGATGGCGATGCCGAAAAAGAAGCTATAAGACGCCCGCGCCCCCTGTCCGCCGTTACCTTAAAGGTAAAAACCACCGCTTGCTTCTTTGTGGAGCCTGCCTGTATCCTCTAGCCCATTGGGCGAGGTCTGGTCGGCCTTCCAAGTAAGCAGAACCAACGGGAACAAATGGGAGAACTAACAGTATGAATCGCAAAACCATCATTTCTCATAAAATGGAAGTGTTCCAGACCACATGTACGAAATCATTCGGTGGACTGTTTGCCACCCTGCTCGGTCTGTGCTTCATCAGCACGGCCCACGCGCAAATCTTTGTGGCGAACCAAGGAAACAACACGATTGGCGAATATACCACCTCGGGAGCCACGGTGAATGCCTCGCTGATCAATGACCCGGCTGCAGCCGGACAACATCGCGGTCTCCGGAACGAGTCTGTTTGAGGCTAATAGCGGCTCATACATTGGCGAATACACCACCTCTGGAGCCACGGTGAATGCTTCGCTGATCAATGATCAACAGTTTGGCCCGGGGTTTATGGCTATCTCTGGACCGAATCTGTTTATAGCGAACACTCTTGGTAACGGCACAATTGGCGAATACACCACTTCTGGAGCGACGGTGAACGCCTCGCTGATCACTCTGCCGGGTGCCCCGGAATTGGGTGGCATCGCACTTTTCGGATCGGATCTGTTTGTCACGTATGACTACGGCTTCTACGCGACAATTGGCGAATACACCACCTCGGGAGCCACGGTGAACGCCTCGCTGATCACGGGGCTGAATGGTGCGGTAGGCATAGCTATATCGGGATCGGATCTGTTCGTCGCGAACAATGGTAACGGCACAATTGGCGAATACACCACCTCGGGAGCCACGGTGAACGGCTCGCTGATCTCTGACCCGAATGGCCCGTTCGCTCTCGCTATCTCTGGATCGGATCTGTTTGTCGCGAACTATAACAACGGCACAATTGGCGAATACACCACCTCGGGAGCCACGGTGAATGCCTCGCTGGTCACAGGGCTGAATGCCCCGACAGACCTCGCGGTGATTGCCGTCCCAGAACCCTCGGCTTTGGGGTTAATGGCTGTCGGGCTGATCGGACTGGTTCCGTTGCTGCGCCGACGCGGGCAAGTTTGAGTTTTCAAATCGGGTGAGGTCTGGTCTGCCCTCCGATAAGCAGTGTCCGAGGGGATACAATGCTGACCAATGAAACTGAATAGCCCCCGACGGTCGCGGGCCGTAGGTCATATTGGAAATGTCGGGTTAGGCTGTATAAGTCCTCTTGCACTTTCATTCGGGCTAGTGCCTTGAGTCATTGCCATATCTGACGATGCCGTCGCCCCAAATCCAGAATGCCCGTATCGGGTCGGCACTTGTACGCGAGTCTGTTCGTGGAGAGCAGAAAGTCTTTCCTCGTCTCACCGCGCCGCCAAACCGCACGCCACTGCGCCGGTGTTCGCAGTAAATTCATGCTGTCTTGTCCGGCGGATTTATCTCATTCAAGATAATCTCAAGGATCACCGGCTCGACCCTCGGTAGCCAGAGACCGGGAGCCGTCCGGAACTTTGGCCATAAACGACAATTCCATCCGTTGCATGACCGTTTCGAGACGGCGCAACGCATGACCGCGAACCACGACTTCGTGCGTGGAAAAAACCAACCGCAGTCGTTGTTCTTTGCCCTCGCTGCTCAACTCCGAGAACGTGAATTGATCGAACGGCAGCAGCAGCGACCGTTTTGAGGAAACTTCCACGCGCAAGGCGCGGGCTTGCGGGTCAGACGCCCAACTTTCGGATGGTTTTGTGCTCATGTTTCTCCATGATTAGACGGCGATGACGATGAATGTGTTGGAGACGACAGAACATCTCGGCCGCACGACCTCTTAAGCGCGCGAACGGAAGTTTCTCTTCAGAGCGTTGCTTTCCATTGCAGGTTTGGCGCAGCCCGTGATTAGTTGAACTGCGTTAAACAGTGTTGAACTAAACCCGGCTCACGCCGGGTAGCAAAGCACGCGCCCTGAAAGGAGGAAAAGGCGATAGTCACGGGCGGGCGCGAGGGACAAACTGGGTTCCGAACGGAAGGGCTGATTGCTCTGACGAGTAATCCATCGGTTTGGACCGATGTGGAACCCACCCTTCCCGCAAGGAGCCATGACAGCCCTTCGCCAACGCTTCATTGAAGACCTCAAACTCCACAGCCTGTCCGCTTCGACGCAGCGGGTCTACGTTTCTGCCGTCCGGCGGCTGGCCGCGCATTACCATCGTTCTCCCGATCAGATCGGTCAGGAGGAACTGCGAGAGTATTTTCTCTATCTGACCTACCGCCGCAGGCGGTCGCCCTCCAGCATTCGGGGCACCCTCGGCGGGCTGAGGTTCTTTTACGAAAAGACGCTGCAGCGTAACTGGCCGGTCTTTACGGTGGTGCGTCCGCCGTATCAGAAGAAGCTGCCCGTGGTTCTGACCCGCGAGGAAGTGCAGCAATTTCTGGACGCGCTGCCCGAGCCGGTGTATCTGGCCTATTTCACCACCGTGTATGCCTGCGGCTTGCGTCAGAGTGAAGCGGCGCAGTTGACGGTGGAGGACGTGGACGGCCAACGCCACCTGCTGCGGGTCAATGGCAAAGGCAGCAAGCAACGGTATGTCCCGCTGCCCGACCTGGTGTTGCAACGGTTGCGCCGGTTCTGGAAGACCCACCGTTCCCAGCCGTGGCTGTTTCCGTCCCCGTCGTGTTGGGCCGGCCAGCGCCCGCTCCAGCGGGACCAGATCCGCCACGCCTGCCAGAGCGCCCGGATGACCGCCGGGATTCGCAAGCCCGTCACCGTCCACACGCTGCGCCACTCGTACGCCACGCATCTGCTCGAAGCCGGCGTCAACCTGCGCATCATTCAGATTCTGCTGGGACACTCGTCGTGCAGCACCACGGCGATTTACACGCATCTGACCGAACCAGCGGCGGCCCAACTGCAGCAAACGCTCAACCAGCTCATGCGAGATTTGTAAGCCGCGACCATGCTGGAAGTGGCGGAGATTCTCCGCCGATGCGTTGCGGCCTACCGCGCCCGCCATGCGCTGTTGCCCAGTCAGGCGCGCGCCCTGCAGGACATCCAACAGTGCCGCACCGCCTTTTTCGGCGGTCACGTGGCGCAGTGCGACCACTGCGGACACCGGCGCTATGCCTATCACTCCTGTCGCAATCGGCACTGTCCCAAGTGCCACGGTCAACAGACCCGTCGCTGGCTCGAACAACACGGCCAACGCATGCTGCCCGTGCCCCATTATCTACTGACCTTCACGCTGCCGTCCGAACTGCGCTCTCTCTGCCAGGCGCATCCCAAGCCGCTCTACGGGCTGCTCCTCAAATCTGCCGCTTCGTCGTTGCTCAAACTGACGCGCGATCCGCGCTACCTGGGTGCAACTCCCAGCCGGAACTAGTGAGTTTCCGAGCATTTTGCGCTTTTTCCAGTTTCGCGCGACGCTCAAGTGACGCATAGGGTTATGCCGCCCGCGCCGCTTCCGTCTCGACCGTACCCGGCGTGAGCGCCCAAAACCGCTCCGCGTTGGCCGTCGAAACCAGACTTTTGTAATGGCTATGCAGCATGTCCGTCCCACCCGAATGCCCCATCAGATAAGCGGTTTGCACTGGATCCCGAAACGCGGCGAGATGGTAACTGGCAAACGAATGTCGCAGCGCATTGTGCGGCCAGTCGTTGATGCCAGCCGCTGTTCGCAGCCTGGTGAAGCAGTCGTCGAATGTGCTGGCATCGACGATCGGACCGCTATCACGAGCGCACATCTCCAGCCAAGCGGCCAACGTCTCGCCGTAGCTCACGACGCGCCGTGCGCGAGTTTTGGCGATGGTGGCGTCCACGACGATCTCGTGGTCCTGACGCTTCACAGCGATCCAATCCAGTTTCATTAACTCACAGCGACGCAGACCCGCAAACAGCCCGATGCAGATGAACGGGAGCAGGTTAAACTGGTTGGCGTGCCGCAGAATCCGCTGCACTTCCTCGACCTTGAGAATCCCGGGCTCTGCGGGATCCCACTCCGGAATGAGGATGTCCTTGGTGAGGTTTACGCTCACCCATTTCTTGCGCAGCGCGTGATTATAGAGTTGGGACATCATCCGTATCCGATTAAATTGGGTGCGAGGCGCCACGTCCGGCGCTAGACAAATCGCGGACAACTCGGGGAGCGTCACCTCATGCAATTGGCGGTCGCCGAAACGGTCGGCGATCTTGCCCAGGAAGGATTCTAGCGACTGAATCGTACTACCGCGGCGGCGGCCCTGCTCCTTCTCCTGCAAAAGGTCGTCAATCATCTTGGAGATGATCGGGGCCTTCCGGTGCTCTAATACATGCGTGACATAAAAGTTCGTTGCCTCGGTCAGGCTCGCCCCATACTCCGCCAACTTGTCCACGCAGTCGGCCGCCTCAAGGCGGAGTTTCACCGGCAGCGCAAAGGCAAGCTCCCCTTCTTTCGCGTTTTCGGCGCGACACCGTTTCGCGCGCTCCTCAGCCTCTCCCCTCGTGCGGAAGACCGGACGGATGCGCTTCCCGTTGACCATCCCCACGTTGACGACAAACCCCACCTCGCCCGATGGATATCGGCGCTCCGTGATCGGCGGCCAGTTTTTTGAACGTCTCATGTCGCAGTTCTTCTTCGCAGAGTCGCGCAGAAAAATGGCCGCGCGACACACTGCCATCTCGAGGGAAACTTACGGTGCGAAGGGGGGATTTATCTATGGGGACAAAATTGGCGGCGGCTCAGTGGCAAGCTTCCGTTGGCACAGGGAAAAATCGTGCGGCTGCTACATACTGACACCGGCGGAAACACCGTTCAATTTGCATAACCGTCGAATCTCTTCCAGTGCAGTCTGGCTGACCGCATTTACCAGATGGCCGGGCAGGACGATGCTCCGGTCCCTACCGCAACCGAAAAACGGATATCCGAAATGGAGTCGGCGAAGCGACCGGGCCACATGCGCCCGTGTGATCACTGGCCGTGTGGTGCAAACAGCTTCGGTCTGCGGGCGGCGGGCGGAAGTGGAGCGGCGACGGAGCGGAGCCAGAGCGCAACGGCACCGCCGAGCCACAGACGGAAGCGAACGCGTGTGCGGTGTGAACAGAGAACATTCTGCTCGTGACGAGCGCGGGCTTTGCGGAACGGAACAAGCGTGGTCGAGGGGGGGAAGCAGGGCTGAGACCAGTAGCGCGTGGAGCGAAGCAAAGCCCGCGTTGGTCACGGCGGACCTGATGTGGTTATCCCGTCTGCGATTTGCGTCGCCCCATTGCCGATGCTCAGCCAAACGCTTGTGCGAGTCCCAGCATCTCGATATTGTGGCTTTCAATGACGGATGCCACACATGCGGTACTTTCGATGAGCATTGGGGGGCGAAAGCACCGGGAAAACCAAGATCGAGCCCTGGCGCGAGTTATTCCGTGGACTCCGACGCCGCTATACCTAATCGCGGTTGCTGACGGCATCAGCTCCTGCCGTTACGGTGCAAGCGTTGCGCGGTACGTCATCGAGGGGCATTTGCAAATCGACGATATATTCCACCCCGGCGAGTTGCCGGTAGACGTGCAGTTGCGGCAGTACTTGGTTTCCTTGAACCAGATGTTTCATGACGAGTTCTCCGACATGGAGGATATGCTGGCCAGCGGAGCGAGTCTGAGTGTGGCGGTCTTGTGCGGTGACGGTGCTGACTGTTTCTGGGTGGGAGACTCTCCAATCTACATCGTATGCGGCTGAGCGTCCACGTCTAGTCTGACGGGCTCGATTCTGCCACGATGGTAGCATGACTTCATCAACAGATACGCCGGTTCGTCATCGCATGACCACTGAGCAGCGGCAACGATTGCTGACGCGCTTTCACCAGAGTCAACTGACCCGAAAGGACTTTGCCGCCCGTCACGGGATCGGTTTCTCCACCCTGAGCAAGTGGTTGCAATGTGAAGGCAAGGCGACGTTGCCGCCAGTAAAGTTTCAAGAAGTGCGGTTGCCCAATCCGACCCCACGATGGCCAATTGAGGTGGTCAGCCCGCAGGGATGGATTGTCCGGTTGCAGAACAGTTCCGAGGTGCAGGCGTTGCCCCAACTGTTGCGGGCGTTGCCGTGCTGAGCGTTTCCGGCACCACGCGGGTGCTGGTGGCCACCGTGCCCGTCGATCTACGCGGCAGTTTCAATCGGCTGTACAGTCTGGTCGTCGAGCAACTCAAAGAGAATCCCCTGTCGGGTCATCTGTTTGTGTTTACTAACCGGCGGCACAACCGACTCAAGGTGCTGTATTGGGACGGCTCCGGTTTATGGGTCTGTGCCAAACGGCTGGAGCGCGGAAGATTCACCTGGCCGGTGAGCGAACAGGGGCAGGTCAGTCTGCGCGGCGAAGAGTTCAGCGCCCTGATCCACGGACTGGAAATACACACCAAAGCCGGTTGGTATCGTCGGTGAAACTTTTTCTCGCGAGTTTGAACAGTCTGTTTGTATTCCGGTCAAAATAGCGTGACCAACGCTGCACTGCTCAAAAAGGTGGAAGAGTTGAGTGCGCGTGTCGCCACGTTGGAGGCCGACAACACCCGCCTGAGCGAAGAGAATGCGCGTCTGCACCAGGAGAACCGGCTGCTGCGTCAGAAACTCGACCATTTTATCCGGCATTACTTCGGCGGCCAGCGCAACGAGGGACTGGATCGACATCAACTGGAGTTGCTCCTGCAAGGCTTGGCCAATGTCGTCACATTGCCGACGCCAGAACCCAAGCCCGTTGCCGCTTCCCGCAACGGAACTCCCCATCCGGTGCGGCGGATGCTGGCCGAGGATAAACTGGAAACCTATGAGTCCGTCATCGAGCCGGAGGAAGTGCAGGCCCAGCCCGAGGGTTGGAAGAAGATCAGCGAGGAGCGCACCAGTCAACTGGACTGGGTGGCCGCCAAGATCATCAAGCGGGTCTTCATCCGACCGCGTTATGTGAAAGCCGAACAGTTTGCCATCGCACCATTGCCTCCGCAGCCGATTGAGCAAGGGATGGTGGGGCCGGGCTTGCTGGCCCAGATTCTGATCAACAAATACGAATACCATTTGCCGCTGTACCGGCAGGAGAAGATGTTCCGTCAGCAGTTCGGGGTGGAACTGAGCCGCAAGACGACGGGGTCATGGGTGGGACAGTCCCTTGAGTTGTTGATGCCGGTGTATCGGGTGATTCGGGAAGATTTGCAGGGCGGCCACTACTTGCAAGTCGATGAGACTCCGGTTCGGTATTTGGATCCGGACGTGAAAGGCAAAAGTCAGCAGGGGTATCTCTGGATCTACAGTCGGCCGGGCGGGGATGTGTTGTTTGAATGGCGGGTGAGCCGGTCGCGGGAAGGGCCGAAGGAGTTTCTAAAGAACTTCCGTGGGAAACTCCAGACAGATGGCTTCTCCGCGTATGAATCTCTGGCCAAGGAACGCGATGACCTGATCTTGGTCGGTTGTTGGGCTCACGCGAGACGTGGATTCCATGAAGCCTTGGTTGAGAGCAAATTGGCCGCGTGGTTTGTTCGGCAGATCGGGCTGCTGTACGCAGTGGAGAAGGAATTGCGGGAGAAGAAAGCCGGGCCGCAATTACGGGCTGCCATCCGCACAAGGCAGAGCCGTCCCGTCTTGGCACGGCTGCGGCGGGCGATGGAGTTGGTGCGACGACGGACTTTGCCGCAAGGTCTGCTCGGCCAAGCCATTGACTACGCGTTGAAACGCTGGGAAGCGTTGACGCGGTTTGTGGACGACGGCTTGCTAGAGATTGACAATAATCTCATTTATGCCGCGCGCGGCATAAATGAGATTATGCCGCCTCAAGGATTATGCCGCGTGACCAAGCTGGAACCGCAAATTACAGCCACTCCTAACGCCGTCGGGTATGAACGCGCGGCATAATCAAAGGCTCTCCAAGAAGGCGAGCAGCCTATCGGTTGGACGGTAACGTTTGGGTGCCACTTTGCTTTTCGTCGCTCGAGCCAGAGCCTTTTCCTTCATCGCCATGTCGGCATGGAGGTAGATTTGTGTGGTTTGGATTGACTCATGGCCCAACCAGAGTGCGATCACAGTGATATCTACTCCACGGTGCAGAAAGTCCATGGCCGTGGTGTGGCGCAGCGTGTGCGGGGTCACCCGCTTTCTTTGCAGTGAGGGACATGTTTTCCCGGCGGTTCTGATATGCCGGGAAACCAACCTCTGCAGCGCGTCCGAACTCATGACATCGCCCCTGGCTGTCGGGAAGACCGGCGTTTTCGGGTTCCGGAAGTTGTTCCGCCAGCCAGTCGGACAGGCGGGCTGCCACGTCTGATCGCAATGGAGTGCATCGGGCCTTGCGCCCTTTCCCAAGGCAGCGGACATGCGCCCCGGACCCTAACTGGACGTCCTGCCGTCGCAGCGCGGTCAACTCCGAGTTCCGCAGCCCAGTTTGCACCGCAACCTGCAGCAACAGTTGATCGCGCCGCCCCAGCCATGTAGTAGTGTCGGGTGCCTTCAGGAGTGCGGTTGTTTCCTCGTTGGTCAGGAACTCCACCGGGCCTCGTTCAAACCTCTTCAGAGGCATCGCCAACACACGCTGGCAGTGACTCGCGAGTCCTGGCTCATTGACGCAAACATACCCGAAGAAAGCATGGATTGCGCTCAGCCGATTGTTGCGACTGCGAGCGCTGTTGCGGCGATCGTGCTCAAGATGCTTGAGGAACGAGCCCACCAGGTTGGCATCCAGATCCTCCACATTCAGGTCGCTGGCTTGGCGCCGGTGATGTTTTGACGCAAATTTGAGCAGCAGTCGGAATGTGTCTCGATAACTGGCGACGGTGTGCGGGCTGGCGCCTAATTGCCCCAGCAAGCGGTCGGTAAAGAACCGTTGCAAATGTCCGGCTAGTGTGCTGTCCCTAACGCTTCGTTACAATGAATCGCTTCATTTTGACCAGATGGACATTGGAAAGGCATTTCAGTGACACCACACTAGCTCACGTTTACGAGCTTCATTTGCGGAGAGCAAAAACTCCATTTTCTTGTCAACGAGCAAGAGCAGTTTGGGTATGGAATACTGCGCGATTATACCCGCCACCAAACTTTTGATAACGAGAGGAAGCGTGTGTGAACTCGGCGGGAGTTGAAACTCAATCCCAAACGGAAACGCTACTGCAGCACCCGCCCCTTCGATATTCTTGAGGACTAACAGGAAAACGGCCCACGCGTCATACAATGCGCCGCTTAACCAAAACAGAACGCCAAAGGCTAAAACTTTCAGCCAAGTTTCGATGCGTGGGAGTGGTTCGCCACTCACCGATGTGTCACCAATAGCTCGGCCTCACGGGTGCGCAGTTGCTCAATATTAACGCTCTTAAATTCAGAGGTTGATAAGTGGTGTTTCCGTCGCAGCGCGCTTTGCTTTCCGGGAACAAAAACTATCGTGGCAACTGTGATAATCGGGACAAGCAAAGAAAGCACTAGAAATACGTTTTCCATAAGCTCCACCTCTATTCTCGCCAGTTGGCCAAACTAGCACGACCACAGCGCTGGTTCAAGTATAGCAGCCCGTTTTTCAGGCAGCGACTGCCTCCACGTGACAACCCACCGTCCCCACACCAGAGCCATGCACATGCCTCCTTGGTTCACGTACTGGCTCCGCGAATACTACCAATTTGCTTCTCTTGGTCAACAAGAATCATCGAAGGTATAATTGACCGCGGTGGGTCGGTCCTGTGAGTGAACCTCCCGAGGTGCCGAGCGGTGTTGACCATTCCCACCACACAACATCTCCGATGGCGCGCACACGGGAACCATGGATTGGCAGCCTATCGGACCCAATCCTTTTCCCCACGTGCCTCCCGAATCATATCGGCCTCGGCCTGCGCCTTTCGGAAGTGTTCGCGGAGCCAATTAGAGCCTGCCTCTTCCTTGCTCATGGGAACTACCGGCGAGACAGAATTCAGTATGTTCAATTCACACTTGCGTCGGCCAATCATCGAAAGGATAGTCGCATCGGCCAAATCCGGGCTGGGCAACTGCCGCTTGCGCATTTCCTCCTTGGACTCCAACTGAATCAGGCCGTCGGACCTTGGTTTTGTCATGCGGCTGCAAAGCTGGGTTTTCAAGTCGTCGGCGCTGATGCCGTCCGGACCGTCCGGGTCAATCAGAATCACTTGCTGGCGTTCTATCTTTTCCCGGGCCTTGTCCCACACCTCTGCCCCGGCATCGTAGTAGCGGTCGGGTTCGAAACTTCGGCCACCAAAGTTGAACCGGTTCACATCCCAACCGAGTTCGCGGAGTCGGTCGCATATCGGGCCGCCAAGACCGCCGCTGTCGACGGTCACGTTGCCGGGGGCCAGCGAAAATTCTTTGCAGATGTTGATGATGCGACCGCAGGTCACCATGGTGTCCCTTCGATTCCACCGCTTGAGTGCGATTTGTTTGTTGCCGCGAAAAATACTGAAAACTGATTCGTCTCCGCCGCCAGCAGCTAGGTCAACGCCGCCAGCCAGCGGACCATTCACTTCCTCGGGCGGGTTTTCAAAAATGCGCTGAACATACGTGAGCGGGATGAGAATGCGACCATCGGCGTCGATGGAAAAGTCGCCGCACACCGCCGACATGTAGAGTGGTGAATTCTCGCCCCATTTCTTTTTACGTTCTTCAATCCACTCTGGTCGCACATACGGCGATTCACCCATCGAGATATGAAATTGCTGGTACAAGTCACCATTGCGATTGAAGCAATCATAAAACGGCCCAATCGGACTGCCCGGCGAACTGATTATCAAAACCCGCACCCATTTGCCGGACGCCAGCAGTCGTTCCATCGCGTCAAAAATCGACTGCGGGATTGACTTGGCCTCGTCCAAAATTACAAAAATTCTTTCTTCGTGAAAGCCTTCGAATTTTGCGGCGTCGTCGGTGCTGAAACCCTGACAGATGGTTCGCAATTTGGGAAACCGGAGCGTGGTCTGCAAGAGTTCACCGCCTAGCTTAATGCGTGATGAACGATACAGGTCGTGAACGTCCTTCCACAGCAACATCATTTGCCGTGTGCTCGAAGCCGTCGTGACAACGTAAGTGTGCTCAAATAAGGCACTGGCATAAAGCACGGCCTGAGCGGCCACCCGGGTTTTGCCAGCACCGTTGGGCGCGCGAACCACGGTTCTCGGGTTGTCGACGATTGACTGTAATATCGCGTCCTGCTTGGGAAAGTTACCAGTCTGACCTAGGGCCTCTCTTACAAACAGGCACGGGTCATTACGATACCGTAGAATAGCTTTAGCTGTTGCCGTGTTCATGATTCACTTTCTCCTGTTTGGTGTCGTGCGATGCGCTCAGCCCGGCCACGAGGTCTTCAAGGGTCTGGCTGACGCTGACCTCACTTTGAACGCGGTCACTGAGTCCACACCGAGTCGTTTCCCACCAGCGGATTGCGGAGACATTTCCACCGGCGGCTAGTTCGAAAAGTCTGCTGCTGATGACTGCGCGTGCCTTTTCTCGTCCCTTACCGAATGCCTCGGCAAGAGTGGCACTGTCCCGCTTGCGCCGCATGAGCGTGTCCGGGCTGATTCCCAAGGAGGCGCAAATCTCGTTCTGGCTGAGCCCTTGACTGGCCAGCCGTTCCACCGCCGCCGAGTCGATTTCTATTCGTGGTCTGCTCATCGGTGGTGTTCTCTGATGATTGTCTCAATGCTGGCATCGACGTGCTTGCCATAAACCCGCGCAGCGGTTGGCAGCGCGATACGGTCAATGTTTCCTGATGTCGGTTTCACGATTTAGGCTATCTACATAGACGCCGTAATGGATGATGGACGTCCCGACAGCTTAACGGTGGAAATCGCCACCGAACTATTTGTAGACGACCACATCCGACGTTTCTTCGATACTGGCAAGAGAGCCATAGCGGTGTGCCTTCATCGAATTTTCTCCAAGTCCAATACGAAAAGGTAAATAGACCCTTCCAGTAACTTGGGCACCCACGATAGACCTAGCCAATTCAATCGGGCGTACTCTGGAATACGAGCGAACGCCTTGATTAGCACGCGCACACGATTACCATTGTCCAATCGGCACCAAGGCCGCTCGCCGCGGCGCATGAAGTGTGGACGGTCGTCTCCCTCGAAACAAATCGTCAACTCGCAAAAGGAATCTATTACGTGAACACTCTGAATGGTCCGTTCAACAAGCACGCTCTGCCCGGGCTTCAAGTTGAGTGTCGATATGTCAAGCGTTTCGGCATGTGATGGTTTCATCTGGATTGGCTCCTTCATTGGGTTGTTCAGTTGGCTCCGCGTTGAGAAAGCCCAAGCGCCTCCTGTGGTTCCGTTGGGTCATTCCGAAGTTCATTTGTGCTCCACAGTGATGTTGTCGCCATATCGTAGGGCCGGTCGGCGATGCGTGTTGCAAGGTGCTCGGCAACCCTCCTTGGCAGACTGCGAGGCACTCTGACCCGTCCCCGCGGCGATAGGCATGGTTCTTGGCCTACTGCATCGGCAATGCGAGGCATCGTGGTGGCTGTCCTGACCGCTATCAGTCTCGAATTCAAGCTGCGTTGGCCCATGGGTTGAAATCCCCGGCAACCTCGACCTCTGATGGCAGGGTTGCGGACTCGAAGGTTTCGCCTTTGGTCTTGATGGTCGGATTAATACCTAGCTTGCTGAACTCCTCCTCGATGACCGCTCTTACCGTCGGGACAAACTGCTGAGTGGTCAGAATCGAATCGTGCACCGTTACCAGTGGGATGTTCGGGTACAGTTCCATCACCCTGCCGCAAACGCCTTCGATAATCAGCTTGGATTCCGCCCGCTGCATCTCCCGGGCGAGTTCCTTGTATCCGTGACGACGCCTTTTATGCCATTTGATGAAGGCCATCACCGATGGGAACTCCCTTTGCATGACCTTCGTCATGGGACTGTCGGTCACGGGCCCGTACAGCATGTGGAAGAACTCCGTCTTGAAGCTTCGCCGGTCGCCTACCCAACCAGCCTGTTCCATAAGGTGGTCGTACAGGCTTCCGTCCATGCACATCTGCGTGAACAACAGTAAATCCGGCGGCAAAAATCGGTGTCGGTTTTTGTTCCGCTGTAACTTGTTGCCATCACCCCCGGTTACGTCCGAATTCCGGGACTTTCGAGGAACATATAGGTGGTGGGGTGGTGGGATGGTGGGGTGTGGGTGTGAGGTAGTGTTGTGAGATGGATTGGTTGAAGTAACAATACCTTTCTCAATACCCTCTTCATCTGGTTGTCCGGTTATAGTTTGGCTTGGTGTAGTCAAGATGTCCGGTAGGCACTTGATGTGAGAGTTCCTGATGGTCTGGAGGATGAAGATGGCTAAAAAAAGTGGCTGCGAATTGGCGATGTCGAGTTCCACCAGCGGTTGACCTCCGATGGTCAGGCAACTACGAATGGGAGCCAAGAGTCTGGTGATGGCGGTATGAACACGACCGTAGTTACAGACCGTCAAGTCGGTCGCATCACCGTTGGCGATGTAGGTTGACAGGTCAAGGACCTGCTTGGCGATGGCCGGTTCAAGGTTGGCTGCCAGCACAAGTTTCAAGGCCGTTGGCAGGTCAAGGTTGAGGCGTCGCAGCCAACGCCGTAGATGCCGATGAATTTTTGTGTACTTTTGCATTCGTTCCTCCCGTTTTTGTAGCTTCAAAAACTTGTTGTTGGCCTTGACCGAACGGCAGGCAACCCGCTGGGTTGGAAGGCTGGCGTATGCGGCGCAGAACCGGTAGCCGATACTGATGCCATCTGAACCATCCCGCCGTCGCGCTGGCTTCCAGTTCGTCCAATCGTGGATACTGCCGTCGCGTTCGATGACATTGTTCGTAATCAACCAGTTCAGTATCCGGCCAAGTATGGTGTGATGAATGGCTCGTTCCAAGGTGCGACGATGCAAGCTCACGAAGCCGTTCTTCTTTAGCTGCCAGTACGCGCGACCGACCAAAATCCGGTGCTGGAGGTAGTTCGCGTAATCGGCCCACGGTTTCAGGTCGTCCGGCAGTATGGTAGCCGCGTCCACCTTGACGTAGTGGTTGAAGGTCTGTCTCATGGCACAACAGCGCCATCAAGCCGCTCCGCGTGGTGCATTTCTTCGGCCCCGGCGGGAAGAGGATGGCCTTGGCCCAATGCATCGGCATTGCGAGGTACTCCTGCGGCTGATTAGCTCCCGCATTTTGCGAAACGCACTCGGCTTGTCCCTATATGCCCATCCCTTCTCGCCCCACGCCTCAGACGTGGGCATCGCTTCATGCGCCTCGACCAGACGGCCAAAGAGCACTCGCTCCGGTACGCGTTGGACGGCTACGACCTCGTAGCTGGTGTCCAACTCGCCCTTCCGCTTCGCGAACACCGCCACGTCGCCGGTCCTGTCAAGCTGGCGGAACTCGAAGCTATCGGACCGGAATGAAGTCTTCAGTCGGTTCATGGCTCGATGACCTCCGATGTGTCGTGCAGAAACCGCTCAAGCTCACTGATTGGAAACAACGGCCGTCTCGTCGCACGGCTCGGGTGAATCAGGCCCCTCTTGACTAGTCGGCTCAGTGTCTCAACGCTAACGCCAATCGCGTCCGCAGCCTCACGCCGACCCAGCGCGAGTTTGCCCCACTGATTTGTTCTCAAGATTTCATTACCCATGTGTCGTTTACTCCTTTTACAAAGACGCATGGGCAGATGATGCGAGCGGAGAAACTCAGCCAGTTACGGACACATAGAGCGCGGTCTTGCGCGACCAGTGCTCATTGACTTGGCCGAGGACAATTCAGGACAGTCTGTGAAATGCCCCTCGGAGAGAGTTGCGGGTGGGCGACCGGGGGTGAGGTCTGCAATGATAGTGTACAGTGATGCCCATCGTTTGGACGCGATGCGAGCCGTGGCCAGGGTCAACCTCGAAACCCTCCCATTTGCCGCGGTCTTTTTTTGCCCGGTACTCTTTCGTGTTTTATGATGTCTTTCACTGTTCCCACCTCTCTACATCTACGTTGCGAAAGATGATGGGGGGCGTAACGAGACCGCTGGGGAGACCGCGAGCGAACCCCTGACTCTTCTGGTCGCGGCAGGCGGTTGAGGGCGTTGCTCAGGAGGGTAAGCAGACGGGGCGTGCCCAACCGGGAGATGGTCACATCAATCAGATACGGAAGAGGGGCGAGCGCTGCGTAACCGATGTGGAATACAGCGAGGGTGTTAAGCCGTCGCTACTGGAAGTGGCACCACGTTGGAGGGCTCAGCATCGGGACTGGCCGCATTGAACGTCATGCGTTTGGCCATCATCGTGGAATGTTCATCACGCAAATGGCCGTAAGTTTTTGCAACCAGCAGTCCGCCGTCTTTGTGACCGAGCCATCCTGCAATGACCTTGAAGTCGATGCCTTGCTCAATCGCGTTCGAGCAGAAGAAATGGCGCAGACTGTGGTGATGGAAGTGAGGAAGCCCCGCTTTTTTACAGGCAGAGGTGATGGCCTTTTTTGCATCGTTGACCTTTGCGATGCGGTCGGTGGCTTCGGGCGGCTGGGGTAGTGAATCACGTAGGCGTAGGAGGTACTCCTCCAAAGCAGGAAACAAGGGAACCGTGCGCTCCTCGTGGTTCTTGGTTCCCTTTTCACCCCCCGTGACTGTGAAGTTTTTTAGCTCAAAGTTCACATCACCCCACGTCATGGCTGTGGCTTCACCAACACGACAACCCGAATACGCCAGTAGCTCGCAGAGGTCTGCGGCTTCGTGATACCGGACGTCAGACTGGCGCAGGGTATCCAACAGCTTCTTAAACTGCGCCTTGGTCGGCATGACAACCATTGCTTGGGGCTGCCTGCGGCGCTCGGTTACTTTGGCAGCATTCTCCAGAATCAACCCTTCGCGTACAGCGTAGTCGAGAATCTGAATTAGTGTTTCGCGCTCGATATTGAACGTGCGGGCGGATACTGTCTTGTTCCGCGATGCGGCCCACGAATCGACTTGGCTCTTGTCGATGCCACGAACGGTATTCGTGAAGTAGGGCTTCAGCGCGGTAATCGCCGACTGTCGGCGCTGGCGGCTAGACGGTTTCATCGTTCCACCAGCAGCATCGAGCCAGCGTTTGGCGAAGTCGCCGAAGAGGATGGCCTTACCGTCTTTGGTGTTGAGTCTAGCGACCTTTTGGCGTAAATCTTCAAGGCGGCGACGTGCCAGTTCTTTGTCAGTGGTTTTGAGTGACCTTTTCACTTGGTCGCCCTTGCGGGTAAAGATGCCGTAAAAGATGCCCGAATCGGCAGAACGGTAGAGACAGGGGATATTGGTCTTCTCTAGGGCTTGGCTCTTACGAGTGGCTTTCATAGTGAACGCATTCTAAAGGTTGCAAGTCTGAGTTGCAAGCACAATATTTTAGCATCGGGAAATGCTCAAAACATCACTGTAAACATTGTAGTTGCGCCCATAGCTCAATTGGATAGAGCGTTGGTCTACGGAACCAAAGGTTGCAGGTTCAACTCCTGCTGGGCGCGCCACTTCTTAGACCTGTAATGCTCTCGCAACGTGGGCGCCACGGCATCCGACTCGCAATATCAATCGAGCTGGAACCTAGAACTCCATCTTCTCGCCCTTGGGCATGAGGCTCATCAAATATTCGACGAGATCGTTGACCTCGCCCTCGCCGATCTTGTCCCGCCACGGCGGCATGTACAAAGGCGGCGGCGGACGCTTCGGATCCATCACTGTAATCTCCCGTTGGCCGTTGAGGATTCGCTTTTGCAGTTCCTCCCGCGTGTAACTGTCGGCCACATACATCAACCCGGGCACTTGCTGGGCCGTCTTGGCGTTGGGGTTGGGGATCCCACCCCTGCCATCGAGGCCGTGGCAACCGGCGCAACCGTATTTCCGGAATACCGCCTTCCCGCGTTCCACGGGCGTCATCAGCGAGGGAATCTTCAAATAGCCAACCACGCTCGGGTCGATCTTCGTCAACAGGAATTCCGTCAGCGCGCGAATCTGTTCATCGCTAAAATCAAACCGCGGCATCACGCTGCCGGGCGTGACCGCCTGTGGATTGCGGAAATGGGCGACAATCCAGTCCGGGTTGCGCCGTTTGCCAACCTCGTCGAGCGCCGGACCGACCGTGCCGCCTTTGCCGCCGAGGCTGTGGCACCCAATGCACCCCTTTTCCTCGAACAACGCCCGACCCGCCTCGGGACCGGGCAGCGTCTTCATGGACACGAAGTACGCGCTCAGCCGTTCCCCCGTCAGGCTCAGCATGTACATCGTTAAATCCTCGATCTCTTCATCACCGACTTTGATCGGCGGCATCGCCGAGCCGGGCGTCACCTCGGAGGGATTGTGGAAATGTTTGCCCAGCCATTCCGGGCTGCGCCGCGCCCCAACCCCATCCAACTCCGGCCCGATGACCCCGCCGGTCCCGTGCAATTTGTGACAGCCGATGCACCCCAGTTCCTCAAACAACGCCCGTCCCTTCGCCAGCTTCGGCGCGCCCGGGATGTCGGTCGGTAAATGGCACTTGGCGCAAGACGATTCGATGTATTTCATCGCCAACATGGGGTGCTCCCAATGTTCGACGTGGCCGTGCGCCGCGTCGCGCGTCGTCGCGCGCCCCTGGCCCTGATGGCAAACCGTGCAGCCAAACTTCTCGAACGGATGTTGCGCGTGGTTCGGATGGTACGCGAGCGGTTCCTTGAAGCCGGAGTAGCTGGCGTCTTCCACGACGATGTGGCACGTCGTGCACCGGTCCACGCGATCGAGCGTCGGGCAGGACGATCTGCTTGATCTCGATCGGGATTCGCTCGGCCGCCTCGCGCTGCGCATCATTGACGGCGCGAGCCAGCTCCTGCTTCTGGTAGTCGCGCTGCCAGAGTTTCCATTCGCGGAATTGGTCCTTGTAGAACGCGGCGATCACCAGTCCGCCAACCAGCAATCCGAGCACCGTGAACCACGGGTACAGCTTGCGCAACGAAGGGGTCGCTTCCGTCATGGCGATGCCTCCTCCGTGACGACGTTGGGTTTCCAAGGCACCTGAAACCGCCAGTTCGGTCCGCGGAACAAACTGCCGATCACCGTCAGCGCCATCATCGTCACCAGGCAGATCGTGAAAATCGTGATCGCGACCTTGCGCTCACCGGAAAACCAGGTGCCGACTCCCCGACGTTTGCGGTCCACGTACGGCAGCACGGCCAGCGCGACGACGATCAATGTCGGTACCGCCACTCCGCCCCAGAACGCCGAATGCGCGACAAGTTCCTGCAGCCCGAGGAAATACCACGGCGCTTTCGCCGGATTCGGCGGATGGACCGGATTGGCAAATTCCTCCAGCGGCGCGTTCCAGAAAATCGCCAGGACCAGCAACAACGCCGCCACCCCCATGAACACCAGCATCTCGCGGAACACCAAATGCGGCCACGTGAACACTTCGTCGTCGGGATCGACGCCCACCATCGGCGTGGTGCCGCGGGCCAGCTCCATCAAACCGTACGACTTCGTCTGCGGCAGCCCCGTGGCCGGCATTTCCTCCTGGGTGGCCAACGGTTCATCCGGGCGGGCCAGGCCGCCGTCTTTGCGCACCCGCCAGATGTGGATCGCAATGAGAAAAAACGCCACGCCCGGCAACACCATCACATGTAACACGTAAGAACCGGATAAGCGCGGACTGCCCGACCGTGTGCCCGCCGAGCATGATGAATTTCATCTTCGCCCCGATCACGGGCGCGTACCCGGCAATGTTCGTGCCGACGGTGATCGCCCAGTACGCCAACTGGTCCCACGGCAGCAGATATCCGGTGAAACGAGAGCCCGAGCGTGATCAAAAACAATCCCAGGCCGAGCACCCAGTTAAATTCGCGCGGCGGCTTGTAGGCCGCCGTGTAAAACACCCGGCACATGTGCAGCCCGACAAACATCACCATCAGATGCGCCGCCCAGCGGTGCATGTTGCGCAAGACCTGCCCCGCCGTGACGACAAACTCCAGGTCTTTCATCGATTGGTACGCCTGGTCGGTCGAGGGCACGTAGTAAAACATCAGCAGCGTGCCGGTCACGACGAGGATGATGAACAGGTACAGCGAAATCAGCCCCAACCCGAGCGTCGTGCTGAATTTTAGCGTCCGCTTGTTGACCTTGGCTGGCTGGACGTGCAGCACGAAACTCGACACCGCTGCCTGCGCCCGTTCCAGGTTGCTCGCCGGCAACCCGACGCGGAAGATCGATCGGCCCACTCGCGAGCCGCGGAATTTGTCCCAGAGTCGCTTGAGCATGTCAAACCACGAGGTATTTGTCCGCGTTGACCAGTTCCGCGGTATCGATCACCAACCGCCCGTCCCGGCTCAGGCTCACGAGAAACCACGGCAACTGTTTGGGCGCGGGCCCGCCGGTCACGACGCCGTTGTCGTTAAACTGGCTGCCGTGACACGGGCAATGAAAGCCGGGGCCGTTGGCGTTGCGGTTGACCGTGCACCCAAGGTGCGTGCAAATCGCTGACACCGCGCGGAAGCTGTTGCCTTTGCGGATCAGGAACACCCGCAGGTCGGGCAGGAACGTCGCGCCTTCCGGATAATCTTCCGGTTTCAACGCCTTGAACCGCTGGTCCGGCTCGTACAACACATTCGGCACGAAGTACCGGGCCGCCGCCGCCACCGATGCGCCAAACGCAAACAACGCGGCACACCAGCCGAGGGCCAGTTGAAAAAAATCTCGGCGCGACAATCCATTGTTCTTTGGCTCGTTCATGCCGGGCAATATCTCCACCCGTTCCATCATCATCGCCCCGGTCGGACAACGCACGGCGCACATGCCGCAGCGGATGCAACGGGTTTCGTCCTTGATGATCGCGCCTTGTTCGCCGGGGCCGGGCACGCGACCGTACCGGGCAACGAACGCCGCCTGCAGTGTCTCATTGCCGCGCAGGCTTGCCACGTCCACCAGCCGCAGGCAATTCTCGGGGCAAACGTCGGCGCACCCGCCGCACAGAATGCACTCGTCGCCGTCGAACACCGGGCTGACGTGGCATTTCAGGCAGCGCGTCGCCTGGAAGGCCGCGTCCGGCTCCGGATACGCTTTCTCCACCTCGGCAATGCCGATGCGCCGGTCGAGGGGCAACATCGGCGGCGCGTGCCGCTCCATCTTTTCGTAGTCCGGCGTGCATCCGGTACTGGTCGGTGTCGTAGATCGTGACGCGCACCTTGCTCGGGGTTTCCGGCACCACGCCGGTGAGAAACTTCGCAATCGACCGCGCGGCGCGTTGACCCTCGGCGACCGCCGTGATGATGATGCGCGGGCCGAACGCCACGTCGCCACCGGCGAAAATGTCCGGCCGCGATGTGGCCATGGTTTGGGAGTCGGTCTGCAATGTGCCCCGCGGCGTGAGCTTCAAATTGTCCTCGGGCCGGATCCACGAAAGGTCCGCCGACTGGCCGATCGCCAGTACCACGGTATCGCAATCGACAATCTCTTCGCTGCCTTCGATGAATTGCGGGTTGAACCGGCGGTTCTCATCAAGTACCCGACTGGCCTTGATCAACTCGATGCCGGTGACCTTCCCGTCCGCGCCGACGATTTTTTTCGGGCCCCACCGCGTGTGCAGTCGGATGCCCTCTTTCTCGGCTTCTTCAATCTCTTCCCGCGCCGCCGGTATCTCGTCGAGGTTCTCCAGGCAGTACATGTGGACTTCCGGCACGCCCTTGCGGATGGCTTCGCGGGCCACGTCCAGGGCGAGGCGGACTTCATCGGGCGGCTCCGCCTCGCGGGCGGTCAGCTCCTCCAGCGCGGTCGCAGCCGAGTGCAACGCGGCGCGCAGTTCCGCTTCGCTCATGTCGGCGAACCGTTCCGCCTGCCGGATAACCGAACGCGCCACGTCGAACGCCACGTTGCCGCCGCCGATGACGACCACCTTGCGTCCGAGTTGAACGCGGAAGCCGAGGTTGATGTTCAGGAGAAACTCAATCGCGCGAAGCACACCGTCGAGTTGAACGCCTTCGATGGCCAGTTCGCGGCTCTTGTGCGCGCCGATGCCAAGGAAGAACGCTTCGAAGCCCCGCTGCTTGAGGTCCGCCAGCGCGAAATCCCGGCCGAGCCGTGAGTTCAACCGTATTTCCACGCCTAGCGACTCGATCGCCTCGATCTCCGCCTGGATGATCTCGCGCGGCAACCGGTATTCCGGCACGCCCAGCACGAGCATCCCGCCCGCGATCTTTTGCGCCTCGAACACCGTCGGCGCAAACCCCATCAGCGCCAATTCATGGGCGCAGGACAAGCCGGCCGGCCCAGCCCCAATGACCGCGACTTTGCGGCCGGCGCCGACGCGTGCGCGGTGCAGGTCGCGCAGTTCCGGATAAACGCGGCCGAGATCGAAGTCGTCCGACTCGACACCAAAGCTTTCGGAGACAAACCGTTTCAGCGCACGGATGGAAACGGCGGCATCCAGCGCGCCGCGCCGGCATTTCGCTTCGCACGGCGCGGCGCAGACCCGGCCGCAGATCGAGGCGAACGGATTCGGCGTGCGGGCGATGATGTAGGCATCTTCGTAACGGCCTTCCGCAATGGCCTGCACGTATCCGCCGGAATCCGTGCGGACCGGGACACCCTTCGCGGCAGGAGACCTGCCGCGTGAAGTAGTTCACGTCCGGCAGCTCGACGGAATACGTCATCGATCAACGCACTACTTCTGGTCGTACTTGTCGTGGATTTCGGCGATCTTCTTTTCGGCGGCGGCCTTTTCTTCAGGCGTGGCCTTCGCCAGTTTGTCGTCCAGCATCGTCTTCTTGCGAACGCTGGAGTCATAGACCAGGAAGTCGTAGATCTTCTTGCCGTCCGTCGCGTTGATGCCGGAGCCGGGCTTGTGCATCATCCGTTTGATGTAGCGCGACCATTCGTCCGGCAGCGCGTAGTCGGAGTTGATCGGGCGGCTTAGCTTGTGGCACTGCGTGCATTTCTCGGTGAACACCTCGTAGTTCTCCTTGATGCCGTCGGGATACTTGGAGACATCCACCGTCGCCGGTCCCTTCTCAAAGCGCTCGACACGGGCTTTGGTCTCCGCGTCGAGTTGATCTTCGGCCACCACGGTGCGGGCAGGATCCAGATCAGAGCGATCGCGGCCATGCCGATCAGTGCGATCGAGAGTCTGGTTTGCTTGTTCATATTTCTTGGTCTCTTTCGTTAGAACCCATAGGAGAGTTGGAGGATGAGCTCGTTGTTTGCCTGCGCGTGATCGGTGCTGTGGACGAATTCGTAGTCGCCCTCGAACTGGAACGTGTTCGTGATGTAGTACACGCAGCCCAGGGTAGTTCCGGTCCGTCTCCGTCCCGAGACCGTCTTTGACTGTATCGTACCGATACACCAATTCGAGGCTGTTGATCATCGGAAGTTCCAATTCCAATCCCCCCAACTTGTAACCGACTTGAACCCACCAGCCCTGCGGAGCGATCGTGCCATGGTCGTTCGTCTCTTCCCAGGTATACATCCACTCGCCTTTCGCTTCGATATAGGGACTGAGGTGAACTGCGGCATCGACGACCGTGGCTGACCACAACAGTCTCCCGGCATCGTCCCATGTTCCCGACTGGCCAGAAACTCCCAATTCAACATCATAATGAGCTTTCCAAGGGTAGAACCACCCGATGCGACCACCACCGCTGGGATCGGAGTGCCAATTGGGCGTATCACCAACATTACCGCCCAGATCAAGGTTGCGTTGCCGCTCCCGTTCCATCGGCCGACGACGGTCCATTGATGCCATAAACAGCATAGGTGACCATTTGGCCGGAGTCTCCGATGGCCTTGGAGCCGCGCAACTGCACGCCGATGCCACTCTCCGGCAGTACGGTTCGCGGCAACGGATCGTCGGGAAACTTGTTGAGCCATCCCGCCCCGCGTTCGCTGTAGGTGCCGAGCGGTAACAACATCTCCCCGGCGACGAGCGTGACGTAATCATTGAACAGATAATCCAGCGTCGCAAAACTCATATTCACCGACGTCGAACTGCCAGCCTGACGGTTGCCGCTCGCATCGAAGTTGTTATTGAGCATGATGTCGAATCCGGCTTCGAACAACACGTTGTCGCCGGCTCGATACAAGAAAATCGGGGCAAAATCAGCCATTACGAACGTACTGTGCTGGCCCTCCGTTTTTCCGAATTGGACTTCCGCGTCCCCAACAAGCGAAACGTTATGGGTCGCCAGGATTCCTTCGCTGGGAACAGGAACAGTTGGCTGCACCTTGGCGACCGCCTCCGCGGCTGCCGTCGCGGTTTGTTGCGTTTCTTCGACCTTCTTCTGGGTGTCGTCCGGTTTCTTCTGCGTTTCGTCGGTCGTCTTCTGCGTGGCGCCGATCTGCTCCTTCAACTTCTGGATCTCCTGCTGGTCCTCCTGGTCGAGACTTCTGCAGGTCCTGGATTTGTTGTGACTGCTGCTGCATTTGCTGCTGCAGCGCCTGGAATTGCTCATCCGTGACGGCGCTGGCCTGCCACGGTAGGAGAACGCCCAGCGCACCAGCGGCGACGGTAACTCCCAATATCAAGGATCGAGTTCTTCATTCGCGTCAGTCCTCAGGGGTTGGAGCCAGCGTTTTCCTGGAGATACTTGAGGATCTCCTTCGCCTGCGTCGCGGGGAGATTCGCCCGCACACGCATATGCGTCATGATGGTTTTCCACTGGCCCTTGGTCCGCTCGGTCGGATAACGCTCACTATGGCAGCGATTGCAATTGATGGCGTACAACTCCGCGCCGGTCAGTTTCTTTTTCGCGGGGACGGTGTCGGCGGCCCTGGCAATCGTGACAGCCACCGCACCCACGAACATCGCGCTAACCGCGGCGACCGCGAGGCTGGCGCGCCGTCGGGGGGTGAGTAAATGGAATCGGTTCATGATTCTCCTCTGGTTGCTCTCGTTCATCTCCTGGCGTCAACCAGCCGGTGCCGTCGGGCAAGGGCGGACACAGAGCATGCGCTCACGCTGCATCGTTTGTCGGGGATTCTTGTAACGGAAACTCGGGAGGGGGGCTACTTGCCGATTGGCAATTGCTTCTTGGATATTGGCCTGCCGCGACGGCGGATCGCAAGTTCAGCGGCTCAACTGGGAGCGGACGGTGTCCCGGTACTGGCTGGGAGCCATGCCCACGTACCGCTTGAACAGGCTGTTGAACTGCGGAATCGATCCAAACCCCGCTGCATAGACGATTTCACTGATGCGCGCCACTGGATCCAGGAGCAGTTTCTTGGCTTTCTCGATGCGGATGCGCGCGACATACTCGCTGAAGGTCATCCCGGTGGTTTTCTTGAACAGCTTGCAGAAATAAAACGAACTGACGTGAGCGTGCTGCGCCACCTGCGCCAGCGTGATCTCTTCCTCCGCGTGGGCCTGAACAAACTCCTTGGCCAGGACCACAGGACGCGGCTCGTCATTGGACCAAGCCATGAGATGCTGGCTGGCAGACTCACCCAGTTGCTGGGCGAACACGGTCAGCAATTCCACGATCGCCTGGAACCGCTCCACCGTCACGACAGGGGTGGCAAAATACGCCTGCCGCGCCTTCTTTTCGTCTTCGACATCCAAGCCATCGCCCAGCATCCTGGCAACCATCGCAAAGTCTCGTTGCGTCGGTTCACGACGCAGCACCTGCCCGCTCAACAACGTGGCCACATGTTGTCCCCCGATCAGTACCGGCACGGCCACAATCGTGAGACCCGCATAACAATAAACCTGTTGTGGCGCCTGCTTCAGCGCCGCGCGCTGCAGCGCGGCTGATTCGGTGTCGCCACACGCCTTGCAGCCCTCGGGTGTCTGGGAAACGAGCGCGCAAAACGGATTCTGTCCGCCACCAAAGGCGGCGCGCCGCTGCCCGTCGGGCGGCACCATCGTCAGCGATACGCCGGTTGCCTTGCGGAAAGCCGCCTCGTAGTCACGGGCCACCGGCAGCCGCACCAAGTCGTCGAAAGCGACCGTTTTCACGTCAGCGCACCCTACCAGACCCCGCACCGTGCAACAAGCTATTCTCCGGGAGGCGGGGCGGCGTTTCCGTGGCCGGTGGACGAGCGGTTTCTTCGACCCCTTGGAATCCAGAATTGGTGAACGACAAACTCGCCTGCGCTAATTCGGGATGAACAGGTTCTTGCCCTCAAACTTCTTGGTGCCGTTGACATAGCTGAAGTACTTCCGGCACTCGCAGGAGAGATACTCGATGTCTATGGGCGTGAAGTTCCTCCGCGCCTCGGGCCAGTAGGTCGCTTGTAGTTTGATCATCTTCTCGGCGGTCGCCTGGTGGTTGGCGCATTTCAAGTGCCCTTGCAGCAGATCAAGGTAGGGGGCTGCGCCGATGCCGGTGGGAACCGGACTGTCCAGCCTGATCAGATCGGGTGCGAACAAAGCAAGATCCACCAACGCCATGAAGATGGGGAAATCATTGCTCATCTTGAAACGGGCATTGATAGCGTCATTGGCGGACATCACGTTGCCCCGCGCACCCTGTATGCACCCAACCAAAAAGCCAAGGCAGCGAGGGAACAACTCGACACAGGCATCCAAGCGCTCGTATTCACGCCCTTCCCACTGAACCGGCACCACGGGATATACGTCAGAGGCCCACGGCTGTTTTACTTCGTGCAAGAGGGCATGGCGGAGTTCTTTGGGGGTCTTCAGAATGCTCGGGTTAAGCGCGTTCAGGGTGGTGTGCTGATTGCACCAACGGGCGAAGAACAGTGCGTGAATCAGATCGGTGTGCGACTCTTTCACCGGATCAGCAAAGCGCAGAACCGCTCTTGTGCCCTTGTCATCTTCTCGAAATACATTCAAAAATCGGCCCTTCTGAAATATGGGGTCCTGGCTCCAAGGTGGCGGCTCGCCAGCTTCGCGTCTGACGCGTATGGCGTCCCGTTCGATACACCAATCGAAGAAGGCCTTGACCGGGTCAGCGATCGCAAGCCCCGCCAGGGAATCTCGATATGGATTGTCCGTATTCGGTCTGTTCTCTTTTTTATTCACGAAGCACACGTCGACCCAAGCCCACGACCATCATTGGCGTTTTCAGCCTGTCTGGTCGCAAGTATGCCACGTTCAACATTGACTTCAAGCCCGTTGCCCGCCTGATGGCACGGAATCTCCCTCGCGCCGGGCTGGCTTTCAGACAGTTACAGCCCGTCGAGCGGCCTTCTGATTGCCGCCCGTAGCCCGATGACCCGCAGACGCCTGGATCGCGTACCTGCGGTGGTGTCCCGTGATCCCGGTTGCCGAGCAAGCGGGTCGTGGGTTTGACTTTCGCGAAGCCCCGACAGTATCCTCGCAGGAGCATTATGAAAGATCTGATTCTCATTACGAATGATGACGGCATCGATTCCCCCGGTCTGAGGGCCGCCGCGGAAGCAGTAATTGAACTGGGCGATGTGATTTGCGTAGCTCCTCAAACGCAGCAAACCAGTATGAGTCGCGCCTTCCCGAACGATCCACGTAACGGAATCATCAGTGCTCAGTCGTTTCGGATTGGGGACGCCCTGGTTCCTGCATACGGAGTTCATGGTTCACCCGCCCTGGCAGTGGCCCATGCCGTCTTGGAGCTCTGTGATCGAAAGCCCGCCTTGTGCATTAGCGGAATTAATTACGGGGAGAACTTGGGCCTTTCAGTTTTTACAAGCGGCACCCTCGGAGCAGCGTTCGAGGCTGATTCTTACGATATACCGGCGATGGCTGTTTCAAGGGAAACTCCAATATCACAGCATCATTCATCGGAATTCAGCGCCCTGGATTGGGCAGCGCCGAAATACTTCATTTCAAAGTTTGCATCTGAGCTACTCGCCAGGCGCCCGCCTCCACACTTCGCGGTGCTTAATATCAACTTGCCTCACGACGCAACTCCCTCCACGCCATTCGAAGTCACTCGCCAAAGTCGCCAAAGCCACTTTGTTCTTGCGCGCCCCGGCAAACGAATCTTTGCCGAGCCCTATAAGCTGCGCGTTGAAGTCGAGTCTCCCGGGGCCACATTGGAGGAAGACAGCGACATCGCATGCTTTTGTCACAGACGCCACGTTTCCGTTACTCCCCTGACGTGGAATTTGAGTTGCCAACTCGATTGGCCCGATTCAACCCCAAAGCGATGAGCCCTCCAGGGTGTGGCCGCGCCCATTCCGCGCGCGGTGGGCGGAGATGCTTGGCCTCGGACCAGAAGCGGTGGGCAGGTTGATAAAGCACCCACCCGCTGAAAAATCGTTGGCGCATGGCCGTGTCATTACCCGGCATGGTGAATGACCATGTGCAGGCTGACGCGTGTCGCCGTCATCGTTTTTCAATTCGCGGAAAACGATGGCGGAGAGAACGGTCAATCCGCCCAGGACCAGGAACGCCTGGTGAATGCCGTGAATCATTTCCGGCGCGCTGGTGTGAAAGCGGTCGGGAATGAAGAACGCCGTGACCAGCGACGCCGTCGCGATGCCGAAACTGATCGACATCTGCTGCATCGTGCTGGCGATGGTGCTGGCGCTGCTGGCCTGTTCCTCGGTGACATCGGCATAAACCAGCGTGTTCATGCTCGTATATTGCAGCGAGGTGAAGAACCCGAAGACAAACGCCTGCGCGACAATGAGCCACACCGGCGTGCCCGCGCCGATGGTCGCAAACAGGGCAATGAGCAGGCCGAGGATCACGGTGTTGGAAATCAAGACACGCGCGGTAGCCGAAGCGCCTCAGAATGCCCGGCATCGTCAGCTTCAGGCTCATGGCGGCCAACGCCTGCGGCATCATCAGCAGGCCGGATTGAATCGGCGTGAACCCGAGGCCCACCTGGTAAAGCAGCGGAAAGAGAAAGGGGATTCCGCCGATGCCCAGGCGGGTGAAAAAACTGCCGCTGACCGACGCGCGAAAGGTCCGAATGCGAAACAAGGTCAGCCGCAGCAACGGAAACTCGGTGTGGGTCGCCCGCAGTCCATAACCCGCGAGCAGACACGGCGGAAATCACCAACAGCCCCAGGATGGCGCGCCCGCTCAGCGTGTGCTCGCCAAACACTTCCAGCACATACGACAGCAGCGCGATGCCGGAGCCGAACAGGATCAGTCCGATGAGATCGAGCGGATGGGGATGTTCTTCCCGATAATCCGGCAGATGCCGATAGACCAGATACAAACCGAGCAGGCCAATCGGCAGGTTGATGAAAAAGATCACCCGCCAATGAAAGTACCCAACGATGAAACCGCCGGCGATGGGCCCGAGCATCGGGCCAATCAGACCGGGGATGGCCACGAAACTCATGGCGCGGATCAGTTCCGATTTGGCGAACGTCCGCACCAGGGTCAGCCGGCCCACCGGCACCATCATGGCTCCGCCGCAGCCTTGCAGGATGCGGCAGGCGACGAGCACGTGGATGTTGCTCGAAATGCCGCAGAGAAACGACCCCAGCGTGAACAGGCCGATCGCCGACGAGAACACCCGGCGCGTGCCGAACCGGTCCGCCATCCAGCCGCTGATCGGAATGAACACCGCCAGGCTCAACGTGTAGCTCGACAGCACCGCCTTCATGCTGAGCGGGGCGACCGCCAGCGCCTTGGCGATGGCGGGGACGGCCGTGTTCAGAATCGTCGTGTCGAGCGATTCCATGAAGAAGGCCACGGCGACCAGCCACGGCAACAAACGCTTCACGAGTTCGCCCGGTGCCGCTGGCGGCGCTGTGACCGCGTTGGAATTGACCAGACTCATAGACAATCAGAATCCAACAAAATCATCGAACTCGTCAACACTTGGGCAAAACCCGCCGGACGGATGTGATGGTTCTGCGCGCCGGTAGAAAGACCAGGTCAACCCGGCCTCAAACATCTCCGTGTTCACGCCGTTGTTGGCCAAGGCGCACGCGGTAACGGACAGGGGCGATGGCGGAAATCATCGGGTTGGTTCCTGCGCGGCGAAACCGAGGTGCGGTTCCAGCGGATAGTTCCGCTCCCGCCATGCATCGATCCCGCCCGCCAATGGACGGACGCGTGTGATGCCCCGCTTGTATAGAATCAATGCCGTACGAACGGCGCTCGCGTCATTCGGACAGGAACAATACAGCACCACCTCCTGATCGCGAGGGATTTCGAGGATCCAGTTTTGCACTTCTTCCAGAAGCAGGTGCCGCGCGCCGGGAATGCGATAGGGATCGCTCTTGGCGGCGAGGGTGGAACGCACATCCACGATGAAGGTTTCCTGCCCCATATCCAACCGCTGCCGCAGCTCCTCCACCGTAATCCGAGCCATCTGCAGTTGCCGCAACGCCCGCTGCCGCTGGATGTATTTGAAGGCGATGTACGCGATGAGCAATGACACCAGCACTACAAACGCGCCGCGCCCCAGTCGCTCTCAGCCCTTCGGCTGGTTGCGAAACAGGAACCCCAGCAGCACGAAGCACCCCACATATAAAAAGCCGCCCAGCCCGTCGAAGAAAAGAAACCGGCGGACATCCACCCGATACAGCCCCGCCAGCGGTGGCATGACCGTACCGAGGCCAGGAACAAATTTCGCCACCACCACGCCTCGCATACCGTGCTTTACGAAAACATCCTCGGTACGTCGGACGCACGTGTCGGGCTCGAGCGAAATGCGGCAGAGAAGTTTTAGAACGCGATTACCGCGGTAGCGGCCGATGTAGAACCAGATGCTGTCCGCCAGCAATGCGCCCAAGGTGCCCAGCACGAGTACGAGCAGGGCATTCATTTTGCCGACGCCCGCCAGTCCGCCCGCCGCCAATAGGAACGGCGGAGACGGCAGAGGGGCGCCCAATTGTTCCACGAAGACGACCAAGAACACCAACAACAACCCGTAGCGAGCCATGAAATTGAGAATGTCATTCATGACGAATTCTTTGTCCGAGCAACGGTCGACTTCCACGGAACTAATCTCTGCGGAGGCTTTCAGTATCCTTTGGTTCTGGTTGATGATTCCTTTTCGCAACCACATCCAATAAGACACCCAAGCCCCTGTGAACGATGTCGATAATCCGTGTCACCGTGAAGATCGGGGCTTCGACGACGTCACCCACCTCCTCCACAATACGGTTGGCGCGCTCCGACCACGCCCGGACAATTCGAACGATCTTGTCCACCTCATCCAATTGCTGATGGGCCCGGCTGGTGAGCTTGTCGACATTCTGCACCATGGTCCGCGAATCGTGAACCAGCAGTTTCACGTCAGATTGCAACTCGTCGAGTTGGCGCGTTGCGTGCGCCACGTGCTTACGCAGTCCGATGAACACTGGAATGAGGAACAGGACAAACACCACCACGGCCACCGAAGCCAGGAAGAGTGCAATTTGCAGGGCCATCGACATCGATCACCTCCGTACAGTGGGTCTCATTCAGTTTACCCGACCGGCTCGATAAAATAGCGTGAACACCATCTGCGTTCCGCAGCGAATCTACGAATCGAGAGTCTCCTTCGTGCCGAATCATCCTCGCCACCCCTTTCTTTCGATGAGTTGCAACACAGGGTGGTTTCTCAATTTTTCGATTTCATCGCTAACGCAACGGCCGCCAATGAGTCGTTGCCTCAGGATCATTCATTGAGCGAATGCGGAGATTGCTTGATCGGCAGTCTCACCTTGAAGCGCGTGTCGCCCGGCACGGATTCGAATTCGATTTCGCCACCATGCCGGTTGGCCACGATACGACTGCTGATCACCAGGCCCAGGCCTGTACCCGACCCGACGCCTTTCGTGGTGTAGAACGGCTCGAAGATGTGCGACTGGACTTCCGGTGGAATGCCGTTTCCGTCATCGGCAATTTCCACCACCACCTGGTCGTCATCCAGAAACGTGGCAACACAAATTTTCCCCGTTCCTTTGACAGCGTCGATGGCGTTATCGAGCAAGTTCGTCCACACCTGGTTAAGCTCGCCGCCGTAGGCCATGATCCGCGGAATGGCGCGATCGTATTTGCGTGTGACCGTAACGTTCTTGAGCTTGTGGCCGAGCATGGTCAGCGTGTTCTCGATTCCTTCGTGCACGTCAACCTCCTGCATCGGCGATTGGTCCATGTACGAATATGCCTTGACGGCCTTGACCAGTTCCGAAATGCGCGTCGTGCTGCCGTCCACTTCATTCAGCAACGAATGCAACGACAGACTCGCTTCCAACCACCCAAAGGCATGATCCAGTGCCTCACGGGGAAGCGTCCTCGCGAGGGTCGCAAGCTCCGCATCGCTCATATTGGCCGTCACAAATGCCGGCGCCAGCTTCCAACCGTCGGCCACGCCGTGTTGCTCCAGCCACGTCGCAAGCTGGTCCTCGCGGTCGCTGCGCGCGACCGAATCGAGCGGCGCGGATTTTGCCAGGCGGGCGATGGCGTTCTGCGAAGCATCAACGAGCGGCTGCCAATGTTCGGGCTTCAATGATTCATGCAGTTCGCACGCGCACGATTGCAGGTTGTCCACCACCTCCCGCAAATTGGCCGATGCCCGACGCGCCGCCGTTGCCGGGTTGTTCAATTCATGTGCGAGACCAGCCGCCATCGTCCCAAGGGACGCGAGCTTCTCGCGCTGCTGGGAATAGCCCTCCATGTTCCGCACCCGCGTGGCCATCGTGCGAAAGATCTGGCTCGCCACCGACGGACAGCCACTCAGCATCCGCCAGAACCCGTCCTTGCCCAGACGAAACAACCGGCAGGGTTTCAGCGTGCGCACCGTCGCCAGATTCGGACTGTCGAGCAACAGGGAGATCTCGCCCAGGAACATTCCCGGTTTGGTGATGCCCATCAAAACCGCCTGGTTCTCGTAGTTTCTGCTGACCCGCATCTCGCCTTCCAACAGCAGGTAGAAAACGTCCAGCGGTTCTCCCTCCCGCGCCAACACTTTGCCGGCTTCCAGTTGGATGATCTCTCCCAGCTCGAGGCAACTGCTTTGTCCCTGGGACAAGGTGGAAAAGAGCGGGACCTTCTGCAATTCCTGTAGAGTCGATGCGTCCATGGTTACACCGTGCTGAGATATTGATGGATAAGCTTCACAGCCATCGCCCCCTCGCCGACCCCGGACGTGACGCCCTTGGTGGAGGCATGCCGCACGTCACCGGCCACGAAAATTCCCGGAACGCTGGTCTCAAGCATAAACGGATCACGGTCCGGCAGCCAGCCCCGGGGACGTTTCCCCTCGCGCATCAAATGCGTCCCCGAAATGATATATCCTTGCGCATCCCGCTCCACGAGGTTGTTCAGCCAATCGGTGTACGGGACGGCGCCGACATAAAACAACAGCGCACTGGCGGGCACGGTTTCCCGCGCGCAGGTCTTTGTATTCATCAGCGTGATGGTCTCGCAGCGTCCGCTGCCCTTCACTTCCATCACGCTCGTGTTCAACTTCACGATGATATTCTTCGTGGCGCGAATCTGGTCTTCCAGGTACTGCGACATGTTCGCCGACAGGGAATCGCCACGGACCAGCATTGTGACGCTCCGCGCATACTTGGAAAAATACATCGCGGCTTGGCCGGCCGAATTGGCCCCGCCAACAATGTACACGTCCTCGTTCTTGTAGGAGAGCGCTTCGGTCATCGGCGCGTAGTAATAAACCCCGGCGCCGTTCAATTCCTCCACGCCCGGCACGTCGACTTTGCGGAAGGCAATACCCGTCGCAATCAACAGCGCGCGGCAACCGATTTCCGTGCCGTTGCCCAGCGTGACGAATCGCGACGGTCCGTCCACGCGGACCCCGGTGACTTCCTGCGGCGCAAGAATCTCGACGCCAAACCGCCGGGCCTGGCTGACCGCGCGCCGCGCGAGGTCAAATCCACTGAGCCCGGTCGGAAAGCCAAGGTAATTCTCGATCCGGGAACTCCGTCCCGCCTGTCCACCGGGTGCCTCCCGCTCGATGAGCAGCGTCCGTAGCCCATCGGCAGCTCCATAGACCGCCGCCGCCAGTCCCGCCGGGCCGCCTCCCACAATTGCCAAGTCATAAAACGGCAACTCCGCCTTGGTCCTTAACCCGAGCTTGGCGGCCACCGCCGCTGCAGTCGGGTCGGGAAGGTGGGAGCCATCCGCAAAGACAACCAGGGGCAACTGTTTGCTATCAGCACCGCAACTCTCCATCAACTGCCGCGCCGTCTCATCAGTTTCCGCGTCCAAGAGCTGATACGGAATGGAATTCCTCGCCAGAAAATCCCGGATCTGGGTGAAATGTGGCGACCAGCGGTGCCCAACAATCCGAATTCCTTCAAACGGCGGACGGAAGCCCGCCTGCCAATCGTCGAGCAAATCGTCCACGACCCCGTAGAGCCGTTCCTCCGGCGGGTCCCACGGTTTCATCAGGTAATGATCGATCTTCACCGAGTTGATCGCGCGTATCGCCGCATCGGTGTCCGCGTAAGCCGTGAGCAGAGCGCGCTTGGCTTCGGGATAGAACTCCAGCGCCGCCTCCAAGAATTCCACACCCGACATGCGCGGCATCCGCTGGTCCACCAGAAATAACGCGACCGGGTCGTTGCGCAACTTCAACTGCTTGACCGATTCCAACGCTCCCGCGCCCGAATCGGCGGCCATGACCCGGTACCGGTTTCCATATTGCCGCCGTAAATCCCGCTCCACGGCCCGCAGCACGTCCGGGTCGTCATCCACCGTCCATATCACTGGCTTGGCCATAATCAGGAACACCGCTCCCCTTTCGATGCTTTGCCGAGCAGAATGGCTTCTTCGATAACCCGCCCCACCGGGCAACCAAGCCGGCGTGTCTCTTGCGCAGGTTCGAGTCCCAGCGAGGTGGTCGATGCTCCGGGGCCGAGCGCGAATCTGGGTCGGAGGCCGGGCCTTGGCGGCGACGCCCAGCCATACGTTGCTGATCGACAGCGGAGGAGAGGCAAACGATTGAGCAGTTGCGTGACACTTATGGGTTTGGAGATGATCCAAGTGCTTGATGGCCAATGGTCGCGTCTTTGCCGCCTTGGTCTACGGAACCAAAGGTTGCAGGTTCAACTCCTGCTGGGCGCGCCATTTCTCATCCTGCCCCGTCGTGACAGAAAGTGACTGACCGCGACATTCGTCAATGTCCACGGCCTCAATCTGCACATCCTCTGTGTCACCATCAATGACAGGCAGCGACACCGATTGTCCGCCTGCGACTGAATTTTGTGACAGTATTTGTGACAGTGATTCCTCATTCGTCTGAAGCACGCTGGGGAGCTTATCCACCGCCGACCACGTGTGCAGTTTCGAGGTGTCCGTGTAAACCTTGTCCGTAAGTCTGCGGTCGCTGTGCCGCATCATTTCCATTGCTGTGCGCTCAGGCACACCTGCATTGTGGAGATTCGTGCAGAGCGTGACGCGCAGTGAATGAAAATCCGCAACCCGTCCCCGCTCGTCTCGGTAGGGAATGCCTGCCTTATCCAGGTCTGCGCGGAATGTTTCGATCTTGGGAACTGTGAAGACACGCTCGTCGGCCCCGTCACACATTGCCCGCTTCTCTCGCAACGCCGCCACGACATCACTGTGCAGTTTGATGGTGGCCTTTTCGTGGTTCTTCGTGGTGGACGCCCGCACTTCAATAAACGGCTGCGCAACGTCGTCCAGACGAATATCTGACCACTCCAGCTGCTCCAATTCCCCGCGCCGCAATCCTGTGTAAACTGCTGTCAAATACACTGCCTTGCGCGATCCAGACACTTGGAGAAATCGCCGCAACTCATCAAGCGTTAGCGCGCGCCGCCGGCGTGTTTCCCGGCCGCGCATTTCGACCTTGCCCACCACTTTCAGCGGGTTGGCGGGGATGCGTCCGCTACGCTGCATCCAATTCAGCAATCCCGAGGCCGCGTTGAGGTACTCGTTGAGTGTTTTCGGTGCCATCTTCTGACGCGCCCGCCACGCCGCGAACGAATCTGCGCCAACATCGCGCACCGTTTTCCATCGGCACTCGGCCACGAGGCGATTCAGCCGCATCTCGATGTTGTCAGCATACTTCTCCGCCTTCCCTCGCGCGCGAATGTCTGTCACAAAATCCTCGATGTGATCACTGAGTGACCGCTGTGCGGCTACGCGCATTTCCTTCGGGGCGAGAATCCCGGCTTGTTCACGCTCTTTCTCCGCCACGAATTCAGAGCGCCGCTTCTCCGCCACTTGCTTATCGCTCGTGCCAAGCGACACCTCCTGCGGCTTACCACGCGCTTCATGCGCGCGGTACTTCAACCAATAGATTCGTCCTCGTTTGTGCAGCGTGTTAATCATGCGACCACCTCTTTCCCCCACTCCGACTAGCATCCCGCTGTCGTTTGATTCTGTCAAGATAACCGTAAATGTCCGACAGTGGCCATCGCGCACACCGTCCCACGCGCAGCGGTTCGGGCAGTTCACCACTGGCCACCAGCCGCCAAACGGAACGGCTGCTGACCCCAAGAATGCCTGCCACCGCCTCAACATCGTGAAGCTGATGCTCGATGCCAACGGCGACGTTCTTACGGGTGATTTCGGCAGTGCCATTCATTTGTCCCTCTTGAATTGATCCAGTTGATTCGCAGCTAGATTGCGGGTTCACTTCAGCGTCTCCACGGGAAAAAATGCCTCGATAGGCGAATGGAACGCACGGCTCAGACAGAGCAATTGACGATCGCTCACCACATGATAACCGCCCTCCACCTTGGCAACGCCTTCACGACTGATGTCCCAGCCGTGGAGTTGCAACTTCGCCGCCAGTATGTCTTGCGTCCATCCACGTTCGCAGCGCAAGCGGCGAATCTGCGGTCCTACATCGTTCAGTCGTTCCATACACTATCCTCTGACTTGAGCCGCTTACGCGAAACACATCACCAGCGTCGCTGAGGTCTCCACCAAGCTGACGCACCTGATTTGGTTCTTCATCGGCTCTCATCATGGCACGTCATCGCCTTTATGTTGTTCCCGAATGGGG
>CAVQMY010000039.1:0-107469 GCA_963713705.1 uncultured Verrucomicrobiae bacterium
GGCTGTTGAAAAGAAAGCATTGCGGGTGCGGCAAGAGAATGGACGAGAACTGGTGTTTCGTCCTGACAGCGGGAAAACCTTCGACGTGTGCGAATCCAAGGAACTGACGGTCGCCTCCGGGGACAATCTCCTATTGCAGGCCCGCTGCAAAGTTGGCGGACAGGAATTCGTGAACGGCGAGATCGTTCAGGTCAAGGCCATTGACCAGGGAGAGATTCGGCTGTCGGATGGACGGCGGCTGCCTCGCAATTTCCGAAGGTTTGCGCACGGGTACGCGGTCACGTCGCACGCCGCCCAAAGCCAAACCGTGCAGGACGTGTTTGTGGTGGCGAGTTCACCTTCGCTGCCAGCCATTCACCGGCGACAATTCTACGTGGATATTTCGCGCGGCAAGGAACGCTGCCAAATCTTCACCGACGACAAAGAACTGCTGCGACAAAGAATTGGGGACGCCAGAGAACGCAAAGCCGCCATCGAACTGAGCGGAGTCGAACATGCGCTCCTCAAGGCCGGGCTGATTCAGTCTCCTCGGCAAGGTCAGTCCGAACCGGATGAAACCAGCACGCCACAGCGACGCACATGGCGCGGAATTCCCGGTGGCTCGCTGCGCCGTGGACGCCGACTGGCGCAGGTCATCCGTCATCTGCGTGCCGTGGCGAACCCCATCAGAACAAGATTGCAGCAAGACAACTCAAAAGGAATCAGGATATGTTAAAGGGTGCTTTGCCATCCCAGCGGACCAGTGATTACTCCTCGGCCTGCGTTCAACGGAAATCCCACGAGTGTCAGTTGGTGGATTTCGTGGCGCAAGATGGACGTTGCCACAGTTTCCCGCTGGCGCAGCTTGTCCAGTGCGTTCTGGAGAAGAACCCAGCCTCTGAAGAAAAGACGGATTCTCCTTCCGATCGACTGACGATCTCATTCCCGACTCAGGACGTGGTGATCCTGGGCTGGAATCTGAAGGCCCTACGGGATGCACTCGATCTCGGCAAAGTCGTGACGGTCGGCGCCCGTGATGCCAGATACGGCGGAGTTGAGGATAAGCAGGCGTTTGTCACGGGCATATCCGTGATAGCGCAGTCCTAATCACACACCAGCCGAGCGCAGCGAATCTTGTAAACGGGAACGCCGGTTGTAACGCAGGCATTTCGCGGTGTCTCAAAACATCGGCACTTGTTGAGAAGTGCCGATGTTTTATTACAGGCGTTTTAAGGGTCAGACCGCTGCCAACCACCAGAATCTGTTCGCGCTTGCGAACAGCCTGAGCACGATGACCTGCCATGATACCGGGCGAGGTAATGAATGAAGAAATGGCACAGGTTTGGCAGGGCAGCCGAGACAGTCCAATTTTCCCGGTAATAGAACACAAATGAATCACGGGCAGTTGGAGGGGCTCTAAATATTGTTCCCATTCGGGAACAATACAAACACGCTGACATGCCATGATAAGAGCCGATGAAGAACCAAATCAGGGACGACAGTTTGGTGAAGACCTCGCTGATGATGCATTTCGCGCGGTCAGCTCAAGTCAGAGGATAGTGTATGGAACGGCTGAACGATGTAGGACCCCAGATTCGCCGCTTGCGCTGCGAACGCGGATGGACACAAGACTTGCTGGCGGCGAGATTGCAACTCCACGGCTGGGACATCAGTCGTGAAGGCGTTGCCAAGGTGGAGGGCGGTTATCACGTGGTGAGTGATCGTCAATTGCGCTGTCTGAGCCGTGCCTTCAATTTGCATATAGAGGAATTGTTTCCCATGGAGACGCTCAGGTGAGTAAATACCTACGGCGGAAAGCAGCAGCGGAGTATACAAATATCAGTCCGCGCACGCTTTCAATCTGGATGGCTAGACGCATCATCCCTTTTCGGAAGATTGGACGCACTGTCCTGTTCGACCCGGCAGAACTCGACGCCGCGCTGGACAAATTCCGCATTGCCGCTGTCGGTGATCCGCCAATTCGGAAGCGACGAGCAATGCGAATCCAATCAGCACGAGAAAATCGTCTTCTATGACAGAGAAGTCTTACTCATTGACCGCTACCTTCATCGGCACAATCCTCCGCGAAGCGTTCGCTACAGGCCGCAATTTCCAAATGCGTTTGGCATCGCCGGGGCTGCACAGTGCCTTGTAATGCCGATGCAGAACTTCGGTGTCACGATGGCCCATAATCATCGCGGTCTTAACCTCGTCTCCATAGTGGGCAAGGTGATAACTGCCGAAGGAATGGCGCAACGCATTGTCTGGCCAACTGGTGATGCCCGCAGCTTTACGCCATGCGTCAAATCTCTTTCGAAAATTGACCGCGTCAACTATTGGACCAGTGCGCCGAACACAGTGAGCCAACCATGCAGCAGCAGTCTCGTTCAATGGGACGATGCGTTGGCGACGTTTCTTGGCAATCTTCGAGTCAATCGTAACAGTGCGCTGGGCGAAGTGAACGTTTTCCCATCGCAGCTTTTGCAGTTCATCCGAGCGGATGCCGCAGAACAATCCGAGCACACAATAAGCCAGCATCTGATGATCGGGCGCATGTTTGAGCAACGCGGCCGCTTCGCCGACGGTCAGAATGCCAGGCGTGGTTTCATCCAGCAACACACGGTCGGTCGCCTCAACGATGTTCTCGATGGCCCATTTGCGCCGAATGGCAGCGCGGTAAAGCTCCTTGATCTTGCGGCGGTAGTTGTGACGGTTCACGGGGGACGTGCCGACTTTGTTAAGCCAGTCCGTGAATTCTTCAGTGGCGATCTCACTCAGCGGGCGGTCGCCAAACCACTCTGCGAACTTGCCCCAACGACTTCGCAAATCCTCCAAGGTGCGCGGGCGACAGTTGCTCGCCTTCTTTTCGTCCAACAATCGCGAAATCAAGATCTGAACCGGGGGCGCTTCCCGAAGATTCAGATAATGAGAGATGTAGTAGTCCACGGCAGCCGTCAAGGTCGCGCCCCGATGCGGCTGCAACTTCTCGACGCAATTGGCGGCTTCAGCCCGAACCGCACTATCAAGTGCAAACCCGGCGGCGCCCTCGCGCTGCATTTGGCCTCGGATTTGAGCGGCCCGCGTCTCGGCTTCTTCCTTGGTGGGAAACGCCTCTCGAATGCGCTGGCCGTTGACCATACAGGCTACTTGCCAGCCGACTTTGCCGCTGCTATAAGAGAGCTTGTGAATCGGCGGCCACAACTTGGTTTTGCTCTTGGCAGTTGTCACGGTATCGTGTTCCTTACCGCGCGTGACATTGCCAATTATTGCCAAGTGAGTCAAGTCAATTTACGTAAGTCATTGGTGAGCCGGTAGCTCAGCTGGTAGAGCAACGGCCTTTTAAGCCGTGGGTCCTGGGTTCAAATCCCAGCCGGCTCACCAACTTCCTCTTACAACGACTTGCTTCGATTGGCGGTGCTCCCTAGAATCAGCCCATGGCTGTGGCGCTTTCACCACATCAGTTGCTCGAAACCCATTTCGGGTTTCGGGAGTTCCTCGAAGGGCAGGAGAGTGTCGTCAATGCGATCATCGAGGGACACGATGCGTTGGTGATCATGCCGACGGGCGGGGGGAAGTCGTTGTGCTACCAGTTGCCCGCGCTGGCGCTGGAGGGGATTACGGTGGTCGTATCACCGTTGATCGCGTTGATGAAGGACCAAGTGGATTCCTTGCAGGAAAGGAGGATTCCGGCGACATTCATCAACTCGTCGTTGGGCCAGTCGGAAATGGACGAGCGGATCAGCGCGATGCAGCGGGGAGAGTATCGACTCGTGTACATCGCGCCCGAACGGTTCAAGAGCGAGCGGTTCATGCAGGCGCTCGCGCCGTTATCCATCGCGTTGTTCGCAGTGGACGAGGCGCACTGCATTTCGCAGTGGGGACACGATTTTCGACCCGATTACATTCGGCTAAAATGGGCGCTGAAGGATTTGGGTCAGCCGCAAGTGATGGCGCTGACGGCAACCGCTACGCCCGAAGTGCGCGATGATATTATCGAGCAGTTGGGCCTCGGTAAATTCGGTCGCCAACCACCGCGCGTGTTTGTCTCAGGCTTTGCCCGGCACAATCTGACATTGGGCGTGACGTCCGCGAACGGCAAAGCGGAGAAGCTCGCGCGCATCGTGGAGTTTGTCCGTCAGTTGAAGACGGGAATCGTGTATTGCGCGACGCGCAAGAACGTTGAAAAAGTTGCCGTCCACCTCAAGGAGCAGAAAATCCCGTGCATCGCGTATCACGCGGGCCTGACCGACGAGCAGCGCACGAAAGCCCAGACGAAATTCATGAACGGCGACTCCGATGTGGCGGTGGCGACCAACGCGTTCGGCATGGGGATCGACCGACCGGATCTGCGGTTCGTCATTCACTTCGACATCCCCGGCAGTGTCGAGGCGTATTACCAGGAAGCCGGGCGCGCGGGACGCGACGGGGAGCCGTCCCGGTGCGAGATGCTGTACAACTACGCCGACGTGCGGACGCAGGAGTTTTTCATCGAAGGCGCCAATCCGTCGCGTGAAGTCATTGCGAATCTCTATCACGCGCTCCGTCAACTCGGTTCGCACGGGCCGATTGAAATGCCCATCGCCGAGATCGCGGAACAGGTGCCCGCAGCGAAAAACGACATGGCAGTCGGCTCGGCGTTATATCTGTTGGAACGTGCCGGATTCATCCAACGCGAGTACCGCCAAGGGTCCCGCACGTACACGACGCGGCTCGTGGAACCGGTCAAGGCGCTGGACGAGTTGCCCATTGATTTCGAGGGGCTAGACCGGAAGCGCGAGCGGGATTTCGCGAAGCTGCACCGCATGATTGAGTACGCCGACCATCACGGCTGCCGCCATCATTACGTCCTGAAGTATTTCGGCGACACGGAAACAGGCGAGGGGTGCACGGTCTGTGATAACTGTCTCGCGAAAGCCGATTCCGCAGCGCGGTTTCCAACCGAAGAGGAGACGGTCGCCATTCAGAAGGCGCTGAGTTGCGTGGCGCATGTGAACGGTCGTTTCGGTCGCGGCAGGATTGCGCAATGCTTGGTCGGATCGCGTTCGAAGGAAGTGGTGGACGCACGGCTGGATCGGTTGAGCACGTATGGGTTACTGGGTGAATGGGGCGAAGATTACGTGTGGGGACTGTTGAACGCGTTGATCCGCACGGGATGCCTCGCGGTCAGCAGCGGGCAGTATCCGACGTTGTCAGTGACGGAATTGGGCGGGGACGTCATGCGGAAGAAGCAGAAAATTCCGATGGTGTTGCCTCAATTGAAATCCGGGAGACCTTCGGTCGGGCGGCGTGCGCGGTCGGGAGACCGGCGCACAACGACGGAAGCAAGCCGACCGTATGACGAAAAGTTGTTCGAAGCGTTGCGGGCATGGCGTCGAGAGAAGGCGGCGGTGATGGGTAACGTCCCCGCCTTCATTATTTATCCCGACCGAACACTGGAGGAACTGGCCCGCGTCAAGCCGCAATCCGAGGCGGAATTACTGGAGGTGCGCGGCATCGGCCCCGCGAAGGCCCGACAGTTTGGCGCCGAAACGCTAGGCATAATTCGGAAGTTTGGCCAACGCTAGAACCGGCTTTCGATTTGCGGGGTTGTGATAAATGCACTATTCTTCTACTGGCATGTTGGATTCTTGGGAACAACCAAAGGTGCGTGGACCATTTCAGCGGTTCTCGGGTCCCTTTCGCGATTTGGTGGCGCGGTTCGGGTCAGTGACGCAATTGATCATCGCGATCAACGTGATCGTCTTTTTTATCCAGCTGATCTGTGGGGCGGCTCATTTTCCCTATTTCGAGGACTATCTGGCCCTGAGCGCCGATGGCCTGCGACGCGGTTTCCTCTGGCAGGCGGTTACGTACATGTTCCTCCACTCCGGGATCTGGCACATTCTGATCAACCTCTTCATCCTTTGGTTCTTCGGGCGTGAGGTGGAATACTTCATTGGCCCGAAATACTTCACGCGGCTCTACTTCATGGCGGGAATCTTCGGCGCGGCCGTCTGGTTCGCTTTCAATTTCCACTCCTATATTCCCGTCATCGGCGCATCCGCGGCGGTGCTCGGGTGCGTGATTGCCTTCGCCACGCTTTTCCCCGACCGCGAGGTGACGCTCCTGGTGTTCTTCGTGCTTCCCGTCAGCCTCAAGGCCCGGTACCTGGCGCTCATCGCCATCGCATTCGATGTCGTCCCGTTGCTTCAGGGAACGGACGGCGGCGTCGCGCACCTCGCGCATCTTGGCGGCGCCGCGTTCGGCTACCTGTACATCAAGCAGCTCGGATACGGGACCACGCCGCGGTGGTTGTTGTGGTTCCAAAACATGACCGCGCGACTCAAACCTCGTCCGCGTCCCGGTCCGGGCAAGATGTCGTCCGAAGAATTCGTGCGCGAGGAGATCGACCCGATTCTTGACAAGATCGCCCGGGAAGGGATGCAGAGCCTCACGCGCCGCGAGCGGAAGATTCTTGAATCCGCGAAGGAATTGATGCAGAAGCGACAGCGGTGAACCCGCATGTCGCGCGCGCGTCAGAAACAGACCCGTCCCAAGGCTGCCGTCCGGCGGCGATCTTCCGTCGCGAAGCCCGATCTTCTTCCCCAGCTTGTCACCAAGCGTTCGTCATCGAACCCGGCCGCGCAGAAGCTCATGCGCGACCGCGGATTTCGAGAACGTCCGGCGCGTGTTGGCGGCCATCGGAAGGCTGCAGGCGGACGCGTTGGAACGTCGCAACCTCCGGAAGATTTTCAATCATTTGATCCGCGCCTGCGAGAAGTCGGCTGATCCGGATCGCGCGCTGGTGAGTTTCGAGCGGCTGGTGGCCGCGTTGCCCAGCCCGAACATCTTCTATCATTACCTCCACGAATCGCCCGGGCAACTCGACCTCCTGATCACTGTCTTCGCCCATTCCGAAGCGCTGGCCCAGACGTTGACCCGTAATGCCGAGCACTTCCACTTCTTCCTGGCTCCGCAGGTGCTGGAGAAACCGCGCGGGAGGGCATGGCTGGCGGCGGAACTGACGCGGTTGCTGTTGCCGATGCGTCAACCGGCGCAAAAATACGATGCCATTCGCCGCTTTCGCCGTCGCGAAACGCTCCGCATCGGGGCGCGCGACCTGATCGGGCGCGCGACGGTCGAGGAAACGACCCTGGAGTTGTCCAATCTTGCGGATGTCTGTCTGCAGGCGGTATTCGAGATCGCGCTGGAGTCGCTGCGTGCGACGTACAAACTCAAGGGAGACGCGGCAGCTGCTTCCGGTCGGTTCTCGGTAATCGGCATGGGAAAACTCGGCGGCCAGGAACTCAATTATTCCAGCGACGTCGATGTGATCTTCGTGTACGGCGAAGAGGGCAACCTCACGCCGACGCTGACGAACCATCAATTTTTCACAAAACTGGCGGAGGGAATCATTGGCGTCGTCGGCGGATCGAGCGCGGAAGGGAACATCTTTCGAATTGATCTGCGGTTGCGGCCCGAAGGCAAGTCCGGCCCGCTCGTTCGTTCGCTCGATAGTTGCGAAAACTACTACGCCGAGTTTGGCGAGACGTGGGAACGGATGGCGCTGATCAAGGCGCGGCCCGTCGCGGGCGATGCGGCCGTGGGGGCGGCGTTTACCGCGATGGTTCAGCCCTTTGTCTACACGCGCCACGCCGGCGGCAACGTCATCCAGCAAATGGCCGTCCTGAAAAAACGCATCGAGGAGGAAGTGGTGCGCGACGGACAGCTCACGCGCCACGTGAAACTCGGCATCGGCGGCATCCGTGAGATCGAGTTCATCGTTCAGTCGTTCCAGGTGTTGCGCGGGGCGCGATTGGCGCAGTTACGCGACCGCGGCACCCTGCGCACGCTGGCGGTCCTGGTCCGGACGAAGATCCTCGCGGCGGACGAGGCCGCGATGCTGGCCGATGCCTATCGGTTCCTGCGCAGCGTCGAACACCGTCTCCAGATGGAGATGGAACTGCAGACGCACACGATCCCCGATGAAGAACACGCCCTGTATCGGCTGGCTCGCAGCCTCGGGTTCGATTCGGTGGAGAAGTTCCTCACGGTCGAGGAAGCGCACACGTCGGCGGTGCGCAAGATTTACGAGTCGGTGCTGGCGGGCGCTGGCGGCGGCACAGCCAAAGTGGAGGAAACACTCCTGGCCCCCGAGGAATTGCCGAAAGTGCTCGGCAACGTCGGGTTCGCCGATGTGCCCGCAGCGACGAAGGTGGTCGAAAACCTCTGGCACGGGCCGGGGTTCGGGCACGTCTCGCAGCGGACGAAAGAATTGTTCGTGCAGCTGTTCCCAACGCTGTTGAATTGGGCAGCGAACGTGGCGGACCCCGATGTCGCACTGGCCCGGTTCGACAAGTTTGTGAGCGCGTATGGGTCACGCGGGCTGCTGTACGAGATCTTCGCCGGCAACCCGAAACTCGTCGAGATGCTCATGCGCCTCGGAGACGCGAGCCGATACCTAAGCGATACACTTACCCGTCGGCCGGAGTTGTTCGACGGGATTGTGGGAGGGGTGCTCAGCGATCCGAAGAGCGTCCATCGCATGGGCGAGGAATTGCATGCGGCGGAGGAAGACGGTCGCGAACCGATGGAAACGGCGCGGCGTTGGAAGAGCGCCGAGATGGTGCGGATTGGGATCGAGGACGTGATGGGGCTGGCGGACGTTGAGCAGACCCACGCGGAGATGACATGGCTGGCGGAGGCGTGTCTGCGATTCGCCCTGGAACGCGTCCAGCAGGAACGCAAGCTGGCCAGGCTTCCGTTCGCGGTGATCGGCATGGGAAAATTCGGCGGAATGGAATTGGGGTGCGGCGCCGACCTCGATGTGTTGTTCGTGGGGGGACCGGACAGCAACAACCAGAGCGAGGCGGTCAAGTTGTCGTCGGGCGTGATCGATTTCATGGGCCGGAAGACGAGCGAGGGGAGTTTGTTTCCCGTAGACGCGCGGCTACGGCCCGACGGCGAAAAAGGTACGCTGGCGAGTTCGCTGGAGGCGCACCGGGATTATTACGGAAACCGCGCGCAGCTTTGGGAACGTCAGGCCCTCGTCAAGGCGAGGTTCGTGGCGGGCGACCCGGAGTTCGGCAGGGATTTCATGCGGATGACGCACGATATCGTGTACGGGCGGCCGCTCACGGATGAAGAATTGGAGCAGATCAAGCAGATGCGCCGGCGCATCGAGACCGAGCGTGGCGACCGACAGCACCCGGATTTGGAATTCAAGACAGGGCCGGGTGGGTTGGTGGACGTGGAATTTCTCACGCAAGCCCTGCAGCTTCTCCACGGTCACGCGCATCCGCAACTGCGCATCGCCCACACGCTCGCCGTTCTCAACCGGCTCGACCGCCCTCGGTATTATCGAGGAAGAACAAAGCGCGTTGTTGCGCCTCAACTACGTGTTCCTTCGGCGAATCGAGTCCGTCCTGCGCCGGGTTGAGAACACGAGCGTCTCCAAGATTCCCACCGACCCGCGTGAGCAGCAACGCCTCGCCAAACGGCTCGGTTTTCCCGCGGCCACTGACTTTCTCGCGGCCTACCGTCATGCGACGCAGCAAACACGAGCCATCTACGATGCTGTGTTGGTGACCAAGTAATCGCGCGCCTTTATCTCACGGCAGGACGTTGACGCGATAGAAGCGTTTGGAGAGGCCGATAGCGGAGGGGTCGATGATTTGAATGGTGCTGCCAGTACCGACAAGCTGATCGGCCAGCAGCGTCCAGGGAGAAAGCACCATGTCGTTTCTCATATCGACCCGATAGATCTTTCCGGCGACACTGGGGAAACTGATGATCGCGCCGGATACTCCCTCCTGGACAGCCGAGACGCGAAACGTGGTCGATGGCTCCGTCGGGTTGATGCCCGCATAGAATGCCTGTAGATTCGAGAAGCCGACACCATCGGGGTCGCAGGATGCGCAGGACAGGTTGTTCGTGGTCATGCCGGTCCCGCCGAAGTAGGTCTTGCGCCACAGGTCAGGGATACCGTCGCCGACGTGGTCGACGGCTGTCACGGTGACCGGGGAAGAGAAGGGCGACGTATTGCCGCCCGGATCGGTGGCGGTGGCCGTGATAAATGCGCCCTCGGGGACCGTGCTGGCGAGCCCGGGCAGTAAAATTGACGGTGCCACCGTTGCCCGTGGTGGCGTTGATCGCCCCGAGGAATGTTTCGCCCTGCACATTGACCGTCCCCGCCGGACTGGCGAAGAACTCGATGCGGAAGGTTTTGTTGGAACTGTTGGCCAAGGAACCGGTGACGGTGGTGTTGGTGCTCAGGACCGCAGTTGTCAGCGAAGGCGCGGGGAGGGAATAGTCGCCACTGAATAGCGCGATTCCCGCATACGCGTTGCCATAGATTGAATTACCGAGAACGAAGTTGTTAGTCGTGCCGATATCATCAATCTGCACCCCGTACGAGCCGTTGCTGGCAATGAGATTGGCGCTGCCGAGGGTCGTGCCGCCGATCTGGTTGAACGACGCGGTATTAAAAACGTACACGCCAGCGTATTGGTTCGGAATCGCCAGCGTGCTGGTGGCATCCAGTCCGACGGTATTGCCTTGGATGACATTGGCGGCGGTATTCGTGTCTTCCACAACAATGCCTGAATTGGAATTTCCGGAAATGATGTTGCGCGCGCCAATTCCTCCGCCAACGGTGTTGGATTGGCACCCATTTCCAATGTTCACGCCGGTGAAACCGTTACCCACGGCAGCGCTGCCCGCTGCGTTTAGTCCGATGAAATTGCCCTGAACGACATTGTTCTTGGTGCCGAGACCAAAGATTCCCACACCGCGCCCGAGATTACCGGAGATCACATTGCGCGCACCGGGGGCAGTGCCGCCAATCTGGGTGAGCTGCGCGCCGCCATACACATAGACACCGTCGAACACATTGGGGACGGCGAACGCGCCCGTCGCGTCGAGCCCGATGATGTTGCCTTGGAAAAAGGTCCCGTCTGTTCCCACGCCCCCGAGAAAGATGCCGTAATTGGCGTTGCCCGAGATCAGATTGCCAGCGCCACTGATCGTGCCGCCGAGCACATTGGAACTGGCTTCGCAACAGAGTTCGATCCCCGACCAACCGTTGCCGAGGGCCGTGCCACCGGTGACATTCACGCCGATGTAATTGCCCATCACCTGGTTGCCGTCCGTGTCGATGCCGTCTATGTGAATCCCTTGCTCATCATTGCCCGAAATGAGGTTGCGGGCGGCGGTCGTCGCGCCGCCGATGACGTTCGATTGCGCACTGTCAGTGATTTCGATCCCGGCCAAGCTGTTGCCGATCGCCGTGATGCCCAACGGGTCGGTCCCGATGAAGTTTCCCTCGACGATGTTGGCCGTCGTGCCGGCGCCGTCGATTTTCACACCTTGGGACGTGTTGCCGGACAAGACATTGGCCGCGCCGGGCGTCACGCCGCCCACAATATTGGACTGCGCGCCCAAGCCAATGTCCACTCCGGCAGCGGCGTTGGGGACCGCGGCGATGCCAGCGGCATTGAGGCCGAGATAGTTTCCTTCCACGATATTGAAGGCGGTGTTCATGCCGTCGATGTAAACGCCCTGGACGTTGTTACCGGAAATCACGTTGCGCGCCGCCGTGACAGTGCCGCCAACCACGTTCGAGCACGCCGCGTTGTTGATCTCGACGCCGGCGGCGGAGTTCGGGACTGCTGCGGTACCGGCGGCGTTCAGGCCAAGATAGTTTCCTTCCACGACATTGAAGGCGGTGTTCGCGCCGTCGATGTGAACGCCTTGGTAGTCATTGCCGGAGATCACGTTGCGCGCCGCCGGGACAGTGCCGCCAACCACGTTCGAGCACGCCGCAATGCCGATCTCGATGCCGGCGAAAGCGTTCGGGATTGCCGCGGTACCGGCGGCGTTGAGGCCAAGATAGTTTCCTTCCACGACATTAAAGGCGGTGTTCGTGTCCAGGATGTAAATGCCCTGCGCGCCGTTACCGCTGATGACGTTGCCAGCGCCGGCAGTCGCGCCGCCAATGGTGTTCGAAGCCGCGCCGAATTCGATAAACACACCCGCGCCGCCGTTGGGAAGGGCGGCGGTACCGGCAGCGTTGAGGCCGATGTAATTGCCCAGCACGGAGTTCGCGACAACGTCCGCGCCGCTGATGACCAAGCTCTGGTCTGCGCTTCCTGAAAGAATATTGCGGTCGCTGACAGTGGTGCCGCCAACCGTATTCGATTGGGCCGCCGTATCGATCAAGACATTGTAAATGCTATTACTGACGGAGGTGGTGCCGGATGGATCGGTCCCGATGTAGCAACCGGCCACGACATTCCCGACGGCGTTCGTGCCTTCAATGGCGACCCCGTTCAGGTTAAACCCATTGATCACGAGCGTGCGCACCGCGCAATTGGTTCCGGTCATGTGGATGCCGTTGACGAACGAATCCGAAAACTGCATGAGCGAACCGTTCAACACGATGGCGGGACCGTTGGGATTGGAGTTGGTCGGTTCGGTGCTGCCATCGATGACCATGTCGTTGACGAGACTCAGAAGCCCGGCGGTCGGCATGATCGTAAACACGCCGTTGCTGAAGCCGGGGTCGGACATGGGGATATTGAACTTGATCGTGGTGCCGGGATGATCGAACGCGTAATACATCGCGGCGCGCAAACTGCCGTAGCCGCTGTCCTGCGTGTTGATGACGATGTTGGTCACCGGAGTCGCGGGCGGGCCATACACCAGGGCCATGCCGGCGCGGTCCGACGCGCTGAGCACGGGATCGGCCTGGCCCATAAGGTTGATATATTGCATGTAGGCGGGCAACGGCTCGACGGAGTCGAGCGTATTGCTGAGGGAAAACTCATTCCGCGAATACTGCATGATCGAGAGAAAATCGTAGGCCGACTCATTCACGGAATTGGTCAGCAAGACGAAGTTGCCTTCACTACCGGGGGCGATGTTGTTCGTGAGGATGGTGACGTACGAATTCCGGTCGGAGCGCTGGTGTTCGTGGACCAACCCCAGGGTGTGCCCCAGTTCATGGCAGATGGTGGCGCGGTTCCACGAGTTGGAGCCGATACTGAGGAACTGTTGGCCGCCGACCACACCGACGGCGGAATTGCCTCCTTCCTGGAAGGTGCCGCCGTCCATGATCGTAAAATAGTTGGACTGCGTCGTCCACGGAATGAAATGGAGGTTGGCGAACATGGCCCATTCGTTCATTCCATCGATGAAGGCGTTTGAATGCACGACGGAGACGTTGTTGGAAAATGTGTAATAGAGATTCCCGCCGGTCCAGATGGGGATTGTCGGGCCTTGAAAGGCGATGAGGGGTTGCGGTCCGCCCGCGAGCTGATTGCGCCACGCTTGCAGGTACGACACCTGGATGAACATGTCGCCGACCTGAGCGACGTTCTGCCCGGGAGCGACGCTGGCGAGGATTTTATCGAGGACGGCCAGGTCCCAGGAGTTGGATTGCGCGCGGGAAACTGACGTGAGAGAGCAAAACGACAGCACGATGGAGACAAATCGTGCCAGCCACTTCCCACTGTTCCAGCCATTGCCCATGACCCGATACAGCCTTTCTGCGACGCGACGGAGTGAGAAAGCTAGCAAAGATCAGACCGCAAAGAAAGTAAAAAGCCGGTGACGTCCTTGGCGGCTGTTATGGCGAGGAGGTCTGTTCCAGCTCGCGCAGCTTTGGGCCGTAGAGGTTACCGATGTAGCCGCCGGTCCAGAAGATGACGTACACGAAGCCGACGAGGGCGACGAGCAGGGCGATGAACGCGTGGAGATGTCGCTTTTCGAGGCGTTCGAGCGAGGGGGTGTAGGCGATGAGCCCAATCACAGCGGCCACGACGATCACGGCATCGACGCTGGTGCGCTGCCAGTAGCTGCCGCCGAGATGCAGCCACATGCCGAATTCATCGAACGTGAGCCCCATGGCGAGGCCGTAGAAGAGCGCGACAATTTCGGCGGTGCGTCCGTCGGGCCGCGCGAAAATGGAATACCCGCAGACAATCGCCAGCAGGAAGATGCCGTAATTGAGATGATGGACGTGCGTGCCGTGCAGGAAGAAATACATGTTCGCGACCTGTCCCGACATGATCAGGAACACCATCATGCGCGAGATGATGAAGGTCATGATGAACCCGAACAATGCCCGTCGCGCGAGCCGGTCAAATGTTTCCTGGGGATGTGTGGATTTCAGAATCATGAACGAGCGCATCGTACTATCAGGAAGGATGTCCGGGCAAAGGCAAAATCATCGGGTCATGGGGTTGGCGATGCGTAGCGCGGGATTGACGCGGTTGGGCGATTCGTGGTAACCGCTTGGTGAAACCATGCTACTTAAAAATGCGACATTGATTTCGCTGGCGGGTTCGACCGTCGAGCGAGCGGATTTGCGAATTGAAACGGGCATCATCACAGCGAAGGCGAAGAAGCTCAAAGCCAACGCCGGCGAGAAGGGGATCGATCTTTCGGGCAAGTTCGTGATGCCCGGAATGGTATGCGGACACACGCATCTGTATTCTGCGCTGGCGCGCGGGATGCCCATGCCGAAGAAGATACCGCACAATTTCTACGAAATCCTCAAGTACGTCTGGTGGACGCTTGATCGCGCGCTGGACGACGAGGCGGTCTATTACAGCACGCTGGTTGGCGTGCTCGACGCCGCGCGGTGTGGGACGACGACGCTCATCGATCATCATGCCTCGCCGAATTTCATCCGCGGTTCGCTCGGGGTCATGGCGGAAGCCTTCACCAAAGTCGGTCTGCGCGGGGTGTTGTGCTACGAAGTGACCGACCGCAACGGAATGCGCGGAGCGAAGCTTGGTTTGGAAGAGAACGAGACGTGGGTGGCGAAGAATCGCGGGCCAATGCTGGGTGGATTGGTGGGCGCGCACGCGTCCTTCACGCTTTCGGACGAATCGCTCTCGGGCTGCTCGGATTTGGCGGAAAGTCTGGAGTCGGGCGTTCACATTCACGTGGCGGAAGACCCGTGCGATCAGGCGGATTGTACTCGGAAATACCAAATGCGCCTGATCGATCGCCTGGCGGCATTCGGCGTGCTCGGTCCGAAGACGATCCTGGGTCATTGCACGCATTTGGACAAGGCGTCGCTCGATGCAGCGCGGGAGGCGGGTTGTTGGTTCGCGCACAACACGCGCTCGAACATGAACAACGCGGTCGGGTATGCGCCCGTGCATCTTATGGGCAAGCAGGTCGCGCTCGGCACGGACGGGATTGGCGCGGACATGTTTGAGGAAGCGAAGTTTGCGTGGTTCAAGGCGCGGGATGCGCGAAATGGGATTGGCATCGGCGATGTCGCCGGATTTCTGACGGGTGCGCAGAATCTGGCCTCGGCGTTGTTGGATGTCCAACTCGGAGCTTTGGAGGTTGGCGCTGCGGCCGATCTGGTGGTGTTGGATTACCCGACGCCGACAGCCGTGACATCACAAAATCTGCTCGGTCATCTCATCTTTGGCATGTCATCGCAGTTTGTGGCGGATGTGATGGTGAACGGGCGGTGGGTGGTGAAGAATCGCCGGGTGGTGGGCGTGGACGAAGACAAGATTCGGTGCGGAGGCCCAACGCGTGGCGAAAAAGGTGTGGCAGAAATTTGAGAAGCTGCCGCCGAAAGGCTGATCAGGTTTTTGCGGCAATCTTCGCGTCGATTTCCCGGATCATCGCGGTGTTTTCGCCGATGACTTTGTATTCGACCCAGAAGGCGTAGAGGTTGTACGCGACCGTGAACAGCGCGAAGCCCATGTGCCAGTGATGGGCCGACGGATTGAGCTTGTGCGTGTCCATCCATCCGCCGAGCCAGACGGTGACGATGACAAACATGCAACCGAGCGTGGCATGGCCCGAGGTCTGGCCTTTGAAACGGCGCGTGCGGCGGACGTAGCCGGTCTTCGGATCGTTGGGCAGGTCGATGCGCTTCCACGGCTTCCTTGATTCCCCGGCCCGATCCCATGAAATGCATCATCACAACGCAATGAGTGAAGCACGTATAAATCCCCGTGAGCACGCCCATGGCCTGGTGCTGCCAATGGGCGGATTGATGGGTGATGCCCAGCCAGATCGTGATGCCGAACAGAACAATGTTCCAAAACACGAGGCCGATGAAGATTGTTCCCATTTGGAGCATGGCGGGAGAATAGGTTGCCGAGATGCTTCTGTGAAGCGCGGAATTGACTGACGGAAACGGGCGAGACGCCCATTCTACGAATTTGCCAGCGTTTGCTGGATGGCAGCAAGTTCGTCGCGCGTGAGAGGCGGCAGAATGCTGGCGGCAACATTATGTTCGAGTTGGTTGCGGTTCTTGGTGCCGGGAATTGTCGTGGAGACCGCCACGTGGGTCAGGACAAACTTCACCGCCAATTCGGCCATGATGAACCCGTATTTCTGGGCAATGGGTTTCAGGCGCTCGACCGTGTCGATGTCGCGCTCGAAATTCTGGCGGTTGTCGCCTTCGAGCCATTTGCCGCGGATGTCGTTGGCGTCGAACTTGTGGTCCTTGGTGAGCTTGCCCGACAATTTGCCCATCGCCAGCGGCCCGCGGGCGATGAAGGCGATGCCCCGCGCGCGGCAGTACGGCAGGATGTCCTGTTCGACATGGCGATCAAGCAGGTTGTAGTTGGACTGCACCGACGTGAGGTGCTGGCGTTCGTCGAAGTGCTGAACCACATCGAAGTCATTGGTCGAGATGCCGTAGAAACGGATCTTGCCCTGTTTCTGCAATGTCTCGAATGCGTCGAGAAATTCCGTCCAGCGCTCCGGGCGCCAAAGGTGGCACTGATAGAGGTCGATGCGGTCGGTCTGCAGGCGGCGGAGGCTCGCATCGCAGGCGCGCAGGATGTAGTCCTTGGATTCGTTGAACGTGCGCTGGCCCTGGTCGTCGTGCCAGAACCCGACCTTGGAAGAGATGTACTGGCGGTCGCGGTTGCCAACCTCTTTGAGGGCGCGGCCCAGCACCTCCTCACTGTGACCCCAGCCGTACATGTCGGCGGTGTCGAAGAAATTGATGCCGAGTTCCACGGCGCGCTTGATCGTGGCGACAGATTCCTCGTCGTTGACGCCCGACCAGCCGTCGGGTCGGCCATCGAGCATGATTGCGCCGCCAAACTGCCAGCAGCCCAACCCGACCTGACCGACCCGCCACCCGGTCTTTCCAAAAGCGCGGTAAACCATCGCGCTTCTCGATTACCCTATTTGTGCAGGCTTGGCAAGAACGGCGGCGCGTGCCGGGCACATTGACTTGCTCGAAAGCTTGTGGAACGTTGCGCGCCAGTGGTAAGATGGACGCCAGGTTGTGATGCAAAATCGTTTTCTCAAGTTTTTCGGCTCACTCAAGCTGGCCGTAGTGGTTTTATTACTACTGGCGGTTGCCATGGCCGCCGGCACGTTGCTGGAATCACGCGACAACTCGCGCGTGGCCGCGCGAATCGTCTACCGGAGTTGGTGGTTCAACGGTTTGCTGGCTGTGCTGGCCGTGAATGTGGCGTCGGCAGCGCTGACCCGCTGGCCGTGGAAGCGCAAACACGTCGGTTTTGTCATCACCCACGCCGGGATCATCATTCTGCTCGGAGGCTGCAGCGCCGCGTTTCATTACGGCACCGAGGGCATGATGGAGATGCGCGTCGGCGAGACACCGGCGAATGTGGTGCGCGTTGAGGACGAAGCGCTGACGGTGGTTGTGCCCGAAACGGGCGCGCGCGCGAAGGCGCTCGTGCAGGTGAAGCGGGACGGGATTGTGAGGCCGGCGGCGATCCAAACGGGGAAGGACTTGCGGCTGACGCTGGACGCATTCATGCCCAACACTCACGTCATGCAGCTCGTCCAGGACGGGGGTACCGATCCAAATCCAGCGCTGCAGTTTGAGTTGAGAAGCGAGATGGCGGGTCAGGACGTGACAGACTGGCTGGTGGCGTCGTCGCCGGAACGAAGTCATGCGAGTATCGGTCCGGCGCAGTTTGAATTCGTTGTGGCGCATAATGCGGACGAGGTGAGACGGCTGACGTCAGCGCCGGCAGACGCGGCGAAAGCGGGGCCGGCGTTGCGGATTGAGATCGATGGGAAACCGTTCACCGTCGCGCTGGCCGAGAACGTGGACAAGGACGTTCTCACTGGGAGAGTCCGGAGTGAAAGCGCACATTGCGGGTTATTGGCCTGATTTTCAATTGGACGAAAACCACAAGCCGTCGACCGCCTCCAACGACCCGAACAATCCCGCCGCGGTGGTGGTTCTCAGTCGTGGCGAGGACGAGGAGCGGCAATTTGTGTTCGCGTCGGGGCAGATGGATCCAATCGTGCGGACGACACACGGCCAGGCGATTGGCGCTCACGTAACCCTCACGAGTGGTGCCGCGCCCAAACAGCGTAGCGGCGTCATGACCGTCGTGCTCGCGCCTGACGGCTCGCTGCATTACGCGGTCGCGGCGAAAGCGGGATTCAAGTCGGGAGAGATGAAAGTCGGGGAGCCGGTCGCGACGGGCTGGATGGATTTTCAGTTTACCCCGGTGAAGTATGTGGCCAGGGCCGTGACGTCTGAGAGAGTCGAACCAGCGACGACGGATTCTGACGACAGCGCTTCCGCGCTGAAGGTGACGGCGCACGCCGGCGGTCAGGAGCAGGCGGCGTGGGTGCGATTTGGTCAGCCGGTGGCGCTGGAAGTAGGCGGCAAGACGATCGACGTAATGTACGGCTGGGACTTCATGCAACTGCCGTTTCGGGTGGAGCTGGAGGAGTTTGTGGTGGAGCGTGACGAGGGCAGCATGAACGTGGCGGGTTGGACGAGCAAGGTCATCTTTCACGACGACGTGCGCGGGTTGACGCAGCGCGCGTCGATCTGGATGAACCATCCCGCGTGGTTCAACGGCTACAAATTCTCGCAGGCCTCGTGGAACCCGAACGACTTGAAGTACACGGCGTTGCAGGTGAAGAAAGACCCGATGATTGTGACGTATGTGACGTGGACGGGCGCGGTATTGATCGTGGGCGGAATCGCGCTGATGTTTTGGGGGCGCGGTTGGCTGCAGAAGAAGGCAGAGGACGACGGCCAACGAGTGACAGGGGAAGAGAAAACCAAGCCGGTGAAAAAAGAGGCGGTGGCTGTGTGAAGAAGCTCATGACGATTCTGGTGGTGCTCACGCTCGCGACGGCGGCGTTTGCGGACGATCTGGATTTCACGGCGCTGCGGTTTCTGGCGGTGCAGAAAGACGGGCGGAAGAAGCCGCTGGACACCGTGGCGCTGGAAACGGTGGAGAAATTGACCGGCAAGAAAACGTTTCTGGATCGCGAAAGCGGACGGCAGATGGAGCCGATGGACGTGCTGATGTCGATGTGGTTCGAGACGCGCGAGTGGAGCAAGGTGCCCGTGATCTTGGTGAACTACAAGCCTCTGCGGGACAAACTCGGACTGGCAGCCGACCAGAAGTACTTTGCTTACAACCAGCTGGCGACAGACCAATTTCGCGAGATGATGGGGCGCATCGAGCAGAAGGAGAGCGGCAAACAGAAAGTTGATCTCACGCATGAGGAGCGGGAGGCGCAGATCGTCGCGGACCGGTTGCGGTTGCTGGACGAGGCTGTCGGACCGCAGTCGTTGGCGGTCGTGCCGCATCCGAGCAGCGCCAAAGGCGCCTGGGTGCCTGTCACCGATATCGCCAAGTATTACGGTGCGGACAAGGAAACCGAGCTTCAGAACGTTTTTAAGACACTGGGCGGGGCATACGTGCAACGTGACCCCGGCGCGTTTGCCGCGGCCTCCGGCCAGCTCCGTTCGTTTTTGATTTCACTGAGTCCCTCCGTGTACCCGACGTTCGCGAGCCTCCAGCGCGAGGTGCATTACAATTCGTTTCATCCGTTCCGCAAGGCGTGGATGTTTTATTTGGCTGCGTTTGTCTGGATGCTGGCAACGTGGCGCTCGCGGAACGCGGGGGTGTACTGGGTGGGCATGGCGATGTTCATGGCGGGTGTCGCTGTGCACGCGTGGGGTTTTTACCTGCGGATCATGATTTCCGGTCGTCCGCCGATCACGAACATGTATGAATCCGTGGTATGGGTGAGCTTTGGCGCCGCGTTTTTCGCGATGATCCTGGAGCTGGTCTATCGGCCACGGTACTACATCGTCGCGGTCGCGCCGTTATCGGTCGTGATGTTGCTGTTGGCCGACCAATTCCCCGCGGTGCTCGATCCGAGCATCGGGCCGCTGGTGCCGGTGTTGCGCGACAATTTCTGGTTGAGCATTCACGTGCCGACGATCACGCTTGGGTATGCGGCGTTTGCGGTGGCGATGGCGGTGGGCCACATTGCGCTGGGGTATTACCTGTTTGCGCCGTCGGCCCGGCAAACAATCGCGAAGATCGAGAACTTCATCTACCGCGCCATGCAGATCGGCGTGTTGCTGCTGGCGGCGGGGACGATTTTAGGGGGGATTTGGGCGCACTACGCGTGGGGACGGTTTTGGGGCTGGGACCCGAAGGAAACGTGGGCGCTGATTGCGCTGGTGAGCTATCTGATCCCGTTGCACGGGCGGCTGGCGGGTTGGCTGAGTAATTTTGCGCTGACGGTCTCCAGTGTCGTATGTTTCATGGCCGTGCTCATGGCGTGGTACGGAGTGAATTTCGTGCTCGGCAAAGGCCTGCACAGTTATGGGTTTGGGGTGGGCGGGTTCTCCTATGTCATTGGGTACGTAGCCGTCGAATTGGCGTTGGTCGGATTCGCCACGTGGCGACGGAGCACGGCGAGAGAGGTTGGCCTCACCGGCGCCGCTGCGTGAATGGGTTTGGTGGCGACTCGACGGATTGGTCGCAGCCGAAATCCAAAGCGAGACGGCAAAACATTTCGACGGATCGCAGGCAGACCAAAAGCAAATGCAGTTGGAGGAAACGGCGGGCAAACCGACAGGCGTTGCCCCCGATATTCACAGGCAGGTGGAACTCAGAAAGGTCAAGCGCGCTGCCGCGCCGGATAATCTTGCGACGTAGCCCACCGACAGTCCTGCGTAGCCCAAAACCCAGACGGCAGTCGGTGGCGTGCGCTTGGGTGCCATTACGGCCACGAGACAGATGCACTTGGCATCTTTTGGGTATTCTACCAGCAGCAAGTGGTCGCGGCTTCTTCGCGGCACCCCAGCTTCCAGATGCCGTTAAAGAAAAGTGTAAACAGATGGGAATTGAACCGAAGGAAATTGGGGGCATATTACACTGAGTACACCGTTCTATGGCCATCGAATACATCTACGACCCGGAATATGTTGTCGAAGTGTTGAGCGGGTATCCTGCGCTCAGCCAGAAGCTCGGAAGGCCTGAGCAGGAAGGGCGCAAATCAGGGAGTTTTCCAAATGCCCGGATAACCGGTCGGCAGATTTACAGGATACTTTCCAATGCCAATTATCCGCACCTGACTCATCTTCTTAAGACGCTCGATTATTGCCTTTCCAACGGCTGGGACCAACCGGCATTGCTTAGAACGAGTGGGGGAATGGAATTTCAATCAGCAGTTTCAGAACTGTACGTCGCTGAGGCGTTTCTTAGGAATCGCCTCACCGTTCACTGCTTAGACAACAATAGACGTGCAAACCGTGTGCCTGACATGAGTGTTCAGGCAGATGGCTTTTCGCTTGTGGTCGAAGTCTACTGCCCACGGGATTGGGACGGGTTGAACCGATTCGAAGACGAACTGAGGCTTCGGGTTCTTCATCTGGATGCCCCTTGGGATTTCTCTTTCGAAATCGGCTTCCTCACGATGAATGCATGTGACTCCAGCGGCAGACAGCAACTCTTCGATCCGTGGCAGTTCTCAAAGGTAGCCGATGAGCCTGATAAGCGATTTCGGAAGATGGAGCCAATTCTGAACAGCATAAAGGAGGGTCTAGTGGGGCCAGCGAAGCCACAGCTTGAGGCGCAATTGCAGGACGAAGCACTCAACGTGCTTATCACTGTGAGGTTGGAGAACATACAGCGAAGCTGTGGCCGTGTTCCCTCCCGATCAGGTTCTGTTACATTGCCTACGCTCACTGGCTACGCTCCTGAAGGGATGTTCGAGGGACTCGTACAACGCAAAATCCGGGAAAAGCTGGGAAAGGGGCAAGCCCAATCCCTCTCCGGTTCACACCTCCGAGCACTCATCGTGGATGTTTCGGGGCTGGGCTATATCGATGAGTTCGGACATCCGTGGTATCGTAAGAAGTTCCAGCACACATTGAACGAGCACCTAGATCTTGCAGGAATTAACATCGACCTGGTTCTCTTCTGTCTAGTTGGCCCAAGGGCAGGGCCAAGGATCCGCCCGCTGTTGAATGCCCATAAATCCAGTTTACCCGATTGCGTGTTGGATCGGCTCCTGTCCAGCGTGGGATAGTAGCGAATTAAGTCCCTGCCGTGCCGCGCAAGCAAAAGATCAGCTCACCCGCTTGATGAGAAGCGGAGGGACACGAACGAATGGCGTCGTGACGTTTGTTGTCCTCGGTCTGCCTTCGTTGCGCGTTTTGTCACTTCGCAAATAGTGCTGACAGGATAGCTGCCACAAATACGCTAATCAGTAAGCCTAAGAGAATCCATATTAAGAGCGCAGTTCTGTACCGTATAGAGGGTGTCGCTTCAATCACCGCCCTATAGTCTTTGGAAAAGACTACTTTGCCCTTCGCAGAGTGAATAACATATAGGACATACGCAGATATCAGGAATCCTAGGAGTGCCCCGCCACGTGTCTTCGACAAAGGGTCAACCAAATTCCATGAACAAGCAACCAGCAACAAAACGGCAAGTATCGTGGCCAGCGGCTTTGATTTAGCATCTATTGCTCTCAATCCTCTGCCTGCCCAGAAAAAGGCTGCACCTAACAGGACTAAAAAGGACATCCCGATCCAGATAGCGACACTTTGTTTTTCGTATGCGGGCAAGGCTACTGCCACTAGGACGTAAAAAAAGGAAAAACAGTAATAAAGTGATCCTATGGACTTCACGGCAGCTTCGCGCTTCAAATACTTCCTGCGAGTGGCGGTGGCCTCAGCGTTTTCAATGGTGGTCGTGAGCACGGCTGGTGGGGGAGTATTGTCTAACCCCCGCTTCGAGGCCATGGTCTCTTGAGGCGACGGTTCTTTCGGAGCCGAGCGCCTTAGTCCCGCAAACATAAAACCGCAAGCCACGGCCAGCGCGGCCACCGCCCATTGTATGACCAGCCGTCCAACATCTATTTCAACACTGTAGGAGTCGTCTTCCAAAGGTCGAGGCGGTGCCCAAATAATGCCATATCCAGCATCCTTCCGCAAGTGTAGTACACCACGATTGAGGGTACCCACCCAAGGTGGAAACAATCCCATCACTGCCATGACGACCAACCCAGCACACAACACTTTTCGTTGCCTGTCATTCATCGCGCAACTGACGATTCAATGTGGAGTAACAACTTGTTGATTCAGGGTCGTGAACGATGTCGCTTCCACAGTTTTAATATCCTCAGCTAATTCGTCTGCTTCTTCTCGGTCGAGCTTTCGCAGGTGGTCAAGGGCGTTATTCGCACCTGAAAAGTTTCCTAGCAAAGCGCTTGCGTAGCCAAGGGAGTACCACGTGTCGCCGTCGTCAGGTTTCAACCTGACCACTTCCTTGTAGGCAGCGACAGCATCGTTGTATCGATTCGCACTGTCATAAGCCTCCGCAAGCCCAGACCACAGGTCTGGATCGTCAGGCTTATTTCTAATGCCCTCTTGATAGGCTTTGACAGCTTCCGCAAACTTCCCTTGGTTCTGATAGGTGTCACCGAGCCAGTACCACGCATCGGAGTCGTGTTGGTTAAGCTTAACGGCACGTTGCAGAGCGGAAGCAGCGACATCAAGTTTGCCTCGATCATTGTAAGCCATACCAAGGAGGCTCCATGCCTCCTCATAGTCAGGTGCAAGCTTGGTGGCCGCCTCAAAATCAACCATCGCAGCGCCATGTTCGCCCTCCCGCCATTCAGATTTTCCAATTCGTAACCACTCCTTCGCCGTTTCGGTGTGCGGTCGAATGAGGTTAAACCAAACCCAAATAGCGGCCAGTAGAACAACTACCCCCAGAAGCATTTGCACAGACTCTAGACTCGAGAGCGTTTGCAGAAGCCCCTTCGGCTTTTCCGTAGTAAACGTCGTAGGGGCTATTCCGAAATCTGCTTCCCCATTGTAAGGTCTTCCAAGTGCCTCAGCAGCAACCTGCTGAATTTCTGCGTCTGTAAGAGGTGGCTCCTCTGTGAGGCGGGATGGCAACGCTTTTCGCACTACATCAACTAGCAGGGTACTAAAGAAGTCGGGTTGACGGGCCGGTTATATGACGTGGCGAACAGGGAGGGTTTCGCATGCGTGGACAGATTGATCGGCAAGAGTCGTTGTTTGTGGTCGTTTCGTTGGAGCAGCGGGTGCCCCCGAACCATCCATTGCGGCCCATCAAGCGCCGCTGTGACGAACTGTTGGCCCAGATGAATCGGCAGTTTACCCGCGCCTATAGTTCGCTGGGGCGGCCCTCCATTCCGCCGGAGCAATTGCTCAAAGCCCTGCTGCTGCAAGCGCTGTACTCGATCCGTAGTGAGATCGCCCTGATGGAGCATATCGAGTTCAACCAACTGTATCGGTGGTTCGTGGACTTGCCGTTGGAGCAACGCGCGTGGACGCCGGAAGTGTTCAGCGTCAACCGTGAGCGTTTTGCCGAGCATGGATTGGTGCAGGCGTTCTTCGATGCGCTGGTGCGCCAAGCGATGCTGGAAGGCTACGTCAGTGACGAACACTTTACGGTGGACGGCACGTTGCTACGCTCGTGGGCCAGCCTGAAGAGCGTGCAGCCCAAGGACGGCGCCGCGTCCAGCGAACCGCCCGACGATCCGGGCAATCCGACGGTGAACTTTCATGGGCAGCGTCGCACCAACGACACCCACCAGAGTGCCACCGATCCCCAAGCCCGCTTGGCGCGCAAGGGCCTGGGCAAGGAGGCGCAGTTGTGCCACAGCGCGCACGTGTTAATGGAGAACCGTCACGGTCTGTGCGTCGGCGTCGCCGTGGATGCCGCGGACGGACACGCCGAGCGGCGGCAAGCGCGGGCGTTGGTGCGACGCGCCAAACGTCGACAGCGACTGCATCCGCGAACGCTGGGCCTGGATGGCGGTTACCAGGACGGCAAGTTTCTGGCGCAGTTGGAGCGCACCGGGATCGAACCGCACGTGCCGATTCGCCGGGGGCGCCTCGTGGCCCGGGATGCGGCCGGGCGGGCCCGCCACCGAGCACGGCAGCGGATGCGCACGGCGCGCTACCGGGTCAGCCAACGCCTCCGCAAACGGGTCGAAGAAATCTTCGGCTGGTGCAAGACGGTGGGCCGGCTGGCCCGAACCCGCTTCGTAGGTCGGTGGAAGATTGCCCAAGAGGTCCTGGTGACGGTCAGCGCGTACAACTTGGTGCGACTGGTTCGTTTGGAGACCAGTTCATGAACCGACCGATTATGTCGAACTGTTGGCTCAACCCGCACGACACTCAGGACAGGGCATCGTTACAGCCCTCCCAAACCGCCATCACCCAAACCACTGCCGTAATGCAGACTTCTTTAGTAGCCTGCTAGGTGTGCCACATCGAACGGCTTTTCAAGGACAGCAACCACTTCTGGATAACGGTCCAGAAATGTGCTACGAGACTCGTCGTGGCCGGAACAAATCACCACAGGTATGCTTCGCAGTCGCTCGTCCGATTTCAGCATCGCATAAAACTCGAAACCATTGATGCCAGGCCGCGCTAAATCCTGAATTAACAGATCTATCGGCTCCGTCGATAAGATTCTCATGGCCTCTGCGCTGTCGGTTGTGGTCAGAACCTCGTACCCGTGAGGTTCGAGAACGCGCCTATACACAGCCAACGTCAACGGTTCATCGTCCACACAGAGAATCCGCAATGGCTTTTTGCCGTTTGTCATCAGCAACCGCTCCTTTGGCTCCGCCGCCATTTTAGAACCCATCCCAAAACCCCTCTGGCAATGATATAATGGGGATGCCAAGGAGGCATCTATGGGGAAAAGCAGATCGCACGAGCGTTGGCTCGTGTCTGACCAATTGTGGAGTAAGGTCGAGCCACTCCTGCCCAAGCCGCGGCGACACGCGCGGGGGCGTGGCGGGCGACCGCGGGTCGCCGACCGCCACGCGATGAACGGAATTCTGTTCGTGTTGCGCACTGGTTGCCAGTGGAACGCGCTTAACGCGACGGGCATCTGCAGCAGTTCCACCGCCCATCGGCGTTTTCAACAATGGGTGCGCCGCCGGGGTGTTTGCGAAACTTTGGGAACAGGGGTTGACGGAATACGACGAACTCAAAGGCATTGACTGGCGCTGGCAGGCGATGGATGGAGCGATGAGCAAAGCTCCGTTGGGCGGGGAAAAAAATCGGCCCCAACCCCACGGATCGAGCCAAGGACGGGGTGAAGCGCAGCTTGTTGACGGAGGGTCAAGGCGTGCCGATCGGACTGGCCATTGACGGGGCCAACCGCAACGACTTCAAGCTGGTGAGAGAAACGCTGGAAAGCATTCCGGTGGAGCGACCAGGCGTTGGGAGCGGCCAGTCGCAAGGATTGTGTCTGGACAAAGGATACGATTACGACGAAGTACGGGAACTGGCGCAGGAGTTTGGCTACACGGTTCACATCCGCAGTCGCGGTGAGGAAGCCCAGGCGCTCAAACGCAACGCTCGATTCAAAGCGCGCCGTTGGGTGGTCGAGCGGACCCACAGTTGGCTGAATCGGTTTCGCCGCATTCTGATTCGGTGGGAGAAGAAAGCGGACAATTACTTGGGGCTACTTCACTTTGCTTGCGCGATCATCACCTATCGCCGCGCCGAGGTTCTGGGATAGGCACTTAGTTGGCATGCTCATGGTGATGTCAAGAGACGGACGATAACCCGCGATTTTCTTTATCACGCCAAATGAGAATTCATCATGAAGAGTCGAACGGATAACACTCCAAGGCTGACGGTAGCGTTCCATTATTCCCAACTCCTTAGCCGTATTGCTGAGTTGATCTCCATGCGCGAGTGATTTTTACAAGTCGCTCTATGAAAGTCGATTCATAAAGACGCGGCAGCAGCTCACGCTTCCTGTTTGCTGCCGATCATTCTGGCAATCCCCTAAAGGAAATCTCCGGTCACGCCACGCGGCCTTGTTGATGGCACGTTGAAGTCCCCGCCGTGCCGCGCAGGCAGAAAATCGGCTTGCTAAAGCGATGGGGGGCCAGACGAAAGCTGTAGCGGCGACGGTCTTTGTGCCGTTTGGCAATCGCTAATGGATAATTCTTCTGGACGCGGCGGGGCGGTTGTGCTATGGTCGAGGCGATTTTTGATCTTTGACATAAGGGATGGGGGGAAACAAACCAGAACGGCAGGCGGACCCCTCACCTTAATCCTTTGCGACCAAGGCACAGCGAGGTCGCGTCTCGGGGACTCGGCTCCCCCGTCGGACGGGGCATCCCGCCCTACAATACGGAGGCGACGGAGCGCTGTGCGCTACAAGGGGCTCTTCGACGTTGCTCAGGGTAAAGGGCGGCGCAAAAAATGGCATTTGGCAGCGTTCCTTCCCGATCACGCTGCCCTTCGGGCCTCGAAACGACTCGACGCCTTCTCGGGTTTCCCCAAAACCCTCGATTTTGCGAAACGAACCCAATTGTTCCAAGACGAAAAGGCGCACGGATGAGCTTGTGGGAGAGGTTGTTGGAAAAAACAGATTTGTGTTTTTTCGTTGGGTTCGTCCCCCCTAAAATGGGTTCGGTTGGGGGGTGTCGGTGGCGTCCGTGGTTACTGAAACAGCCTGGCGCCGCGCTTCTTGAAGACGGGGATCAGGAATATTCCCGCGATGAACCCGCCGACGTGCGCCCAGAAGGCAACGCCCCCGCCATTGACATCCACGCTGTTGAGAGCCGCCATTCCGCTGAGCAATTGCAGGCCGAACCAGAAGACGAGGTACAGAATCGCGGGCAGGTAGAACACACGCCAGAAGATCCAGATCGGGAACAGCACCAGCATGCGGGCACGGGGAAACAACAGCAAGTACGCGCCGAGCACTCCGGAGATGGCGCCGCTGGCCCCGATCATCGGGACGGTCGAATCCGGCGAAAGGGCAACCTGGGCCGCCGCGGCGGCAACGCCGCACAGCAGGTAGAAGACGACGAATTTGAAGTGGCCGACGGAATCCTCGACGTTCCTCCCGAAGATCCAGAGAAAGAGCATATTACCGATGATGTGGGCCCAACCGCCGTGCACGAACATGGAGGTAAAGACGGTGCGGGCGGTGTCCGTCGAGGGTGTGTGCGTCAGGTCGGCTGGCGTAAGGGCGAAGCTGGCGAAAAACGCGTCCAGACGGCCCGGGCTGCCGAGTGAAAGTTCGTGCCAGAAGACGGCGGCATTGGCGGCAATGATGGCGACCGTAGCGAACGCAAACGTTCGGGGCGGTTGGTCGTCTCGCAACGGGATCATTTTGCGGGAACGGGCGCGGCGTCAGACGGGACAGGGGGCGGCGGTGCGGACGGGGTGGGCGTTCGCGTGAACGCGTCCTTCAGCCAGGTGACGATGATCTGGGGAAGATTTCTGACACCGAGCAACATATCGGCCCCGTGGAGGTTGCCCGTGCAAATGGTCAGCTCGTTGGTCGTCGTGGGGACGCCGGTCTCCTTGAGGATTTCGACCAGGCGTTTGGACGACTCGAACGCAAACGGATCGTACTGCGAAACGAATATGCGCAGGGGCGAGTGCGAGACCTGGGAGATGATGTCATCGGTCCGCACGCCGCGATAGGTGATGCCGGGACTGAGAACGACGATGGCGGCGAGGTCCTCGTTGATGGCGGCGTATCGCAACACGATGTTGGCGCCAAAACTTTCCCCGATCAATGCGATATGCTTTCCGTCGACTTCCGGCCGGGCTTGCAGCCAATCCACGGCCGTTTCCACATCGAGCAGCATGTCTCGATAATCGCCGCCGGTGAACTTGTGAACGTCCAGAGTGACCGGGCCGTCGGCGGTTTGTTTGCGGGTGCTCTCACCGTAGCCACGGAGGTCAATGGCCAGCGCGGCCAGGCCGTTTTTCTGGAGGGCCGCGGCGAAACCGGCCCAGACGTGACGGTCTCGTTCCACCGAATGGACGAGGAGAACGGCCGGGGCGGGTGTGTGCTGCACCGGATACCAGGTCCCGGCGATGTCCACATTGTCCGTGGTACGAAGATGGACCGTGCGGGCCGTCTGGCCCAAGACCAGAGGTTGGGCGGCGAGAACCATCAAAAGAGCTGCCAGAGCGTTACGGAACACGAACTGACTGTAGCAGAACATCAGTCCAGTTCAACGGTTTTCAGGAGCTGCTGGCGAACGACGGTTTCGGCGCGCTCGCGGCGCTCGTCTGAGGCCAAATCCTTGGGATTCCACAGACAGAAGGGCTGGCCGAACGTGATGCCGAGGGTTTCGCGATGGAGCCAGTTGCGGGCGACGTACGGTTTGCGGGTATCGCGGACGATGACCGGCAGGATCACCGCGTTGGCGAGCAACGCGATGGCGCCGGCCCCGGGCTTGATGTCCGGGTCACCGCCGAGCACGGATTGTTGCGTGAGACGGATTCCACCTTCGGGGAAGATTGCGAGGCAGCGGCCGGCCCGGAGGCGGCGAATGGCCTCGCGCACGGCGCGCTGGTCGACGCGGGAGCGGTCGACGGGGAAACACCCGACTGTGCGCAGGAGGCGCGCCAGCCACGGTTTGCGAAACATTTCCACCATGGTCATGAATTCGACGGGGCGGGGCATCACCGTGCCCAACAGGGGAGGATCGGCAAAGCTGATGTGATTGCAGACGACGAGAAGCCCGTCCTCACGGGGGATACGTTCGCGTCCCGCGACGCGCGTGCGGAAGATGACGCGAAAGATGATCGTGAACAGCGATTTGCCGACGCCGTAGTAGAGGACGTAGAAGCCGAGGCGCATTCACGGTTTGTACACAAAAAGAACGAGCCCCGCAACACTGCGGGGCCCGTTCGAATCGCTTATCGCCGCCGCGTGAGGGCACGCGGCCTACAACGGCTCAGGCGTTGCGTCGGCGGATCATGCCGACCGCACCGAGCAAGCCGAGAATGACGAGACTAATGCTCGACGGCTCGGGAACGATGGTGAACTCCAGGCTGTAGTTGGAGCCGTTGCCGTTGTTCAGGTATTGGGTGCCGACCGACGTGGTAGCGTCCCCGTACACATCCATCACGTACGTCCCCGGACTGAGGCCGGTCAAAACGTTTGCCGCCGTAACGGTGTCGACACCGCCCCATTGTTGGTCGCCAGCGCTGCTTCCTTCACCAGTGTTGCCATTCACATCTGTGAACGGGCCGTTATATCCGAACGGCAAGCCGCCGCCGTTAAACGCGTTAAACGAGCCGGATGGCGGACCATTAAGCGTGACGCGCCAGTCGTAATACGCGCCCGTCACATCTGCTCCGCCGTTCTTGTATGTCATCATGGCAGCATCAGTGATTTGCAGGCCAGTGATGGTGCCCAGATTGAGCGTTGGCGTCGCGCCGGGCGTCAGGAAGTTCGCTGGTTGCGTAGTGCCGCCATCTGACTGTATACCGAACCAAGCCGTACCAGCGTCCGGGCCACCGGTGACTTGTAACTTCAGGTAACCGCCCCAGATGCCAGCCGATTGACCGTACGACTGCGTGACGATCGCGGCAGCAATCGCCATCACAATGATAATGCTTTTAGAAAATTTCGTCATATTCCTCGTTCCCCTTATCGGTTGCTTTGCCAAACTCGCTACAGCCGTAGACCGTTCTACCAACTATGCTACACTTATAGAAAAACCGGGGTTTGGTGTCAACACAAATCGAAACGATTCTCTGGGGACGGTTGGCTGCTTGCAGGGTCGCTGCAGCCCCAAGATATGTAAAAAATCGGAGCGGAAGTGGTCTCATAATTCCTGAAGCTCGGATGCGTCAAATGGCCTCCGACGAGAAGGCCGTCCTCATGGGGGATGCGTTCGCGTCCCGCGACGCGCGTGCGGAAGATGACGCGAAAGATCATCGTGAACAATGATTTGCCGACACCGTAGTAGAGGAAGTAGAAGCCGGGGCGCAGTCACGGTTTGTACACAAAAAGAACGAGCCCCGCAACTCTGCGGGGCCCGTTCGAATCGCTTATCACCGCCGCGTGAGGGCACGCGGCCTACAACGGCTCAGGCGTTACGCCGACGGATCAGGCCGACGGCTCCGAGCAACCCGACGATGACGAGCATGATCGAGGAAGGCTCGGGGACAACGGTTAAGTTGTTGAAGAACGCATTGTAGGAACTCCCGCTGCCAGCATTGAAGTTGAACAGGCGGATCTGGGAGATGGTCATATCCGTTTGCGTTTCCATACCGATGCCGTTGGTGGTGTAGCTGGCCGAGTTACCGTTCATGCCGGTGACGCTGACATTCAGTTTGTTCCCGGCCTCCAAGGTGAACGTCACGGCCAAGCCTGTATCGGTGAAGCTGATGCCCGTGTTGCCGTTGGTGGTGGAGCCATTGTAAAGCGTATAGGCGCCATTGCCTCCAACGAAGAAGAGCTCCATCAGGTTATCGCCTTCAGAATCCTGCAAGCCGAGCCCAACGGTGCCGCCGGTTTGGACGTAGCCGTTCTCCATGTCGATCGTGACGTATTGGGTGGGCAACGTCAAAGGGATGTCGAAGGGGCGAACCGTAGAGGCGGTATTGGCGGTATTGGCAAATTCGCCCCAAGCATCACTGTTGGCGCTGGAGTTGATTCCCAAATGACCGCCGGCACCGTTGGCGGTGGAATTGCCCAGGAACTCGCCAGCGAAGCCACTGCCTACAGCGGCCGTAGTCCACGCCCCAAATCCAGTGCCCTGATTATTGCTGGGCGCGAAGGTCGTTTGCGTACCATTGTTTCCCCAGCCGGTATAATTGCCAGCATTATCGGTCGCGGTTTGGGCACCTGCGGAAACCACGATTGCTGAGATCAGCGCCAGACACCCAACAACATACTTTAAGTTTTTCATACCTCGCCCTCCAAAATATCCCGATTATTAATTAACTCGCGTCGGTTTTGCCAATAAATCGCTCTAACTATCGAACGCGTTTATAGGGGAAATGGGGCGATATGTCAACAGAAATCGAAACGATTTTTGGCGACGATTTAGCTGGTTTCAGGGTTGTTGCAGGCCTCGGATTCGCATCCCATGGAGGACACGACGGAATATGAGCCTTTGTACTCTAAGTATCAGCGGTTCAAGCAGTTGAAACTGTAACCGTACGGAACCCATTGAACTTCGTTTCGTTAAAAACACGCAACAAGTTGCCCATGAGTTAGTTCCATCGATATACCCAGAAAACAAGCAGCGGGTCGGTTTCGTTTTCTAATCTCCCGTGCAAGTGGTTACCCCGAGCTGGTAGAAGCGCGGGGTGTGGATTGTGCCGCGCTGGATGTCAGCCAATTATGATATGGGGGACCGCTAGTGTGCTGTCCCTAACGCTTCGTTACAATGAATCGCTTCATTTTGACCAGATGGACATTGGAAAGGCATTTCAGTGACACCACACTAGGACGCTTGGCCGCGCACTGAGAGCCTATCGGTTAGCAGGCCGTTAAAAAAACATCGATGATACGCCGCGTGCGGGCACGCAGCCTACAGCTTCCAGCCAGCCGACGCGACAGAGAGGCGGAAGAGGAACCTGTGCCCCGGTTCAGTAGATGTTGTCAGTTGTTTGGGGGCAACCGGTCGGGGGGCAGAGTTCACCGTAAAAGCCCCAATCGGCCTGGATGATTCCGTATTGGTCACAAATTTTGGGGCCGTTGATCCATTCGACATGACCATCGCTAAAGAGACAATTTCGCCCGTCCGTGCCGTGAATGTCTCCGTTGACAAGGTCTGGAGTAGTGACGTTATCCCCCGCGCTCCCGGTCTGATTCTGCGAATTGTTGCACGAATCAGCGATTCCGTACAGAGTTTTATCAGCCATCAGCATATAGGTGCCATTGCCACTGGAACCGGTTTGGGTGGTTAACCCGGCAGCGGCCACGGCGCCGGTTCCCATCGGTGGCACGCCGGTGCCGATCTTGGCGACGTAAAAGTAGCTGATATTGAACGCCCAAAGCTGTGACCAGAGAGGCGGGGTGGGGTTCGGTATTCCCCCGATCCATATCCACTCTGACTAACCGGTTTCTCCACTCTCTGTTGCCCCCCGTTCTTCATGCTACTGGAGCCAGCGGACACTTTATTGTAGTCGCTGGGGCAAAAGAAGACGTCCGGATTGCCGACATATCCCAAGGAACAAAGGAGTCGGCAATAAGCTTCAATATCGTAAGCCTTCTCCACGCCGGCCCCGGCCCAAGAGGCTGGGCCGACGTATTTATCAAATAGTCCCTGAGGTTGGCCGTCACCGTTTGCGCTACAGGTCGGGCAAACGTCGGGATAGGGGAACCATCCGTTGAAGTCATCGGCATAAGAGATCAAGGCGACGCCGATCTGGTGGAGGTTGCCCGCGCACACGCCGCGTCGGGCTTTTTCGCGGGCTTTATTCAACGCCGGCAACAGCATGGCGGCGAGGATGCCGATAATGGCAATGACCACAAGAAGTTCGATCAACGTGAACGCGTGGGAGGCAATCCCAAGACGACGGGGCCGGGCGATCTGGGACCTGAAACTCATTAACAATGACAATGAGCACCCCGGGAAAGGGCTGTCAAAGGGAAAACCAGGGCGAAAACCAGGGCGATTGCATTTTGATTCTTCAGGGGGGTGCGAAAGGAATTCTTTGTAAGTGGGCCGGTGGAGCCGGTTTGCGACGACAAGTTTTTGCTTCCGGTTTCCGGGGATTTGTGGTGGAAGATGGGGATGCAAAACCAACGATCCTCGTTCCGCAATTTGAAAGACCACTTCGCTCCACGACCCGACCCGCGCGTCGGCCCGGCCAAGCGCCACGAGTTGCTGGATATCCTGATGATCGCCGTCTGCGCCATGCTCTGCGGTGCGGAGGGCTTCACCGAAATCGCCCAGTGCGGTCGGTGCAAGGCCGAGTGGTTCAAAAGCTGGCTGGCGTTGCCGCACGGCATTCCCTCGCACGACACCTTCAACCGCGTGTTCGGGCTCATTGATCCGGCGAAGTTTCGGGACTGTTTCCTGGCGTGGACGCAAAGCCTGCGCCAGGTCGTCGTCGGCGAATTGGTGGCGTTGGATGGCAAGACGCTGCGGCACAGTCGGGCGCGCGGGCACGGGCCGATCCACCTGGTCAACGTCTGGGCGGCCCGGAATCGCTTGGTGCTGGGGCAACTGAAGGTGGACGACCACAGCAACGAGATCACCGCACTGCCCCCGCTGCTCCGGGCGCTGGAATTGGCCGGCTGTGTGGTGACGGTGGACGCGATGGGCTGCCAAAAGACCGTGGCCAAAGAGATTCACGAGGCCGATGCCGACTACGTGCTGGCACTGAAAGGCAATCAGGGCACGCTGCACGCCGAAGTCCAAGCGTTTCTGGACGACGCCCACGCGCGCGGTTTTGCTGGCCTCGCCCATCAATTCACCCAGACCCTGGAGAAGGATCACGGGCGCATCGAGACCCGTCGCTATTGGATTACCGAAGCGATCGCTTGGCTGGCCGACAGGCCCCAGTGGGAAGCCTTACGCAGCGTCGGGATGGTCGAAGCAGTGCGGGAGGTGCAGGGGAAATCGACGACGCAGCGGCGCTACTATCTCAGCAGCCTGCCGGCGCAGGTCGAGCGGTTTGCGGCGGCGGTGCGCGGCCACTGGGAGATCGAGAATTGCCTGCACTGGGTGCTGGACGTGCAGATGGGCGAAGACCGCTGCGCCGTGCGCCAGCAGAACGCGGCGCAGAACCTGGCCACGCTGCGGGCCTTATGCCTGAACCAACTGCGCCGCGACCAGCGAGTCAAACTCGGCATCCGCGCCAAACAAAAGGCCGCCGGCTGGGACCACCAGTACCTCGCCTCCCTGCTCAACTTCTAAATGCAATCGCCCTGAAGGGAAAACGCTTTAACAAATGAATTGACTATAAAATCGGTTGGTTTTACAATGGTAACTAATGTTGGAAGGCCGATTTCGCGGCCAAGACACGGGAGAGTCAGATTGACCCTCGGAAGGGACGTACCTGCAATCGATTGCAGTTGTTGGGAGTTGTGAAGTGCGAGCCGCAATCATGTCAGTTGTGGGAACAGACAAAACGGTGCTTGGGGAAGGCGGACCCATGAGCGAAAGGCAAGTCGAATGAACGAGTCCAAGAGACGGTACACGATCAAGGACATCGCCGAACAAAGCGGCGTTTCCTTGTCCACGGTTTCGCTCGTGCTCAACGATAATCCGCGGATCAGCCAAACGACCCGGGCGCGCGTCCTGGAGACGATCGAACGGCTCGGCTATCAACCCAACCGGATGGCGCGGGCGCTGGCGTGGCGGCACACGCGGACGCTGGCGGTGCTGGTGCCGCAACTCCGGCATGCGTTTGCGGACGTGTATTTCGGCGAGATCGTCAGCGGCATCTACGACCGCGCGAGCCGGCTCGGTTACAAGATCATGCTCGAGGTCGCCCGCAATGAATTTATCGACAACAAGGAGTATCGGCAACTCTACGACCAGAAATTTGTCGATGGGATTATGTTCATCGGCGCCAACTCGCGGCACCGGTTCGTCTCGGAACTGACGGACGGCTCGCGGCCGTTCCTGCTGGTGAACAATTACTCGAAGGAATTCGATCTGAATTACGTCGTGTCGAATTACCGCTACGGCGCGTGGCAGGCGGCCAAACACCTGGTTCGTCTGGGACACAAGCGGATTGGGATGATCACCGGCGGCGTCAGCGAAATCCAGACCAGCCAGGACATCGTCGAGGCGTTCGGCGAAGTCCTCCAGGACAGCGGGATCGGGTCCGATCCGAACCTGATTGTGGACGGGTGGTTGACGGAAGAGGGCGGGATGAAGGCGACGGAGGAACTGATGCGGCAGAACCCGGAGGTCACGGCGATCTTCTCGTTGAACGACAAGATGGCGCTGGGCGCGATGAAGAAACTCAACGAACTGGGCCTGCGCGTGCCGCAGGACATGGCGGTGGTCGGGTTTGACGATATTCCCCAGGCCAGTTTTGCGATTCCGGGCCTGACGACGGTTCACCAACCGCTGTATGAGATTGGCAAACTCGCCTGCGAGCGCATGGTGGAGTTGATCCACGGCAAGGTCAGTCGTGTTCAGGAAGTCATCCCGATTTATCTCACCGTCCGGGAGTCGTGCGGCGCGCGGCTCCAGGGCGCGGTCGTGGCTCCGGCTGTTTGATCCCGTGAGGGGACATCGATCCATGCACGTGAAGCGCACGCTGGCGCTGCTTCTCGGGGTTGTGCTCTCCCTTTCGGCCCGCGCCGGCGTCACCAGCACCCTCGTGAGCGACGGCGAGGTCGACCAGACGTTCGAGTACACGAGTCCGACCGCGAAAACGGTCAGCGTGGCCGGGGAGTTCAGCAATTGGAGCGAACTTCCGATGACGCGGGGCGACTCCGGCACATGGTCGAGGACGCTGCACCTCAAGCCCGGCTATTACGGCTACAAGTTGGTGGTGGACGGCGAATGGATGCTCGATCCCGCCAACCCGTCGCGCAAGATGGTCAATGCCCTTGAGGACTCCGGCGTGTCGGTCGGCGGGGTGCAACCCTCGGCGGCGGCGCCGGCGGGCATCAACAAGATTCCCACCACGTTCTCGTTTTCGGATGCGAGGGCCGCGAGCGTCCTGCTGGCCGGCGAATTCAACAATTGGGCGGACAACGAAGATGGCAAGGTCACGGGCCACACGGAATGGTTGCTCAAGAGCGATGGCTCGGGGAACTGGACCCTGACCGTTCCGTTGGCGCCGGGCAAGTACCGGTTCAAGTACGTGATCGACGGCGGTGCGCGTTGGGAAAAGGACCACCGGTTACCGTCGACGTCCGATGACAATTCGTTGATCGAAGTGAAGGCGGCGGCCGCCGAGGGTTCGGGCACGACCGCGAGAGGAAGTGGCGTGACGTTTCAGTATACCGACGCCAAGGCCACGACGGTCCATCTGGCCGGTGATTTCAATGGCTGGCTGGACAACGAGGACGGCAAGGTGAGCGGTCACGGCGAATGGCTCCTGCAGAATGACGGGTCCGGTCACTGGAAGCTGACGACGCAATTGTCGCCGGGACGACACCGGTTCAAGTATGCGGTTGATGGCGGCGCCTGGTGGGAGACGGACCCGCGCCTGGCGGTGGCCACGGACGGGAACTCGGTGATCGAGGTGCCCAGCGGCACGCCGGCGTTCGCGACGGGCGTTTCGGCCGCGGCCGGTTCCGCCCCGACGTTTTCGTATAGCGATTTGACGGCGAAGAGCGTGTCCGTGGCGGGGGATTTCAACCGATGGAACGCCACCGCCAACCCGATGCAGAAAGATCCCTCGGGTGTGTGGATCGCGTCGGTCCCGCTGAAGCCCGGCAAGTACCAGTATAAATTTGTCGTGGATGGCAATTGGAAACAGGACCCGCTGAATTCCGACACGGCTGACGACACGTTCGGCGGCAGGAACTCGGTCAAGACGATCGGTCCGTAACGCGGGGTGTGCGGCCCGTGGGAAGACGGGATGGGCCGCGGAACAATTGATTCGCAGGATATGCCTTCGCCCGGGACAATCGACGTTTGCATGCGGCACGAGCCGCAGTCGCGGCGCTTTGTCAACACGCTCGGTGACGGCCGCGTCATCCTGAAGTTGGAGAGCACGTGCGACGCCGTCGACGGTGCGCAGGTCGTGTGGCGGCGTGGTTCGGTCGAGCGCGAGCAGGCGTTGCAACGGCTCGGCTCGGTGAATGGAAACGAGTTTTTCAGCGCGACCGTCGACTGGAAGGGTTCGGCGGAGTACATCTTCCACGTGCACGCCTGCGGCCAGCTGCGATGGTTGACGCCGCAGGGGCTGGAATTCAATTCCAGCAAACCCCGCACCTGGTTTCGCTACGACGCGGGCGAGCACGCGCCGTTCGAGACGCCGGCATGGGTCCGCGACGCGGTCTTCTACCAGATTTTTCCCGACCGTTTCTACAACGGCGACCCGTCCAACGATCCGCCCAACGCCGAGCCGTGGGGCGCGCCGCCCACGTTCCGCAATTTCATGGGCGGCGATTTGCAGGGGATATTTGACAAGCTGGATTACCTCAGCGACCTGGGCATCACGGCGCTGTACCTGACGCCGATCTTCAAGAGTTCCAGCAACCACAAGTACGACACGATCGACTATTTCACGATCGACGAGCATTTTGGCGACATGGCCCTGCTGCGGCGGCTCGTCGACGCGTGTCATGCGCGGGGCATGCGCGTGATCCTCGATGCGGTATTCAACCATTGCTCGAATTTGCATCCGTACTTCCTCGACGTGAAACAAAAGGGCCGCGGCAGCCGCTACTGGAACTGGTTCTTCATCAAGAAGTGGCCGATTCCCGACCGGTTCGCGCGTCACAAGGACGCGTTGGAATGGTACGAGTGCTGGTGGGGATTCCATTCGTTGCCGAAGCTCAATTACACCACCCCGGAAGTTGAGGAGTACTTCCTCAAGGTCGCGCAATACTGGTTGCGCGAAGCACATACGGACGGGTGGCGTCTCGACGTGCCGAACGAGGTGATTCAGACGTTCTGGCCGAAATTCCGCCGCGCGGTTCGGGAGGCAAACCCCGAGGCGTACATCGTCGGCGAGATCTGGGACGATGCGAGCCCGTGGCTGATGGGCGATCAGTTCGACGCGGTGATGAACTACCGGTTTCAGAAGGCGTTGCTGGGGTATTTCGCCGAGGAGAAACTGGACACGAAGGGATTGGACCAGACACTGCGCCAGCTCATGCTCGACTACCCCGAGCAGACCACGGCGGTCATGCTGAATTTGTTGGGCAGCCACGACACGGCGCGTCCGATGACGGTGGTGAAAGGGGACGTTCAGTCACTGAAGCTCATGGCGGCGTTACAATTCACGTTCGAGGGCGCCCCGTGCATTTACTACGGCGACGAAATCGGGTTGGAGGGCGGCAAGGACCCCGATTGTCGCCGGTGTTACCCGTGGCAGAAACCCGAGTTGCAGAACCGCGAGTTGTTCGCCTACTACCAGAGGCTCATCGCGATTCGGAAGGCGAACCCGGCGCTGCGAACGGGAACATTTCATCCATTTGTCGTCGACAACGACCGCGAATTGTATGCGTATGAGCGTCGCGCCGATGGCAATCGCTGCATCGTCGCGCTCAATCGCAGTGAGTCATCGCAGACCGTCAAATTAGAGTCGCCGATTTCGGCAACCGAGCTTCTTTCCGGTCGGCGAGTGAAGGGCGACGAGATTGTGGTTTCCGCGCGGCAAGCGGTAATCCTGCGGGTCGAGACATAACCGGCGGTGGTATTTCCCAGAACGGCGGCAGTGCGTACAATCGGAGGCGCGGCGAACATGCGGCGACGGCGAATAGCATTTCTATTGGTGGCCTTTTTGTGGGAGGCGTGGCTCGGGAACCCGCGCGTGTTTGGAGCCGGTGAACCGCCGGCCCCCACGAGCTACCAGATTCTCGGCGATTGGTCGGCAAACGATCCGGCGCAGCCGGCCAGTTTCATGCAGGAAGTGGCCCCGGGAGAATTCGAGAAACTGCTTAAATCCTCGGGGCCGGCCGTGGTGCAGTTGGCCGTCGTCCGTAATCACGACCTGGGCCAGATCGTCGCCAACCTGACCATCACCGTCACGCAGACGAAACCGCAGGTCTGGCGGGCGCGCTATGTCGAGAGGACCCGGCGGTTGACCTGCCAGCCGGAAGATCTCGTTGAGTTCCGCTATCGGCCGAAGGACGACCCGGCATTTCCCACGAACGTGGAAGTTCATTCGGTCAACCTCGTGGGCTCGTTCAACGGTTGGGACCGGACGGCGATGCCGATGACCGAAGTCGGCTACGGCACGTTCGTCAAATACCTCAAGCTCGACGAAGGACTCCATCATTACAAGTTCCTGGTCAACGGTGATATTTGGATGGAAGATCCGAACAGCGATCCGGCGTTGCGCGTGGACAGCGGACACAAGAGCTTCAACTCGGGGATATTTATTGGCGAGCAGGGCAAGGACTTCGGTCCCGCGTCTCTCCGGGACATCAATCTGGCCGCGGTCCGCCACGATCCAAATCAGGCCAGATACTTCAATGTTGTTTCCAGCGACGCGGCGGAGGTAAGACTGCGGACCCTGCACGACAACGTCCAGCACGTGGTGCTGCATTGGCGCGACCAGCGCGATCGCGACATCCCGATGGAGCGCGACGGGACCGAGTTTGGTTTCGATTATTGGGACGCGACCATATCCACCGAAGCAACGAACAAGACGGCCTCCTACTATTTCACCTTGGGTGATGCCGTAACGAACCGGACGTACGCGGCGAGCGACGGTCACTGGTTTACCGCCGACCTGACAGAGCGGTTCCCGACACCCGACTGGGCGCGCAACGTGGTGTGGTATCAGATTTTCCCGGACCGGTTCCGCAACGGGACAACGGAGAATGATCCGCCGCACACGTTGCCGTGGCGATGGGATTGGTACAAGCTCGCTGCGTGGGAAACGCCGCGGCAGGACATGCAATTTTCGGATGACTGGTATGGGCGGCGGTTCGGCGGCGATTTTCAGGGCGTGCTGTACGAATTACCCTATTTTCGCGAATTGGGTGTGACAGCGCTGTATTTCTGTCCGATTTTCGAGTCGGGTTCGAACCATGGCTACGACACGATCGATTACCGTCACGTCTCGCAGTATTTCGGTTTCAAGGGCGACAACGAAGCGGTCATCCCACAGGAAACGCTCGACCCGAAGACGTGGCAGTGGACAGCGTCGGACAAATTGTTTTTGCAATTTATCAAGGCGGCGCACGCGCAAGGTTTGAAGGTCATCATCGACGGCGTGTTCAACCACATGGGCCGCGACAGCTTCGCGTTAAAGGACGTGCTCGCCAACGGCCAGAAATCGCCCTACGCGGATTGGTTCGATATCACGGACTGGGGACCGCCCGTGAAATACAATTCGTGGGATCACGGCGGTGGGTTGCCGGTGTTCCGCAAGGATTCCCAAAAGGGATACGCGTCTGAGTCGGCGAAGCGGTACATTTTTGGCATCACGCGCCGCTGGATGGACCCGAACGGCGATCCGACCGACGGCGTCGACGGCTGGCGGCTCGACGTCGCCCAGGACGTTCCCGCCGCGTTCTGGATCGATTGGCGCAAGCTGGTGAAGGGGATTAATTCCAACGCGTACATCACCGGTGAGATTTGGGGGATCGCGACGAAATATTTGCAGGGCAACGAATGGGACGCGGTGATGAATTACCAGTTCGCCATGCGGTCGATTCACTATTTCATTGACCAGAAGCGCAAAATCCCGGCGAGTGAATTTGATCGCCAGCTCAAAGAATTGCTGGCGGCGTATCCGATGCAGGCCGACTACGTCATGCAGAACCTGTACGATTCCCATGACACGGACCGGCTGGTGAGCATGATCGCCAATCCCGACCGCGATTACAATCAGGGCGACCGACCCCAGGATGGCGCGCACTACGACGGGTCAAAACCGGGACCAGCCGCCTATCAGATCCAGAAACTGATGGCGACGTTTCAGATGACGTTCCTGGGCGCGCCGATGATTTGGTACGGCGACGAAGCCGGGATGTTTGGCGCGGGCGATCCCGTCGACCGCAAGCAGATGCTCTGGCGCGACCTGGAGCCATACGACAACCCCGAGGACGCCGTCATGCCGGACCTGCTGGAGCATTACCGTCGCGTGATTGCCATCCGCAACACGTATCCTGCATTGCGCACCGGCCGATTTCACACGTGGGTGACGGATGATTTGAATGATATTTACGGATTTACGCGCACGCGAGGCAACGACGTCGTCGCGGTGGTTGTGAACAACAGCGACCGGGATCAGACCTTGAATCTGACATCCCCGTTTCCCGATGGCAGCCGCGTGGTGGACGTGATGAACGCAACGCCCGTGAAGTTCGTCGTGGTGCCGATGGAGAGGCTGGGTTTCCCGAATTTCACGAAGGGCGCGGCAGTGCGCGCGATTCGCCCCGGGCCGGACGCCGGGCCGTCCTACGTCGTGCGCGACGGAAAAATCGGCATCGGTTTGTCGAAGAAAAGCGCGGCAATCCTCGTGCGGGAATGAAAAGGGGCGGCGCAGGCCGCGTAACGTATTTCATTCAGAAAAGTGGGACTTCAGTCTGAGCGCCTACTGGCTGCTTCTCAACCGCCAATCGACTGAGAGCCTGCCAAGGTTAGGAGCGCAGCCGGGGCCGGTTCACCGAGTCGTGAACGAGGCTTCGGTTATTGTTTTGTTGCCGTTTTGTCCTCTCGGCTGCGCTCCTGATGCTGAATATTCAAGGCGTAATATAGAACCGATAGAACCTTTGCGTTGTCGAAGCCCCGCCGGAGTTGGTCAGGATGATCAACCCGCCGGGGCTGTTGCTCAGGACTACGCCCGAGACGTTCGCCCAATTGCCAGCGGTCATTGAATTCCGGGATTGCAGCTGATAGTTGTCCCCCTCGACAGATTGGGCGGAGATGGCTACGTTGGTCCCTTCAATCTGAATTCCACAAATCTGATTTGTCGTGCCCCGGGTCGGCGCGAAGTGGGCTGTCAGAGTCTCGCTGTTGGTCGCGACGAACGTATAACACGGCAAAGTACTGACCACGTCGCTATTCGGATCAGTCCAGCTCACGAAGTTGTAGCAATCGTTCGGGATCGCGCAGACCTGTACGGGGAAGCAACAGCGGATGGCGCCACCGCCACTGGTCCAGCCGCCATTCGGTTGCGCGGAAACGGTACTGGTCGTGTATGTGCACGCTATCAGGCAGGTGAGCGTTACTCCGTAGCTGCCGGTACCATTGTAGCTGCTGGAGTGCACCAGGAGTGTATAGACACCGGAGACGCTGAATGTAACATTGCTGGACGTGCCTGGGCCGATGCTGAACAACTCTTTGCCAGTCGGATCGTACAGGTCGAACTCCGAACCGCTGAATCCGCTTGTACTAAGTATCACCACATCGTTGCTGCAGCCATCGATCGAATAAGCGTCCACTTCCGCGTCGTTCGTGGTGGCGCTACTGGCGGTCTGTCCACAGGCAATCGGCGTGCTGTTGCACCCGCCACCGGTGACTGACTGCAGGCTCAAAGAATATGCGCCGCTGGCATTATAGGCGGCGGCATGCACCAGGATTGTGTACGTGCCACTGTTGGTCAGGGTCAAGGTGGTAGCACCCCCATTGTAGAGGCAGTTGCAGCCGCCGTAGTAGGCGGTCGTGACCGACGTTAGATACTGTCCGCCAGGACTGTAGATGTCCGCGCTGATAGGCATATTGATAGAGCAGGCACAACCCAGCGGCCCATACATCGACACCGATACCACCTGGCCCGAGGTGCCCACGTAGCTGTAGGTGTCCATCTCGGCATCGAACGTAGTGTTAGAGCCGATTGTCTGCCCGCAGGAGATCGGCTTGCTGCAGGTCCCCCCCTCGACCGACTGCAGGCTCAAAGAATATGCGCCGCTGGCATTATAGGCGGCGGCATGCACCAGGATTGTGTACGTGCCACTGTTGGTCAGGGTCAAGGTGGTAGCACCCCCATTGTAGAGGCAGTTGCAGCCGCCGTAGTAGGCGGTCGTGACCGACGTTAGATACTGTCCGCCGGGACTGTAGATGTCCGCACTGATAGTCGCGTTCCCGGAGCAAGAGCAGCCGAGCGGGCCATACAGAGCAACCGAGATCACCTGTCCCGCTGTCCCGGCATAAGTGTACTGGTCAACCTCACTGTTCGCTACAGTGTTGCTTGCGATGGTCTGCCCGCATGCGATGGGGGTTTGGGCTCGGACGGCAATCGGCCAGAATGCCAGCCCCAACGCCAGCAGGAAGCAGAAGTTGAATGCGCGGTTTGTCGAAGATATTTTCATGATCCGTTTCTCCTAGCAGGGTACTAAAGAAGTCGGGTTGACGGGCCGGTTATACTACGTGGCGAACAGGGAGGGTTTCGCATGCGTGGACAGATTGATCGGCAAGAGTCGTTGTTTGTGGTCGTTTCGTTGGAGCAGCGGGTGCCCCCGAACCATCCATTGCGGCCCATCAAGCGCCGCTGTGACGAACTGTTGGCCCAGATGAATCGGCAGTTTACCCGCGCCTATAGTTCGCTGGGGCGGCCCTCCATTCCGCCGGAGCAATTGCTCAAAGCCCTGCTGCTGCAAGCGCTGTACTCGATCCGTAGTGAGATCGCCCTGATGGAGCATATCGAGTTCAACCAACTGTATCGGTGGTTCGTGGACTTGCCGTTGGAGCAACGCGCGTGGACGCCGGAAGTGTTCAGCGTCAACCGTGAGCGTTTTGCCGAGCATGGATTGGTGCAGGCGTTCTTCGATGCGCTGATGCGCCAAGCGATGCTGGAAGGCTACGTCAGTGACGAACACTTTACGGTGGACGGCACGTTGCTACGCTCGTGGGCCAGCCTGAAGAGCGTGCAGCCCAAGGACGGCGCCGCGTCCAGCGAACCGCCCGACGATCCGGGCAATCCGACGGTGAACTTTCATGGGCAGCGTCGCACCAACGACACCCACCAGAGTGCCACCGATCCCCAAGCCCGCTTGGCGCGCAAGGGCCTGGGCAAGGAGGCGCAGTTGTGCCACAGCGCGCACGTGTTAATGGAGAACCGTCACGGTCTGTGCGTCGGCGTCGCCGTGGATGCCGCGGACGGACACGCCGAGCGGCGGCAAGCGCGGGCGTTGGTGCGACGCGCCAAACGTCGACAGCGACTGCATCCGCGAACGCTGGGCCTGGATGGCGGTTACCAGGACGGCAAGTTTCTGGCGCAGTTGGAGCGCACCGGGATCGAACCGCACGTGCCGATTCGCCGGGGGCGCCTCGTGGCCCGGGATGCGGCCGGGCGGGCCCGCCACCGAGCACGGCAGCGGATGCGCACGGCGCGCTACCGGGTCAGCCAACGCCTCCGCAAACGGGTCGAAGAAATCTTCGGCTGGTGCAAGACGGTGGGCCGGCTGGCCCGAACCCGCTTCGTAGGTCGGTGGAAGATTGCCCAAGAGGTCCTGGTGACGGTCAGCGCGTACAACTTGGTGCGACTGGTTCGTTTGGAGACCAGTTCATGAACCGACCGATTATGTCGAACTGTTGGCTCAACCCGCACGACACTCAGGACAGGGCATCGTTACAGCCCTCCCAAACCGCCATCACCCAAACCACTGCCGTAATGCAGACTTCTTTAGTAGCCTGCTAGGGATGATTTTGCCGGTTCACACTTGTCGTTCCTTGTCGCTATGATGGGCGCAGTCTGGTTGCACGGGAAATTTGGAAGTCTTTTCCAGAGCGCATGCTGCGGGACAGGCAGGGTCAAACAGTGGGATCAAGACACACGAATTCCTCGCCCTCATGTTTTCTCCCGTCCTTATCCTCGCCTCTTCGCAGAGTCTGCCAAGCTGGTTCTTTCCTGACTCAGCCTGGCAACACAACTCGCCATTAGTGTGTATTGCTCGTAAACTCGCGCAGACGGGACGCGTTGGGGTCGAGAAGCGGCCCCAGAAACGGGGTGGTGCTTGGTCTATAAGCTTGTTGGTGTCGGGACTGCAAGACATTTCCGCAACAATTTTGTAGGGGAAAACCTTACAGGACTGGTCTCTCCCGTCACCGAAACTCGGAGACCGCTGGGCAGAAACTAGAACCTGTTCCGAGAACCACGTTGTCGTCCGAGCATGGCAATCTTAACCCGCCGGTCTTTGCGGGTTGCGGTCCCGATGATGCGCTGCCAGCCTCCGGAATGTTCACACCCTCCGTACTGCACCAGCCCCTACGGGACAAGCCGTATGCGGTGGTAGCGGCGGGCTCGGCATTACCATCCTCGTCCAAGCCGGTTGGTCAGGCACCAATCTGAACCTACGTGCTCGGTTGGCCGGGTACCTCCAATCCATCGTGCGGTTCATTCGGCAGGCGTGACGCGAACGGCCCCGACCCCGATTCGGAATCGGGGCAAGCCGCGGAATCGGGGGAAGCGCGGCCTACCTGAGGCGGGCGGGGGCGAGGCGCTGTGGCGTGACGTGTCATCGGCAGGCGATTTGGGAGTTGACTCGTGTATCGTGGTATGATATCGGCTGTCCGATAGATAGAGTTGTTCTTTGATATAACGGATTGAGGGTGCAAAGAGGGAAGGAAGGGGATTGTTTTGCATTGCGACCGGGGACAGGGCGTGGTCTTGGTTGCGCCGCCGGCACGTGCTCGGCACCGTCCGGGGTGGCCGGGCAGATGACCGGTCCGCGTACAGGGTACGCGGCTACAATTCGGGGACACGCGGGAGGAAGGTGAAGCAAAAAAGGGGAAAATTGCGAAACGAACCCAAGTTCTCCGGATCAAAAGTACGTGTGGATGAGGTTGTGAGACAGGTAGTTAGAACGTTTGAAAAGGGAATTCTTGATTGGGTTCGTCCCCCCCAAGATTGGGTTCGGCCGGCGCTCGTGCTCTTCTATTATATGATGCGCCGGGCGTCGTGGAGGTCCGTTATTTGGTCGGAGTGAAGCCACGCGACCGCATATCTGGTGGCCGACCAGCAGGTCGGCCCTACCAAGCGCGGCCCTTCGAAGGATTCGGCCGGGACTGTTACGGCAGCAAGACGCGCACGCGATAGTACCGGGACGGGAGGTTGGTCGCGCCGCCAACATCGGTCATGTTGGTGACCGTGCCGAGGCCGGTGCCGCCACTGAGGATATCGGTCTGACCCGGGACTTGCGTGAAGTTGTTCGTGTAGCTTCCGTTGGCCGTGCCCGCCGTGTACTCCAGCACGTTCGTCCGCGAGGCGAATCCCGGTGACCAGGTGCTGTCGCCGCTGGCGCCAAGATACGTCACAATGACGTTCGTGCCTGACTTCACGATGCTAATGACATGCAGGTACGTGGCCGAGTTCGTGGGGTTGAAGCCCGCCATGTAAGCCTGCAGATAGGTGAAGCCGCTGGCGCCGCCGTTCGCATAGGCGTTGGCAATGGCACTGAGCGGATCCAGCCCGTATTGCAGCTTCCAGGAATCGGGAATACCGTCGCCGGCGTAACTGTTCGTGCCATAGGTGACCTCGATGACGTTGCCCATGGCGGCGGACGTGAGCGGGCCCTGGACGTGCACGCGGCCGGTGTTGGTGTCGTATTGAGACGGCGAGGGGACATAATACGCGCCGTTCGTGACGACCATCACGGGCGTGACGCCGGCGGGGATGCGCAAGTAGGTGTCGACATTCAGCGCCCCGCCGGTGCGCTTGTTGATGTCGGCGCGAATATTCTGCGCGTTCTCCGTGATCGTGATGTCGAAGCGTTGGCCCTGGGAATCGAGGTTGTTGAACGTCATGGTGCTCCACGCGGAGGGCAGCTTCGGTGCGAAGTAGCAGGTGTTGTTGCCGTTGGTGCCTTCCGGTTTGTAATCCAGGAACATCATGATTTGATCGATGAGCGTCGAATGCGATTCCCAGGTATTAGGCCAGGCCGTTTGGAGCCAGAAGCCGGGATATTTCTGTAGCGCCGTGGTTGGGGCGATTTGCTCGCCAGCCAGTCCCATGGGGCCCAGTTTGGCGACCAGCAGGTCGAGCATGTATTTGTTCGTGTCCACCAAGCTGGTGCCGCCAACATAATCCTGCCAGCGAGCGAAGTATTCGCCCAGCCAGGAGGAGGCGAGGAACCACGGGCTGTGCAGGTACGCACCCGGCGAGGTATTCCAGTAATCATCGGTGTCGCCGTTGACGTTGTGGCCGTAGCGATTGACCAGACCGACGATGTCGGGATAGTTGGCCGAGTCGTCTTCAACCAGATTGTCGTACCATGGCCCGCCGGCGCTTTCGCAGGCGGCGCAGGTACCGACGGCCTGGCGTCCGTTGATCCACTCGACCACGTTGGTCATCAGCGGGTTGTTCGGCGCAAACACCTCGAATGGCACCGCCATGCCCAGCTGACTGATATCGGCGGGCTCGTACTGGGAATTGATGCGGTTGGTCAGACCGCCCGTGATATAGCCGGTTTGGGCAGTCCAAGTACCCTCGTTGGCGATATCTCCCATCATGGCTGCCAGATTGGCGGCATCACGCAACCCGCGTACGATGGAAGCGTTGGAGTACAGAAACTCGTCATTGGAGTCCTCCCAGACGTTTTCCCCGTGCATCAAATTGGTACTGAAATCGTACTTGGCATTGGAGTCGTTGGTGCTGTCGTAATAGGAAGCATAGGCGGCTTGGAGAGCCAGTTGATAATAGTTGGTCACAAAGCCGGCATCGCCCGTGGTCAGATAATGGTAGTAGAGCCCCCACGGGACGACAGCGGTTTCGTCCATTTGAGCGCCCGTCCACACGAAATAGCCGTCGGTCGTGTATTTTTGCATGAAGAACGACTTGCCGCCGGGATTCTGGTCGGGATTACGATAGGCGACATCCCGCAACCAGTGGTAGAAGTTCGCGGCTTCATTGGTGTGCGCTGTTCGATCCAGCGTGATGGCGGCGTACACGCCGTCGCGCGGCCAGATAAACGGATAGGCGCCATTGTGCATGCCGGCCACGATCGCACCCGTCACATCATCAAGGTGCAACGCCGTAACCAACAACGAGCGTTTGAACAGCGTATTATACGCGGCGCTTGGGAGATCCACGGTAACACCGCCGTTCAGCCAGTTCGACCAATACGTCTCCGTTGCCGCTTGCGCGGTCGCCATGTTGTTGTTGTAGAACCAGGAAATCATCGGGCGGCCCCAGAAATTGTACGTGCCGGTTTGACCGGCTTCGTCATCCCACGAGCCGACGACCATCACATCCACTTCATTGGTCGCTCCCGGCGGGAGCGTAATGCGCTTGCCGATCCAGCCTTCCTGATTGTCCGTCGCGGTGTGGTCACGCCAACTGCCATCGGCGGGCAAACCGGCACCGGTGGCGGTATTGGTCACCAATTTCATCGTGGTGGCGAAATAGATCGAGCTGTTCTTAATCCAGTCGAAATCGAACGACGGGGAATACCCGATGCCATAGCCATTCGGGAGGCACTGCTGGTTCGACGAGGAGACGTCGAGGTAGTTGGTGTTGAACGCGACCATGGCATCGTAGTTGGTGCCGCCAGCCGACGTATCCCAATACATGAAGTTGTTGGTATTGCCGCCATTGACGTTGAAGTTGGCGTCGTAGTAGAAGTCGATCGTGTTGGTGGTGGCTTGATTGTTGGTCAACAGGAATCGTTTGATGTAGACGCCGTAATTAGTGCGCGTGTTGTCCGTCACGATGGGCAGGGCGTTGGTCGAGGGGCAGAAATCATATTGCAGGACCTGGATGTTGTTGCCCGCGGCGACCAACTGGTTGGAAGTCAGCACCACATTGACGCTGTCGCTGTCCCATTGTTGGCCGACATTGGCGTAGTCCGTGCCGTTCGTATTTTGGAGCCAGTAGATGTTGTTGGTGCCGTCCGCGCCGATGGCGATGCCGCCCATGCCGGCAATCACGTTCATCTGGCCATTGGCTTCCTGATCGAGGTTGGTGCAGGGGAAGTAGGGGTTGCTGCTGTTATTTTCGTTTGGCCATGATTCGGGCCCGCGGTAGCCTTCATTGGAGGTATCGACACCGTGGCGGTCGCCGACGCTGGGGTAATACAGGTCGTAGAGCGCGCCGTTTTGGTCGAGCATCGCATTGATGTAGCCATTGCCGATGATCGCTTCTTCCTTCCAATGATGGATGTTGGTCGCCGGATCGCTCGGGTAGCCAAAGCCCGGCCACGGCATGGCGTAGGTCGTATACGTGTAGTTGCTGCCGCCGTTGCTGTCCAGATTCAACGTCAGGGCGTCCGCGTTGCTGCCCGTCAACCCGCCAGCGGGCGTGACGGTCGAACTCAGGATGTAGTAGATCACGGTGGTGCTGTCGTTGGTCATGGGCGGGATCGTGGCGGAGTAACTGGTGCCGGATCCGGACGCCTGCGCGAATGACGACGTGGCGAAACCATTGGTGGTCCAGCGCACGAAAATGTTTTCTTCAGTCGATTTTGCCGCACCCAAGCCAATGTTGATGGTGACTGTGTCGTTGGTACGGGGCACCACCGGCGACTGGCCGGTGCGAATAACGGACACCGGACGCGCCGAGGTCTTCATCACGGCGAGTGTGGCGGCGGCGTTGGTGGGAGGGTTGATGGTGCGGAACGAATAGTACAGGCCGTTGGTCAACGTGATGGTGGCGTTCGCCCCGACGGGGCTCAACGAGGTCGTTCCGTCGATGGTCACGCTCGCGCCACCACCCCAGTTCGTGCCGAACGTGCCATTGGCCGCGAGTTTGAACATGTACCCACCGTTGGTCACATCGCCACCGGACGCGGCAACGAACATGACGTTGGTGAACCAGTCGGCACCCGCCGGTGTGCCCGGCGGTGAGACTTTGTTCATGAGAAACGGCATCGTGGTATCGCCGGCGTCGTAGCCATCCCATGTGCCGGGGATGTTCATCGTGCTCCATGCCAGGGCGTTTGACAGGGAGAGGATCGTGGCCGCAAGCGCCAAAAGGACGGAGCAGAGGCAACTTCGGTTCGTTGCTAAAACGGTTGAACAACAGAAACGAATACTTCGTGCTGCGACTCTCATAACAATCAGTCTCCCTCTTATCCCGGATGAATCAGCCCATCCCGGCGTATTCTTCGTCGGTAATAATGTGTCGGCCCATCAACACATAGTCATGGGATATGGCCTGCATGTCTTTGACGTAATCGGTGATCACCAACAAATCGCTGAAACCAACTTCGGCAAACACACGCCGTGCGGCCAGCTGTTCTCCCATGAATTCCGCCTCCAGCTTTTCCAGACCAACGTCGCGGGCGATCTCAATCAGTTCCTGCACCAACGCCCGCGCCAGCCCGCGCCCACGGTAGTTGGGATGAACCACGATGCTGATTCGCCCGATGTGACGCTTCCAACCGGCCAGATGCTGGTGCAGCGAGGCGTCAGCCACAATTCGGCCATCGGCAATGGCGACGATCGGGAGAATTTTCCCGTAATCGATATGTTGGCACCAATCGTGGATGACCCGGGGATCGGTGACGCGGTGCTTGAACAGAAGTCGTTCGGTCTCGGGAACCGCGGAAAAGAAGTCATGAAACAACTTTTCGTCGGACGCCTCCAGCGGGCGCAGCGTGACCTTCAGGTCGCCCTTCATGGTCACGGTCTTCGGATAACGCTCGAGAATATCGTCCATGTGGATGTGCTCGCTTCCTCAGGTGATTAACATAGCAAAACCTTGCGTAAACATCAAGACCTAGAGTTGATCAGAACGTACACGTCCACCGACAGGGACGGTGGTACTCCCGGTCCAAGAAGGGCGGGTTTCCTCACCACGTCAGTAGCTGGTCTGAATCTCATAGAATCGCTGAGGGGAGTTGGTCGCCGACATGTCCGTGTAGGACAACGACGATTGACCGCTACCAGCCGTGATCTGTGCGTTTGGCAGGTTGGTCCATCCGGTCCCGAGAGTATTGCAATACATCACCTGATAGGACTTCCCGGGTACGGAGGCCCACGTGATGGTGTTCCCGCCCCCGCCGGTGGATTGCCAGCCTTGGACAACAAAACCGATGGACGGATTCAGCCTGTCCAACACGCCGCTGCCGGTGGTATCCACGATGTCGGCGACAGGCACGGCCAGAAATCCATTCGATACGATATTTCCAGTGCCATTACCCACCGGCGCCTGCGCAACCAGATACCCGCCGTTGGTTGTCGAGTAGGCAGCGGCGCACAAATACAACGTGCTCGGCATCGAACCGAACTGCTGCACCAAATCAATTATCCCTTGCATTTGGCCGGTGTTGGTGGCGGCGTTGACCGCCTGGTTCGACGCGGTCACCGTCGTGCCGTTAATTGTTTGCCAGCCGACATAGGTGCCCATGCTTTCACCGGCGAGAAACGGCGTGGCGCCCGAGACGGCATTGGATCCGACCTTCGACCATGTCGGGAACGCGGGCGACAGCGCCGAAAGCTGGTTGGCGACAATGATGAAGTGGTCGTTCTTCGTATTATCGCCTGGATAGTCTCCCGGCGACCACGTGGCCACATACAAGACGGTGCCGCGGACCGCCGCATACAGGGTCATGCCCGGCGAAGTCAGCAGATATCCGGGATAATTGCTCGCGCCGCTGTTGAGGACGAACGCCGGCAGCGGCGCGGCTGGCGTTTGCGCGCAGGCCGCTGGTGAGAAGGCCGACGCACCGCCGCTGTTGGTCGCGGCGATCGTGTAACAATATGACGCGTTGGCCGCGACGTTGCTGTCGAGGTACGAGGTCGTTGACATTGTCGCAACCGGGTTGCCCCCACGCTCTACTATGTATGACGTGGCGTCCGTCGACGCCGACCAGGTCACATTGATTTGGTTCGTGGCGAGGGCCGTGGCCGTGACGTTGGTCGGGGTGGCCGGCGGATTCGGCAGTGAATTGGTGAGGGTCGTGGCGCACACCGGGGAACTTTGCGCGGAGAGGCCCGCGGAATTCGAGGATGCGACGGTGTAGCAGTGCAGCGTGTTACCAGTCAGTCCGACATCGTCGAATGTGGTTAGCACCGGGGTCCCGACTTGCGTGTCGTCACGGTACACCACGTAGCCGACCGTGTTCGACGTGGCCGGCCAGCCAAGGTCGATTTCCGACGAGCTTATGGCAGTGGCCGTAACATTCGTTGGTGTTGGTGGCAATGTTGGCGGCGGGCCGCTCGCGACAGCGAATCTGTAGTCCACGCCCGAGCCACCATTGTTGTCCCAGGTGCTGCCGCAATTATTGGCATCGCAATCCAGTTGGGTCGCGTTGCTGGGAACGGTCGTGGTGTACACCCAATCGTTGGAGGCGGAATTGAATGTCATGGAAGCATCCGGCGAATTCACCGTGGCCCAACCGTTCCAACCGAGATGGATGCAAATCTGGCTCGCGCTGGCAAGCGGGCCACCGGCGGGCGTGTACGTAATGGTGACCGGGTTGCCCGCAACAGGAGTCGCGGGCGAGACACAGAAGCGCCCAACGCAGCCATTTGTCGGCCTCCGCTGCCACCGCCACCGCCGCCGGTCGGCATCGGGGCGACGTAGACATGTTGGATCGGTGAGTTGTACGTGTTGCCGTGACTGTCGGTTGCGCTGACGTAATAATCGACGTACGTATTCGTCAGGCCGGTGACCTTCGTGTAGTAATAATCGGCAATGTATTTCGGCGGCGAGAAGCGTGCTTTGCGCGGCGACACGGATCGGTCGGTCATGGAAAGGCTGACCCACGGGCCAGTGTCCGCACCGCCCGCATAGGTTTTGAACTCGTCGTGCGGTCGGCGGATTCGCTGCTGCCGTTGGACCGATAGAGCAGGGTCACATTCGTGATTCCGGAAACGTCATACGCATAGGTCCAAACCCAGAAATCGGTATTGGTCGGGAACGTAAATCTTGCTACTGATACTCCGCGCCAAAGTTGGTCGATCCGGGATCGTAAGGGTAGCGCTGTGGGATGAAAACGGTCGGCGGCGTGGTGTCGAGCGCTCGGATTGGCGGCCAGGATGGAATCGACGTTGCGCACGGCATTGGATTGTGCGATGCACCGGGCGCCAGCATCGTCCGCGCCGCAACCATAATAGGTCGAATGCCGCTATCCAGTCCGCCGAGATAGTAATGCCAGCCCAGTTCGACCGCCGAAGGTGTTCCGCCGTAGCTGCCCGGATCGCGGATCTGGTCGATGCGGTTGGTGTAGCCGTTGAGGGTGTTCTCGATTTGCTGCGCGGTCTTGACGCGGTTTTCCGTGGCCACGATAGGTCCGGTAGACATCGGCGCTGTCGCTCACGCCGACGCTGGGGTCAACGACGTTGACGCCCTCCGGAGGAATAGCTGGGCGGCCAGATCCAGCCGACAAACATCGGCGAGCCGAAATCCGGCGCGCCCTGATTGTACACCCAGCCGCCATCTTCCACGTGCACGACGTCATTCGTGCTGGGCGGGAACTCCGAGAGGAATTGTTCAACCGTGGTTGGTTCGATAGCCGTCGCTGACCGCCTCGTTGGCGAAATGATGCGCCCATTGGAGCCCCAGTACGAGTTGCCGTCGGCCCAGTCGTTGTCGCCGTCGTGGGCCAGCAAGATGAACGAAGGCTTGGTGGGATTGTTGCGCGGACGCGATCGGGGTGATCAAGTCCGAGGATCCCACGTGCTGGCGCTGTCATCCCAGCTAAGAAGTTGATCGGCCGGGACGACGATAATGGTCGATGCCGTACCCGTGTTGGGATCGACGTAGCGTGCATAATGCAACTGATACGCGAACGGGCGCCACGGCGATGGGGAGACACGCCAAGCGAACGTGCCCGAGCCGGAGAAGTAGTTTCCCACGCCTTGAGCGGGATTGATTTGGTCTGCCATGTTGGGTACGTCGCACCCGAAGTCGCCCGATCGAGCCTGCGCGGCAATGTTCGTAGCGGATAGTCTGCACAGGAGCGCGCCAAATGATTGTTGGCCACCACGCTCCAGGCGATACCCAGTTTTGCCAGGGTGGGAATGATGTGTTCGCTGAAGCAGGTTTCCGCAGGGAAATACCCGCGGGAGATCAGGTTTGGTCGCGCCAGACCCCCAGAAAATCTGTTGTTGACGCTGATGGATGAGAATGTCCATTTCCAGTGTCTCGTCGCTGACCAAGGGAGCGAGGCAATGATGATAGGTAAAGTTGACCAAATCCATGCGTGGTCTTGCCGCCTGACGTGGTCCAGCCGTGTGCTTGCTGATTGTAGGAATACCACGTCGAGCCATAATACTGGCCTGCCTGCGCCAGGCTTTGCACGTTTTCCATCAACGCGCCGGACACGTTCAGTTGCGCGCCGGCATTGGGCATACAAAGAAGACTGCTGATCGCATCGTGCGGATAGTTCTGGTAGTCTTGGATTCGGTTGGCGTCGCCGAACACGCCGGTCATGCTGGTGTCGCTGGGATGGGTGAAGCCATCGTCGTCCAATTGAATGGTGTCCCACGCGTTCTGGTAATGGTCTATCGTGGAGGCGAGTCCCAACGTGGGATGGTTGGTTGGTGCGCGGTCAGGCCAGTAGATCGGCTGGTGCATGTGCCACATCCAGGAAGTGTGCACGCCCGTATTGGCGGAAGCGAACAGGGAAGCTACCTGAAAAATCGCGGCGAGCCAGAGCAGAGTACGACACATTGGGTTGCGCATAGTTCAGTGTCCCGTCGTGGGGTTCATTCGCGACTGTAAACCGCTTTACTCACGTAATCAAAAAAATCCGCATAGGCCTGTTTCCCTTTTGCTTCTTTTCCCGTGCGTTCCCGTCAGAATATCGGCCAACGACAATGATTGCAAGCATAATCTGCGTGTCTGACACACTCTTGGAAGCCAATCACCGCCCATTCGGTAATGAATTGGCCAATACTTCCGCCAGCTGTTTGGCCACATGGGATGGCTCAGGTTTCGTAGTTTCAGCCTTTTGGGTGCGACCTTCTGCAACCATGGTGCTGACCGCCACTCCCAACGCCTTCGGGTCAGCGCAGTCGACCACTTCTCCTTCCGCGCCGTAGTGCCGGTGCGAGATCACACGGCAACCCGCCGCCAACGCCTCGGCAATTGTCAGCCCGTAGCTTTCGTGACGCGATGGGGAGACGAAGATGTCGGCCCGTTGCAATAGCGCGGCCTTTTCTGCGCCAACCACATGCCCCGTAAATTCCAACGCGGGCGGTGGTAACCTTTTCCGCGAGACGCCTCAGCTTCCGTTCGTACGCGCGTCCTTTCATGTAGGCCGCCCCGCCGCAGATGAACACCCGGAGTTTTCTTCCGCGTGCATCCACATGGGGCAGGGCGGCCAACAACCGCTCAATCCCTTTTTCAGGCGAAAGCCGGCTCAAGGTAATAATGACAATCTCATCGTCAGCGATAGCCAACCCCTCACCTTGATCCTCTCCCCTCGACGAGGGGAGAGGAGAACCGGTTTGCGTGCCCTCGCCCCGTGAAGCGGGGAGAGGGTCAGGGTGAGGGGACCGATCTGTCGCGACATTCCCCCACGGCAACACGACAATCTTTTCCGGCGCACACCACGGATAGCACCGGAGAATCATTTGCTTCATCGGCGCCGACGGCACGACGATCCGTGCACTGTGCCGCACACATTGGTATTGTTTCTCGAACACCAGGCGCAGGACATCGGGCATGACGCCGAACCAGCGGAACCGCGCCGCCGTTTCCGGGCCGGACGAGCCCGCGCAGGTAAAACCGCGTAAAATACTCGACCACGTCGACGTGAAAGATCGTCACGATCCGGTAGCCTCGCTCGCCAAGCGCGCCAAAGTCCGGTCCCTCGCTGATGTCGTTGCTGAGGACAACGCACTGCTGCGGGTCGCGCTTCAGGATTTCCGCCGTCGCCGCGCGCTCGAACTCCCGGCAAAACCGCGCGTACTCGAGTTCGCTGAGTTGCGCCAGCGGCTTCGGGAGGCGTAGCCGCAATGATTCCGGACTGAGCACGGTGAGTGGAAACGGCCTGCTATTCTGCCATTCGCGAATCAAGTAATCCGCGACCGCTTTCCCGCCACCCAACGGTTCGGCGTCCGGAAATTCCGCATGCGCGGCGGAGTAGAGGACTTCGAGGTTCACACGAATGTTTTACTCTGTCATTCGAGCCTCGTCCACCGTAGCTTTGACGAAGATGGATTGTCGAAGAATCCCTCTCAGTAGCAGCGACCAACCTGCCCGATTCTCCTTGTTGCACGTCAAACGTAGGGCTAGGCTTGTCAGGAGAAAACGCCCAGCAACATCTGCGAGGAGATATTTATGCCTGTAGAGCCAGTTCCCAAAGGTTATCACTCGGTCACTCCATATCTACTGGTCCAGGGGGCCGGCAAGCTGATCGAATTCCTCGAGAAAACGTTCGAAGCGCAGGTGGTTGAGCGTCACGCGCGTCCCGATGGGACGGTCATGCACGCCCAGGTTCGCGTGGGAGATTCACTGATCATGTTGGGCGATCCACGCGCGCCGTGGACGCCGATGCCGACCACGTTGTACGTGTACTTGAAAGATGTGGACGCTGCCTACGGGCGCGCTCTGCACGCGGGCGGCATCTCCGTGATGGATCTGACGAACCATTTTTACGGCGATCGCATGGGCGGTGTGAAAGATCCGTTCGGCAACATCTGGTGGATCGCTACGCACGTCGAGGACGTGTCACCCGAGGAGATGAAGAGGCGCACTGCGGAGTTTTACAAGAAGCAGTAGCGGAATCGCCTGTGATGTGTTCCGGAATGCGACGCCGGTTGTTCATCCCCAAGCCTTCATTCCGTCATTCTGAGCTTGGCGAAGAATCTCAGTCGTCGGCAAGTAACGGAAACGACTGAGGCGTGCTAATAACCTCAGCGTCGCGTCGAGCAGCAGTTCAGCCTTGTTGTTACCAAGATGTTCCGTTACCCTAACCACGGAGAAGGAGACCGATATGCTTTTTCCCGGAATTCTTTTGCTGCTCGTATTGCCGGCGCTATGGTTATGTTCCGAGTTTAAGGGGAGATCTCGCAACCCGGATTTGTCTGGGCATCGCCTCGATTGCCAGCATCACGGTAATCAGTTGTTACTCCAATTATGTCGCGCGGACGCAAGAGAGCGTGCTCCACCAAAGTTCGCTCAAATTGGCCGGAGATCTATTGAGTCCTGTATAATATAGTGAACGCTATTGGGGGTTGCGGTGTCGAAGGTAGTATGGGACACCTCAAAGGATTGAAGCGCGACTTTGACCAACTCCAACAGCGCCGCTTCCGTGCGGCCAAACTTTTCGCTCGTGGTCTCGGCAAGGCCGCCGTCGCCCGACGCTTGGGTGTCAGCGCCCAATCCAGTGGGCGCTGGTACGCCGTCTGGCAGGCGCAGGGGACCGACGGCCTGAAGAAGGCCGGACGCGCCGGTCGCAAACCCCGACTCGGCTCCGCCCAACTCCACCAGATCGAACTGGCACTCCGTCAGGGACCGCAGGCCCTCGGCTACGACACGCCGTTGTGGACGGCCCCGCGCATCGCCGACCTCATCGAACGGCAAACCGGGGTGCGGTTTCATGCCGATCACGTTTATCGCCTGCTCCAGAAGCTGGGCTGGAGTTGCCAGCGACCCGTCGGTCGCGCCTTGGAACGCAACGAGCCGGCGATCCGCTGCTGGAAGCGCCAGCGCTGGCCGGATATTAAAAAAAAGCGCTCCGCGAAGGCCGGCTGATCGTTTTCATCGACGAGAGCGGGTTGAGCCAACAGCCGCACCGCGTCCGCACCTGGGCACCCCGCGGCTGCACGCCCGTCCTGCAGCACCACTTCAACTGGAAGAAGTTCTCGGTCGTGGCCGGGCTGACCCTGTGGAACTTCTACTTTCAGCTCTTCAACGGCGCCATCAAGAGCCCCCAAGTCATCGAGTTCCTGCGGCATCTGCTGCGCCATCTGCCCGGGCGACTGTTGATTGTCTGGGACGGTGCCGGGCATCCACCGCAGTCGGGCGGTCCGTGACTTCATCGGCACGCTGGGCCAGCGCGTCCACTTGGAATACTTACCCGCCTACGCGCCGGAACTGAACCCCGCCGAGTACATCTGGGGCCACCTCAAGCAGCACGAATTGGCGAACTTCTGCGCCCAACACGGCTGGGAACTGAGCCTCATGGCCACCCGGGCGCTGCGCCGGATGCGCCGTCGCCCCGGGCTGATCGCCGCCTTCTGGAAGCAGGCGGAACTGTGGTGAAATACTAACTATATTATGCAGGACTCAATAATGGCCAGCGGGCAAACCGTTCGAGTTCAGCAAGCGATTGATGCGTACAACGGTGAGGCGCGGACGGGATCCACATACAGCGCAGCCAGCGAGATGTGGGACGTGCTCAATCACAGCCCACGAAACTAGGTATTCAGATCCTACGGCTGCGGAAACTTCTTGTTGAGGAACCGGCCGTTCTTCTGAATCAGTTCGCCGTCGACGTACAATTCGCCGCCCTTGCGCAAGTCGCACACCATGTCCCAGTGCAGGCCGCTGCGATTTTTGTTGCCGGTTTCGCTGTACCCCGCGCCGAGCGCGAGATGGATCGTCCCGCCGATCTTTTCGTCAAAGAGCGTGTTCTTCGTGTAGCGCGTCACGTTGTAGTTGGTGCCAATCGCTCCCTCGCCGAGGTAACACGAGCCGCTGTCCATATTGATCATCGCCCGCAGGAACTCCTGTCCCTTGTCCGCCTCGGCTTTTGCCACTTTCCCGCGCGAGAACGTCAACCGCGCCCCGTGCACTTCCCGTCCGCCGTGCACCGCCGGGAAACTGAATTTCACGTGTCCCTCGACGCTGTTCTCGACCGGGCCCGTGAACACTTCGCCATCGGGGAAATTGTAATGGCCGTCGCAGTTGATCCACTTGCGGCCCTTGCACGAATAGCGGATGTCCGTGTCTTCCGCGACGATGCGGACCTCCCGCGACTTGTTGAGGAAATCGGTCAATGCCTGCTGTTCCTTCGAGATTCTCTTCCACGCGGCGATCGGGTCGCGCGCGTCGAGATGGCCCGCGCCGAACACGAACTCCTCGTACTCGGTCAGCGACATCTCGGCGTCCTGCGCGCTGGCGTTGCACGGCCACTGGGTCCCGACCCACTTCAACGCGCCGCTGGCGCTGCGATCCATGAATATCTTGTTGAGCGGTTTGCGCGCGGAGGACGCCGCCGCCATCCGTTTGGGGTCCGCGTTGCTCAGGGCCTTGGTGTTCTCTTCACCCCAGAAACTGATCAGCGCGTCCACGTTGCGGAACTTGTACTTCGCAAACGGCGATACCCATTGGAGTTGGTCCCGGTTCGCTTCGGCCATGAACACTTCCGCGAGGCCGTCAATCCGCAGGTCGGTAATTACAAACGCGCCCCGGCGCAACGCAGCCCGGTAACACTCCCGAATCAACGGGGCGGCACACGCGTCGCCCTGGATGGCGACGATCTCGCGCGGCTTCAATGCGACGGAGTATTCGGTCAGCAACCGCGCCAGCTTTTCGTGTCGGGGGTCCTTCATGATGGCATTTGGATTCTTCAGATTTCGTTGGCTAAGACGTGTACGCTGTTGCCGTAACACAAAAGAAACGTTGGCGCAAGATGTTAGGAGTATTTTCACGGCACGCGACGTGCTCCTTTTCACCGCTCGATGGCAACAGTCTGGGGGGACTACGTAAGTGTATTTGCAGCACTATAATCTGCGGGAGGCGCCGTTTAATATCACGCCAGATCCGCGCTTTTTGTTTTTTAGCGCGAAGCATCAGGAGGCGTTCAATCATCTCCTCTTCGGCATCCGCGAGCGCAAGGGCTTCATCGAACTCACGGGTGAAGTCGGCGCGGGCAAGACGACCATCTGCCGCAAGCTGCTCGAGGAACTCGGCCCGCACTACAAAACCGCGTTGATCCTCAATCCGTGTCTGACGGGCCATCAACTGATCAAGACCATTGCCATGGAGTTCGGTCTCAAGGTGCGCGGCATCGATCGCGTGGCCTATCTTCACGCGCTCAACGAGTTCGTGCTCGCCGAGGTCAATCACGGCAACGACGTGGTGCTGGTCATCGACGAAGCGCAGGACTTGAGCGACGAACTCCTGGAACAGGTGCGGTTGCTCTCCAATCTCGAAACCGACCGCCAGAAGCTCATGCAGATCGTCCTGATGGGACAACCCGAGCTACGCGAGAAACTTCTGCAACCAGGACTGCGCCAACTCCGCCAGCGCATCACCGTTCGGTATCATCTCAGGCCGCTCGACTTGAATGAGACGGCGGGGTACGTCAATCATCGCCTCAAACTCGCCGGCGCCAACGGTCGACCGAGCTTCGACGAAGGCGCGATCCGTCTGGTGTACAAATACTCGCAGGGCGTCCCGCGTCTCATCAACACCATCTGCGACAAGACGCTGTTGGCAGGATTCGTCGGCCAGATCGATGTGATGACGCGTCAAGAGGTCAATCTCGCCATTGAGGAGTTGGAGGGCGTGCCCGCGTGAGCCTGATCAACGAGGCGCTCAAACGCACGCGCGATTCGGCGTACCAAGCCGCCCAGACCTCGCCGACGGTGGCGGCCGAGTATCGACTGGAAAGCGGAGCCAAACCGCGCGGACCCAAGCGGGTGCTGCTGGTCATGGGCGTGATCGGCGCCGCGGTACTCGCGGGCGTCATCGTTCTTGCCGTGTGGGTTGTCCCGCGTATCCAGAACGTGAAGGACAGCCTCGCGCCCGGCAAGGATTTGTCGATTGCCGAAGCGAAGTCGTCGACTCCGGCAAAACCCCCCGCGCCAACGGTGGACGTGTCGCCAAAAACAGAAGTCGCTTTGCCGCCAACGCCCGCGCCGACGGTCGCTACGCCACCTGCCGACACGAAGGGAGCCGAGGACCAGATCGTCGCCAAGGTCATCGAGCGGATCAAGGCCGAGCAACCGGCCGCCCCGACCACGCCGCAGCTTGTCCTTCAGGGAATCACCTACGCTTCGGACAATCGCGACGCGATGATCAACGGTGTCACGATCCACGAGGGCGAAGAGATCGAAGGAGCGCGTGTGGTCACGATTGAAAACCGGCGCGTCACGCTCGATCTCAACGGACACGAAATCATCCTCCGCTTGCCGTAGTTGCTGACGCCAGCGTTTGTTGTCCGTACTCATTTTTCGTGCAACCCCCGCGTTGCCTCCCTATAGTTGCCGGCAATGAAACTGTTTCATTGGGGGCTGTTGCTTCGGTACATGGTGTACGGTGTATTGCCGCTTGTGGTTGGTTTCATTTTCCTGGAGCGTCGCGTGGGTGAAGGCGCGGCAGGGGTGTTTTTTGTGGTACTGGCGTTGGTGCTGCCGTTCGTGGCCGTCGGCTGGCTCGGCTGGCAGTATTTTCGACATCGGAAACAGAAATAGATCGCGGAGGAAGATCGAAGACCATGGGCCAAATAGCGACGAGTGTCAGTTACAGCTTCACGATGCGCCTGCGTCTCGTGAATACCACCGGAATGTTTGCGAAGATTCTGCACGTCATTGCCCGACAGCAGGGCGACCCGGGCGCGGTGGACGTGGTGCGCGCGGAGCGGCAGTTCAAGGTGCGTGACCTGACCGTCAGCGCCCGCGACGACGAGCACGCCCACAAGATCATCGACGCCATCAAACAAATCAAGGGCGTCACCGTGATCAACGTGTCCGACCGCGTGTTCCTGATGCATCTCGGCGGCAAGATTCGCATCCAGAACAAAATCCCGCTTACCACGCGCGATGCGCTGTCGATGGCCTACACGCCGGGCGTCGCGCGGGTCTGCCTCGCCATCGCCGAAGACAAACGCAAGGCCGGCACGCTCACGATCAAGCATAACTCCGTGGCGGTGGTCAGCGACGGTTCCGCCGTGCTCGGTCTCGGCAACATCGGCCCCGAAGCCGCCATGCCCGTCATGGAAGGCAAGGCGATGTTGTTCAAGGAATTTGGCGACATCGACGCCTATCCGATCTGCCTGCAAACGCAGGACACGGAAGAAATCATTAAGGCCGTGAAATGGATTTCCACCGGCTTCGGCGGCATCAATCTCGAAGACATCAGCGCGCCGCGTTGTTTCGAGATCGAGGACCGTCTCAAGGAGGAACTCGACATTCCCGTGTTCCACGACGACCAGCACGGCACGGCGGTCGTCGTTCTCGCCGCGGCGTTGAATGCACTCAAGCTCCTCAAGAAGAAGATGAGCGAGATCAAGATTCTGATCGTTGGCGCCGGTGCCGCCGGCGTCGCGGTCACGAAGATGTTGCAGGCCGCCGGCGGCCGACCAGATCATCTGCTGCGACCGCAAGGGCATCATCTGCCGGAAACGCCTTCCCGATCTCGATTTCAGCAAGACCTGGCTCGCCGAGCATACCAACGCGCGTAATGTGACCGGCTCCATCGAAGAAGCCGCCCGCGGCGCGCACCTGTTCATCGGCGTCAGCGGTCCCGGCGTGTTCACCGTCAAGGCCCTCAAGAAAATGGCGAAAGGGCCGGTCGTCTTCGCGCTCGCCAACCCGACCCCCGAAATCATGCCCGAGGACGCCGAGCCCTACGCGCGCATCATCGCCACGGGCCGCAGCGATTACCCGAACCAGATCAACAACGTCCTCGCGTTCCCTGGCATCTTCCGCGGCGCGCTCGACGCCCGCGCCACCGCCATCACCGAACCGATGAAACTCGCCGCCGCCAAGGCCATTGCGGGCTGCATCACCTCCGACGAACTCAGCGAGGAATACATCATCCCCAGCGTGTTCAACAAACAGGTTGTCCGCCGCGTCGCCCGCGCCGTCGAACAAGCCGCCTACGCGGGAAACGTCGGGAAGAGGCCGAGGGGTTAGCGGCCCGTTAAAAAGGGTGGTGTAACAACGCTGCGAGTGGCTCAACGTTGGCGCGGTTCCTGCGTCTGGGACTCCCCGATGAAACGCCTACTGGCCGTTGATGATGACCCTTCGGTACTCGAGACCCTCGTCGACGCCTTGACAACCAGAGGGTATGAAGTCCTCACCGCCGATGACGCCGACGAAGCCCTCAGCCTCCTTCGCCGCCAGGCCTTCGACCTCGTGCTGTTGGACTATCAAATGCCCGGCAAGAATGGTTTCGAGTTATACCGCGAACTCAGCGCGACGCAGGAGGTAACCGTGCTCTTCGTCAGCGGCTGTTCGCGCTCGTTCTCGCCGTCGACGCCAGGGTTTGCCGATCTTTGGACGGAACAATTCTCGCAGGGGCGCACGGACATCCTCTACAAACCATTCGAACTCTCCGCCTTGTTTGAGAAGGTCGAAGCGCTCATCGGCGCCGAGGTGACAGCAGATGGAATTCGATAGGAAAGTTGACCTCGACATCAACTGTCGCGTGCGACGCATATTGGTCCGTCACTGGATCGATCTGGGCAAAATTACCGCGCGTACCGCGCGGTGCGTCGTAACGCTCAGCGGTTCGATCATGCGACTGCCCCACATCAACCCGGAAGCCGATGCCGCTACGCCGGCAAGCATCTTGGAGGAGATCAGGCGGATCCCGGATGTACGACGCCTCCAGGTAAACCTCGACAACTGGAACGGGCAGTCCATCGACAACCAGTCTTCGGGGCTCGGGTAACGTGTTCGAGCGGGAGCGCCAACACACTCCTCTATTCGTGTCGCCCGTTCATGGCCCGAGCCGGATTTGGCTGTCGACCTGACTCTGGGGGCTTCAAGTGCCGTGCCTGACGAGGAGGGGCGTCGACCACAGTGGAAATGCGTGACCGTCCACTGTCGAGGTGGAGCGCTCGTTGTACTTCCTCGCGGGCTACGCCTACTTCTTCCGTAAGATACCGTGCGACCAGTTCACGCAGTCGGGCCAATGCGATGGAATGCGTCTGGCGTGTCTGTGCATACAACCAATCCGAGAAACGCATGAATCCTTGGAACGGCAAGCCGTCGTGCCAGAGCAGGGGAGTTGTCTCGACAAAATTCCCGCTGTTGGAGATCAAATCCCAATACCGCGCAAACCGGCGCAGCCGTTGCATCGTGAAAAAATCGATAAGCTTGGTTTGCAGAATCTCATAGGGCGGATGCGGACTATAAACCATGCCCCATTCGCGGTCGTGTCGTACTATGGGCGTGCCGCGCAACCGTTTCAGCAAGGCAACCTGTATTTCCTGCGGGCCCAGCGCGACCAGCCGGTCGAATCCCGCCGCGAAACTCGCAACGTCCTCGCCCGGCAAGCCGACGATCAGGTCCGCATGGATGTGGACGCCGGTTTCTTCGCGCAACCACCGCAAATTCTCCTCGGCCTTCGCGTTGTCCTGTCGCCGGCTGATGAGTTTGGCGACCTCCTCGTTGAACGTTTGGATGCCGACTTCGAACTGGAGCGCGCCGGGCGGGAATTCCTTGATGGGTTCTCGCAACGCTTGCGGCAGGCGGTCGGGGATCACCTCGAAATGCACAAACAACCCGGGCCGATAGCGCTCCAAGAAGAACCGCAGGATAGCCGAGCTGGTCTTGAGATTGAGGTTGAACGTCCGGTCGACGAACTTGAACTGGCGCACGCCGCGGTCGAGCAGGCGTTGCATCGCCGCCAGAAACGGTTTCAGCGGCGCGTTGCGCACGGGAACATCCAGCGACGAGAGGCAGAACTCGCATTCGTAGGGACAGCCGCGCGACGCTTCCATATAGATGACACGATGGGCAATGTCGGTATCCGTATACAGTTCGTAAGGCAACACCAACCGGTCGAAGTCGGGCAAGGGGGCGGAAATGATATGAGGACATGGAGTGGGGGATTCCAGAACGTCGCGGCACAACTCCGCGAACGCGAGATCAGCTTCTCCGGTGATGACGTGGTCGGCCAGCCGGACGATCTCCTGTTGGTCGCACTCGTAACTGACCTCCGGGCCGCCGATGATGACGGTCAAATCCGGTCGCAACCGCTTCAAGTCCGCCACCACCTGCAACGATTGCGTCGCATTCCAAATGTACACGCCGAGGCCGACGATCTTCGGCTCGTGGCGCAGGATCGCCTCGACAACATCGAGGGGACGCTGGTTGATGTCGAACTCGAGAATCCGCGCCCGCGCTCGCAGTTCGCCCAGGTTGGCCATCAAATACCGCAACCCAAATGCACAATGGGCGTACTTGGCGTTCAGCGTGGTGAGGATGATGTCCGCCATTCCGAGGGCAAATTATCCCACAACAAGCACCCCGCGGAAAGGGCTGATTCAGCAGAGACGCAAACGGTAGGGACGCGCCGCCCGCACGACTTCGGGCCAACAGCCTATCGTCCCTACCGCGCCGATTGGAATGATACGACCGATTCGAGCCCGGCTATTTGGTTTCCAAGGGAATAAACCGGAACTTCTGTCCGCCGACGCTGGCCTCAAACATCAGGCCGCTCTTGGCGATGGTGAATACGAGCACGCCGTCTTTGTACTTCGCATCGGCCGACGCGCTCTCGGCGGCAGCCACAGCATTGACCCCCGCGCTCATGGCCCATTCGTTGGCCTTCATGCCATTCAACGCGGTCTTCGTCTCGAAGAAGATCACCTCGGCGTACTGCTGGCCGCCCAACTGCGCGCCGATCGTAAACTGCGACATCCGGCACGTGCCAATCAACCGACCCTGTTCATACACCTGGCCATCGCCCGCCGCCGCGCCGATGCCGATCGCGCCCTTGCCCACGCTGGGCAGGACCGCATAACCATACGCGGTGTCGAACAGCTTGGCGATGTTCGTGCTGTCACTCTTGAAGAGCTGGATGGCATCCTTGACTTGGTCATCCAGCGATTTCTCCCCGGCGCTCAGTGGTGGACAAATCCCCGCCAACACCAAAGCGACAATGATACTGCTGAACTTCAATACTCTCATCGTTCCTCCTTGCAGATTGCTGCCATCAGAAACCAATCGACGCCTGAATGTACACAGGCCACCGGCAAAAAGCAAAGTCTTAGATACGGTCACAGGGCGATTGCATTTAGAAGTTGAGCAGGGAGGCGAGGTACTGGTGGTCCCAGCCGGCGGCCTTTTGTTTGGCGCGGATGCCGAGTTTGACTCGCTGGTCGCGGCGCAGTTGGTTCAGGCATAAGGCCCGCAGCGTGGCCAGGTTCTGCGCCGCGTTCTGCTGGCGCACGGCGCAGCGGTCTTCGCCCATCTGCACGTCCAGCACCCAGTGCAGGCAATTCTCGATCTCCCAGTGGCCGCGCACCGCCGCCGCAAACCGCTCGACCTGCGCCGGCAGGCTGCTGAGATAGTAGCGCCGCTGCGTCGTCGATTTCCCCTGCACCTCCCGCACTGCTTCGACCATCCCGACGCTGCGTAAGGCTTCCCACTGGGGCCTGTCGGCCAGCCAAGCGATCGCTTCGGTAATCCAATAGCGACGGGTCTCGATGCGCCCGTGATCCTTCTCCAGGGTCTGGGTGAATTGATGGGCGAGGCCAGCAAAACCGCGCGCGTGGGCGTCGTCCAGAAACGCTTGGACTTCGGCGTGCAGCGTGCCCTGATTGCCTTTCAGTGCCAGCACGTAGTCGGCATCGGCCTCGTGAATCTCTTTGGCCACGGTCTTTTGGCAGCCCATCGCGTCCACCGTCACCACACAGCCGGCCAATTCCAGCGCCCGGAGCAGCGGGGGCAGTGCGGTGATCTCGTTGCTGTGGTCGTCTACCTTCAGTTGCCCCAGCACCAAGCGATTCCGGGCCGCCCAGACGTTGACCAGGTGGATCGGCCCGTGCCCGCGCGCCCGACTGTGCCGCAGCGTCTTGCCATCCAACGCCACCAATTCGCCGACGACGACCTGGCGCAGGCTTTGCGTCCACGCCAGGAAACAGTCCCGAAACTTCGCCGGATCAATGAGCCCGAACACGCGGTTGAAGGTGTCGTGCGAGGGAATGCCGTGCGGCAACGCCAGCCAGCTTTTGAACCACTCGGCCTTGCACCGACCGCACTGGGCGATTTCGGTGAAGCCCTCCGCACCGCAGAGCATGGCGCAGACGGCGATCATCAGGATATCCAGCAACTCGTGGCGCTTGGCCGGGCCGACGCGCGGGTCGGGTAGTGGAGCGAAGTGGTCTTTCAAATTGCGGAACGAGGATCGTTGGTTTTGCATCCCCATCTTCCACCACAAATCCCCGGAAACCGGAAGCAAAAACTTGTCGTCGCAAACCGGCTCCCACCGGCCCACTTACAAAGAATTCCTTTCGCACCCCCCTGAAGAATCAAAATGCAATCGCCCTGGATACGGTCATCTCAGCGCTTGCACAGGGAGCATGTTTTGCCTCATACTGCCAACTCACACATTGATAGCACCGAACAGACCACAGACAGAGGAGAGACCGATGAAAGTCAAGAATTTGTTTCGCATCGCAGGCGTGTCCGTATTGATGCTCGCCGCGACGTTCAGCGCCCGCGCTTGGGACGGCACCGGCCACATGCTCGTAGGCCAAATCGCCTACGACCGGCTCAACGACAAGGCCAAGGCCCGCGTCAGCGAGTTGGCTGCCAAAATCCAGAGGGATGGCGTGCCGTACAACGCCGTCAACATCTGCTGCTGGGCCGACGACATCAAAGCCCGCGACTTCGACTCGCCGTTTCGCGGGTTCTTCAAGACGTGGCACTACATCGATATCGGGTGTGACACGAACGACCCGGACGTGTTGTCGAATCATCCCGCGTTGACAACCACCAACGGCGACGTGGTGACCGCGCTGCCGTATTGCGTTAATCTAATCAAGACCAAGCAGTTCAATACGCTGGTGCCCAATGAGTCGGTGGCGATGGCCCTGGCCATGCATTTTGTCGGCGACATCCATCAACCCCTCCACACCACCGGCCGATACGATCCAGAGACACACAAACGAGACGACGCGGGCGGCAACGGCGTTGGCCTCGCCAGCTTCCTGGACACGCCCTGGCCGCCAAACCTGCACACGTTCTGGGACGAAGCCTACCGCCGCTACTACGAAGCCGGCGACGTCAAGGCCTCGCCGCGCCTGGACCAAGCGCTCGCACCGGATGCTCCCGAGTTGAAAGAGTGGATGACGCGCCTCGCCCCCGATGCGCCCGCCGCCGATGCCGACCTCAAGTATGACGTGATGAAATGGGTCATGGAATCCCACGCCATTGCCTGCTCCCAGGTCTACGGCACACTCAACGCCCCCTACGGCGCCAGGACGTCAAACTCACCGAAGCCTACGTCAAGGCCGGCACCGACACCGCCCGCCACCGCATCGTCCTCGCCGGCTACCGCCTCGCCGCCCTCCTCAACGACCTCTACGGCAAATAAAAACTACTCGAATTTACTCGCATCTACCTCCACATACCCGCGCCTCCCAACGCGGCCTTTGAACTTGACAAACCCTCCCCGGCCTGTCCCGGCCGCCGGTCGGTCGCGCGCGCCGCTTTCCCCCGCGCAACGAGCAGCGCCCACGCCCCGCGCCTGTCCTGCCTGTGGTGAGCGCCGTCGAACCGAGCCCCGTCGAAGGGCCTCGCGTGCCGCCTGACGCGCCCTCGCGTCAGACACGAGAGGTTCCCTCCCGCGAAAATTCTTGCAACCCCGCCCACGCCGTGCCACAACTCCCCCGTCATCCCGTTTGTGGGGCCGTCACACATGGCCCGTGAGCGCCACGTCGCGCCAGTCCCGAGGCTCACCAAGCCACGGACCGCTCATCCGATAGTAGAGGAGATCGAGGAAACTATGGCCAACGCCTACGCCCTGACCAACAGGGACATCGTCGGACTGCTCATCCTACTCACCGTCTTCGTGCTCGCCCCCATGCTCTTCATGCTCTGCTGCGCCCGACGCCCCTCCAACTCAAAACCCAACCTCCGCGAATGCCCCCACTGCGGCGCCGAATACCACGGCATGCCCACCCGCTGCTACGCCTGCGGATACCAATTCATCCCCACCGCATCCCGCGCCCCAACCGACACCATCCTCCAGCGCGTCCGACACTCCGACGCCACCAAAACCACCCAACCAACCCACGCCCACAGCCCCACCACCAACAAACCTGCCTGACAACCCCGCCCTTGGTCGGGCCACGCCGTCCTTTCCGCTGCAGCCGCGCTTGCTAAGCACGGTCCGGTCGCTGTCCGCGCCGGCGCTTGATCAAACTGCCTCGCGCCGCGCCCTGGCCACTCGTGTGACGTTGGCACACTCTATGCACCACAGGCCCCCCATGTCAGACGATGGTCCATCACCCAGTACACGGGATTCCACGACCGCCGAGCCCGCCCCGGCCCAGCAGGGTGTGCTCCTGGCCATCGACGACGACACGGAATTCCTCACCAGCATCCGCCGACTTTTGATCCGCGAAGGGTGGGTTGTGTTGACCGCCTCCGATCCGACCGAAGGCCTGCTGTCGTATCAGGAACATTGGCAGGGAATCTCGCTCGTATTGCTCGACTACTACATGCCCGGCCTCCGCGGCGATGCCGTTTGGGAACACCTCCACCGCATCAATCCCCAGGCACGCGTAGTCTGGGTGAGCGCCTCCGACGACTACATCCCACACCACATGCTCAACAGCGGACAAAGCGCCTTCGTCCAAAAACCGGCCACACGCAAAGAACTCCTCCGCCGCATCAAGGAAATCTCCAACAACCACGACCACACCGGTCCCGCCCCTTGTCCGCCGAAGTCTTGACGAAGGCGGATCCCTCCCGTCGCTCTCCCCGGTTGTCACCCTGAGCCTGTCGAAGGGTCTCTGTCGTTTCCCCGCTTGCCCGCCATCTCGTCCACCATAGCTTTAGCGACGGTGGAAGCTTCGTGTCCGCCGTAGCCTTGGCGACGGCGGATGGCGACGGCGGACCTGCGCCTGTTACCCCGACTCCTAGCCGGGGCTGCGCGAGAAGGAACCCACCACCGCGACCTCGTAAGAGGTCGCGGTTTATTGGCGACAATTATTTGCTGCTATTGCGTCTGTTGCATGCTGACCGCACCCGCAACGAATCCGGCGGGGATGGTAATTTTATTTCCAAGGATAGTGACAGTGGTGGGTGCGTTATTCCAGGAAATTTTTCCAATCCATGTGATCGACGGCTTGCTGTTATCGCAATGCATCTGCTGCATAGGCCAGTTGACGGTCGTCCGGGTGTCGTTGTCAAAGACTAGCGTCAAGGCAATCGCGGTATGCCAGTCACTGTTATTGTGAAATCCCCCAAAGTTTCCGTGGCGGTCGATTTCCAGCTGGGCTCCCTGTTGCTGAAGCTCGCTGAGGGTGATGCCCGTATTCATCTGACCCAGGGAGATAGTGACATTCTGGCCGTTGCTATAGCCCTGGTGATTGTTGCAATCGGCGCAGTTTCCGATGCCATTGTTTCCGCTTTGGCCCAGCTTGAGATATATCCAAATGTTGTCTTGGGATTCCAGCCCCTGATTGTTATTATCAAAGGTTACGATGGCGCCGACCAGCTTTGTAGTCGCATTTGTAGCCACGGTATTCGTAGCGAGCCCACAAGCGCTGTTAAATTTGCGCGCGTCAATCCACATCGCCCAAGCACCGATATTCAGCACGCCGTAACGGACCCAACCGTATCCCCCTTCTCCCCAAGTGGTACCCCATGAATTCTTGATGAGCCAAGCCTGTTTACTGTCGTCCCAGCCGATGATCTGGATGACATGGTCCGGAATCGGGACAGGCCCCGGGCACGCGCCGTCGTTGTCGTCAAAGACCGCATCCTGTCCGGGATAGGTTGAATAACCCTGAAAGTTGGTCGTAACCTGGATGTCAGAAATGACGGAACCATGAACGCAGATCGCGTTCTTGATGTCCTGAATCGCTGCGGTGACACAGACGGGGTTGAAAACGTTGGGATTGAGAGGATTGCAGACATAGCCGTCGTTGGCGCCTTGGTAGGTTTGCCCGCTGGCCGGAGAGCAAGCCTCCTTAATACCAACGTATGGAATGCTGTTGGTCGTGTGAATTGGGTTGCCGCAGATATAATTAGCGGCATCCATCGGGTTGCCTCCGCTGCAATCATCGGGAATGACGATAAGATGCGAGCCGGTGCAATTGAGCACCTGTTGTTCAGAGAGTGCGAGATTCCCGGTATCCACGCCGCTCACGTATCCGTTCTGGAGCAACACCGAGGTTTCAAACGCAGCGACGGTAGCAAAGTCCCAGCAATCTCCGCCTCCGCCTCCACACCCACCTTGCTGCTTGATCCCGGTAACGATGCCGTAATCTCTCATATCCTCCGCCGAGTCGGTGGGTTGGGCTAGAACCTCCAAGCAGGGCTTTTGGGCCTCGGGAGGGGGTGAATAAGGTCGGGGCTGAGGCAATTGGTGCCAATCGGTAATGTTCAGGTGCATCACGAGTTTCTCCAGCGGGATTTTCGAGACAGCGGTCGGACCAACGGTGAAATGCTTTCCGGCCTTGCGCAGTTCCGCGTTGCGGTTGGAGTATACGAGCTGCTCCGCGAGGGGCAGGCTTTTCAGCCGCTCCAGATTAAGTTGTTGCCAGGCTTCCGGAGTTTTATACAGTCGCTCCTTTTCCTCCGGGGTGATTTTCTGGGCCAGACAGGGCAAAGACAGCAGGTGCATGCCTGTCAAAACCAAAAGTATTGTGATAGTGGCACGGAGTTCTGTGGCTTTGAATTTCATTACGCTTTTCCTTTCCGCCGCAACGCTGGCGCGTTTGACGCGGCATTTGTTTGGTTGTAAACGGACGGTTCCCACAGGCGCAAACGTTAGAGCGACGGAACGCTCGCTGGGTTTTTCAAAATCACGGGCGCGGCCGGGTAACTGAACGTGTCGCCCGGCGATTTTACGGCACCCGTTTTGTCGATCTCGGTCGTCACGCCGCTGATCGTCTTTGCATCGATGGTCAGCGTCACAAAGCCCCACGCCGTGGAGGTGCCATATTTCAATACCGCTTTGGAATCGGGGGCGACACTGCCGTTAGGCGAATGAATCTGATGCAGATTGTGGTAGCCGCCATTTCCAGAAATGATAAACGGCGTCGCCACCCCCGGTGCAATCGTCTTTTCAATCCGCTGGTAGTCGTGAACATGACCCATCAGCACCAGGTTCGGCACTCGCCCCGTGTCCCGAATGGCGTTCTCCAGCACGTCCGACATCCGCGCGCTGCCGCTGTGAAACATGTCGAACGAGTAAATCGGCTGGTGCAGGGCAAAAATGAGGGCCTGATTCGTCGGCGCGGTCTTAAACTCGTTCGTGAGCCACTGCTGTTGCACCGAATCAATCGATCCGCCCTCCGGCACGTTTGTATAGATGCCGATGAATGTCGCAAAGGGCGTCTCAAACGTCCAATAGACATTCGGAAGGTTCAGCCCGACCCGCGGCGCGTCCTTCGAAATTGGATCCACATCCGGCTTGGCCTGCATGAAATACGCCACCCATCCATCCAGCGAGGTCTGTGCCGTCGGATCATCCACTTCGCCGTCGTGATTGCCGGGAATCGCGAAAATCGGCGGCGTGTAATGCGAATACGGCTCATAGAACTGCGCGTAATAATCGGCATTCATCCCAGTAAAATAAACCACGTCGCCCACGTGGTAGCAGAACTGGGGAGATGTCGGGCTCCCGGGCGTCACTTGCGCAATCATTTGCTCGGCAACGTTGTTCTGGTACTCCCCGTCCTGAACGCCCCCGGAATCGCCGAGCACATGGAACACCATCTTTTTCGCAGCCTGGATATTGCTCCCAATCGCCGGAAAGTTATCGGTCAGCGAATAGTGGTACGGCGGCAACCCGAGCGGGGGCGGCAGCGGTTGGAAGCTCATGTTACGTTTGGCGACCGGATCCAGCGGGCTGACGCCCGGATTGGCCTGGGAATTCTTCGACGTGTGGCGCGCGCGCACCGCCCCAGGTTGAAGCACGTTACTGGAGGGAGCCGGGTTTTTGGTAGTGGTTGCCATGCTGACTCCTTATCACTTCTTGTGTGCCTGTTGTTGTTTGTTAGTTGCTGAATGGGTCGTGCGTACGCGCGGCACGATAACAAGGTGGCGCAACGGAATGTCGTTGGTCAATGGGCACAGGGATAGCGTTGCGACACAATGAACCGCTTTGCGGTGCGACCCGCGTGATGCATCTAACCTCAAACGTTCCTCGCGGCTTATTGAGTCCTGTATAATATAGTGAACGCTATTGGGGGTTGCGGTGTCGAAGGTAGTATGGGACACCTCAAAGGATTGAAGCGCGACTTTGACCAACTCCAACAGCGCCGCTTCCGTGCGGCCAAACTTTTCGCTCGTGGTCTCGGCAAGGCCGCCGTCGCCCGACGCTTGGGTGTCAGCGCCCAATCCAGTGGGCGCTGGTACGCCGTCTGGCAGGCGCAGGGGACCGACGGCCTGAAGAAGGCCGGACGCGCCGGTCGCAAACCCCGACTCGGCTCCGCCCAACTCCACCAGATCGAACTGGCACTCCGTCAGGGACCGCAGGCCCTCGGCTACGACACGCCGTTGTGGACGGCCCCGCGCATCGCCGACCTCATCGAACGGCAAACCGGGGTGCGGTTTCATGCCGATCACGTTTATCGCCTGCTCCAGAAGCTGGGCTGGAGTTGCCAGCGACCCGTCGGTCGCGCCTTGGAACGCAACGAGCCGGCGATCCGCTGCTGGAAGCGCCAGCGCTGGCCGGATATTAAAAAAAAGCGCTCCGCGAAGGCCGGCTGATCGTTTTCATCGACGAGAGCGGGTTGAGCCAACAGCCGCACCGCGTCCGCACCTGGGCACCCCGCGGCTGCACGCCCGTCCTGCAGCACCACTTCAACTGGAAGAAGTTCTCGGTCGTGGCCGGGCTGACCCTGTGGAACTTCTACTTTCAGCTCTTCGACGGCGCCATCAAGAGCCCCCAAGTCATCGAGTTCCTGCGGCATCTGCTGCGCCATCTGCCCGGGCGACTGTTGATTGTCTGGGACGGTGCCGGCATCCACCGCAGTCGGGCGGTCCGTGACTTCATCGGCACGCTGGGCCAGCGCGTCCACTTGGAATACTTACCCGCCTACGCGCCGGAACTGAACCCCGCCGAGTACATCTGGGGCCACCTCAAGCAGCACGAATTGGCGAACTTCTGCGCCCAACACGGCTGGGAACTGAGCCTCATGGCCACCCGGGCGCTGCGCCGGATGCGCCGTCGCCCCGGGCTGATCGCCGCCTTCTGGAAGCAGGCGGAACTGTGGTGAAATACTAACTATATTATGCAGGACTCAATAGGAGGGAATGCACTGGGAGGAAACGCAAACGAGACGCCAGCCTCGCCATTTCTCCAAGCGCGGCGGAGTACAACAAAAGATCACCCGACCGTCAAGTACAATCTATCGATCCCAGTCACTTTTTCTAGGCTTGCACCCGCCGCCCAGCAAATCTCAAGCGCCGGATACCATTCCCCGCTGCTTACTATGGCTATTAGTATGCCTTGCCGGCGCGGCGGGTGTCCCTGCGCGGCCAGAAACTTCGTTCCGCCAAACCCAAAAGGGACGAGGCGCTTCGGGGTGGCGAAGCGCCTCGTGGTGACGACAGGCAAGTACCGATCCCGTGGGCCGAACCCTATCTGGCGATGCGCTGACCTCCACCCGCGTGTGCGAGACACTGGCTCGACAGCCCCACAGACCTTGCGAGGGCGCCAGGAGCCGACCCACAACCGGTCATATCCTGAGATGCACTACCTCGGCCCGTGTTCCCCGCCTTCTTCCATTCGTGGCGCAGGCCGACGCGCAGGATAACGCGACCGGACCCCGGCGTGCTGCTCGTATGGCCGCGCCGAATTCAGGCGCACGCTCACACGGTCATGGAGCACCAACCCGGCCGGCACATGCGGACCCGAATGCCACCCGCCGCCGCCAAACCAGAAGTACACACCCGTGGCGGGATAAAAATACACTTCCTCGTTAGGGTAATAATAATAGTCATAGCCAACGGCGGCCACCGGCGGCCCGGGCGGCGGCGGTGGCGGTGGCGGCGGTCCATACACGCAACCAGCCAGCATTGACACCGCGACCGCGCACAGCAGCGCCAACACCAATCCTCCCGATAGTTTCACATGCTTCATCACATCCTCCTTCTGATTGTCCTCGTTCGAAACCAACGAAAACCTAGCCGCCATTCCGCACCTCGTCAAGCCGAGCGCCTCCCACCGGAAAACGCCGTCCCCTGCCTGCCCCGAATCCTTTTCGGGGCCGGAACCGATCCGTCGCGCGCACATTCCGGCTTGCACTTTCTCGAGCGCCAGAGTATCTACCGGCCAGGCTTGGAGATGGCGAATTGTACGCTGGGAGGCTGACCGCGCATGAGCACTTCAGATGGAGTCCCGCCCCGACACAATGACTTCCGTGGGGCCCGGTATGGTTTCGATCCGAGGCGGTTCGTCTTGGTCGGCGCGGTCATCCTTGCCGCGGTGATCGTCGTCTCGTTCGTGTCCACCTGGTTCTTCTGCCGCATCGAACCGCCCACGGGAACCTGCGCCATCCTGACCCGCCTCGACGGCAAGGACATTCCCGCCAACGACATCATCGCCACGTCGCCCGACCAAAAAGGCATCCAACTCGAGCCCCTCAGCGAGGGACGCTATTTCCGCAACCCCGTGTACTGGCATTGGGAGATCGTGCCCCTGGTGCAGATCAAGGAGGGCGAGGTCGGCGTGCTCGTCCGGCAGTTTGGCAAGGCCCCGCCCTCCGGCCAGTTCATCGTCCCGAAGAAGGAACCCGACGGCGCGATGTACCGCGGCGTCATCGACGAACCGTTGCGGCCGGGCACCTACCGCATCAACCCGCATGCCTACCACGTCGATAAGCGGCCCGCCGTGAAAATCGAGCCGGGCGAGGTCGGCGTGGTCACGTTGCGATACGGCCGCACCCCGCAAGAGCCGAATACCATCCTCGTCAAGGATGGCGAGCGCGGCCTCCAGGAAACCCCGTTGCGGCCCGGCACCTATTACCTCAACCCCTATATCTACCGGGTGGACGTCGTCGGCGTGCAGAGTCACAAGACGGAATTCGAGATCAATTTCCTCTCCAAAGATGGCTTCCGCTTTCCCGTCAAAGGCGCGGTCGAATGGGCCGTCGAGGAAGCCAAAGCCCCCGAGGTGTTCGCCAAAATCGGCGACGAGCAAGACATTGTCAATAAGGTCATTCTGCGGTCCGCCCTGTCGATGAGCCGTATCCAGGGATCGAAATACAGTTCCGCCGATGTCATCAGCGGCACCGTCCGCAAGGAGTTTCAGGACGAATTCAGCAAGACCATCACGTCGGAGTCGGCCAAAAAGAATATCCTGGTCAAGGCGGCCCTGATCAGCGAAATCGAGCCGCCGCAGAAAATCGCCGAGCCAATCCGCGAACGCGAGATCGCCATCCAGACCCGGGCCAAATACGAACGGGAAATCGACCGCGCCCAGACCGACGCCCAGGTCGCCCGCCAGCAGAAGATGCAGGAGCAGCGCGTCCGCGTCGTGACCGCGGAAACGACGCAAACCAATGAAGTCCAAAAGGCCACCAAGGAACAGCAGGTTCAGGTCATCGCCGCCCAGCGCGACCTCGAGGTGGCCAGGAAGGACCTCGAAACGTCGGAAAAACAGGCGCAGGCGATCGTCTCAACGGGGGAAGGGGATGCCAACGTCATCACCTACACGCGAACCGCCGAGGCCAACGCGCTCCGCTCGATCATCGCGCCGTTTGGCAATGGCGAAGCCTACGCGCGGTATCTGTACCTGAAGAAGATCGCGCCCAACATCGATTCCATCCTGGCGAACTCGGATGGGCCGTTGGCCGCGCCGTTCCGCGAACTTTCCACATCGCCAAAGGCGGGGGTGAAGCCATGAAGAATCGCTCTCTCCTGCTGGTCACGAGTATCGCCGCGGTGGTCCTGCTCGGCTACTGTTTCATCTATGAAGGCTTTTGGGTGTGGGTGGTCGAGAACACCGTCGTTCCCGCGGACAAGATACTCATTCTCATCGCCAAAACTGGCCGGGAGATGCCGACGGGACAGATGATCGCCGAACCCGGGCAAAAAGGCGTGCTGCTGGAGCCACTGGGTCCGGGCCGGCATTTCGTGAATCCCTTCCTCTACGAGCGCGAATTAAGGGACCAGATCGTCATCAACGGCGGCGAGATTGGCGTGGTGATCACCAAGTTCGGCAAGGAACTTCCCGCCGGTGAATTCCTCGCGGGACCCGGTGAACGCGGCATCCAGCGCGAAGTCCTGTTGCCCGGCACCTACCGGCTCAATCCCTACGCCTACGAGGTCCGCGTGGAAAAAATGATCGAAATCGATCCCGGCTACGTGGGCGTTGTCACGGCGCGTTCGGGCAAACCATCGCTCTCGCAACTGGCGGAGCCGGGCGAGCGCGGCGTGCAAAAAGTCGTCCTGCAACCCGGACTCTATCCGCTCAACCCCGAGGCGTTTTCCGTCGAGCGGGTCGAGATCGGGTACAACCAGATTACCATGGCGCACGCGGGCAAACTGCCGGCCACGCAAACCTCGGGCCAGTTGCAGGGCAAGGAGAAGCAGGCGGAACCGATTGGCGCGGCGCTGGAGAAGACGCAGGTTCCCACGGGTCAATCCAGCCTTCCGGTGCTGCCGGCCGTTACCTTCCCGTCCAGCGACGGCTTCGAGATCACCATCGATGTCACCCTCCTCTGGCAATTGCTGCCGGAAGACGCCCCGTCGATTGTCGCCCGCTATGGCGGGATCAAAAAAATCGAGGAGAACATTTTGATCCCGCAAATCAATTCCACCGCGCGCATCAAAGGTTCCACCTTCGGCGCCGTGGATTTCATCGTGGGCGACAAACGCGAGGAGTTCCAACGGGCCTTTCAGGAAACGATCGAGAACACGTTGCAGGAAAAGAAACTCCAGGTCGATCTCGCCCTCGTGCAGGACACGCTTGTACCGGACAACATCTCGGGCCCGATCCAGGACGCGCGCGTCGCCGTGGAATGGAACACGACGAACTTCGAGCGGACCCAGACCGAGGCCAAGAAGGCGCAACTCGACGAGATGGTCGGCCGGATTCGTCAGGTCGAGCAGGTCGTCGAGTACGAGACGCAGCGGTTGGAAGGCAACATCCACGCCGAGCAGGAAAAACAGGTCAACGAGATCGCCGCCCAGACGCGGTTGCTCGTGGCCGAACTCGCCCGGCAAACCGCGGCGATTCGCGCCGACATCAAACGCAAGCTCGGCGGCGCGGATGCGAAGGTCATCGAGTTGAAGGGCCGGGCGGAGGGCGATGGTTACGCGCTGAAGGTCAAGGCCGTCGGCACGCCCGCGGACTATGCGTTCTACCAGTTCGCCCAGCAATTGCCCGAGCAAGTGAAGCTGTCGCTGATCTATGCCGGCGCGGGCACGCTGTGGACGGATCTGGAGAAAGCCACCAAGATCGCCCCGCTCGGCGTCTGGAACGAACTGCAACAACAGGGACCGCCCGCTGCGCCGGCGGGCAAATGAGGCCCGCGCTCATGCCAAGGGACTTCAACCATCGCGCCTTTCATCGCCGGCGGAAATTATTCAAAGTGATCGGGCTCCTGCTCGGGCTGGGGGGCTTGTTCACCCTGGTCAATATCATGGGCGAAATGCCTGACGAGCCGCTGAAAGGTTCGGGCGCGGTCTTCGCCGGCGCGACGCTGATCCTGTTCGGAATCATTTTTCTGTACGAAGGTTACAAACTCCCGCTGGCCGAAGCCATTGAACTCATCCACGAACGCGGCCGCGGCGTGACCGAATCCGAGTTGGTGCACGACATGCGCGTCGACCGCGCAACTGCCGCGCGCATCATCGGCGCCCTGATCGCCAAGGGTTTCCTGCGTCGCGCCGTCGACCAATCCAGCCAGACCGAGGAAGTCTTCGAGCCCGTCCGATAGCGCTGTCAGAGAATGTGCTTGCGGCTGCCGTCACAACTCCGACGTGGGACGGAAGGGCAGACCGCGCTTGCCCTTGTAGAGTTTTTTGAGGCGGCGGTCGCTGGAGCTTTTCGCGCGGCGGATCGGTTGTGGTTCAACCTGCCGACAAGTCTCGCGACGAGCCTTACGTCCCGCCAGCCAATCCTTCCACGAAATTGACTTACCGATTGGGATCGAAGGGATTTTTCGCTTTGAGTTCACGAGCAACCTTCCCGACCAATGTTTCGCACTCGCTCACGTTGGCGGTGTCCTAATTTGGAAGTTTAATCCAACCGCGCCGAAAGCTACCACCAACAAAATAAAGGCCACCCAGAAAAGGACCTTGGGAATAGTCCAAAAGTGACCATGGATGCGTAAATTAGGGCCTTTGCGGGGGGTGAACACAACTCGGTAGTGCCAGCACCACCATACTGCCGTGAGTAAAATTACAATCCATCCCAAAACGTTCAAAAAAGCGTGCATTACTTTGCCCCCTTGATCTCACTCAAAATCACTGCTTGCACGGCCCTCACGTCGCGCCGCTGGAATCGTCTTTGCGATAGCTCGACACGACCCATTCGCTGAGGAATTTGTCTGGGTCGGCGAGCGCGGACTTGGGGATGACGAATTCGGTCTGGCCGGCGTTCGTCTTGATCAGGTTCAGACCGAACTGGTAGTCCTTGAACAACTCGCGGCAGAAATCGGTGACGGACTTGTTGGCGTGCTGGGCGCGCTCGACGATCTCCTCCACCGCGTCCGGCTCCAGGCGCATGTGCAAGTGGTGCTTCTCGGCGAATTTGCGCTCGAATTCGTGGACGACCTGGCGCATCAACTCACGGTGTTCGTACGCGGGCTCGCGCAGGATGCGCTGCAATTCCGCCCCGGGATTTTCCACCAGCGGTCGCGTGACCACGAACTGCCGCACGGCGGACGACGGCAGCTCGAACTTGAATTCCCGCAGGGCCCGCTCGCAAACGGTCAGCAGTCCTCGCGCGCCCGTGTTTTCCAAGGCAGCCAGTTCCGCGACCGCCCGCAGTCCTTCATCGGAGAAAATCACGTCGATGCCGAAGGCGCTGAAGCTCGACTCGTATTGCTTGACGACGGAACCTTCGCTCTGTTTGAGGATGTTGTAGAGGTCCTCGACACTGAGCTTGTCGAGAACCACGCGGACCGGCAGCCGGCCAATGAACTCGGGTTCGAACCCGAACTTCACGAAATCCTCGGTTTGCCCGCGCCGATGCAATTCCGCCTCGGCCACGGATTCCGTGAGATGACCCCCAAACCCAATGTCCGCCTGGCGGACACGGCGGCGGATGATGTCCAGCATCTGGTCGAACGCGCCGCTGACGATAAACAGGATGTGCTTCGTGTTGATCGTCTCGCGCTTGACCTTGCCGCGGCGCTGGTACTCGAAGGCCGCCTGCAACTGCGCCTGGATGTCGGTCGGCGAGCGCAGCGGCACCTCGGTCTCCTCCATCAACTTCAGCAAATTCGTCTGCACCCCGCGGCCGCTCACGTCGCGGCCAATGATATTGGCGGGTGTGGCGATCTTGTCGATTTCGTCCAGGTACACGATGCCGTACTTCGCGAGATTCACGTCGCCCTCGGCGCGTTGGACGAGTTCGCGCACAAGGTCTTCCACGTCGCCGCCCACGTAGCCGGTTTCGCTGAACTTCGTCGCATCCGACTTCACGAACGGCACGCCGATGAGGTCGGCGATGGTCTTGATAAGGTACGTCTTGCCCACGCCGGTCGGGCCGATCAGCAGGACGTTTTGCTTCACGTAATCGCGGAGTTCCTCGCCCCGTTCGGCGGCCTTGACGTGGTTGTAGTGGTCGCAGACGGCGATGGCCAGCGCCTTCTTGGCGTCTTCCTGGCGGATGACGAACCGGTCGAGGTGCGCCTTGACGTCCTTGGGCTTCAGGTGGAAATCGAATTCAATGCCCTTGCGCTTCCCGTCCTCGCTGGGCGGCGTCGTCTCCGCGTGTTCGGGTTCCGCCGCGAAGACCACCCGGTCCCCGAACTCTTGCTTCATGAATTCGGAGAGCTTCTTCTGGATCTCATCCGGCGACGGCAATGGTTGATCCGCACTCATGTCACCCATAGCTTAACTCACTTCGGTCCGTTTTCAACGCCGGTCGCGAGCGCGGCCATCAATTGGGCGAGGCCGTCGGACGTGCCGACCACAACCAGATCGTCGCCAGGAACCAGCCGCGTCGTGGGACCGGGCAGTTCCGTGGTGCTGCGGCCCGTGACCGGGTCGCGCCGTTTGATGGCGAGGACGTGCACGCCGTAGTGGGAACGCGGCGCGAGCTCCGCGACCGTCCGGCTTTCGAGATGGGCGGGGAATTCGACGGTGCGCAGTTCGAAGCCCTCCGGCAACTCGACGAACACGTCGCGGGTTTCGTCGCCTTCGTGGACGACGTACCGGGCCAACAGTTGTCGTTTGCGCAGGATTTCCTGGCTGTATACGCCGAGCAGATCGCGCTTGGAAATCCAGCCGATCAACCGGCGGTCGTTGGCATTGTTGATAACGGGGAGTCGTTCCGCGTTTTCGCGCCAAAAGATGTCCATTACCTCCGCCAGATTCTGGCGCGGGGTGACAAATTGAAACGAGTTGTCCACGAGATCGTCGGCAATAACCGAGGACAACGACTCGCTCTGGTGCAGCATGTCTTTCACCGAGTGGAGGCGAATCGCGCCCTGGAATTTGCCCGCACTGTCGACGACGTAGATGTTGTTGTAGGACTCCTTGAAGAATTGCTCGACGATGGTGCGGAACGGCGTCGTCTGGCTGATGGCGTGGGTGTCCTCGTGGAGGATGTCTTCCACCCGCACCGATTGCATGATGCTGGCCTCCGGCCCCGTGGGCATCACGATGCCCCGGCGACGCAGCGATTCCTCATCGATGGATCGGGCTTTGAACAACCGCGTCGTGAAGTTGCTGACGATGCATACGAACATCAACGGGAGCACGATCTGGTAGTTGTTCGTCTGCTCGAAAATCATCATGATCGCCGTAAGCGGTGCGTGGGTTGTGCCCGCGAGGACGCCGCCCATGCCCACCAGCGCGTAGGCGCCCGATCCGGCGGTGACATGGGGAAACAACCAGTGCACGCCGTAACCGAACGTGCCGCCCAGCAGCGCGCCGACCATCAGCGACGGCGTGAATAATCCTCCGGCGCCACCCGCGCCAAAGGTCAGCGACGAAGCGATGATCTTGATGGGGATGAGGGCCAGCAGCAACAGGATGGGCACTTGTTGGCGCAAGGTCAGGTTCACGGTTTCGAAGCCGTTGCCGAACACATGCGGGTACCAAATGCCGATCGCCCCGACCATCAACATACCGACCGCCGGCTTCAACCATTTGGGGATGGGGATTTTTTCGAATGCGTCCTGCGAGCCAAACAGCGCGCGCACGAACAACATGGACAACACGCCGGCCAACAGTCCCAACACAAGATACGGGAGCAATTCCCACGCGGACACGAGATCGTAGTGGGGAACATCGAAGCGGGGTAGGTTGCCCATGCAACTGCGATAGACCAGCGTGGAAATCACGGAGACGACCACCACGGGGCCGAGAACTTCCAAGGCGAAATTGCCCATCAGGATTTCCATGGCAAACAGCGAACCACCAATGGGCGCATTGTAGACGGCGGCCAGCGCCGCGGCCGTCGCCGCGCAGACCAGGACGCGAAGTTGTTGTGTCGAAAGCCAGAAACTGCGGCCGGAATATGACCCGATGGCGCTGGCCAGGAGGGCCATGGAACCTTCGCGTCCGAGTGAGCCTCCCGTGGCCACGGTCACAATCGCCGCCCAGTCGCGGGGCGCGGTTTGACGAAGAGAAATATATCCGCCCTTGAGCGAAACCGCCTGCATGATCGTCGTGATTCCACCGCCACGGGTCGGGACGCGGAAGAATTTACCAATCAACCCCACAATCAGACCTCCCACCGTCAGGATCGCCAGGCGCGAATACCACGGATTATCATGCGCGGCGGTGAGCAGGTTGAGACCACTGCCCCAGAACTGGTTTTGGAGGTACGAAATGATGTGGGCGGTGGCGACGGTCGTGAAACCAACCAGGAGGCCGACGATGGGCAACAACACCAGAAAAGCGTTTTCACTGGCGGTGCGTTTTCCCAGATGCGCGAAGATCTGCGCCTGGAATTTGCTGACGATTGACCGAAGCCGTTCCAGCAACGCGTTCATCGGGACATCTACTAACAAATCGGCGGGGTCTGGTCAAACTGTGCCACCGGAAATGAAAGCCTTGCAATTCGGTAGAATTGAGCGAATATCCGTTACGGCCTGTCTGACTTAACAAGGAGGTCCGACGTGCCGACGTGGTGGCCGAAAACCGGTCCGTAGTAACGCGTAGGAGAAACGAAGAGAGGGGGAGTCAGGCAACATGACGCAACAAAGTCCGAAGACCGAACAGATCGCTGCTCGCGCCTACCAACTCTATCTCGAACGGGGACGCACCGATGGGCACGACGTCGATGATTGGCTTCAGGCCGAGTACGAATTGATTCAACTACCGGTTCGCAAAATCGCCGAGATGGCGCCGCCGAGTGTGGAGCGCGGCAAACCCAGGACGAAATCCATTATCGACCTCGTCCGTACCGCCATGTATTAATCGGTACGATCCCGACGCTACGAACTCAATACACCAGGTGCAGCCCGCGACGGCGGCACTGAGTTTCGACTCAGACGAAGACCGCCATGGCCGAAGATAAACAGCAGCCGCGGCACCGCTTGACCGCCGAGGAAGTGCGCAAGAAGTACGGAATCGGCTCCATTCTCCTGCTGGCATGGGAAATCTGGTGCATCTCCGACGGCTGGTTCCACCCGCACTACGAGTACATCGGCTTTTCGCGATTCATGGCCTAAGTATCGGCTCCCGTTCTGGCGTTTTGCATCATTATGGCAGTGAGCGCGTCGCGCGCGTTGCAACGCCGGCGCGAGCAGCCCCACCAGAATGATTCCACCGGCTCGACCGACCAGCCGACTTGATGTCACGAACCTAAAACGCCACTTTTGCGGGTTCTTGCGTTTTCCTGAGCAAAGCGTGATTTTTCCATGCCTGCTTGCGTGATCTTCACTTCTGAGCGTTGGCACCGACTGGCACGAAAAGGCACCAAGAGGGTTTTCGACTGCCACTTTCTGCCACTTGGCCAAAGGCCACGTGGGGCGTCCTAAATCAGAAATGACAGCCTCTTCATGCTGGTGATTGCGAGTGGGCTAGAATCGAATCGTGGAGCGAAGGCGGGGCGGTGTGGCGACTCTGGTGATCGTGGCAGCGGTTCGCGGCTGCTATCTAACACACGGTCAGCAGAACCATCCTACAGCGATGCGTCAGGCATCCCGGTGGTCGCCAATGCCATGAATCATCGGAGTGCCGTATGCCCTCGGTCAGAAACAAAGCGCGGCTTTGGTTTCTCCAAAGCCAACCCCTACGAGCCAACCGGGCCGGAACGCCGCCGCTGTCAACGGTGGAGGCGACGCAGGAGCACAACCTTGACAGCCCAAGGCGGCGGCTCCGGCCATGTCGCAGCACCAGCATTGTTGCGTCAATGCGGCGACCGAGTTACCGGCAACTGCCGGCGTTTCCTGGCTGTCGGTGGCGAGCAGCGCACAGCCACGGACAGCAACGGGCAACTGCACTCATTCCGAGCGAAGCAGGCGCGGGCGGGGCGTGTCCCTTGCCACTGAGCAACGCGCCATGACCGCACGGGCCTGCTAGCAATGAACCGGCGAGTCATCGGCGAAGATTGCAGCGCGGCTGCGTGCAACGGGCCGTTAATCATACGACTTTTCTTCCGGCATCCGAGCGGCATCCGAGTGGTATCCGCTCATCAGTCCGCGATGCGGCCACGCGTTATCCACCGAGCAGCCAGTCCGGCAACCGCTGAGCAGCTTCGCCGCCGCTCTGAGGCGGGGTTGGTGTCATGGTGATTTTTCTGCCCGTGATTAGAAATTGGACAGTGCCACGATGCCCGTCTCACCATCCGACTGGCTTGTGAATCGCGGTGCCGGGAATGGCATCGGGAAATTGTGAAGCTGCCAGAATACCGGGGCGCAATTGCAGGCGGAAGTCAGCCTCTTTGTGCAACTCCACGGAAGGGCGGTCGTGAGGATTCACGATGCCCACTGTCTTGTGGAGTTGCTGTCGCACGATGCGAATAGACTCCACCAAGTCGGAATCATTCGAGACAACAGCAGCAACCTCATACTCACCGCGCCAAGCATCGTTGAGCAGGTGGACGGCAAGGTTCACGTCCGAGCCTTTTTCTTTGGTCTCGATCACCTGCGCGAATTTCTGCCCGCTCACTGGCGTCACCAACGGCATGAAAACCTTATGGCTGACAAACCGCCCGAAATGAATCTCGCAGTTTGGCAGGGTGCGTAAGGCTCGCAGATAGACCTCCTGCCGTCGTGGACGGTCCGGGTCGTTGATGGCCGACACGCGGGCGGTGAAGTATTTGATCTTCGCAATGTCGTTCTTCGGCAACAGCCTTCGACACAGGGCGTCGATGTTGAGCCACTTGTACGGCGTGTTGCGGACGGCCCCGAAGTAGAGGTTGAAGCCGTCCACGTACACGTATGTCTTGGGAACCGATGGCATAGAAAGAGGCGGGGCTACCTTACGGCAGCCCCGCATCCCGCCGTCGAAGCAGCGGGAGTAGTTACTGTGCGTAACACTACACGAGACCGCTTCCGTGTGCAACATGAAATTTGCGCCAGCGTGCGCTTACGTGCTTGCTCCTGCGCCTATTTGGCTTGCCTGTCTGGTCGCTTCTACCTATGCTCAGGGCGTCATCCCGTTTGTAGAAGCTGCATCGGAGTCCAAGCATGAAAATAGACCTTGCAGTCAGTACCACCTCGTTTGCCATGAGCCTCCTGCTGCTCGCCGCTCCGTCAACCAGCCGAGCGCAGAACCTCTTCGTAGCCAACGGGGGCAACAATACCATCGACGAGATCAACTCATCTGGCACAGTCACCGTCTTTGCCAGTTCGGGTGTGAACGGCCCATCAGCAGGAGGCTTGGCCTTCGACAGCGAGGGCAACCTCTACGTGTCCAACTATGCTGACGGCAACAGCGGTATGGGCACCATCGAGAAGTTCAACTCGTCGGGCGTTGGCACGGTCTTTGCCTCCGGTTTGAGTGGCCCGCAGGGGTTGGCCTTCGACACTGCGGGCAACCTCTTCGTGGCCGACGCCGGCACCCAAATCGAGGAGTTCAACACGAACGGAGTAGGCACGGTCTTTGCGTCGATAGGGTCTACACTGGGGGGGATTAACTCGCCTATTGGCTTGGCTTTCGACAGTAGCGGAAATCTATACGTGGCCAACCAAGGAATCATCCCGACCAACACCATCGAGGAGATCAACACGAACGGCGGGGGCGGGGTCTTTGCCAGTTCGGGGGTGAACTACCCGACTGGTTTGGCCTTCGACAAGAATGGAAATCTATACGTGGCCAACGCCGGTAACAACACCATCGAGGAGTTAAACACGAACGGGGTAGGCATCGTCTTTGCCAACTCGGGTGTGGATAGCCCAGCAGCCCTAGCCTTCGACAGAAGCGGAAATCTATACGTATCCAACAACGGTAGCAACACCATCGAGGAGTTTAACACGAACGGAGTAGGCACCGTCTTTGCGTCGGGGCTGGACGGCCCAGCAGGCCTAGCCTTTCAGCCCGTACCTGAGCCTGCGACATGGGCGATGGTCGCCATGGGCATCGGGGCAGTCCTCGGCGGCCTGCGAATACGCCGCCGCTTGTCCTAATCCGCTGCCGGTGACTTGCGGCGGCTCGATGATTCCCCTACCAATGCGCTGACTCTGCCGAAAATGACACCGGCAACCCGTAGAGAGTGAACGCGGCTTGCAGGATTCGAGTTGCGCCACGATCTCGACGCGGCGCGATAGGCAGGACGCGGGAAATTAAGCGGGGGCGGACTTGCGCTTTGATCGAAATTTTTCCCTCAATTCCCCTTCCACCCGCAATTGAGCTTCGGTAAAACCATTCGCGAGTGATATTGTCCGGTGCACGTCCCAGCGGCTCATTGTCATGTGCTGAATGAGTTCAGTCGCGCCCGCGCGAATTTCCTTCCAATGGCCGTCCACCAAAAACCGCGCAATGATGTAGAGCCAGTGGAGATAGGCTTCGGCGGCCTCCTTGTGTCCGTCTAGCCGGAAAGCGAGGTCGATAGCGGACTGGTCGTCGCATGATGTGTGATACCTTCGGAATCCGCGCTTGTGAAACTTCCTCTGCGCGATGCCACCGGCAAACGAAATAACAATGTTGTCTTCAATGCGCCGTGCGAGTGTCGGCGTGATGTCCCCTTCGATGCTGTTAAATGACCTCAGCTTCTTGAAGAGAACGTGCCCAAGCGAGCCACGCGTTTTGTTTGGAATGATTGTTACAAGCCTGAATGGATAATGCCGCCAATACGCTACGACCGCATGGCCTGCTTCGTGGTAAGCCGTCGATTGTAACGATTTGGAGTTCATTTTCTCCGCTGCTTTCTGCGTCGCATGATAGCGGCTTGAACGTCGTCGAACCAATCAAACAATCCGCCGACCCCTCGCCAATTTAGCGAAGACTGTTGTTGTAATTCTCAATTTCGGCATTGTGGTTCACAGTACGAGTCAAAGAGTCCAACGCCTCCTGTAGCTCTGTCGTCGCACGATTCGCCGCCTCGGCATTGTGGTTCACAGTACGAGTCAAAGAGTCCAACGCCTCCTGTAGCTCTGTCGTCGCACGATTCGCCGCCTCGGCGTTGTGGTTCACAGTATCGGTCAACGAATCCAACGCCACGGCATTGTGATTCACAGTATGGGTCCAAGAATCCAACGCATCCCGTAACAGTGCCGTCGCACGATTCGCCGCCTCAGCATTGTGATTCACAGTGTCAGTCAACTCCTGCACTTGAATTCGTAAAGGTTTCACCAAGGCCGTATAAAACAAACTTCCAGAAATTAAAACTGCAACTCCGACAACGATGATAGAAAGCACAAATATTTTCGTGGCAACCGAACCCTGCTTGGCGGTATCCATATTGGGTGCCTCTCTTTTTGTTTGCGGTAAAGGTTTGGATTTGCGGGGCACTTCTAGTGGCTGGCCGCATTTGGGGCAGTCAACGATTTGTCCCGCCCCCGCCGCATCAATCACGATGTTTTGTCCGCACTGGTCGCAATTGAAAGTTATGTCCATAGCCTCGCTCCTCTCGCTGGCTGTCGCCGCACCGTCACCACGTTGGAACTTCAGGCCCACCAGCACCACGGTAGGTCGTGGTGCCAACAAGCACTGCCACATTCTTTTCCTTTATCCCCAACCAAACGGCTTCGCTGGGGTTCAGCAATCTGGCAAAGACTGTCCCGAATGACACGATCTGGACTTGGCTCTCTTTGTAAATTGGCAATCCATCCAACAGCGTTGTCTGTTCGCTGTACATGCGTGAATTCTGAAGGTACTGCTCAACGTAGGAGCGTCCCCTCTCTGAATAGACGACTGGCACGCCTCCCCCGGTCCCTACCGTGCTCGTGTAATTATGAAGTGTCCCGCGATACCAGCCATCGCGAAGTGCCTCCACATTTTCAATCTGTGTAAAGGTGATCTTGAACCAATCTTGCCCCGTCCCCACTTGGTCGAGAGGAGGCTGACCATGAATCTGTGCCTCCTTCGCTTCAACTTCCTTTCGCTTGGCCTCCTGTTGTTCAACTTCAAGCTGTTGCTCAGTTTGTCTCTGGGCCTCAAGTGCGGCTCGTGCGCGCTGTTGCTGAGAAGCCCTCACCTCACTTGCTAGTTCCGCCCTTAAGTATTCATCGGCCTTCTGTGGGGCGTAGCCGAATCGCTTCTGAAGTTCGGGCGGGAGCTTTTCGAGCGGAATCGACGCAACGCCCGTCTGGTGAAAGATGGTAACGGTCGCAGGGGTGACGGTGTGCCACGTCACATTTGAATAAGTGAGTCCGTCAACCGTGATCGTGCCGGGCAGTGTGTTGGTTTCTTCCGCACGGGCGGCGATAACAGCGAAGACAGAAAACAGAATGCAGACACACAGGCGATTCATTTTCTCTTTCCGCTTGCGGCGTGCATCCTACCGCCGGGCGGGTGCGCTGGCAATGCTCCAAAATCGGCCACGGTCGCGCCTGTACGCCCCTCCAGCGCCGACGATTCCCCTGCCGATGCAGTGACACTCTCGAAAATGGCACTCGCGGCCCGCAGAGGGTGAAAGCGGCTTCGTAGGATTCGATTTCTGCCACGATCTCAAAGCTCCGCGATAGGCAGCTTGTGGATTTTCAGCCTCGGCGGTCGGGTGATAGCGAGCGTTCTACGTCAGGGGCTATGTTTGCGAATCTCGTCCTCGATCAATTTGATGATGGCGTTTACTTCCGACAGTGGCTCCTTAACGTTCTTTGGCAACACCAAGCGGTCAATCGACGGCACCCACCACCATGTGAGTCGGAAATACTTGCCACTATACATGGCCGAATTTGACCACAAATACAACATGCGAAAGTCCAGCGATGGAGAGCGAACTGACGCCGGAATCCGTCGCATTGTGGGCAAACGCCTCATGTACCGCCGTCCCGCCAACTGAAGGAAACTGAAGGGTTCCATCGCCTGACTCATGGGAAGTGGTAACTACCTGTGGCTTGGGCGACCTCGGCTCGGCACGCGTGGTGCTTGACGTATATACGCGACTCGCGTAGTATCTACACGCGAGTGGGTAACCCGACAAACTGCGGGAAAATGAGGACAAAATGAGCGGCGAATCATCGTCCGAGCCAGCACTCGTACAAGGTATCACTTTGTGCGATTGGGTCATCCGAGAACACATGACCGGGAAGTGCACTTTGGTCGGAACGTTTCATGGCTTTTACTACCACTCGTTTCCTGCCCCGGCCCGCTTTTGGATACATGTCGCGGTGACAAACTTGCGTGTGTTTCGGGAGATGAATTTGACGTGTAGATTAGAACATGCTGACAATGGTTTTGTCATCTCCAACGTGTCGGCAAAGGTCGGCCCACCGCCGGGTGTGCCGCAAGACAAATTGTCTCTCTCGCCACTAGTGGCGCTGGATATACCGTTCCCATTTGGCAACGTTGTGGTTCCTGCGCCGGGGGCATACAGTATTGTCGTGTTACTAGAGGGCGATGAAATCGGACGCCGTAGAATCGAGGCGGTTCAAATGCCAATGGCACCAACACAAGGGAAAGTAGGATAAGAGTATGAGCGCGTTCACCGCACCCTGGGCTATAATAATGCCTGAAGAAACGGAGAACCGGAGTCGGGAACTCCCCGTTTGTATTGAGATTATCCGTCCTGATGATTTGGCGAGGACTTTCAACGGCCTTGCCGACAGGTGGGAACGCGCAACCGGTATGTATTCATCACCCACGAAGCGGTTCTCTCATCCGGATTATCAGGCCGTGATAGACATGGGGCCTCAAGTGATCCCGATGATTCTACAGAGATTGAAAGACAAGCCGGATGATTGGTTCTTCGCATTGAAACGTTTGGCCGATGGCCATGATGCCGCGCAGGGCATTGATAATTTTGATGATGCTGTCGAGGCTTGGCTGGAGTGGGGAAGGATACGCGGATTGATTGAATGAGGTGTCGTCATCTCGAACGGCTCTTTGAGAAGCTCACAGAGCATGATTACGACCACAACGACGTAAGCCCGGCAGACCCGAGCTATAATTGTATCGCTCATGCTGCCGGGGACACTTCCCGTCGCTGGTGGCCTGTAGAGCTTGGCGGCTATTATTGGCCTCCGGGACTACCCAAAAACGAAGAGACAGTAAAGAACTTCGTCCGCGCTTATCGGACATTAGGCTATCGAAGGTGCTTCACTTCGCGCTTGGAAGAGGGAATCGAAAAGATAGCGATCTACGTTGATCGTAGCAGAACTCCGACGCACGCGGCTTTGCAGTTGGAATCTGGTGTATATGTGTGGGCAAGCAAGTGCGGGGAGCTAAGAGAGGACATTAAACACAAGTCGCTTGCGAACCTAGAGGGTACGCCTTGGCCTGAAGATTGGCCATATGTCGCGAATCTTCCCGCTGGCGGCTACGGTCGTGCCAGGGTCTTCCTTAAGAGGCGTAGAGACGGCAAACCTCTGTTGCGGGACAAAATACTAAATTGGTTCAAACGAGCATGAAGCCAAAGAACAGAGAACTGGTCGAACTCACTATGGACGCCGTCGAGTTCGACCGGGTGATGCGCGGCGCTCTGGCGGTTCCACCGCCGAAGCGAAAGCCGAAGCAGCGCATCCGCCGGAATACGAAGAGCAAGCCGGGCAAGTCTTAAAAGGCCGGTTCCTTCCGAATAGCCCCGCTTCCGCCCAAGGTGTTGTCAAGTGCATAATCGCCAATGTTTTGGCATATCACACCTCTTGTGGCGCAGCCTACCATCCGCGCCTTGTGCTGGCAAGGCTCATACCAGCGGGCCAACCTTCGGGATGAAAATCCGATCCCGTCGGCCCCACGGCACCCGCTCGGCTTCAAACTTGAATGGGGTTGTCATGGCTCCCAAAATCGCATCCGCCCTGTCGGGGCTGCGAAGCCCGCGCCTACGCATCGCCTCTTTGCCTTCCAATTCGAGCCGCCCTTTGGAATCGGGCCAGCCGCGCCTCGTGGTCAACTGCGCGAATAACTCGCGGTCCGATGGCAGGATAACTTGCTGACGTTCGATCTGCGTTCCGGCCTTCGTACCAGATTTCTGCACCTCGGTTCGCGTAGGCCTGAGCGTTGAACGGTGCGCCGCCGTTGTTGACGCGGTGGATGTCGTAGCCCGCTTCTCTCAGGGCGTCGAGCATGACTTTCCCCAAGCCGCCTTCATCACCGGAAATTCTGGACGGCGGCAGGTTGTGCTCCCGAAACAACTGGATGAACCGGCCCACCGCTCGCATGGTGTCGCGCTCTGTCCACGCTGCCGCGATCTCAACCCTGTTCCCCCTGCGGATGGCGAGCACGTTTTCGTCCCCCCCGGCAGCGAAGTCACAGAAGGCCGCCAAGTCGCCATTGTCAGTGAAGGCCGGTGGATTGGTGAGACACCTTTCGAGCAACACCACGGGAATGACGGTGGAGTCTTCGTCGCCCGACATGAATTCCGCGTAAATCATGCTCCGAATCAACGGGTGCGACTCCCCGTACTTTTCCACTTGCGCCGCAATCCACTCACCTTTGATGTGGGGACACAAGGTCGCTGGAATGCTGTGGCAGGTATAGAACTTCTTTCGCTCGCCGAACGCGCGATAGAACTCGCCCGAACATCCGCCCGGACTCGACAACAAAAGCGTTCGCGTCGGCTGACACCGGGCCATGGCCTCAAAAATCGAATCGGGCACGGTCTTGGCTTCGTCGGCAATCAGCAAGAGGTTGTCCGCGTGCCAGCCTTCAAAACGGCCCGGCTGGTCAGTGCTGAATCCGAGGATCCGGCTGCCCGTATGTGTCACGACCTCGCAGTTGTTGAACGTCCAACCGGGGAAGCGGTGTCGGTGTGCCTCAATCGCGCCGAATAGCTGTTGCTCCACCTGGCGGAAAACTCCGCTGGTCGCCACGGTCAAGCTCTTGGGAAAAATGGCCGCGTGCCAGAGCGCAATCGGGGCCGCGACGCGTTCGGTTTTTCCGGCCCCATTACAGGCTTTCACCGCCACTGCCGCGCCGCGTTTGTCCAAGTCCGCGAAAATGCGCTCTGCCCACTCGTAGGACTCCAATTGCAGCAGACCCAGGATGAATCCGTGACAAGTCGAGACTGCTTCGAGGTCAGTCGGTGTCATTTTTCCAGTTCGCGGCGACGGGCGGCGATCTCGTCGAGCACTTTCACCGGAATCACGAAACGGTGTTCCAGTTCGCCGATCGCCTCCAACTCAATGCGATTGCGGGCGAACAGTTCGGGAAAAACGTGCTCAAGATGCCACGCGGCGGCTTTCCAATCCCCTTCCTCGCCAGCCCGCTTAATGATGGCAAGGCGCTTTTTGATTCCGTCACCAAGGGCCTTCTCCACCGCTGCGTCGAACAAAGGAAAAGTATGCCTCCAGACTGAGAGAGTCTCGAAAGAAATACCGGCGCTTGCCGCCGCGTACTTTAAAGGCAGTCCCTCAGCGATACCCCTGCAAATTTTCCTGACGGTGGGTGGATTGTATTTCGATGGCCGCCCCCGGCTCCCACGTCGAGCAGGCAATGCGGGCGGCCTATCGGCCTTGGCGATTGCCGTGCCTTCCGCCGTCGGGTTCGCTGTCTCAGTCATGGATGGATTTCTCCGTGTTTGTTATTGGCGGTCGGCGGGACGGGAGAGGGTAATGGTGCCGCGCCCGTCCCCTGGCTCGCCACAACAAAACGAGCTGCCGCCGCTAACTTGTTCTGCCCGTGCCGCTGTGCCCGGCGTATCCTCTTTCCCCTTGCAACGGCGTCGCAGTATTCCTGTGGGGTCAGGAGCAACACGCACCCTTTGCCGACTTCCACGGCAATCATGTCAGCGGTGATACTGCGGTCGCTGGCCCGAAGTGTAGTCGGCTCTGCCGTCATGCCGTTGATGCCTCCGCTGATGCAGGCCTCCTTGTGAACGCCCCCTTGTGGTCTTGCGACGTAAGAGGCTGCCGTTGCGCGGGTCGATCTCCATTCGGTTCGTGGATAGACTGCCAGCCTGAAGCGATACTGTGATTGATGGCGGCGATAGCCCGGTCCGGTCCCCACTCGGCGAGTCTCTTCAACTGCATCTCTGCCGCCAGCGGCGTCAACGGCTTTCGGATTTGGCGACGGTGCTCCTGAAACTTACTCCACGCGGTTCGGAAGCCCTCAGTGTTCAGAGAAGCCGGTATCGCCACCGGGGTTTGATCTCTTCGGTGATCTTTTCTACTGATCTTATTGTGGGCAACCGGCTTCACTGGTAGGAGTGCAACCGGGTTCACTGGTTGAGTGCAACCTGTTTCACTAGTGCAACCTGTTTCACTAGTGCAACCTGTTTCACTAGTCGGGGTGATTGTGTAACGGGTGGTGTGGGTCGGATTACCCCCGCCGCGCTCGGCAATCGTGACAAGCCCGGCAGCTTTCAATTCGTTGACGTAGTTGACGGTCATGCGGCGGCCCGCGCCGATCTGACGCGCCAGTGTAGTCAAGGACGGGTACGCATCACCGTCGGCACCAGCGTATAGGCGAAGACGTGCGTAACAGCACTTCGCGCGGGGGTAATGTCAGTGCGCCTCAGCACGACCAGCGGCAGCGGGGCGAATAGCTCGCCGGTGTTCATGGCCTTCCCCCCGGCAATTCCGAATAACAGCGGTCACAATAGACCAGAAGGAATTTTGGGCCACGGGAGCAAACACCCAAGTTGCGCGGTGTGACAACACGGCCACAAGAAAAGCAGTCGCCAAGTTCAACGTGGTCCCCAACACCGGCAGGCCGTCGCCCGGTCCCGCTGGCGCGGCCAGACGGCGGCTCAGCCGGTGCGTGGAGAAGTTCGGTTTTGCCAGCGGTCGTCATGGTGTTACCCGCCTGCCGCTTTCAGGGCCTCAGAAAGGAGAGCCTGCAATTTTTGAAGATTCTCCACCGACGAAAACACCGAATAAATCGAGAGCGATCTTTGTAAAGCGAGGATGGTCTTTATCGGAATCCGGGTGACTTGAGCGGTTTTTGCACCCGCTTGTTCCTGATTCGCCACAGCAGCCCTTTTCTCATTGCTGTTTTGAGGTTCTGGCAAGTGCATATCGCGGAGTATCCGCTGACCTTCTGGGGTCTTTCCCGCTTCCGCCCAGGCGACAGCCCTCGAAACGCGGGGGTGACGTTTCTGATAATCGTTCGCCAAAGCCGCAAAAGCCTTTGCTGGCGTCCCGCCTGAGAGAAGAACCTCGACTGCCGCCAACTGGGAAGAATTCATAGCTAGTTATTCCTTTCGATTGCTGTGTTCCGATGATTTGATTGGGTGGCGGCGAAGCGCACGGACAAACCACCCGATGGCGTCAAGCGACCACCGGACGCCGGCATCAATGCGACTTCGCCCGCCGCCAAAGGGTTCGCTTTCACGCTGGCGTATGGGAGTGGCTGCCACAGACCGGGCAAATCACGATGCAGCCCAGCGCGCCGGAAACATTTATGGGATGATTCGCCTTGCAACGTGCCTGCCAAGAGTTAGGGCCAGTCTGCTGATAGCGGTAGCCGTTCTCGCCGTCGGTAAATTGGCCCGCTGCGTTGTTACCGAGGACTTCAAGATTTTTGTCGTGTGCATTCATTTCTTACACCTGTTTGCTGATTCGCCCGATGCGTACCTTTCGTTTCGTGGTTGACCGCCCATCGCTGCCGCCGATCTTGTGAGCCTCAAGCATCTTGAGAACGTCAACCGTGCGAAAAATCACGCGACGATTGATCTTCACATACGGAAGGATTGTGCCTTGGATGTTTCCGACGGATCGCACGCTTATGCCGACAAACTCTGCGACCTCTTGGCGATTCATGTGGGGTTTATCGGCGGCCTCGACAGTGGCCGTCGGTGTGTTACCGGCAATGATGGTGCTTTGCATCATCGCCACCGTAAAGGCAAAGAAATGCAGCTACAACGAAACCCGGTACACCAAGTCAGGCGCGACTGGTTCAGAACGCGGGGGGAAACAGTTTGAGAAAGGCGCGCTTGATCTTGGTGCGAATCTGCTGGTGGACATCGCCTTCCTTGTACCGCGAGACAGCGAGTCGGCGCAAATTAGGGTCGTTGCCAAGAGTCGGGCTGGGGTGTTCCGCGTCGAGTTTCATCTTGGCAACCGTCCAATACTGCGGCGCGTTTGCCTTAACGGGTTCACCAAGTTCGTGCGCCTTCCGCTGCCATTCGGGATAACTGACTTTTACCGGCCACGGCCTGGCATCCACGATCTGATTCCACAGCTCAATGGCCTTGCGCACGGCAGGGTTGTCGAGGTTCGTGTTCGCTTTGATGCGAACGGGGACGCGCTTGCCGAGACCGATCTTTTTGAGCAAGTGCAGCGCCGCCGCTGTGCGTTTGTTCGGCAGTAATACCGGCCACGCAAATGTCTGCTCCGACAACCAGCGCCAGCGGTCGGGATGCTGCTTTACAAGTTCGTTCATCCGCTCCACAGCATCAGAAAGAACGCGCAACAGAACACCCTGATATAGACCGGCTGCTCCGTTGTCCCGTGAGGCTCGATCTGCGATTGCCTCAAGTGTTTTCGGAAGGGCGTTCATGGCCACGCGCAGCTTGTTTTCCTCCGTTTGCACAATCTCGGATGCGTGAGTGCCGACGTGTTGTTTTCTTTTTCATCCGTCACCTATGCGTTGACGGCCTTCATGGCGACAATCTTGCCCTCGGCATTGGCAGCCGGTCGCAGCGCCCAAAAACGGGCAGCCTCAGCTTCCGTGACTAACGCTTTGTAGTGTCGGTATAATATGTCGGCACTGTTGCCAAGCTGGTACGCGACGCGCACGGCATCGCCGGTCAACGCGAGGCTGTAGGACGCGCACGAGTGGCGCAAGCCGTTGTTTGGCCAGCAGTCTAAGCCAGCGGCTTTCGTCGCTGAGGGAGACGGTCGCAAAGCCTCTTAACCGGCAGAATCGGCCCCTTGGTCTTGGCGCAGGTTGGCAACCACGCGGCGAGGGTGTCATTGATTTTCACAACGCGGCGACTGTGCTTTTTGGCGACCTTCGCGCCGATGATGATACTGCGTTCGGCGAGCTTCACGTTTGACCAGTCCAGCCGCATCAGCTCCGTGGTCCGCAACCCGGCGAACAGGCCGAGCACGATGTAGCCGAGCAGGTCGTATTCCTCGGCGTGTTCCAGTAGCCCGGCAGCCTGTTCGACAGTGAAGATTTCCGGCTCGCCGTCCTCAGCGGTGGGGTGGGGGATACTGGCGGGGATGTTTTGCTCCGCCCAGCCATTGGCAATGGCGTAGTTCCACAACTGGGACAACTTCACGGCGTTATTGATGCGACTCCGCGCCGATAGCGTCGGGTTGTGCAACCAGTCTTTCAACTCCTCGCGGGTGATCTCAGCAACGCGCCGGTCGCCGAAGCCCTTGGCAAACGTCCTCAGCCGGGACTTTAGGTCAATGACGGTCGATTCTCTTCTGCGATCGGCGATGGCATCGGCAATGAGCTTCTCGACGATCTCCCGCACGGACGGGCTGGTGCGGTATTTCAGGACGTGCTCGACGTAATGGTCAACGGCCTCGGTGATCGTGGAGTTGTGCGGGGATAGCTTCTCGACGGCGCGGACGGCCTCGACGCGGATGCTGCTATCAAGAGAGAACGCGGCGTTGCCTTCGGACTGGACTTGCGCCCGAATCTGCGCGGCCCGCGACTCGGCTTCGCCCTTGGTTGGAAACGTCTCGCGAATGCGCTTCCCGTCCACCTGACAGGCGACCATCCAGCCGGTCTCGCCACTGGGGTAAGTGCGGGCTGCTATCGGCGGCCACGCTGACTTGGTTTTGCTCTTGGTCGTTGTCATGGCAACTTGTTCCTTCCGTTGCCTTACGGTGCCACTTTCTGCCACTTGTGTCAAGCGTGTTTTCGCAAGTACTTGGTCTAAAGGAACTTATTTTTTGCCATCTCGGTGTCACGAACCAAGTCGCGCGTGCCCGGCCATGAATCGGGCCACGCGTTTCGGATCCACGGTATTTGACCACAGGCCGTCCACCTTGAAGTGCGAGCCGATGATGAACCCGTCAGCCGCCGCACGGTATTTCGCCAGGTTCTGCGCCGTTACGCCGGAGCCGAGATAAACCGGCAACCGGCAATGTTTTTTGGCGTCGCGAATGTCGGCCAGCGACGGCGGGTCGCCAGTCACCGTGCCCGTGATGATCACCGCGTCCCCGCGCATCATCTCGACCGCCTCGGCCGTCTCGCCGACGCTGATGTCAGACGTGATCGCGTGCGAGCTGTGCTTCTTCTTCACGTCGGCCCACACCTGGACGTGGTCGGCGCCGATCTGCTTTCGGTACCGGAGCAGGGGAGCGGCGGATGATTGAATAAACCCCTCGTCAGCGATATGGGCGAACGCGAAGCCTTCGACACGGACGAAATCCAACCGCGCCGCGTGCGCGACGGCCACGGCTTCGACATTGGCCCCGGCCAGCACCTGAACCCCGCACGGCAGTCGGCTTACATCCTTCACCGCGCGGGCAATGACCGACATCACGGCAACGATTTCCGGGCCGACCGCGCCGCGCAGGTACGGTGTGTCGTGCATGTTCTCCAGCATGATCGCGTGGACACCCGACTCGCGGTACATCTTCGCTTCGCGCACCGCCGTGGCTTCAATCGCGCGCACGCTGCGCCCGCCAGCGGGCGTGCCGGGCAACGCGTCCAAATGAATCATGGCGATAACGGGTTTGGCAGACGAGAACAGCGGGTTCTTGGCAGGCATGGTGAATTCATTATACCGAGCGGGGCGACGAAACCAAGCGCGTTGTCGCCATGAGTTCTCTCTTGTGAGCGCCGCCGCAACATGGTTTGCTTTTCGGGATGCCAGCTTCGGCGACCATGCAGGCCAATACCGAGACCGATTGGACGATTATCCGTCGTCTACTGGGTCTCAGTTGGCGCTATCGCTCGGGGTGCATCAAGGTTTTCATTTATCAATTCCTGCTCCTGGCGATGGGCCTCAGCGGCCTCGGGTTGACGGGTCTGGGCATCGATTGCGTCCGGTACCAGATGCAGCCGAACGTGACCCCGCCTCACTGGCCGTTTGGGGTCGCGCCGCCGGCGGCGTGGACTCCCATGAACGTGCTGACGGCCATTGCCGCGGTGATGCTCGTGCTGGCCTTGCTGCGATCGGTGCTGTCGTATGCCTACAGCATCGCGGTAGCCGTGTTGGTGGAACGATACATCGTCGTCGAGCTGCGAGCCCGCGTGTACGAAAAACTCCAACGCCTCAGCTTTCGGTTCTACGACGCGAACGAGACGGGGTCGATCATTAATCGCGTGACCGGTGATTCGCGCGCCGTCGCGAATTTCGTCAACAACGTGCTGATGCAAAGCATCATCATGGTCCTGTCGCTGGCCCTGTACCTGACGTACATGCTGACGATCCATGCCCGGCTCACGCTCGCGTGCCTGGCAGTCGTGCCGCTGCTGTGGGTGGTGGCCGCGGCGTTTTCGCGCGTCGTCCAGCCCCAGTACGTCCGCAACCGCGAGCTGGTGGATCGCATGATCCTGCACATCGCCGAGACGGCGCAGGGAATGCAGACGATCAAAGGCTTCGCGCGCGAACGGGAACAATACGAGATTTTCGAAGCGAGCAATGACGCCGTCCGCACGCAGCAGCAGAACATCTTCTGGCGGGTCAGCGTGTTCATTCCCTCCATCGGTATGCTCACGCAAATCAGTATCTTCGTGTTGCTGTTCTACGGCGGACATCTGGTCATCACGGGCGAACTGCCGCTCGGCACCGGCATGGTGGTGTTCGCGGGCCTGCTGCAACAGTTCTCGGGACAAATCTCGAACGTCGCCCAGATCGCCAACACCATTCAACAAAGCCTGGTGGGAGCGCGGCGCGTGTTCGAGGTGCTCGATGCGCCCGTCGAAATCGTCAGCTCACCAGAGGCGAAGCCGCTCCCGCGCGCCAAGGGGACGATCCGCTTTGAGAACGTCAGCTTCGGCTACGGCGGGTCGGACGATCCCGAACTGCAGGACGTCACGTTCGAGGCGCGCCCCGGCGAATGCATTGCCATCCTCGGCGCGACCGGCTCGGGCAAGACCACGTTGTTGAGTTTGATCCCGCGCTTTTACGACCCGCTCCGCGGGCGTGTGCTCGTGGACGAAACCAACGTCCGCCATCTCAACCTCGACGACCTGCGTCGGAACGTGGGCCTGGTGTTCCAGGAGAGTTTTCTCTTCAGCAACACGGTGGCCGCCAACATCGCCTTCGGGCATCCGCACGCGAGCCGTGAGGAAATCGAGCGGGCCGCCCGAATCGCCGCGGCGCACGAGTTCATCGTCAAGCTGCCCAAGGGATACGACACGTTGCTGGGGGAAGGTGGCAAGGATTTGTCCGGCGGTCAGCGCCAGCGTCTGGCCATCGCCCGCGCGCTGCTGCTCGACCCGTCGATTCTGTTGCTCGATGACCCGACGGCAGCGGTCGATCCCGAGACGGAGAAGGAGATTTTGGCGGCGATTGAAAACGCGATGCGCGGGCGCACGACGTTTATCGTCGCCAACCGCATCAGCACGCTGCGCCGCTCCCATCGCATTATGGTGTTGGAAGACGGGCGGATCGTCCAGGTCAGCACCCACGACGAATTGATGCGCGCCAGCGGTCCCTATCGGCGAACGGCGGAGGTCCAATTTGCGGAGTAGAGGCAGACGATGACGACCAAACCCACAGTCACGATCACGCACATTCGGCGCGAGCCGGATGATGAAGACGAGATCAGCCAGCGGCCGTTGGAACTGGCATTGATCTGGCGCTTGTTCCGCTACACAAAACCGCACGCACGCAAACGCAACTGGCTGTTTGCGCTGGTGATCCTGCGGTCGATCCAATTGCCGATGCTGGCGTGGGCAATGGGCGCGGTCATCAACGGGCCGATTTCACGCCACGACCCGCGCGGCGTGATGTGGGGAGCGATCGGGTTTCTCGTGCTGGCCGCGGTGACGCAGTTCTGTTTCCACTTCCGCCAGCGGCTGGCGCTGGAATTGGGCGAGTCGGTCATTCAGGATTTGCGGCGCGACATCTTTCAGCATCTGATTCGGATGCCGATGAGTTTCTACAATCGGACAAAAATCGGGCGGATCATCAGCCGCTATACGTCCGACGCGGAAGCGATGCGCGTTGGCTGGCAGGACGTGTTTTTCATCACCGCCGTGCAGGCCGGGCAGATGATCATCTCGGCGCTGCTGATGATGTGGTACGACTGGGTATTGTTCCTCGTCGTGCTGGCGATGGCGCCGGCGCTCGGGGTGTTGAACTACCATTTCCGCCGCACGCTCAGTTACGCAAACCGCCAGGTCCAGGAGAGCTGGAGCCGCGTGACGGCGACGCTGGCCGAATCGGTCACCGGGCATCCGCGTGACGCAGGGATTTGTCCGGCAGGACGTGAACGCGGGCCTGTTTACCGACCTGATCCGCGACCATTCGGATTACAACCTCGGCGTGGCGCGGGCGTCGGGCGTGTTTTTGCCGATGCTGGAATTGAACAGCCAGATTTTCGCCGCGGCGTTGATCGTGATTGGCGGGTATCGCGTGTTGAGCCCCGCAATCCACATGAACGTTGGCACACTCATTCAATTCTTCTTCCTGGCGAACATGTTTTTCAGTTCGGTCCAGCCCATCGGCCAGCAGTTCAGCCAGGCGATGACCGCGATGGCGGGCGCCGAGCGCGTGTTTCGGTTGCTCGACACCAAGCCCGATTGGGAGGAACCGCCCAACGCCCGCGAGTTGCCGCGGATTCACGGGCGCGTCGAGTTCCGCAATGTCATCTTCAGTTACGTCGCCGACCGGCCGGCGATCAACGACATGAGTTTTGTCGCCGAACCCGGGCAAACCGTCGCGCTCGTCGGTCATACGGGCAGTGGCAAGAGTTCGATTGTCAATCTCATCACGAAATTCTATCTGCCGCAGAACGGTCAGGTGCTCATCGATGGGTTCGACACGCGCGATATCCTCGGCGACTCGTTACATCGGCAGATGGGAATTGTCAGCCAGCAGAACTTCCTGTTCACGGGCACGGTGATGGCCAACATCCGCTTCGCGCGACCGACGGCGACGGATGAAGAGGTCATCGATGCTGTCCGCAAACTGGATTTTCTGGATGTGATCGGCTCGCTGTCGGCGGGGTTCTCGACGCAGGTCGGGGAGTGCGGCACGAATCTGTCGCTGGGCGAGCGGCAACTGGTCTGTTTCGCGCGCGCAATGCTCGCCGACCCGCGAATCCTGATTCTGGACGAGGCCACGAGTTCTGTCGACGCGATGACCGAGGCGCGCATCCAGCGGGCGTTGACGCGGTTGTTGCAGGGCCGCACGAGTTTCGTCGTCGCCCATCGGCTCAGCACGATCCGTCATGCCGACCTGGTGTTGGTGCTCGACCACGGAAAAATCGTGGAGCGGGGGACCCACCGCCAACTTCTCGCCGCCGACGGCGCCTACGCGGAACTCTACCGGCAGTTTGTCAGGAGTTGAGGAGAATGGACTGGCGGAGGGGGCTGGATTCGAACTTCAGTAAGACTGACAAAAGAGAAGTGACGGCCGTAATCCTCCCTGTGGTGGGGTATCCGGATTGCGAGGGAAAGAAATCCAGCACCGAAAACGAGACGTGGCCCGTCAGCCGGATCCGAAAGACCAAACAGGCCCACCGCCAACGCGGTGGGCCTGTTCGCATTGCAACACTCTTGACAGAGTCAACAACTAGGACTTGTGCCGGCGACGCATACCGAGGAACCCGAGCAAGCCGGCTCCCAAGCCGACGAGCGACAGCGTGCCAGGCTCCGGAATAAACGCGATGCTGTTGTACGTAACATCGAAGTTCCCCGTCCCCGTGTTAATCCCCCCGGCCGGATCCAAGTCAAGGTTGACGCCGTAGACCGTAACGCCTCCACTCTGAATGGCGCTTTCCTCCAGGACTTGGAGAGGTACCGTAAGTGTGACCGTGCTACCATTCCATACGGCGTTCGCAGGATCGCCGACATTCTGGTAACCGCTATACGGCATGCCGTAATAGTATATCCCCGAAGAGTCATTAATCACCAACTGGCCGGGTGAAAACCATGTATACCCTGAGGGGTCCCCGTTCACCGTGACCTTGAGCTGAAGTTCCGTGTCATTCGGATTCGAAATCGCCACGGGTGCATTGGCACTAAAATACTCGCCACCATAACCATTAGCGTATGGATTCACAACCTCGACACCGGTTGAGCCCACAGTAACAACCGTGCTGCCCCCCCAGCCGGGATAGGGGCCTGTCGGCGTCACGTTATCCAAGTACTGGTCTCCGGTGGCGTAGTCTTGTGCCTGCGTCGAAGCGGCCAAGGCCAACACGGCCACCACGGCAAGCAACTGTTTCGTTAGGGCTCTGCGCTTCATAATGTTTCTCCCTTTCTTATGTCTCTGCTGTTTCTCCCGTTTCTCGCGTTCTTGTCGTTCCCAGAAAGCGTATAGGCAGCAAATCCTTTTCCCGTCTTACGGCTATCTGGCCTTTTCCACACTCGTCTTGCTTCGAATACAAATTCTCGTACGAACCGCGTCCAAAAGGAACGCAAACGTTACTTTACGTAAACTCACGGCTCTCCAGCCGCTTCCCGATGTTCTTGCATCCCAAAAGGTGCGGGAGCGCAGCCGTGCGATCGGCTCACCGAGTCGTGAACGCAGGTTTTTGTTACTTGGGTTTCCTGTCATCGTCTCGACTGCGCTCCACATAATGTCCCGACCTACGGCACCAACACGCGCACGCGATAGTAGCGTGTTGACCCCGTCGCTCCATTGGTTTGGATGAAACTGGTTACTGTGCCAAGGCCCGTGCCCCCGCTCAGAATGTTGGTCTGACCGGTGCTGCTGAAGTTGTTCGAATAGCTGCCGTTTGCGGTGCCGCTGGTGAACTCCAGCACGTTCGTGCGCGACGCGAACCCGGGCAAATACGTGCTGTCGCCACTGGCGCCGAGATAGGTGATCGTCAGGTTGGTCGAACTCGACTTGGCGATGCTGATAATGTGCGGATAAGCGGCGCTATTGACCGGATTGAACCCGGCCAGGAATTGATTGGTGTTGCTGATGCCCTTGCCCAACGGATCGGCATTCGGTCCACTGTAGGCGGGATTCCCCAGTTCGACGTTCGAGAAATAGTTGCTCTGCCATGTCGTGAACGGATCTGGCGGTGCCGAGGCCGCCGTATCATCCACGATCTGCATGTCGTTCAGATAGCCGTGGTCGCCTTGCGAGCCAACGAAGTCGATGTACATGGCCCCGCTGGCCGATGGATAAATCGGCCCGATGACCGCCAGCGCGCGTGTATTGAAATCCAGATAATGACCGCCGCCGACACAGAGGTTGGTCGACGCGATCAGTGAGGAGTAGCCCGAATCACTGTACACGTTGTAGACCGTCAAGGGGTCGCCCTGTCCATCGGCAGGACCACCGCCGCCACCGGCATTGTACGCATGCGAGCCGAAGAAGGTCAGGGTGTACTGATGCGCGGGATTCATGCTCTGCAGAATGAAGTGCGCGTCGCAATAGTAATTACACACGGCGTTCGAGTACCCCAAATAACCAAGCGCGGCGGTGTCAATGACGGCGTTGCTCGGACTAGTGGGGATCGCCCCCGCAGGCCAGGAACATGGGCTATTCCAAGAGTCTCCCATTCCAACGCCCCAGAGGATGTTGGTGTACGCGGGATTGCTGACGTCAAGCTTGACGGTCATCGCCGTCGCCGCGCCGGCGGCATTGGTCAGCACGAGCGCATTGACGTAAGAATTCGTGTCCACGCTGTTCCAGTAATGTCCCCACACATCCGGGCTCGGGTTTTGGAAGGCGCGCTGATCCCCAAGCTGCCCGGTAATCGGATTGTAGAAGATGTTGGTGTCGCCAAAGTTGAGCAACCACGTCGCATTGAGGGGCGGCGCCGTGGGCGCGGGATACGGTGTCAGATCGACAATCGACATCGCGTTAACGCAGCCAGTCTTCAGAGAATTAGTCCCATAGAAATAGAACACGAGGGCTGCGTCAGGTTGCGGCGTGAGAGTTATTGACGTGATCCGGTCCTCATTATTGAATTGTCCACTGCCGACATTGGAATTGAACTGGGCAAGTATGCTGGTTTCCGCAAAGTTAAAGACATAAAAGTGTGTGATTTGACTCGCTGGATACTTCATCGACCCAAGGAAGTTGAACGTGTACTGATGCGTCGGATCCAAGCCGTCGAAAAAGATTTGCCAGTCTTGGAAGTAGGTGGACACGGCTGTCGGGACGCCGAGATAACCAAGCGCGTTGGTCGCAACGTCGGAGACGGTATTTGTGACAGTGATTCCGTTGGTGCCGGAATCCGGCCCGTTGTAAGTATCATAACCACCAATGGGCGCCGGAGCAATCCCCTCTGCGGTGGCAGAATACGCCACGGAATTGACCTGGCCCAGCGCGTTCGTGGTGGGGAAGAAGTTCGCGGAGGTCACGCTGTTCCAGTAATGTCCCTGGATATCCGGATTCGGCGTGACAGGACAGTTGCCGTAGATAGCGTTGGTCCCGGAGAATCCAACGGTGCAGTTGGTGAGGGTGTTGTTGCCAAACTGGATGAGAGTGGTCTGGTCCAGCGGGGTGGCGGGAGGCGGAGCATTCGTGCTCGGCCCTTGTGTGACCTGCATGCAGTTAAGATAACCGCCAGCGCCGTTGGTGCCGATCTCCCCGTTAACCGTGTTCGTTCCCAGGAATTGGACGTAAAGAGTGCCGTTGGTCCACGGTAGAACGGTCGCGCTCACCACCATGTTCGAATTCGGAACGGAAGGGGTGGCGGGGTACTGAACATACTGGCTGACCTGAGCCTCCAGCATGGAGTAGGCGCTGTTGGTAAAAATGGAGTAGACCGTGTAATCACTGGGGCTCTGCGAATGCGACCCGAAGAAGGTCAGTGTGTACGTCCGCGATGGATACAGGTTTTGAAGCTCAAATTCGGAATTGACGTAATAGTCATACACCGCCTGCTTAATGCCCAGGTCGCCGAGCGCGGCCGCGTCAATGACGCAGTTGGCGGGGGTGCCCGGCGGAACGGGTCCGGCGGGGCCGTTGCTGGCACCCGTATTGCCGACCGCGTTCGTTTCAAACCCAAACGCCACCGCCCACTCGACTCCCACCGTGCCGTCGATATTCGTCAGGACAGGGGAGAATTGGCTGCTATCGACACTATTCCAGTAATTCCCATTGATGTCCGGGCTGGGCGCGTTGGTGCCCTGGTAGGTCAGATTGTCACCCATCTTGATCAAGACCGTCTGGCTTCGGGCGGAAAGCGCAACACCCAAAACGAGCGTCAGCACAACCGCGATAATTCCCAAATTAGCTACTACCTTCCGTGTCTTCATGACCCTCCCGTTCTGTTGTGGCCGCAGCACGCCGGTGCTGCGTAAAACCTCGCCTCATCCATCTCCCGTTCTCCGTCTGGCACTGATACTGTATTACAAAAGTTATTGAAGCCGCCTATTTTTGGTAGTGGCTATGTTGTGATCCTCAGGGCAAGCTATCAAAACTGTTGATGGCATCAGAAAGCGGCGGGTTGCTCCCCTCCGACTGTGTGATGAGTCCTACATGGCCATCAAGGTAGAGACCCAAGGCCATGCCACCGTACGCATAATTGAGATACATCCAACCGGATGTTCCATCCTGCACGGGATTGGCAGTAACGGTACCCCACTCGACCAAATCATACGTGCCAAAACTCGGATCGAGCGCCCCAGTGGTCCCGACCGACCCGGTCATGATGATTGGCTCAACATTCCCCACCATCGCCGGGTCGCCATCGCGCCGATACGTGCACGCGCTCATGCCGCCGATGTCTCCCAGGGCGGAGCACGTATATGAAACCTGAAAGAACTTGGCCATGGCATAGCTGCCGCGGCCAACCAAGTGCTCTTGTTGACCGTAGTGTCGAGTCATGAGAGGGCACCACATCGTTTGAGCGTAGCTTGGGTGACCCATGGCATTCATGTAGCCGACTTGGTCCGTGGGGAATTCGCCATAGCTGTGTGTCCAGACATTGTGCCGCCAAGTGGGATCGGTGTTCCCATTGGGATTGGGAAGGTTGCCCATCGGCTTGGGCCAATACCCCTCGTAATCGTCGACATACATACGCACCATCAAATAGATTTGCTTCAGATTGCTAGCAATACGTAACTGAGTCAGTAGGCAACATGGCCAATCCAACGGACGGAGGTGGTGGCGACCATTCCTGTTGCAAACCACTACTACCGAGGAGATCACCGAGATCGTGCAGGCCGGTGAGGCAGCTCTTCACGTTGCAACATGTTGCCTTTGACACGCAGCAGAACATGGTAGTCATGTGATGTGGAGCCCCATTCCAGAGCCTGTGTGTGGTCGACCAGGACGGATCACCTGCTGCAAGTGGATATCCAGATGGAATTGGTGGAGGTACTCAGCTCCTCTGTTGATTATGGTGTGGACCTGGTCCCACCTTGCCACTGAGCTATTGTAGATTTGGGACAGAAGTTTGATTTATTGAGTAGATGATGCGAGGCAACAGAACAGTGGCAACATTTATGTGATGCGAGCTTGCT
>CAVQMY010000040.1:0-9701 GCA_963713705.1 uncultured Verrucomicrobiae bacterium
TAGTACGTTTGTTAACCCTCAAGACTGAGGATGCCGCCACGGCGCTAACAGAAATCGCCAGTCACCTTGATGACCTACAGGCCGGCATCGGCGCAAGCGAAAGCATTCGAACGACTGCGTTCCTTCTTCGCTTTCCAATCCTCGGGAGAACGGAAACTCACATTGCATTAGTACGGAGTTGAAACTGGGAATAGGCAAAACCAGTAAGAGTTGAGGCGAGGGCCACCCGCACCTGTTACCCTGTGCGAAGCGTTCCGACAATTTCGGAGGACGCCCGACGAACACCCCCCGACCGCTATCGAGTCGTTGGATAGATGCCGGTATCGCTAAAGGATTGATTTGGCTGGACGGGGGGTGGGAGGTGTGGTGGGGGCGGGGATGGTCGTTGATCTTTGATATAGCCTGAGCAGGGAGTGGCAGGAAACGACAGAGATCCCTCGACAAGCTCGGGATGAATATATGAAAGCGCGCCTCCGGGCGGAACGGTGTCCGCCTCGCGCTTATAATCGCACTGGTTCGAGAACCAGAACGGAGGCACGCATGAGAGAGTATATCGCATTTGACAGTCACAAACGCTACACGATTATGGAGCGGGAGAATCAACAAACCAGCGTCGCACGACAACGGCGGATCGAGCACGCGCCGGGCGCGATTTGTGCAGCGTTACACGAGTGCGAGCGCGGCACACCCGTGGCCATCGAGGCCACGGGCAACTGGTATTGAATCATCAGTGAGATCGAGCAGGCGGGACTGCGCCCGTTGCTGGTGCACCCGCGCAAGGCCAAGCTGATGATGGGCCTGATCAACAAGACCGACCAGTTGGACGTGCACGGGCTCAATCGTCTGCAACGCAACGGCACGTTGCCGACGGTGTGGATTCCGCCTGCGGACCTGCGCGACCTGCGGGAGCTGACCCGGGTGCGCATGGTGTTGGCGGCGCAGCGCACGCGGCTGAAGAATCGGATCAGTTCCACCCTGGCCAAGTACGGTTTGAGCGTTACTGACGCCAGTGACCCGTACTGCCAAAAGGGGCGACGGCAGTTGCTGGGCTTGCTGGGGCAATTGCCACCCCAAACCCAGTGGGCCGCGCGCACGCTGCTGGCCCAATTGGATTTCATTGAGGGCCAGATTCGCGAGCAGGAGCAGCGGTTGAAGCAACTGATCGAAGCCACCCCCGAGATGCGCTTGTTGATGAGCCTACCGGGCGTGGGCGTGATCCTGGCGGCGGTGCTCTGGCTGGAGATCGGCGCGATGGAGCGCTTTGCCAGCGCCCAACGGCTGGCCAGTTACGCCGGCACGACACCGCGCGTGCACGCCAGCGGCGGGGTGGTGCGCTACGGTCGGCTGCGGCCCGATGTGAATCGCTATCTGCGCTGGGGGTTTGTCGAAGCGGCCAATTCGGTGGCGGTCAATCACGCCCGTTGTCCCCAGCGCCACGTCAGTGAGTTGTATCGGCGGTTGAAGATACGCAAGGGCCACGCCAAGGCCATTGGGGCCGTGGCGCGACATCTGGCAGAGGCCGCCTATCACGTGTTGAGTCGGAACGAACCGTATCGAGAGCCCACACTCGGCGGGACGATCCAGGGAGGTGTAAGCGCGGGGTTGTCATGAGCCGGCCCGGGCGGCGGCTCGCGGAATGAATGCGACACACCTCTCGAACAAATTCATGCCCCAATGAGGGCGAAGAGATGACTGGGAACGACCCGAAGAACAACCAGCGAGAGGTGTTGACAAAGCGCGCTTTCAGAGATGACAGCCGGGGAGGAAAACGTCAGGCAACTGGGGCCGGATTCAGGCGGGGGCGGGGAGTCGGTTGTGGAGGGCGTGGTGGTAGACGGAGACGTATTGGCGGGCGGAGGTGGCCCAGTCGAAGTTTTGGGCCATGGCCTGTTGGCGGAGGGACGTGATGTGGTGGGGTCGGTCGAACCAGGTGGAGACGGCCCAGCCGATGCACCAGTAGAGGGCGAGGCCGGAGGGTTCCCAGAATTTGAAGCCGGTGCCGGTGCCGGTGGCTTCGGAGTAGTTGGCGATGGTGTCGTCGAGTCCGCCGGTGGCGCGGACGACGGGGAGCGTGGCGTATTTGAGGGAGTAGATCTGGTTGAGGCCGCAGGGTTCGTAGAGGGAGGGCATGAGAAAGAAGTCGCTGCCGGCTTCGATGAGGTGGCTGAGGTCGTCGGAGTAGCCGATGTGGGAGCCGACGCGGCCGGGATGGGCGGCGGTGAGCCAGTGGACGAAGTTTTCGGTGTCGGCGTCGCCGTTGCCGAGGATGACGCATTGGAGGAGCATGTTGTTGAGGGCGGGCGGGAGGGCTTCGCGGAGGAGGTTGAAACCTTTCTGGTGGGCGAATCGGCTGACGATGCCGAAGACGGGGAGGTCGGGGCGGACTTCGAGATTGAATCGGCGCTGGAGGGCGGTTTTGCAGGCGGTTTTGCCGGTCATGTCCTTCGGCGAAAATTGCGCGGGGATGAGCGGGTCGGTGGCCGGGTTCCAGCGGGAGTAATCGGCGCCGTTGAGGATGCCGAAGAGGTCGGCGCGGCGATTGTTGAGGAACATCGCGAGACCCTGACCGCCGATGGGGCCGAGGATTTCCGTGGCGTGCGTGGGCGAGACGGTGGTCAGCGCGTCGGCGAACGCGATGCCGCCTTTGAGGAGGTTGGTCTTGCCGAAGTCCTCGAATTTTTCGGGGGTGAAATGTTCCGCGCCGAGGCCGAGATAGGGCATGACGTTGGCGTCGTATTTGCCCTGATAGCCGATGTTATGGATGGTGAGGACGCTGGCGGTGTTCGAGAGCGGCGAGAGAATGCGGTCCCAGGTTTTGAGGAGGGCCGGCAGGATCGCCGTGGGCCAGTCGTGGGCGTGCATGATGTGAGGGATGAACTGGAAATCCTTGCAGATTTGGAGCGCGGCTTTGGAGAGGAAGCCGAAACGGAAGGCGTTGTCCATATGATGACCGAGCGGGCCGTCGTAGATGCCCGGGCGACCGAAGTAGGCGTCGTACTCGAGGAACCAGACCGGCACCTCGTCGTCGAGGAGGGTGTGGTGGATGGCGACCCAGTGTTCGATGCCCGCGCCCATGTGGACGCAGGCGGTGCCGATGGGTTTGATGCCATACTTCGCGCGGTCGATGGACGAGTACAGAGGGATCAGGATGCGCGCGTCGTGTCCGAGCCGGCGCAAGGCTTTGGAGAGTCCCGCGACCACGTCGGCGAGGCCGCCGGTTTTGGCGAACGGCACGCACTCGGAGGAGACGGACAGGATTCGCAGACCTTCGGGTTGCGATGTCGCGGGCGGCGGACTGTCCGAGTGACGAGACGTTGGCGCTCTGGCTGTTGTGGAAATGGGGGACATGCGGGGCGGAAGTCTAGCAGCGGGTCATTGCGTCCGCAAGCGTTTCACGGGGGCATGCGGAACGGGGTGGAGCAACGCGTGTTAGGGGCTGGGGAAGAGCCGTTTGGGCGGTTCGACGGGAGCGGGTGCTTCGTTGGTCTGGTCGAGGGTGTTCGTCGGAGCGGCGGGAGACGAGGTTGCCACCGGACCGAGTTGGGGGCGGTTGTTGTTGAGCCATTGCGCGGCGCTGATGTGGATGGTCAACAGCGAGGTGCACAGCTCCGGTTTTTCCGAGGTGTAGTAGATGCTCGCGTCGGCGCGCGTCTGATCGTCCGACCACGAAACGTCGACGCGGTAGGGAAACGCGGCGAGTCGTTTCTGCCGGTCGGCGCCGGCCTTGATGCCATCGGCGGCGGTGAACAGACCGAGGCCGATGGTTTCATCGCCAGAGTTGCCGGAGTTGAGCGCGCGATCTTTCGGTTCGCCGAATTTCTCCCGGAGTTCGCGCTCGATTCTGTCGGGCATGACACGACGTTCGCGCGTATCGATCCAGAATTCCTTGAGGAGGTTGTTGTAGAAGTGCATCGTGATGGAATCGGCGTCGCCGGCCTGGGTCGCTTCATAGATTTCGGGAACCATCCCGCGGGTGTTCTGCAGGCGCAGGGCGAACCGTTGCTGGAGCTGTCCGAGATTGGCGTCGAGGCGGACACCGAGGAACTCGTCGATGACGTTGGTCAAATCCGCGCGGGGTTCTTCGATGGCGGGCGGCGGGGGAGTGGTCTCGGTTGCGGCCGGGACTGGAATCGAGACGGCATCGTCGCTCAGGATCGGGGGATGACGGTCGAGCCGCTCTTTGATGAGGTAGATCCAAAACGGCGCGAGCACCAGCAGCGTCAGCGATGCGCCAACGAGGTACATGAACGGTCGGGGGATGGGTTCGAAGATGCGGCGCAATCGCCGCTGCTGGCTCGATGGCGGCAGACGGTCTTCTGGATCAGCGCGGCGATGGGGGGGCGAATCCGTCGGTGGATGCGGAACGTTTGTCAACAGGCCGCAGGCAGAGCATTCGACCTCGGGCGTCGGCGGGAGCGCGGTGAGGACGATGCGTTGGCCGCAATGTTGGCATCGGAACTCCATCAGCGGTGGCAGTCTATCCATGAGGGGGACGAATATCCACACTGAAAAACTGTGGGCGCGCGGGCGCGCGATGGTGTTATAATGGTCAGGACATGTACCGATTGCTTTTCCAAAACCGTCTCGCCTCACGGGAGCCGCTGGCGATCGACCGTCCATCGGTGATCATCGGTCGGCATGTGGATTGCGACGTACAACTGGCCGAACCGGGCGTGCGCGACCATCACGCGGCCATCGAACGGCGCTTGGACGGTTATTACCTGCGCGGCTTGGACAGTCCGAACGGCATTTACGTCAACGGCCAGGCCATCGCGGAACAGCGGCTGGCGTCCGGGGACGAATTGGAAATTGGCCCGGTGCATCTCCGGTTTGAGATCGTGCACGACGGCGGCGCCAAGCGGCAACGTCGTCCCATCGATGTGTTGCAGGTCCTGGCGGTCGCCGTCGTCGGTGGTCTGATTGTTGGCGAAATCGTGCTGTTGGGCCGGATGTTCTCCGAGAGCCGTCCGAAGAAAGTGAGATTGGACGTGGCTCGCAGCACGTCATCGGACCCGACGGGCGCAGCGGGATCGGGTTTCTCGTCGCCATCCGCTTCCGGTCTCGGCGAGCTTCCGGGGGCGGGCGATCATGTCGCGCCGACGCCGACAATCGTTGAGCCACCCTTGCTAAACCATGTGATTCGTCTGGCGCGTGTGGAGCGCAACGACAATGGCGATGTGGCCACCGTGACCATTCAGGCGAAAGCGCAGGCGGGCGAACGCGAACTCAACACGGCGGCGGTGGCGATCAGCGTGCAATTCGCCACGGTCGACGGCGCGGGGCTGGGCGTCGATTGGCGCAAACCGGTCTGGCTGTCCATCCCGTCGTGGGAGAATTTTTCAACCAAGACCTTCACGGTCCGGTTTCCGGGGGCGGCGCATGAGCTGGTTGGGTTCGTGGTGCGGACGTACTACCATCGCGTGATGCAGGACGTCGCCGCCGTGCCGCCGTCGATGCGGTCGCTGGCGCCGATCCCGTCGCCGGAGGGATCGCCATGACCGGGCCAGCTTCGACGTCCGACCCGCTCGTCGGCCGGATGGTACGCGCCTATAAGATTCAGGAACTGATCGGCGTCAGCCGCTGGGGTAAGGTGTACCGCGCGGTTCAGACGACAATGGACCGGACAGTCGCGGTGCGGGTCCTCTCGCCGGGAATCGCCGCGCTGCCGGGCAAGATCGATCATTTTCTGGAGGAAACACGCGCCGATGCCTCGCTGATGCATCCCCATCTCGTCACGGTGTACGAAGCCGGGCAATCGGACGGGACCTACTTCTGCGCGATGGAATATATGGACGGCCCCCCGCTCGCGCGCTTCCTGCGCCACGGTGACGGAGTGGACGAACACCGTCTGTTGCAGGCCATTGCGGGCGTGGCGCGCGCGCTGGATTTCCTCTGGCAACGCGATGTTCCCCACCAACCGCCCGCCGACAAGAACGTTCTCACCGCGACGGATGGCACGGTCAAACTCATCAACGTTGCTCCCGTCGATATGCCCGCCAGTCCGTCCGCGCAAGAGGACGTGGTCAATCTGGCGGTGATGGTGGCCACGCTCACCAACGACATCGGACCGGTCACCAAACCCGTCAGCGAGTTTGTCGAGGGAATGCTCGGCGCGGAAGGCCGCAAACAATTCACGTCGCTGTCCGAAGTGGCCAGCACCGCGGAGGCGCTGGATCGCGAACTGTCCTCGGCGGTGCTAGCCGCCAAGCCGGGCGATACGAGCGGCAGCTTGAAACGGGATGGATTGTTGCGCGTCATCGTGATGGCGGCGGTTGGGATCGCGGTCGTCGTCTTCGTGACCTGGTTGTGGTCGCGCGGCCACGCTCCCCACTGAGTCTGTCACCCCGGTTCTCACGGCGACACCGAACCCCAGCGACTCACGAGATCCGGGAATTGGCAGTGACGGCACCCCGACTTGTCGTTCACGCAAAAGTCGTGAAAAATCTGCATCAGGCCCTGTTGTTGGCGCATCGTCTTGATCGAACGTCGCGTGAGCGGCGAGTTCTCGAACAATTGGCTCGCGGCCAGGCGGAGGATGCTGTTGGACGGGGCGGCGGGCAGTCGTGAATAACCAGCCTTCGCGGCCTCGTACAGTTTGGCGTCGCCACCATGTTCCCCGTATGCCGCAACGAACGGCAACACGATGTTGGCCACGATTTCCTCCGCGCGGCTGAGTCCGATCAGTTCGCTCGCCCGCGACTGCGTCTTGCCGCCCAACGTGAAATGGTGGCTCCAGTAATCGTCGCGAATCTCGGAGAAAAACGTGGCCGGGTCGCCGCCGCTCTCCACCGCCCCCACGACCTTCTCCATCAACTTCGGGTGCTTCTTCAGCAGCGCGACCGCTGCGCCGAGCCGTCGATGCGGATGATTGGCGGGACGCACCCCGTGAAATCGCCACGCGCTCGCTGGAAGAATGCGGTCTTCCAAATCCGGCCGCAATTTCCACCACGCGTTCCACAGCCGTCTCACATAAGCGGCCGCAGCGCTGTTTCGCGTCGCCGGCGCGCCCGTCGGCAGAAAATTGGCGACACCGAACAGCATCGGCCCGAGATGCGACCGGTGGTCGTTGAGCTCGGACATCGGGACGCGCTGGGCAAGCGCGCGGAACGCCGCCTTGTTGGCCTTGTACCCGAGCGCTTCCATCCAGCCCTCATAAAACGCCTGCTCGGGACCGACCCGGTGAATCCAGCGCAGGAACCGGCGCACTTTGGCCGCGAACCGTTCCTCGCCGGCCGTATCCAGCAGCGCGGCGAGCGATTGGGGAGGCAGCGTCTTCAATACATGGGCGCATTGTCCGTGATGGCTGCCGACGTTGTGCGGATACGAGTCGAGATCCATTTCGTCGTAGAGTTGTTCCAACGGACTGTCCAAAAGATGCTGAATCACCAGTTGCGGGATGATCTGGCCCGCGCGGGTCCGCGGAATGTGCCGGCTGCCCGCTTCCCACAACACCACGTGCAGGATCACATCATTGAACTGGCCGTCGCGTTCGTGACCGTGATGGTCCCAATCCTCCGCCCGCAGATGGATCTCCACGTCGCCCGTGCGCTCAACCTCGTCGCCGATCTGCAACGTCGCATGCCGAAAATCGGGACCGGCCTCCAAATTCCACCAGCCCTGGAACACCACGCGGACGCCACGGCCATCCGTCGTCTGCAACGCGCCGGGGTTCAGCCGCTGGTCGTACCAGATGCATTGCACCAGCCGTTCGCTGACGGGGATCGGGACGTAATTGCTGTCGGCATCGCGGAGGACGGCGGGCGCATAGATGTTCGGAAAACTCCGACGCATGAGTTCGTTGCGCAGTTCGCCGTAGCGGGTCAGTGCCATCGCGTGCTTCTCCAAACAATGCCGCAATATACTCCGGCAAAACAAAAAAGGCGAACGGCATTTTCCCCCGGGCTTGTCCGCCTCCGAGTTGTAGGGCAAGCGCGTCGCTTGCCGTCGTTGTAGCGTCGGCAGCGGAGTCCGACGACACGCGCCGAATATGTGCCTCCGGTGCAATCCCAGCCGAAAATCCCTCATCTGTCCCCGTCGCTTCCGGTTCCACCCCAGAGGACCACAAACGCATGGCCCGGTGACGTGATCCTGTCGTTCCGTCGCCCGAAGGGCGGTCCGACCGAACCCAATTATAGGGGGGACGAACCCAACCAGTTTTCGCAACTTCTGTTTTTCTAACCCCTTGTAATGAGCGGACTTTCACTCGCAAGTTAGCGATCAACCCGTTGGGTTCGTTTCGCAAAAACACCCTTTTTTTGCGGCCCCTGTTCCCAGAGGTTGGTGGCGCAAGGCGATTCGGACGACACGCCGCTGTCGCACGCGGCAATTGGCTTCGTTTTTGGCTTTCCCAAAAGAAAATTTCCACGCCGGCCTGCACGGAATTGGGTTCGTTTGGTAATTTCTCCCCCCGCCAGCCATCTTCGTTGCCGTCCGCGCCCCCCGCCCCGACATCCGCCCGCCCCGACATCCGTTGTCGGGGTTGTTGGGGGTTCCCCAATCTCGCATCTCCTATCCACCTTCACAATACCCAATCGTATATCACAATACGATGGCATGTCAACTCGAAACTTCACCCCCCGCCACATCCGCCGGGACCGCCCCCGTCCGGCCTCTTCTCCTCCGCCCCCAAACGCTGTCACCCTGAGCCTTGCCCGCCTCTGGCGGGCTGTCGAGGGGTCTCTGTCGTTTCTGCGCCTGTCTCCAAAATAACGGGATTCATTTTGAAAAATGGTGTAGTATTACGACCCCAGAGAGGTAGCAATGTGTGAGAAGGTAGAACAGGTTCCGATTTCGGCGCTCCATGAAATCTTGAAATGGTCGATCAATCGACCGGAATGGCAGCGTGATGCGGCTCGCCAGTTCTCTGTCTCTTCTGCATATAAGGAACAAGAATTTCCGGTGACCATCAAAGGGGCTCGCTGTCTCCTGTGCCAGCAACAGCTGGATATGCGGGAGGCCTACGGATGGCTGAGAGCAACGATTGAACGGATCATTGAGCGGGTCGTATTCTGCGATGTTGTCTTTCGTTTTCGATCCTACGTAAACCTCAACCATCTCGATAATGTTATCGGTTTTTCGCAAGCCGAATGCGACGAGCTGAAGCGACTATTCGCAAGGTGTTGTGACGTAATTGACGCGCACGACGCCGCGCAAGGAAAGCAAGCCGCGCCTCCTGAACCGAAGGATTTGAAGAAGGATATTGAAGACACCCTGAAGCTATTGGAAGGACTCCGCGCTCGGCAGAAGCAGAAAGCCATCTCTGTCGCCAGCCCCTCTCCCTGACATCCTCCTCACGCCGCCAGCCTCAACGCCTTGCCCGCATCCACCTGATACATTGCACTACAATGTATCAGTTCGCCTGACCCCGTTGCTCCGCTCCCACCAGTTTGAGGAACCCTCCGGTGATTTCCACCCTGCCGACACCCACGCGATACATGGCACTGCCATGTATCATGTCTCGGGCGGACGCCTAGCAGGCTACTAAAGAAGTCTGCATTACGGCAGTGGTTTGGGTGATGGCGGTTTGGGAGGGCTGTAACGATGCCCTGTCCTGAGTGTCGTGCGGGTTGAGCCAACAGTTCGACATAATCGGTCGGTTCATGAACTGGTCTCCAAACGAACCAGTCGCACCAAGTTGTACGCGCTGACCGTCACCAGGACCTCTTGGGCAATCTTCCACCGACCTACGAAGCGGGTTCGCG
>CAVQMY010000041.1:0-37366 GCA_963713705.1 uncultured Verrucomicrobiae bacterium
CCCCGGAATCCGCACCAGTATAATTGCCATGCCGTGCCTCGCCATTGTGGCAGCAGAATCGTGCGGTTCGAGATGCCCACCGATGCTGGAAGAAGACCCCAAAATCTCTCGGCGTCGCGATGAGTTACCAAACCCTTGTAATTGGCGTGCAGCATATCGGTGTTACCGACGTGTCCCATGCTGTAGGCAGTCCGCACTGGATCCTTGAAGGCCGCAAGGTGGTAGCTGGCATAGGAATGTCGGAGTGCGTTCTGTGGCCAAGGTATGATCTCAGCGGTCTTAACCAGCACCGGGAATCGTTTCCTTACTTTATTGGTCCTGACGATCGGACCACTGTCACGGACACAGAGTTTTAGCCACGCGGCGAGCGTCTGATTGATGGGAACGACCCGGCGTGTACGCGTCTTGGCTACGTCGGCACCGATGATGATTTCCCCCTCCTCTAGTCGAACGGATTTCCAATCCAAGCGACAAAGTTCGGCGACGCGGACACCACCAAATAACCCCAGCGCCACGAAAGGAAGCAAATCACAATGACAGGCGTGTTGGAGAAGGTTCTGAGCCTGGTCAACAGTTACAATGCCCGGTTCTTTTTGCTGTTTGCTCGGCCGGGTAATTTTGGTTGTTAGATTGATTTCCACCCAGCCGTTGCGAACCGCAAAATTGTACAATTGGGACACGATCCTGATTCGGTTAAGCCGGGACCGCGGCGCCAACGAAGGTTCACAGCAAAATTCGATTAGTTCGTCCAGGGTGATATCGATCAGTTGACGATCACCAAATCGGCGGGCGAACATCGCAAGCATAGCCTTCAATCCCTGCCAGGTCCGTTTGCGCCGCCCAGCGGCTTTGATTTCATTTTGGAGTCGATCAGCCATCTTCGAGATTACAGGGGCGGATTTACGGCTGACCTGGTACTTCAGGAAATAGGCCGTGGCCTCAGTTATAGTGGCACCGACTTCCGCAAGCTTATTCTGGCATCTGGCGGCTTCCAAACGGACCTCCAACGGTATCGATAGTCCAACCAGACCCTCGTTTTGAAAAGCGATGCGTAATTGCTGGGCGTAAGCTTTCGCTTTCTGCGAGGTGGAGAATTGCCGTCGTTCTCGCTTACCGTTGATCATTCCGGGGTCAACGAGGAAACCAACAGTACCTGAGCGCCAATTCTTGCGCCTTCGAATTCGAGGCCATTTGGTAGAACCTCTCACAGGTAGCCTGCGCTCCTATACAACAACTCTCTTTGCGGACTGGATTTCATGACTTTCGTCCCGTAGTATCCAGAGGCTGACAATTGTATTATAAATGTTTACTGAGCACACATAGGAAACTAACATAAGATAAACATAATGCAAGTAGACAGTGAAGATTATAGTAGGCTGAAGCGGCTGCGCGAAGCAAGGGGTGTGACTTGGCAGGAACTCGCCAAAGAACTCGAGCTGTCTTACCAGACAATCTACTATGTCAAGAAGGGGGAGCGATCGCTCGGAATCAAGGCGCGGCGGCGCTTGCGCGGCGGGGAGTCGCGAGCGGGTTTGAGGTCAACTGAGCCTGCTGTAAAGAGTTTGTACGTGGATGATCAGGATCGTGAGTTTGCGCACGAGCTGATTCAGGACCTAAAAAGGCGGTGGCACCGACGTCCAGCCAGCCAAGATGAGATCACAGTTGCTGTGCGTGTGCTATTCCCAACCAGATACAAGGAGGTCATCAACTGGCTCAAAAGGAGGTGAGGGGATTTCCAAGGGTCACCCAGATCCAGGGGTGCTCTCGTGATAAGTAGCAACGCCGAGAATGCCGGTTGAACGATTTTGGACTCTTGCCGGGTTGCGGTTGACCATTTCTCCGAACGTATTGCGACGGTTCGTCGCTTTTCGTTCCTCGCCGTCCATGTTTGCCGCCGCTCCCGGAAATGGAGTGGGGGTATCAGTCGGTTTTTGCCCAAACTTCGGTTCCAACTGGAAATCATTAGGGAGTCACCATCTGCAATATGGCGATTTGCTTGAGAAATTGAACAATTTGGTTCCAATTGGAAATCACGAGGGCCGCCAATCTCCTGCTCTCACGAGTGAGTACCACGGATCGATCAGCGTTCCGCCGCCACGGGATTCGTCAATTGGCCGATCCCCTCGATTTCCACGGTCACGGTATCGCCGGGCTTGAGCCAGACGGGTGGGGTGCGCGCCATGCCGACGCCATGCGGCGTGCCGGTGAGAATCACCGTGCCGGGCAGCAACGTTGTGCTGCCACTGAGAAATTCGACGAGGGTTGGAACATCAAAGATCATATCACTGGTGCCGCAATCCTGCATCACGGCGTTGTTGAGAATGGTGCGGATGCGGAGGTTGTTGGGATTCGGAATCTCATCGGGGGTGACGAGGCACGGGCCGAGGGGAGCGAACGTATCGAACGTCTTGCCGCGCGTCCACTGGCCGCCACCGAATTGTTTTTGCCAGTCGCGCGCGCTCACATCGTTGCCGCAGGTGTAGCCGAGCACATGGCGCAGAGCGTCCGCCTTGGAGACGTTCTTGCAACGTTGGCCGATGATCACGGCCAGTTCGCCCTCGTAATCGACCTCGCCGCTTTTCAGATGGGTCGGCAGCAGGATTGGATCCCCCGGATGCTGCAGTGCGCCCGACGATTTCATGAACAAGACGGGGAACGAGGGAATCTTGGCCTTCGTCTCGGCGGCGTGCTGACGGTAGTTCAGGCCGATGCACAGGAAGGCGACCGGCGCGACCGGCGCGAGTAATTTCTTCACGTCGGCGCGGTCGTCGGTAACGCGATGCTCGCCGAAGATGTCGCCCTGGATGCGTCGCGCTGTGCCGTCGGGCAGTCGGGCGGCGTAACGGACATTGCCTCCGGCGTCCTGGTAGCGGATGATTTTCATTGTTGTTGTTGCGCCGCCTGTTGTTCGTGGAACTCGGGGAAGAACGGGTTGTGCCGTTTCTCCTCGCCGACGGTGGTCAACGGGCCGTGGCCGGGACAAATGATGGTGCTGTCGGGCAGTGTGAAAATGGCCGCGCGGTTGGTGCGCAGCGCTTCGTCGTAACTTACCAGGCCGCCACCCATCGATCCGGCAAAGAGCGCGTCGCCGACCACGGCGAGACGCTTCTGCAAGCCCGTCACGACAAAGGTCGTGCCGCCGCGCGCGTGACCGCTGGTGCGGCGCGTTTCGATTTTCAGTGCACCCAGCGCAAATTCTTTCCCGTCAACGAACGGTTCCGCGCCGGGCAACGGCTCGCGCTCGCTCACGAATGCCTTCGCGCTGGTGGCGTCCTTCAATCGATCCAACTCGAAGACGTGGTCGGTGTGCGTGTGTGTCAACAGGATCAACGCCAGCGTCAACTGTTTGTCGCGGATGAATTGCAGCATCGGATCGGCATCCGCGCCCGTATCAAACGCCGCCGCCTGTCGCGTCGTCGGATCGAACACGACATACGCATTGACCGTCATGTCGCCGAACGGCGTGGTGAACGCGGCCAAGCCGTCGAGCGGTTCCTGGTCGCGCGGCCGCCATGTCTCCCTCGCGCTGGCCACGAGCGCGTCCGCGCCAAGATGCAGCGCCGCCGCCACCTTCCGAATGACGGTTTCATCGATCGCACCCGCCCCTCCGGGCGCTCCCGACTTCAGCTCACCGAGACGCCCCGCAGAAACGCCTGCCTCTCGGGCCAGTTCCGCGTCGGTGAGCCGCAACCCCCGCTGCGCCTTCCCGACAATATCCCCAAAATTATCCTCCAACGCTATCCGCGCCATCACCCCGTACTCTACCAGCGACACCCCACAGGTCAACTGGCATCACCGCCCGCGCCACCCCTCAGCCCCGCTCAGTACGTCACGCCCACCCGATAAAACCGTTGCGTCTGCAGCGCCCCGTCGGCGTCGATCCATTGCAACGTGCCCGTGACCCCGTTCGTCGAGCCGAACAGGTTCGACCAACTGGCCGGGGACATCGTGTTGCTGTATTCCAATTGATACGTGTCACTGGCAACCGCCGTGATCGTGATCACCACGTCCGTCCCGCCGACCACCACGATCGAGCTGATTTGCGGCGTCGCCTGGCTCAACCCACCGGTCGTCGTGATCTCAACCCGATAAAACCGTTGCGTCTGCATCCCCCCGCCCACGTCCGTCAACTGGATCGGATCCCCCGTGCCCGCCACGGTACCGCTGGTGCTGATCCAGTTCGTGGGAACCATCGCGTTGCTATACTCCAATTGATACGACTGGCAGGCGATGGTCGGCAGGGTAACGACCACATTGGTCCCGACAATCTGGATCCGGAGATCTGCGGCATAAAGTTCGAACTGCATCCGCCGGACAAGGAGAGTTTGAACACCGTCCCGAGACTGTGCGCACCACCGCCGGAGGCCGTCCCGTAAAAATTGCTGTCGATGCCTTGGACCAGCCCTGCTGCAGGGTAAGCCCCGTCCGTGCCGTCGCTGAATTGCCACAGTGTGGTGAGCGTGCCCGCCGAGGTGACATTGAACACGTTCCCCACGCGGTTGGTCCCGCCAGCGGACGCCGTCCCGTAAAAACTGCCATCGCTCGCCAGCATGAGCGGTGCTTCCGGCTCACTGCCGTCCGTGCTGCCCGGTGAAGCGGTACAGGTTCGAGAACGTCCCTGACGGTGTGACCTTGAAAATGGTGCCATGACCTCCGACTCCCCCACTGGAGGTTGTTCCGTAGAAATTGCTGTCGCTGCCCACCACCGGCCCGGCATCCGGCTCGCTGCCATCCGAGCCCCCGAAGAAGCGGTACAGGGTAGATAGGGTTCCCTGAGAACTGATTTTGAACACCGTGCCGAAGCCGCCGTTGGTTCCGCCGACATATGTTGTCCCGTAGAAGTTGCTATCGATGCCCTGAACCAGGCCCGCCGCTGGCGCGCCGCCATCCGCGCCGCCGCTGAATTGCCAGAGCGTGGTCAGTGTGCCCGCCGAGGTGATCTTGTAGACGACGCCCCAATCGTTCGTGCCGCCGCCGGAGGTAGTACCGTAGAAATTGCCGTCGAAACCTGCGCTGGCCCCGCCTCCGGCGCGCCGCCGTCCGTGCCATTGCTGAATTGCCACAGCGGGGTGAACGTGCCGGCTGATGTGATCTTGAAAACAGTGCCGCACGAGCAAGTGTTCGTGCCGCCAGCATATGCCGTCCCGTAGAAGTTGCTATCGGTGCCCTGAACCAGCCCTGCTGCGGGGTAAGACCCGTCAGCGCCGTTGGCGAAAGCATGCAGGGAAGTCAATGTGCCCGACGAGGTAATCTCGAACACCGTGCCGAATCCATTACTGGTGCCTGCGGAGGTCGTCCCGTAGAAATTGGCGTCAAAGCCTTGGATCAGCGGCGCTTCCGGCTCACTACCGTCCGTGCCCCCGGTAAACTGCCACAGAGGGGTCAATGTGGCGCCGAACACCCTCGGAGATTGGGTGATCATACCCAACGACACAGCCACTACGAAAATGCAAAAACCCCTCATGAAATCCCTACCTCGCTTCCCTGTAAACCTTGATAATACTGCCTGCCAAGCCAATTGTCGAGCGTTTTTACACCCTCGACACCCCGGCAATCCTGACCGGTTACTGGTTAAGGTACCGATAGTACAGCGTGCGAAACTTGACCTGCGGCGTACCCGACGAAATGTCCACCGTCCGCTCGACGATGGCCTGTACCTTGGCTTCGCCGGTCACAACGTCAGCACCGGGGGTGAAATATCCGAGATTAGCCACCGTCTTGTCCACCTTCTTGACGCTTTGCGCCAAACACCAGATCGTAAATGTGTTGGAACGGGGCGTCACGAGGTTGACAATTGCCTGGGCCGGAGCTTCGCGCACCGACTTCTGGCCCGGACCATCGGCAAGGCCCGTCACCTCGCAGACCTGTCCTGCGGTCGTGAAGAATTTGTCACCGGCGGGGACGAACGTTGCCACGTTCGGGGTATTATGCACACTGTAATCATAGATGTTGTTCGCCACCGACGGGTTGCCTGACAACAGCGCTTCCAAGGGTGCGACACGGTCGGGAAGAGTGCTGCCACCAACCGCGGTGTTGGCGTTATATATCGGAGTGTTGACGTTCATTCGGCCGGTGACATTGGTGATGTCCGTTGTCGAAAACAGATCGACCGCGAGCCAATCCGGAACACTTCCATATTCCGCAGTTGGCTGACGCTCGAGAAAGAGCGTCCGCCACGGGACACCGGTGTGAATGTACGCCAATTCGCTGGGATACATCTGACCCCGCTGACGACCTGTGGTCCCCGGATTGGCGGAGAAGACATGGCAGGACATGTCGCCGTCACCACTAAGGGTTCCGTTGCCCGCCGACAGGCTGGACGCGGTGGGGGTGGGTGGACTAGGACTGTTGAGTTGCGCAGGCTGGATCGAGGACCAATTCCCTGACAAGCTCGGCTTGACGCGTGGATCGGTGGCCTGAAAGGCCGATGTGAGGCTGCTGCCAGAGGTGAGGGGGGATTTGCTTTTGGTCAGTGGCACGGTAGCCTGGGCCCAATCCATCCGCCCCTGAGGGCTCGAAAAAATGGCGGTAAAGCTCCCGGGATTTTGTGTCACCAAAATCGGCGCGTTCACGTCGGTCAGGGCAAAGGACTGCTGGGAGGTTATTGAAACGAGCTGGGAGCTAGGGGGCGTCATAGACTTGATGCCTGTGGGCCCCGCAGTAGTGATTGTCGCTGAGTTGAACGTCACGTACTGGACAGGGCCGCCCTGGAGGGTTATGGACGGTACGTTCATGACATACACCCAGGGTTTGTTCGCCGGCGACGCCGTCCAACCGGCGCTATTGGTGTACATGTACCAAAGCTGGGCGCTGATGCTCGTGGAGATTGCCAATGTGCCCGGTGTGCTTGGCGGCTGGGGCGGCGTTGGCGTTATCGTAAATGTGTTGGCGATCGCCAGTTGGTTGAGATAGGGCGTTTCTTTCAAGCCTAGATACGGCGGTTGTGATGTGTCGCTCGATGACGTTGACTGATCGGTGGGATTGTTGTCCGTGCTGATATAGTCAACAATATTGGCCGCGATCTGCTGAGGATTATATTTGCTCGCGAAGTTCTGCCCAAACCACGCGGCCAGATTGGGGTCGGACAGGGCCGCGGCGATTGTCCCGACGGCGGCTTGCTTCAGCGCCGGTGTCGGGTTGGTGAGGGTGGCGGCGATGTCGGATAGGCTCAATCGCTTCGCTCCCCATGGCGTCAGGTCGGGTGACGTGGAGTGGCTAGTCACGAAAAACTGATTATTTAAGTACAGCGTGTCCGAAATCCCGGGCGCAGAAGGTATCTGGGACGGTTGCATCTTGAGGCTCTCAATCGTGTCGAACGGGCGGATTTGAGAGGCGTAATTCGTGATGGCGAATTGATTGGCTACTCCGAAGAGCGTTTGCAGATCGATCGCCGCCGGCGTGAACCCTGAGGGGTCGTTGCCGCGCGTTCCGGCCGCGTTCAAATTCACCTTCGCCGACTCGTCGTCCACCCAGTACGCGTAGCGCCCGACGAGTTGACCGTTAGGGGCGGCGGCGTTGGTGATAACAATATTCGACCATCCAGCGTAGAGCGGCACATTGCCGACTGTATAGAGCGTGCCCTGTCCCGTGATCACGTAGTTCGTATTCAAATCCACTACTCTCGCCAGGAGGGAGGGGTTGGGGGGGTCAATGGGATTCACAGAGGTGTACAGCGGATGGGCGACCCAGGCGCCGCCGGCCGCCGACGTGTAGATCATGCCCGGAGCGGTCACGTAATTGCTGCCGTTCGGAAGTGGCCCGATGATCGGCGCGGCTAGGCGGATGGCGCCGACGGCTTCATCCACGCCGGCTTGGGCCAGTTCGCGCGCCTTGATGACTTCGTTAAAATTCTTCGACGCGGCGTTCTCGACGCGCATGCTGCCGACAAACGCAATCAGCAGCAGCGTCACCAGCGCCAGGATCGACAACGTCAACACCAGCGCGACGCCGCGCTCTCCGGGTCGATGGGGAATGGATATGGAGCGCCTTCTCATTGGTTGGGAATCTCCACAAACGTGGTGAAAAATTTCTCCGCTTGGTTCAGCGTGTTGGTATACGCGCCAATATTGACATTGGGCACATTCGTTCCGTTGGGCGCGATTGCCTGTAGACGTATGGCAGTATGGCTGTCAATGGCTCCAATGGTGATGTACACGCCCGCCGGGGCGTGGTTCGTCATGTAGAGCGCGCCGTTCGAATTAGGATCATTGTTGATGTCCGGATTGTTATAGGGAAGAACGTTGGGCCCGAGTTCGTGGCTCCAAATATTTAGCACGTTGGTTGAGTTCCAGTAGTTGTACTGAAAATTGGTTACCGCGCTCACATAGGTAAACGTCAGCGACATGATGTTCTCCGCCAAAACGCCGGTTCTATTGGTCGGAGCCGTCTCCATCCAATTCGCATTGCCCAAGTAGAAATCCCAGGGAATGCTGGGGCAGGTGTTATTACCCAGCCCGTAGTTCCAGCAGTCGGCCTGCGTCTCCGAATACGGCGTGTAGCGCCGGATCAGCCGATAGGGTGGAACGGCGTTTGTGAAGAAGCCACCTGGGTCTATGGCACCCGGATTGGCGGCGGGCGGCTGACTCAGGCGATACACGACCTCCGCCACGTCCACCGTCTCCCCTGAGACGGTCGTCGGAGGGCGCAATGAATGCCACGGCATTGGTAGTGCCGAAGAACTGCAAGTTGTTGGAACTGACCATGGCCTGGGCAAGTTCGCGCGACATGTAATCCAGCGCCGCCCGCGCCGCCGAATAAGTTTCGACCCGACTTTCGCCCTGCAGCCACGCCTTGCTGGTCTGGTCGAACGCCGAAAACAGCAGGAACGTCATCACTCCTAGTATCGTGATCGACGCCAGCAACTCGACGAGCGTGAACCCGTCCTTCCTATTTCGGTTGGGCTTCATTGGTAGTACTGCGCCACCTTGGTAACAAACACATTCGTGTTGATCGGCGAGGCCGATAGCGCCGGCCAAACCACTGTCGCCGTCACCATCGAGACCGCTGCGGGCGGCACGGTCTCAGGCTGAAAATTCAACGTGACCTTGTAGTATCCGCATGGCTGTCCGTTGACAGAGTTTGTGGCGATCCCTGCCTGGTCGAAGTAAGCCACAGCACCTTGGGCCGGCTGTCCTACAGGCGGCGGAAGCAGGGTGCAGGTTTGGAGGTTGGTGTACTGCCCTGACAAAGGAGAATCCCCCGGATACACTGCGAATCCGAACGAGTTCAAATCCGTAATGTTTGTAAATGGACTTGCGCGAATCGTGCTAAAGATGTCGTGGACGATCGTGGCCGAAATCGTGTTGTCGGCGGCGTCGCGGCTCGCTTGGAGTCCCTGCGGTAGCAGGCCGAGAATCGCCACCAGACCGATGGCCGACACGGCCAGCGCCAGCACGACTTCAATCAAGCTGAACGCGTTGGCGCTCTGTTTCCGTGGCGCTATGGGGTCTGGGCTCATGGGCGTAAAATCTTGATCCGGCCGAGGAGATTGTTGATGGAAATGGTCCCAAAATTGGAGTTGATCCCGAAGTACATGCCGGTATTGGTATCGAACGAGCCTTCGCGAACCCAGATGCTCACCTCGTTGAGGTTGGTCGTACCGCCGGTCGGGGTGAACACCACGTTATTAGTCACGAGACCAATGGGGGTGGGTAGAGCAGTAGGAAAATATACGATGGTGCCCGCGGGCAGATAGTTCCACTTGTCCAATTGGGCTTCATTGGGGCCGATGTTGGTGAAGATGCTGACGGCATCAAAGGAATTGGTGATTCGCAGCTCCGTTTGTACCCGATGGGTGATGGCGTACTGCCGGGCGAGGCTGGCTTCATTGTAGACCTGGCGCAGCGCTCCCGGCAGCGCGGCGGACCGGCTGAGGTTGGTGATTGCCGGGAGGGAGAACGCTATCAAAATGCCGACAATCACCAAGACGGTCAGCAACTCGACCAGCGTGAAGCCGAAACGGCCGCCGATCGGGCGACGACTTCGCCTTCGTTGACGGTTTCTTACCAAGACGTGATCCAGTCCTTTGCGCTGGTATGGGTGCCGTACGGGCCCTGCGGGCCGAACGACCACACAACGACGGAGTTCGTCACGCATCCGGAGAATGACCCCGTGCCAACCGGAGTGACGGCGGAGTTATTGACCGTATTGGCCAGGTTGGTGCACGTGTTGTCGTAGCCCGTATCCACCGTGATCTGGTACGGGTTCCCCCACGGATCGACAAAGTCATAATAGTTGGGGTTCTGGTGCCTGAGGAAGAGGCTCTTGGCGGGGATGTTGAGGAAAATGATGCCGCGCGAGTTTATCGGCGGGGCGGTGTTGCCGGTGGGCGTGCCGCCATTGCCACACTGCGTGCCGTTGTTGTCCTGTATCGCCTGGAGGACATTCATCAGCCAGTAGTTCTCACAATAGCCCGTTAGCACCGCAGGGGGGGTGGGATACGCCAGTGCGTAAGGGGCGCTAAACGCGCCATAGGAAAAATCGAGGGTACCACCGTTGCTATTGGGCCACTTGCCGTATTCCGTGTAGAACGACTTCACAGCGGTCTCGATATTCTTGACGTCATTCTGGGCTTGGGCGATTTCCGCCTTTTGCAGGGCGAGCTTGATCGCCGGGAATAGCAACGCCGCCAGTACGCCAATGATGCCAATCACGGCGAGCAGTTCAATCAGCGTAAACGCGGCCGGGGTTCGGAAATATCGTCTCATCGGATCCTCCTAGTTCTTCTTCCAGTTCGCAATGTCATCGTTGCCGCCTTCGTCATTCGTGCCATTGGGCCCATAAGACCACAGGTCGAACGTGGCAAGATTGTTCGCAAAGTACTGACTGCCAACAGAAAATGGAATGTTGGTCTGGTAATAGTTGTAGGGGTTGCCGAAGGGATCAATGACGCAGATCGCCGCTAGAGTGGTGTTTGTGCGGAGTTGATAGGGTTTGAAATTGTAATAGATCTTTGAGCCACCGGCCAGCGCCGTATACAGGACCGCCGAGTTGCTGTACTCAGCCGCACCAGGAAAGCCCTGAGCCCCTGCCGTAACCCGGGGGCCTGCGGCCCACGGATAAGCGCCGTTGTCGTCCTTGTAATGTTCCAGCGCCATTTCCATCGCCGCGATTTCCGACCGGGTCCGCGACGTGGCGGCCTTGGTGAGGGCATACTTCGCCACGCCGACCGTCAGCCCCGCCAGCGTCAGAATAATAACGCTTACCACCAGCATCTCGACGACCGTAAATCCGGCGGGGAAGAGTTCCAGAGGTTCACCCCGAAAGCCTCCGGGTAGGGGGAGCTACGATCCTCTCGGATCCTCGACACCCCTGACGTCCGCCTCTCGCCCTCGGCCCTCAGTCCTCCGTCCCCCGCCATATCATTTGCCTTGTCTGCCTTCATCATCCTGTCCAAAATCCTGTAGCCGCAGGCTTCAGCCTGCGCTCACTCCCGTCTGCCTCCGCGATCCCGCAATTCATCCTCCATCCGCTCGCTGATCCACTGCTTGATCATGCTCTGATAGTTAAGGTACCGCGAACGCGCCAGACGTTTGATGCGCGACAGCATCCGTGGATCGATCCGCAACGTTATCGTCGTCGAGTCGGATTGGTCGGTCCCCGCCACCGACTGCTCCATCAGCTTCGAGTCGAGCCGATGCAATAGCCAGAATTTGGCCTCATCGTGCTCGCACGCAAACGGCGGTATCTCCTCCCATTCGATTACGACGTCCATTCCGACACCTTCCTGTCGTAGAAATAGTCCTCTTCCTCCGTCATCGGCCTCGACCCGATGACCCGTATCCGCTTGCCATCCGAACGGAATACGCTGAAAATGCCCCGTCCGGTCAACGTCCGACCGAGACAAAATGCCCGCGACTCCTTGGCGAAGCGCCCCGAGTCGGGAATCAGCCGGATACCGAGAGGATCCTCAAATGCCTCTTCGATCTCGCGCAGGGTCGGCGAGTCTTTCGGGTTGAATGGCGGATCATTCCAGTCAAATTCCATACTCAGTACCCGCATTGTATGTACAATGTCTTGACAACTCTGTCAAGATCGTTCATAGTAAATCGTGAAAGGCGGCCCGACATCACGTGCCGGGCATGTGCAACGCAACGACAAGTAACGAACAAGGATCGTCCTTGACGAGGCCTAAAATGGCGTGTAGTTAGGGATGGTTCAGCGTTTGGGAAGGCCACCATGCAAACCACCAAGATTCATCCGTTCCGAGGGTTCACTCTGATTGAACTTCTCACGGTCATCAGCGTTATCGGCATTCTGGCGGCCTTGCTGATGCCTGCACTGAGTGGCGCCCGCGAAAAGGGAAGACAAGTCGCGTGCGCGGCCAATCTTCACCAGATCGGTATCGCTCTCTTCGCGTATTCGAGCGATTATCAGAATCATACACCGCCCGCCTTTCAAATGGAAAATGGAGCAACTCTCACGTGGTACAAGGCGCTGATCACCAACAGTTATGCAACAGCGAAGGTTTTCCAGTGCCCCGATGATCGTCGGTTTCAGACAGTGCAGAACGGCCAGACCATCACTCCCCGTTCCTACGCCATGGTCGTTGGCTTCGGGAACGGAAGTGCATACGAGCAGAACTACTGGATTGCGGGCTCCCGGCTGACCTGCACGTGGCTGACAAACAGCTCAGTCGCGGTCGTCGCGGAATATTACTCGGACAACCTCAAGCCCTTTCTCGAAGACCAGGGCACCATCAGCCCCTTTGTGACGAGTTCTCTTGAGACTTTCAACGGGACTACTCAGGTTCCCCCTTGGTCGAAGCATGTAAACGACGCGACGCACCTAAAGGGCAATTACCTCTTTCTGGATGGCCATGTGGAATTTGTAAACGGGCTGATAGGAGCTGGATCATATGGGCCACCCCCGAGCGACCCGCTTGCGGCCCAAATGTTCCCGCAGCCTCCACAGAATCTTCCCTCAGGGATTTTTCCCTGCCCGTAACGGCTGGCAGCGGTAGCGGACGTTTCGCAGGGAGCGTTCCTTACATTTCGGATATCCAATCCTCTCATCGCGTGGCCAATTTCGGTCTGATTTTCTCGCCTGAACCCCCGAAAAGCCTGTTTTTCCTGCCTCCCAAGCCCATGGCATGACGACTGCTATTTTCACTACTCACATGAAGATTTTGATTGCAGACGATACCGATTCAGTCCGATTTGCCTTGCGCCTGGCCCTGGAATATCTCGGCCACGAGGTCGTTGGCTTCGCCGCCGACGGCCACGAAGCTATTGAAAAATACGGCAGCATGCACCCGGATTTGATCGTCATGGACGTCCGCATGCCGCGCATGGATGGCCTCACCTGCACCTCCTTGCTATCCAAGGCCGACCCGTCCGCCCGCGTCGTCGTCGTCACCGGCAGCCGCACCACCGAAAGCGAAGCCCGCGAAGCCGGCGCCCGCGGCTTCCTCGAAAAACCCTTCGACGTCACCGATCTGGACCGCGCCATCCACGTCGCGCTGGCCGCCGCCTAGCCGAAACACTCTTTTCTGCTTGCCTCACCACACATCTGTGTGGTAGTCATCTCCGCGTGCAAGAACCACTGACTCCGCCCCAGCAAAAACTGCTCACGTACATTCTCGACAGCATCCGCGGCGCCGGCCGTCCCCCGACCGTCCGCGAAATCTGCCACGCCTTCGGCTATCGGTCCACCGGCACCGCCCGCGACCATCTCCACGCCCTCGAAACCAAAGGCCATCTCAAAAAACTTCCCGGGAAATCCCGCGGCCTCATCCCGTGCAACTGGCCCAACATCCTCCGCGCCGAGTTCCCGCCCATGCCCATTCTCGGACGCGTCCCCGCCGGCGGCCCGCTGCTAGCCGAGGAAAACATCGAGGGCACGCTCGATCTCTCCGAGGAATTCGCGGGCCAGAAAGTCTTTGCCCTCAAGGTGCACGGCGACTCGATGATCGACGCGGGGATCTGCGAGGACGATCTCGTGGTCGTCCGCGCCCAAAACCACGCCGAGCCGGGCGAGATCGTCGTCGCCCTCGTCGACGGCGAGTCCACCGTCAAACGCCTGGCCCGCCGCAACGGAAAACTCTGGCTCCAGCCCGCCAACCCCCGCTACCAGCCGATCCCCGTCGAAGGCGACACAAAAGTGCTGGGCAAAGTCATCGGCGTGATCCGCAGCTACGAACGCAAGTTCTGAACGGTCCTGCCAAACGTCGCGCCCGCAGCTAACCGGGTGCTGCGCCAATAATCAGACGGGTTCGGAAAGCCCAATTTTGCTTGACGGTCGGGCGATGCTTTGCGATGCTGCGCCCCACTTGGAGAATTGGCGAGGCTGGCGTCTCGTTTGCGTTTGCTCCTCCGTGTCCCTCCAGAATCGTAGCGCACATTGATGTTTGGCGCATCATGCGGGTCGCACCGTAAAGCGGTTCATCATAACGCAACGCTACCCCTGTCCACACATCGCCTCTCAAGTACCCGAGCCAATCAACGCCATCTTCTTCTCGTGTCGCCCTCGGTGGGCCAGCACACAGAAACAACGGCAACCGAAAGGAAACACGTCATGAAACCACTTCGCATTCTTGTTCCAATGGCCCTGGTGATCTGGGTGGCCGGCTTCGGTGAAGCGAGAGCTGGGAACTACTGTGTACCTTTGGGAGGAACCTTGTATAATGGGTTTTGCGTGTTGGACTCTTTTGATAACCCGGACAGTAGCGCGGCACCCATCTTCCCCCGATCGGGGCTGGTGCAGGGCAGCGACGGCTATTTCTACGGGACATCCGAGTACGGCGGGACGCAGAATGCGGGGAGCGTGTATAAGGTCGATACGATGGGCAACGTAACGTCGCTGGGGTCGTTTCCGGCTACCGGCTACCCCTCCATAGGCCAAACGCCAGTTGGTGGGTTGATCCAGGGCAGCGACGGCAATTTGTACGGAACGACCCAGTACGGCGGGACGAACGGTCTTGGCACCGTCTTTCAGATCAACCCGAACGGTCCGCCCCAAGTATTCACAACTATTTACCAGTTCGGCCCTGCCCCCGACGGCCAACAGCCGCTGGCAACTCTGGTGCAGGGCAGCGACGGCTGTTTATACGGCACAACACCCATCGGCGGGTCGCATAATGCTGGGATCGTGTTTAAGATCGCTACGTCGGGTGGCCCTCCAATTTGGGAGTATTCGTTTGCCGGCGGTTTCGTTGACGGCAGTGACCCTGATGCAGCGGGGCTGGTGCAGGGCGGCGACGGCAATTTCTACGGGACGACCACTGGCGGCGGGGCGGGCCCCTTCCATGGCACCGTATATCAGATCACTCCCAGCGGCAGCGAAACGGTTATTTACTCGTTTGGCAGCGGTGTCAACGACGGCAAAACCCCCCGTGGAGGGGTGGTGCAGGGCTGCGACGGCAATTTGTACGGCACGACCTACTCTGGCGGATCGAACAGCATGGGCACGGTGTTTGAGATCAATCTGAGCGCTGGTCCGCCCTACCAGGAGACGCTGCTCTGGCAATTTGGCGGTCACGACCCTACAAGTTTCGACGGCTATAACCCCCAAGCGGGTCTGGTGCTGGGCAGCGACGGCAATTTCTACGGGACGGCCGCTACAGGCGGGTCGAACGGACTTGGCGAGGTGTTCCAGTTGATTCCGAATGGCACGCAATCCATTTATTATGGTCTTCATGGATTCTACGGGGAGTCCGTGGGCGATGGCGCAGAATCAGGTTATCCGAGCTCTGCGGCGGCGCTCGTGCAGGGCATAGACGGCAATTTCTACGGCACTACCTACACAGGCGGACAGTACAGCGAAGGCTGTGTGTACCAGGTTCAAGTTCCCTTGACCGTCAATACTCAACCCAATCAAGTGTATCAGATAACGGGTAACTGTACCACCGGCATCAACGCCTCCATGGCGACGGTGGCAGGCGAGACGTGTCAATTACAGTATACCGCGTCGTTAAGTCCCCCGAACTGGGTCAGTACGGGTTCCCCGGTAAAATCCACTGGCTGCAACTTTAGTTTTAGTATCCCTTGTACCGGTCCGCAGGGGTTTTATCGGGTCCAAGTAACGCCCTAACAGCGCCGCATTGCGGAGCGTAGCCGCACTGGTAAGGCAGAACAACCGACAACAACTGCCTCGTTCACGACTCGGTGAGCCCGCCCCCGGCGGGCAAGCCCGTCCCTAACCGGGCCCTTGCTCATCGTCCCACGTGTTCTTCCCTGTCGCATGACTGCCGCACGCGGCTTCTGTTGTCTGGGGACACGCAGTGTCTTCGCAAGTTCGGAACGGTTCTGCCGAACGTTGCGCCCGTTTCATCGCTTGCGCAAGCGACACCATCGCCGTACTATCGTCCCCGAGGAAATCGATCCCATTTATGGAAAGCGAAATCATGACGCTCCGCGAGGTTGCCGAGTACCTCAAGCTGAGCGAAAAAACCGTCAGCCGCATGGCGCAGGAAGGCCGCATTCCCGCGCAAAAACTCGCGCGTCAGTGGCGCTTCCAGCGCAACTTGGTAAACTCGTGGTTGGTCGATCCCAAGAGCGTCCCCGTCGACCAGCAACAGTTGCCGCCCGAATCCACCGGCCTGCGGCCACCCCTGACCGTGGCCAATGTCATCACCCCCGCGCGCATCAGCCTCAGCCTCAGCGCGCCCGACAAAAACGGCGTGCTGCGCGAATTGTGCGCGCTCGTGATCGACCCGCGCGAGGAACGCCTGTTCGAGACGCTCTTCCAGGCCCTCAAGTCCCGCGAAGACCTCTGCCCCACCTGCGTCAGCGAAGGCGTGGCCATCCCCCACGCGCGCAATGCCCTCATCGGGCTCGTTGATAACCCCGTGCTCGCCTATGGACGGCACAACCGGGGGGTCGACTTCGGTGCGCTCGACGGCAAACCCGTGTTCCATTTCTTCCTGCTCTGCGCCCCGAACGTGCGCCAACACCTGCAGATTGCTCTCGCGCCTGTCCCGGCTCGTCAACAACACCGGCTTCCGCGCCCGGCTCATGGCGGCGCAACAACCCAATGACATCATCGCGCTGATCAACGAAGTCGAACCCACCATCCCCGGGGCCTGACCCATGCACTTTCCGATCTATCGCCCGCGACGGCTCCGCCAAAACGCCAAACTCCGCGCGCTCGTCCGCGAAACCGAATTGTCCGTCAGCGACCTGGTGATGCCGTTGTTCGTGCGCGAGGGGACGCGCCTTCGCAAACCCATCAACTCGATGCCCGGACAATTTCAGCTTTCCGTGGACGAACTCGTCAAAGAGGCCAGTCGGACGGCGAAACTCGGCGTGCCCGCGGTCATCCTGTTCGGCATCCCGGACAAGAAAGACGAGAAAGCGAGCGGGGCGTACGCGCCAAACGGCGTCGTGCCGAAAGCCGTTCGCGCCCTGAAAAAGGCGTTGCCCGAACTCATCGTCATCGGCGACGTGTGCCTCTGCGAATACATGAGCCACGGCCATTGTGGCATCGTTCGCAAGTCGGGCCGGGATTATCAAATTGACAACGACGCTTCCCTGGATCTCCTCGCGAAATCCGCGCTGGCTTACGCCGAGGCCGGGGCCGACATCGTGGCTCCGAGCGACATGATGGACGGTCGCGTCGCCGCGATTCGCGCCGCCCTCGACGAAGCTGGTTTTTCCGACACGCCGATCATGAGCTACGCGGCGAAATTCGCGTCGGCCTACTACGGCCCGTTCCGCGAGGCGGCCGAATCGCCGCCGCAATTCGGCGACCGGCGCACCTACCAGATGGATTGCGGCAACGCCGAGGAAGCCCTGCGCGAAGTCGCGCTCGACATCGAGGAAGGCGCGGACATCGTGATGGTCAAGCCCGCGCTCGGCTACCAGGACCTGATCTGGCGCGTGAAAGAGAAATTCCGTTATCCCGTGGCCTGCTACAACGTCAGCGGCGAATACGCCATGGTCAAGGCCGCCGCGCAAAATGGCTGGCTCGACGAAAAACAGGTCGTCCTCGAAATGCTCACCGGGTTCCGCCGCTCCGGCGCCGACATCATCCTCACCTACTGGGCCCAACAAGCCGCCCAGTGGCTGGCGGAATAGAACACGTCTCAACGACGAGGCGCAGGACAAGCGTATCCGGCTCGACGGAGCACGGAAGCTGAGATTGGTCCTGTGGCCTCGTAATCAGTCCATCGAGGCCCGTTTATCTGGCACCAGGGAAAACGGCCGACGTTGTCGCTCGGTGTATCGTTGACATGCTATTATCCGCTCGATGACGAGGTGGAAGCCCATTATTGATGGCGCTCCGCAGCAACCGATGGCGGGGATATCTCCCGCAACGAACACCTCCTTGACGCGCCGCCCTTGGCTCCTGGGTTTGGTCTTGGTGGTAGCCGTGCTCGTGGCTTATCAGCCCGTCTGGCACGCCGGCTTCATCTGGGATGACGACCTTCATGTGACGGAGAATGTAAACTTGCGTTCTCTGCATGGTCTGTATCGAATCTGGTTTAAGCCGTTGGCCGACCAGCAGTACTACCCACTCCAGCTCACCGGCTTTTGGATTGAGTATCATCTGTGGGGACCGCACCCGTTCGGGTACCATGCTGTCAATGTCCTGCTGCATGTACTGAACGCCCTGCTGTTATGGATGGTGCTGCAGGAGTTGGACGTCCCGGGCGCGTGGCTTGCGGCAGCGGTGTTCGCCGTGCACCCGGTGCAAGTGGAGTCGGTGGCCTGGGCCTCCGAACTCAAAAACCTGCTCTCCACGACGTTTTATCTTGGGGCGCTGCTGGCGTTTTTCCGGTTTCGACCGCTGACGGGCGAGGCGCGGGCGGGTTCGCCATCGTGGCGCTCCTACTGGCTGGCCATCGCTTTGTTCCTGTGTGCCCTGTTGAGCAAGACGGTGGCCTGCACGCTGCCGGCCGTACTGGTGCTTCTGCTCTGGTGGAAACGAGGGCGTGTCGAACGGCGGGATGTCGGGGTGTTGAGTCCGATGTTCCTGTTGGGAATCACGTTCGGGCTGATGACGGCGTGGCTGGAGAAACATCATGTCGGTGCGAGTGGGCCGGAGTGGTCGCTGTCGTTTCTCCAGCGGTGTCTGCTGGCGGGGCGCGCGTTGTGGTTTTACGCCGGGAAATTGTTTTGGCCGCACCCCCTCATCTTCATTTATCCCCGCTGGGAAATCGATCCCGGGTCGCCGTGGCAGTACTTGTTCCCGGTGACGGCCTTGGTTGTTCTGATCGCGTTGTGGTGGCTGCGGTCGCGGATCGGAAGAGGGCCGCTGGTGGCGGCCTTGTGTTTTGGCTGTACGCTGTTTCCGGCGTTGGGGTTCTTTGATGTTTATCCATTCCGTTACTCCTACGTTGCCGACCACTTTCAATACCTGGCCTGCATTGGGCTGATCTCTCTGGCCGCAAGCACGGGCACCGCGATCGGCAAGCGAGCCGTTCATGGCGAGGAGCATTCACGACAAGCCGGCCCATGGGACCACGATTGGGGAACGGTCGCTGCCGCCATCGTGCTGTTGACATTGGGCGTGGCCACATGGAAGCAGGCCCGCGCTTATCAAGACTTGAAAACGCTCTGGGGCGATACCCTGATGAAGAATCCCCGGTGTTGGATGGCCCACAACAATCTGGGAACTCTCTTCTTGCAGGAGGGCGAGGTCACCGATGCCATCGGGCACTATGAACAAGCGGTGCGGATCAAATCCGATTACGACGAAGCGCACTGCAATCTGGGGTACGCCTTGCAGCAAACGGGTAAGATCGAGGAAGCCATCGCCCACTACGAGCGGGCCCTGCGCATCAACCCCGATTACGCCGAGGTGCACAACAACCTCGGAATCGCTTTGTATCGGACCGGCAAGCGCGCGGAGGCTATGGAACACTTCCAGCAGGCCCTGCGGATCAAGCCCGATTACGCGGAGGCGCACAACAACCTCGGGATCGCCTTGGCGCAAACGGGTAAGGTCGGGGAAGCCATCGCCCACTACGAGCAGGCCCTGCGGGTCAACCCCGATTACGCTGACGCGCACTGCAATCTGGGGATCGCCCTGGAGAGGGCGGGCAGGATACCGGAAGCGATCGAGCATTTGCAGCAGGCGGTACGGATCAAGCCCGGTCTCACCCAGGCGCAGAACGCACTCGCGCGGATGCGGGCAGGCCAGTAAGCTTGCCGCAGCCCCATCACCAAGTGCAGCCTTTGGGATTTCCACGGCGCGTCGTTGCTGGCCCCGATGGTGATTCTCATGGCGATGGTCGTTGTGCTGTCGTTCTTGCGCGTCTCGCGCATCTATCTGCAAGCTTCCGGAGGCCCTGTGGTTCTGGCCGTCAAAACAGAACTCGGTAACGCGTCGGCAACGCTGGCCAGGTATGAAGTGATTCAGGATTCAATCGAGGAGGCGATGAGAGCCGCGTAGGGCGCGCCGACGAGTCGCCATGGCTACTGCTGGGCGCGTTGACGATCCGACGCCGCAAAGCCTGATTGCATTTTGCCTGACAGTTGGGTATTCGAACGGGCCCCGCAGAGTTGCGGGGCTCGTTCTTTCTACGAACAAACTGCCCGCGTTTTCTGGTAACTACTCCTGCTGGAGCCTGGTGGCGCTCGGCATCGGCGCGGCCGGTTGGCTCTCGCTCCTGGACTTCGACAACGTAAAGTTGCGCCAGCGCGCCGCCTACTTCATCTGGAAGTAGCTGTACGCGAACCACGCAAGGACGAGCACGGCGACAAGCCCGAGGCCGAGCACCGCCCACACCGCTCCCTTCGAGCCGCCGCCGCCACCTGTTTTCCGTCCAAACGGCGAAGCCGAACCGAATGTCGGGGGAGCACCTTCGCCCTTGCCCAACTCGGCGATGTCGACGCCCGCCTGCGACGGCGGCAATGGCTGACTCGTCTTCTTCAGGTCGGATTCGAAGCGCATCTCGACGGACCCCATGCGCACCTGGTCGCCGTTGGTCAGCTTCGTCTCGGTGATGCGCATGGCGTTGACGCGCGTGCCATTGGTGGAATTGAGATCGCGCAGCTTGTACGTGACGCCATCGAGCACAAACATCGCGTGATGATGTGAGACGGTACCGTCCTCCAGGCGGATCTGGTTGTCCAACGCGCGCCCAACGCCCACGCGCTCTTCCAACAGATCAAATACCTTCCCCTCCAATTGGCCCGACAGGATGTGCAATTTAGCCATTCCGCATTCTCCGTGACAGCTACCGTCTACGCGGCCCGCATGATGCTTGCTTGCCCCCGCCAAGTCAATTTTGATTTTTTGCGATTGCGTTTCCGCCCCGTGTGTATCAGGTTTCGGGAGTCGGGCGGACACTTCGGCGGGAACGGGCCCGGTCGTTGGCTGTCGACCCGGAGCGTCGGCCAGAGCCGGATTGTCCAACCCGATGGAGGAGGAGGAACTACTGTCGATTATGAAGACAAGATCATTCATTTCACTGGGTGCAGCGCTGGTACTGCTGGTCCTGGCGGCCAGCGAATCGAGCGCGGGTGTCAGCTGGTCGGTCAGCATCTTCGACGGCCCGCTCGGAGCTTGCGGCCACTGGGTCAGCCGGCCGGGGTACGGACGCTGCTGGTACCCCGCTTATGTCTCGTCCAATTGGTACCCGTACTGCGAGGGCTACTGGATGTGGACGGACTGCGGCTGGTACTGGGTCAGCGGCGAACCGTGGGCCTGGGCCACATACCATTATGGTCGGTGGGCGTCCGATCCGTATTACGGCTGGGTCTGGGTGCCGGACACCGACTGGGGCGCCTCCTGGGTCTGCTGGCGCGAAGGGGGCGGATACTGCGGTTGGGCGCCGCTTCCGCCCGGCGCGGTGTTTGGGCCCGGGGGCGAAATCGTCTACCGCAACGGTCCTGTTCCGGACCGGTTCTTTGTCTTCGTCGATATCGGTCACTTCTCCGAACCCATCCATCGACGCGATGTCATTGTCAACAACACCGCCATCATCAACAAGACCGTCAACATCACCCGGATCACCCGCGTCAACAACGTGGCCATCAACGGCGGCCCGAAAGTGGACGAAATTCAAAAGTACAACGCCCGCAAGTTGACCGAGGCGCCACCGCGCGCCACCCTCGACCGTGGCGCGACGGCCCGATCCAGGGGGACGTTCCGGAAGTCATCAAACCAAACGCCAATGGGCCTGTCCGTGAGCCCGTCAAAGCCGAGAAGGCCAACAAAGGTGAGCCGGAGATCATTCGCAGCAGGACGGCCAAGGCGTGTACGAGAACAAGCAACCCGGGAACCAACGCGCCGCACCCCTGCCGACTGTGTACAAGCCGACGGTTGAAAAACCGGAACGTCCCATGAAGAACGAACAGAAATCTTCCGTCCAGCCCCAATCGAACCCGAGCCAGCAGGGATCTCATCAGAATTTTGGCACGCACGGTTCGTCGCCGTATTCGCCCACCGCGCCCGATTCCGTCCAGCCCCGTCAGCGTACCTCTCGCGAACCGACTCCGCAAAGTCAGCCGTCACACGAGGAACGGGCCACTCCAAGACAAGGTCAGTCGGGCGGCAATTAGGCGTCGTCGCTGGTCACCTGCGGGGGACGAGGATAGCCACGAAAATGGCAGTGTAGCCTCCGGCCATCCCCCCAAGGCTAGGTACTTCGACATGGGTCTGTCGAAGGACGAGAGAGAATGTCGATTTCTACACTGCCAGGACAATCTCCGGCCTCTGGCGGGCTCTGTCAATCAACAGCCCGATGAAACCTCACGGTTTCACTTGATGGTACGGTTTCTTCTGTTCGTACAGACGGAGCCGATGGCGGGACTTCGGCGATCAACGACCACCGGGGAGATCAACGGGGCCTGTCTTCTCGAAGCCACGCCAATCAGGATGGTAACAAAGGAAGCCAGAACCAAAACGTACGATCGCATACCTGCAAGCTTCGGGGTCTTCCACCAGGCAAACTGAGAAGGGGAGAGCGATCCCCAGATCCCGAGTCCGACATAGTTTTGGATCGGGAAGCTGCCTCTGATTGCTGACCGTATCGTCGATCATCCTCCGAGCAATACCATTCGGGCCATGACAAGTCGAGCCGTTTCCCGCCGCCGAAGTCTACGCCGCCAGCCGCCACGCTTCTGCTGCCTCAGCCCCCGTCATCCGACGCAGCAATGTGACCCTCGCTGTATGGCGGGTGGGGAAGTTCCTTTGCTTCTCGGAGACTCGGAATACTCCCATCGTATCAGGTTTCAGCACTGCATAGTTCCAGCCTATGTTCATCCCGCCGAATCCAATGGTGCCGATGATGGTTTCCGTCACGTCCGCAAACCATTCGATCTCTTCGCCGACAGCCATTTCAGGGCCTGCGTTCGCTGGCAGCAGCTGGTGGAATGCCTCTCTGCCTATGCTGTTGATGATTACCACGTTGACCTTTTCTATTCCCACACAATGAGACGCCGCGCCGCTTCGTTTGGTTACAAAGACCATTTTCCTCTGCATCCGAAAAAACATCGGGATTGATGCAGGGTTGGCCCGCAGACACTGCCAACCAGCCCGCCGCCCGATCCCCGCCGCCAAAACCAGTTGCTATTCCAGCGATTGGGCTTATGTTGCGGTAGAGAGTCAAAGCTGGTTGAAGTCTCTGAGGATCATGATTTGAGGAGCTCAGCCGTAAGCGGATGAAACAGGGGACCAAATCCAAGACCTGTTCACGACTCGGTGAATGTCCCGCCCGGCTGAGTTCCTCTTTTTCCCGTCCAAGTCTCTTGGGCTTCCAAGTCCCGCCGCCAAAACTGGCAACTGGCTTCTGTAGCCAGCCGCTTCGATAACCGCGGACCTTCGCGGGTCAACGACTATTGGAGAAGATCAAGCGGATCCGTCTTCTCGAAGCTTCGTCGGTCCGGATGACGGCAGATGACGCCGAAACCAAAACGTACCCCATACTCCAACCGTTGAGGTTTTTCACCAGGCAATCTGAGAAGGGGAGAGATGGCCCCAGATACCGGGTCCTGCATCTTTCCGGATCCGGAAGACGCTTCCGATTGCTGGCGGTGGCGTCGCTCATGACGCCGAGCAATAGCATTCCGGCCATGGAAAGTCGAGCGATAACAACTACCGGTGAGACATCAGCGCGGATCTGTCGCTTCGAAGCTGCGGCGATCCGGATGACGACAATAGACGCCAGAAGTATAACGTACCGAATACTCGCAAGCGTAGGGGCTTTTCACCAGGCAATCCGAGAAATCGAGAGTTTCTCCCAGATGCCTGGTCAGACATCGTTCCGGATCTGGAAGACGCCATTGATTGCTGACTGTGTCGTCGGTCACGGCGGACTTGTGTTCTCGAATTTACGCCGATCCGGATGGATGCACAGAAGGCTTTTCCCGAACCGCAACGCGTGTTCGCAGGTGTGCGGGCCTTCCACCTGGCAATCGGAGAAGGGAAGATAACCCCCCAGATACCGAGTCCGACATCGTTCCGGATCTGGAAGACGCGTCTGATTACTGACCGTGTTGTCGGTCAGGCTTGCCGTCGTCAGCCCGGTCCGAATCGGTTTGTTCACACCCGACGTTCCTCTCTCAGCCATTGCCTCACTGAATCAGAACCCGAGCGACTCTCGCCTCTTGCAGAAGAGAGACTAGCATTCTGGCAATGGAAAGTCGAGCCCTTTCGTCACCCGATCCCGCTCAAAGCAATCCCAGATATCCCTTGCATTTCCCACGCCCCGACGTATAAAGGGAGACCGGAGAGTCGAGCAGGGGTTCTCGTGGGATTATTTTAGGCGAGGTACGCTAATTTCCAATGGGAAGCGGAAGGCTTGAACGTTCGGGCCTGAGTCTCGACTCTCCAACTTTTTTCGCACGCCCGCCGATCAACTCGCGTCTACCTATGGAAGCTCATCCCGAAGTCCTGCGGTGGCACGCGGCTTGAACATAGCGTCGAAGGTTCGAGATTCCCCCGCAAGCCAGGAATGATCTGCAAGTCTACGTAGATGCCTGTCGCAGCCGCTCCTTCAACCGGCTGTATCGCGCGGCAGTCTTGTTGTTGCGGATGGCGATGGCCAGCGCCTTTTTCGAGCCGATGAGGATCACGAGCTTTTTGCCGCGCGTGATCGCGGTGTACAGCAGGTTCCGCTGCAGCAGCACAAAATGCTGCGTGAGCAGCGGCACGATGACGCATGGGTACTCGTTGCCCTGCGATTTGTGGACGCTGATGGCGTACGCGGGCAGCAATTCGTCCATGTCCGTGAACTCGTAGGGAATCTCCCGGCTCGATTCCTTCGAGCCGGGTTCATCGACCTCGACGATGACCTGCTGCTCGACCAGATCGATCTTCTTCACGCGGCCCAGATCGCCGTTGAACACATCCTTGTCGTAATTGTTGCGCACCTGCATCACGCGGTCGCCGACGCGGTACGTGCGCCCCCACCGCTGCACGTGCGGCCCGCTCGGGTTCAGCGTCGATTGCAGTTCGCGATTCAGATTCTCCGAGCCGCACAATCCCTTGTGCATCGGCGTCAACACCTGCACGTCGCGCATCGGGTCGAACCCGAACTTCTTCGGCACGCGTTCGCCGCACAGCGTCTTGATCGTCGCCAGCACTTTTTCCGGCTGTTCCTCCGCAATGAAGAAGAAGTCGCTCTCCTGTTGCGCGTCCAACACAGGCATCTGGCCTTCATTCACGCGGTGGGCGTTCGTGATGATAAAGCTGTTCTTCGCCTGGCGGAAAATCTCGGTCAATCGCACAACCGGCACGCGGTCGGAATCGATCACATCGCGCAGAAAATTGCCAGGGCCCACCGACGGCAACTGGTCCACGTCGCCGACGAACACGACCGACGCCGTCAGCGGGATCGCCTTCAATAGATGATAGGCGAGGGGAATGTCCAGCATCGATGTCTCGTCGATGATGATCATGTCGCCCTGGAGCGGACGCCGCTCGTTGTGCGTGAACCCGCCTTCGCGCGGCTCGTACTTCAGCAGGCGGTGGATCGTTTGCGCGGGCGTACCCGTCGCCTCGCTCATTCGTTTGGCCGCGCGTCCCGTCGGCGCGGCCAGCAATACCTTGCCGTTCTTGGCCCGCAGAATCTTGACGATGCTGTTGACGATGGTCGTCTTGCCCACGCCGGGGCCGCCGGTAATCACCGAGATCTTCGACGTGAGCGCGGTCTGGATGGCGTTCCGTTGCGCCGCGGCCAGGTCCACCCTGGTTTTCTGTTGCACCCACGTGAGCGCCTTTTCAAAATCGATCGACGGCAGCGTCAATGCCGCCCCGCGCAGTTCGTGGATCTTCGTGGCGACCCCGCGCTCGGACCTGCATAACCGCGCCAGGTAGACAAAATCATCCTCGATGACCACCTCGCCGCCCGCCGACAACTGGTCAATGGCCTTCTCGATGGGAGCGATCTCGACTTCCAGCAATTCGCGCGCATCTTCGATCAATCGCTCCCGCGGCAGGCACGTGTGACCCTCATCGGTCGCGCGGTCGAGCGCGTGCACCACCCCCGCCTTCAATCGATGAATGGAATCCCGTTCGATCCCCATCTTCGAGGCGATGCCGTCCGCCGTGCGAAAACCGATCCCGGAAATGTCCTTGGCGAGCCGGTACGGGTTCTCCTGCACGACGGCCATCGCGTTCTCGCCGTATTGCTTGTAAATCTTCGCCGCGTGCGAGCTGCCAATGCCGTAGCCCTGCAGGAAAATCATGATGTCCCGCACGCTCTTCTGCGCCGTCCACGCTTCCTTGATCCGCTTGGCGCGTTCGGGCCCGATCCCGTCCACTTCCCGCAACCGCGCCGAGAACGTGTCGATCACTTCCAGCGTCCGCTCGCCGAATTTCTCGACAATGCGGTCGGCGAACGTATCGCCAATGCCCTTGATCAGGCCGCTGCCGAGGTACTTCTTGATGCCCACGACCGTGCGCGGCAACACGGACTCGAACCGCTCGACGGCAAATTGTCGCCCCCATTGTTTGTGGTTCACCCAATGACCCTGCGCGCGGACGGTCTCGCCGACATTCAGCGCCGCGAGATTGCCCACGATGGTGATCGGCTCGGTGCGTCGCATGCCGCCTTCCGGCAGAAGTTGCGCGACCGTATAATGGTTCTCCTCGTTGGAGTAGATGACATGCTCCAGCGTGCCTTCAACGGTCTGCAATGGCTCCAGCGCGGTCATTCAACTGCTTCCCACAAGGCCTAAATCCACCTCAAACGTGCCTTTTCACGTCCGATTGGGGGCTGAAATTGGGTTCGTTTCGCAGTTTTCCCTTTTGGTGGGTCAATCCCCCTCCGTCCCGGGCCCGGTTTCCACGTCTGCCCTGCCACCCCCACAACCCCCTCGATCCACGACGACCCTTTCATGCCTGCATCATACCAAATTCCCACCAAACCCGCGAGCCTGAATGGGAACTATTGAATGTTTCACTGGCAAATTACCATTTCTCCATAACGCATTGAAGGTATCGAACCAGGATAAATTTGTCAATTTCACATCTCGATAAAACGTCCGCGCGTGGTGCTCCCTCTTGCCTCTCGTAAGGCCCGCAACGGGTGGGGCGACCGCCTGCGGACATCTCGTTGACTGCCCGGTCGGCCAGCGGTCAGGAAACGGTGCTGGTCATGCCCTCGTCTCTCGATTCCGGTTCGTTCTCTCACGCAGTATTCTCGGTTGCGTGTGAGCGGCGCGTGTGATTGGATTCGTTTGCATGACTGTCAGCCGGACAACGTTGGTGGGAGTGGCTCTGGTGATCTTTGCGGTCACGGCCTGGGTCTATTGGCCAAGTGTCCACGGTGAGTTTTTGAGAGTGGATGATCGGGAGTATTTACGGCAGTCGGAGCGATGGAACGGCCTGACGTGGAACGCGGTGGAATGGGCGTTTACGAGCACGGACCCGTACTATCACCCGCTGCCTCGCTTGTCCCACGTTCTGGACTACCAGATCTGGGGAAAGAATGCGGCAGGTCACCACGCGACCAGTGTGTTCTTGCACGCGCTCAACGCCGCGCTCGTGTTCGGCTTCCTCTGGACGCTGTTGGGCGCGGTGTCGTTGAGCACTGGCGAGCGGTTGATGGTGGCCTTGTCGATGGCGGCGGTGTTCGCAATTCATCCGTTGCAAACCGAATCGGTAGCCTGGATGTCGGGACGGACACAACTGCTATGCACGATGTGTTGCATCGGCAGCATCTGGGCCTACGCGGCAGGGGCGCGTCGTTGGGTGGTGTGGGGTTTCTTCGTGCTGGCTGTATTGTGCAAACCCATGGCGATATCGTTGCCCTTGGTCATGCTGGCGATCGATTACTTTCCACTACGGCGCTACGAGCGGCTCGGCTGGGGACGGTTGGTGTGGGAGAAGGCGGTGATGATCGCCATCGCGGGGGTGGTGGGGGTGGCGACGATGATTACCGAGCCATGGGAGCATGGTCGAACGGCCTCGCGGATGGTCCCGCTGTCGGTACACGTGTTCCGTGTATTCGAGAGCCTGACGTTTTACCCGTTGAAATTGGTTTGGCCATCTCATCTGTCGCCCAACTACGTTTCGGACGTGCCGCTTGGTCCGTGGACGGTGTTGGCGTCAGTGCTTACGGTTATAATTGTCTCGGTGGTGGCCGTCATGGAAAGACGACGCATGCCAATGCTGCTTGCGGCTTGGGCGTCGTACGTGATGTTGGTGCTTCCCGTGTCCGGGCTGATGCCGGTCGGCTCGCAAGTGGTGGCGCAGCGGTATGCCTATGTGGCGATGCTGCCGGTACTGCTGTTGGTCGGTGCGGGGGGAGTGTGGGTGTGGCGGCGTTCGGCGGCGGCGGCACGCCTCGCGCTGGTCGGATTCTTGGCGTGTGAACTATGCGTCTTCGCCACAGGCACTCTTCGTCTGATACCGGACTGGCATAACGACGAAACCATGCGGCGAGCCACCTTGGTGGAGTTCCCGGACTCCGAAGAGGCAAATCGGGCACTGGCTACGGAGCTTTCGGATCAAGGGAGGGCCAGCGAGGCGCTCGAATACGCGCAACGAGGCGTCGAAATTGCGCCGCAAGTGTGCGAGGCGCACGTGATATTGGGGCGTGTGCTCTATAAGTTGGGTCGCCTTCAGGAGGCTATGGCACAGGACGAGAAAGCGCTGCAAATGAATCCCGATTCCGCAGAGGCGCACGTCAATTTTGGAGTGGCCATGATGGAACTGGGCAAGGTGCCCGAAGCGGTGGAACACTACGAGCAGGCCTTGCGGATCAAGCCGAATTTCGCTGAAGCGCACTACAACTGTGGGGTCGCCTTGGAGCAAGTAGGCAGGGTGCAAGATGCAATCGCCCACTACGAGGAAGCGTTGCAGATCAAACCCGATGTCGCCGAAGCGCACTCCAATCTGGGGATTGCTTTGGCGCAAACGGGCAGGATCGGGGAAGCCATCGCCCACTTTGAGCAGGCCCTGCGGATCAAGCCGAATTTCGCTGAAGCGCACTACAATCTGGGAAACGCTCTGGCGCAAGTGGGCCGGGTGCCGGAGGCGATTGTACAGTACGAGCAAGCGCTACGGATCAAGCCCGGTCTCACTCAAGCGCAGAACGCGCTCGCGCGACTGCAAGCTCGCCAGTAAGCCGAGTCCGCCGGAGCCGAGTCCGCGAGACGCGGTCATGTCGTGCCCAGGTCGCAAACGCGCCGAAGATTTGCCGGCGCCCAAGCGCGGGAGTGTTCTCGATTGCCTGTGGGAGGCGCGTGTGATTGGATTCGCTTGCATGACTGTCAGCCGGAAAACGCTGGTTGGAATAGCTCTGGTGATCTTTGCGGCCACCATCTGGCTGTATTGGCCGAGCGTCCACGGCGAGTTTCTGGGCGGAGATGACGACGAGTACCTGCGGCAGTCGGAACGGTGGAACGGCCTGACATGGAACGCCGTGAAATGGGCGTTTACATCCACCGATTCGTTCTACCATCCGTTGCCGAGGTTGTCCCACGTCCTGGATTACCAGATGTGGGGAAAGAATGCGGCGGGTCACCATGTGACCGGTCTGGCGGTGCACGCACTCAATGCGGCGTTGGTGTTCGGGTTCCTCTGGACGTTGTTGGGCGCGACTTCCCTGACCGCTGGCGAGCGGCTGATGGTGGGGTTGTGGGTGGCGGTAGTGTTTGCGATTCATCCGTTGCAAGTGGAGTCGGTGGCGTGGATTTCGGGACGGACGCAACTGCTGTGCACGACGTTTGGAATCGCCTGCCTGTGGGCGTACGTACGGGGCGCACGTTGGTGGACGATTTTGGTTTTATTCGTGGCCGCACTGTTGTGTAAACCGATGGCCGTATCGCTGCCGTTCGTGATGCTGGCAATGGATTACTATCCGCTACGGCGCCATGAGCAATTGGGTTGGGGTCGGTTGATAGGGGAAAAAATGGCGATGGTCAGCCTCGGTGTGGCCGCTGGGGTGGCGACGATCGTTACCCGGGGTGATCGAATCGCCACGTTGGGGATGGCCCCACTGTCGCAACGAATGTTGTTCCTGTGCCAGAGCCTGGTGTTTTATCCGTCGAAACTCATCTGGCCATCTCATTTGGCGGTCATGTACCCGATGCGTTTTTTATCGCTCAGCCAAGGGTGGGTGTGGGCATGGGTGGTTACGATTTTGGTGGTTACGGTGGCCGTTGTTTATGAACGACGGAGAAACCCGGTGCTGCTGGCAACCTGCGGAGCCTACGCACTGTTGCTTCTGCCTGTGTCCGGTCTGTTGCCGACCGACTCCCAAGTGGTGGAGCAGCGGTATGCCTACATGACGATGCTGCCGCTGCTGCTGTTGGCCGGTGCGGCCGGGGTATGGATCTGGAGACGTTCGATGACGATCGTGCGTGTGGGGCTGGTCGGTTTGGCGATCGGCCAACTGTGTGCGTTGGGAATCCGAACTCGTGACGTGATACCGGATTGGCACGATCAGGAAACGCTCGGACGTGTGGCCATAACGGAATCACCCGATTCAGAAATGTTGAACCGAGGCAGGGCCATGTTCTTGCTGGATCATGAGACGGGCCGGTGAGGCGCTGACATACGCGCAACGGGATGTCGAAGTGGCGCCACAGCTATACCTGTCGCATATGACACTGGGGCGTGTGCTGGGTCGGCTGGGACGCGTGCAGGAGGCCATGGCACAGGACGAGCAAGCGTTGCGAATGAATCCCAATTCCGCCGAGGCGCACTATAATTTTGGAGTGGCCCTGGCGGAGATCGGCAGAGTTCAGGAGGCGATCGCACATTACGAGCAGGCGTTGCGGATCAAGCCCGATTTCTCTGAAGCGCACGACAATCTCGGGATCGCTTTAGCGCAAACGGGTAAGATCGTGGAAGCGATTGAGCACTACCAGCAAGCGCTGCGGCTCAAGCCCGACTCCGCCGAGGCGCACGACAACCTCGGGCTCGCTTTGGGGCGAACGGGTAAACCCGAGGAAGCCATCGCCCACTTCGAGCAGGCCCTGCGGATCAAACCCGATCTCGCCGATGCACACAACAACCTCGGGACCGCCTTGTATCAGACCGGCAAGCGTGAAGAGGCTATTGAACACTTCGAGCAGGCCCTGCGGATCAATCCCGATTACGCCGAGGCGCACAACAACATCGCGACCGCTTTGGCGCAAACGGGTCGGATCGAGGAAGCCATCGCCCACTTCCAGCAGGCCCTGCGGATCAAGCCCGATTTCGCCGAAGCGCATTTCAATCTGGGGATCGCCTTGGAGAAGGCGGGTAGAGTGCCGGAGGCAATACAGCACTACGAGCAGGCGCTGAGGCTTCGGCCAGACCTCACGGGGGCTCAAAACGCGCTCGCGCGACTGCAAGCCAGCCGATAAGCAGCCGCCTTGGAGTGTCTCAATGCAAAAGTTTCGGATGGCGGTGAGGGGCGCTTTTGCATAGGGTTTCCGCGTGGTGAAAGGACAACGGTTCATCCCGATACTGGTGATCGCGGCAGGAATTTGGGCGTATCACAACAGCCTGACCGGCCCGTTCATCTTCGATGATTTGCCCTCGATCAGCGACAATCGGACCATTCGTCATCTGTGGCCGGCGTGGTATGCACTATCGCCGCCACACGGGAGAGGAACTACAGTCGAAGGCCGGCCGGTGCTCAACTTCACGTTGGCTGTGAATTACGCGTTCGACGGCGTCAAGCCCTGGGGGTATCACGTGGTAAACTTGGCAATCCACATTCTGGCGGGGCTGACCCTGTTTGGGATTGTGCGGCGAACGTTGCGGCAACCGGCTCTGCGCGAGCGCTTCGGCGCTGTGGCAAATGACCTGGCTCTGGCCACGGCTGTCCTCTGGATTGTTCATCCGCTGCAAACCGAGTCGGTGACCTACTTGTCACAGCGCGCCGAGTCACTGATGGGGTTGTTCTACCTGCTCACGATGTATTGCTTTATTCGCGGGACAGCGTCCCGGAGTGCCGGACCCTGGTTCATATTTTCCATCGTCGCGTGTCTGTTGGGCATGGCCACCAAGGAGGTGATGGTTTCCGCGCCGCTAATGACGCTGCTCTACGACCGCACGTTTCTTTCGGGGTCGTTCCGCGAAGCGTGGCGGCGACGACGGTTGTTGTATCTGGCGTTGGGCGGCACGTGGATCCTCTTGGGATATCTGGTGGCCACCGCCGGGCGGTTGCGGCGGCAGCGCCGGCTTCGGCGCCAAGGTACTCTGGTGGCAGTACGCGTTGACCCAAACGTGCGCGATCACGCATTATCTCTGGCTTTCGGTGTGGCCCCATCCGTTGCTGTTCGACTACGGGAGAGATGTGGTTACGGACGCGTGGCAGGTCGGACCCTGCGCCGTGACCATTGCGTTGCTGGTCATTGGCACGGCGATCAGCTTGTGGCGATGGCCGGTCGTTGGCTTTGTGGGCTGTTGGTTTTTTGCGATTCTGGCCCCCAGTTCCAGCATTCTACCGGTAGTGACGCAAACTGCGGCCGAACACCGCATGTACCTGCCGCTGGCGGCGGTGGTCGTGCTGGGGGTAATGGGAATTCATGATTTGGTCGGGCGGCGAACTGCCGCGGTGGCCGTGCTGCTGGCAATCGCGCTGGGAGTTCTCACCGCGAGGCGCAATCAGGATTACCATAGCGATCTTGCCATCTGGGGCGATACCGTGGCGAAGCGGCCAGAGAATCCACGAGCACAGGAACATCTGGGGGTGGCCCTGGGCCAGACGGGCCGGATACCGGAAGCGATCGAGCATTGGGAACAGGCGCTACGGATCAAGCCGGATTACGCCGAGGCGCGCGGCAATCTGGGGGCCGCCCTGGGCCAGACGGGCCGGACACCGGAAGCGATCGAGCATTTGCAGCAGGCGGTACGGTTCGATCCAGATTACGCCGAGGCGCACTACAATCTGGGGATCGCTTTGGCGCAAACGGGCAAGATCGAGGAAGCCATCGCCCACTACGAGCAGGCCCTGCGGATCAGGCCAGATTACACCGAGGCGCACTACAATCTGGGAAATGCCTTCTTGCAGGAAGGAAAGTTCAGCGATGCCATCGGGCATTATGAACAAGCGCTGCGGATCAGGCCCGATTTCGCCGACGCGCACTACAATCTGGGAGTCGCTTTGGCGCAGGCAGGCCGGATACCGGAAGCGATCGAGCATTTGCAGCAAGCGCTACGGATCAAGCCCGATTTCGCCCTGGCGCAGAACGCGCTCTCGCGACTGCAAGCTCGTTAGTGAGTGGCAATTCGAGCCCCGGCCCTTGCTGTCCAGCCAGCCGCCCCGCTGTTGACGCGCGGGGTGTCAAAGCGGGCCTCTCTCAGGGCGTCGCCGACTTTCCCCAGCCCACCTTCGTCGGCGGAGATGCGGGACGCGGGATCCGCGATTCAAGTGGCCCAGGTTCCACTCCTCATGGGGCGCCCAACGTCACATCGTGGCATGGTCCTCCGTGCTCGCAGCGTCCGGTTTAGCGACGCGTCAATTCCGCGACGGCCTCGCAGTGCGCGGTTTGGGGAAACATATCGAACGGCGTGACACGCTCCAGCTTGTAGCCGGACTTGGTCAACTCTTTGATGTCACGAGCCAGCATCGGCGGTGCGCACGATACGTAAATGATCTGGCGCGGTTTCTGTTCGCGCAACGTCTTGAGCACAGTCGGGGCGCAACCCGACCGGGGCGGGTCGAGAATCAGGCATGTCTCGTCGAGTTTGCACTGTCGCAGCGTGTAGAACAGGAGACGCTCCGTCTTGCCGGGATAGAAATCATAGCCTTTCAGACCGAGGCGGCGCGCGTTCTCGTTGGCCGCTTGGATGGCTTTCGAGTCTTCTTCAATTCCATAAACGTGCTCGGCGAGATCAGCCAGCATCAGGGCAAACAGACCGACGCCGCAATAGGCATCCACCAAAATCTTGCAGCCACTGTCGGCAAATATCTTGCGAGCATGTTGAAGCGCCAACTCGATGACCTCGCGATTGACCTGAAAGAACGAGCCGAGCGGCACCTGTAGCGTTTTGCCAAGAATGTTTTCGGTAATTGTTTCGACGACCGTTGGTTCTACCGATTCGTCAGCGTCGAGCGGGTCTGCGCTGGCCCGTCGGCGTTCCTCGTACAGCCACACCTGCCGCTCGGAATTGGAGCGAATGGTGAGATGAACGTTCTCCAGCGATTGCTGGCTGACCTCCGCCAGCTTCGCATTCACTTCTTCGCCGGCGATGGGGCATTGCTCGATGCCGATGATGGAACGTCCGCGCACGCTCCAGAAACCGGGCTTGCCGGGACCATGTACAACAATCTTGTTGCGGTAGTGGTACTCGCGTGGTGAGCCGACGACCGATTCAATGGGTGGATTGGCCATCTTGCCAATGCGCTCGAATACATCGCGAATCTGGCGGCGTTTCAGTTCGAGTTGGTGCGCGTAGGCGATATGCTGATACTGGCAGCCAGCGCATTTCGCATAGTACGGGCAGCGCGGCTCCACGCGTTTCGGTGACGGGGTGATCACGCGCACGAGGTCAGCCGTCGCGTAGCGGCGCTTGACCTCCACGATCTCGACCTCGACGCGTTCGCCCTCGACGACGAATGGCACAAACACGACGAAATTATCCACACGCCCGATCCCGTCGCCGCCGAACGCGACCGTCGTGATGTCCAGTTCGAGCCGCTGACCGACCTGCACGCCTGCGGTTGTCATGGTTGCTTGTCGCCTGACTTGGTGAGGGTGGAAACGCTGCCGGCCAGCGCCCAAACCCAGGCGATGATGAAGAGGACGACGCCCGCAACCGCCACCCAAAACGAGCCGCCGAGGTGGTCGGGGAGCTCATTCGTTCGGATGATCGTGTCAAGCAGGGGTGCTCCCCCAACCATGCTCAATGCGAAGCCACACAGGGCAAGCACGATCTGAATGGCCGCCTTGAGAGGTTGCCGAACAATCAACGAACCCAATCCGGGCAACACGAACAAGTTGAGCAGGAGACACACCCACGCGGCCAGTGGTTTCACCGGCTTCGGCGAAGGGGAAATGACTGGCGGTTGGTCAACCATGGCTGATCGTTACGTCGACGATTTGGCAGCCAGACATGAAGGTGTTTGCATGCCGGACACGTTAGAACCATGCCTTCTTGTTCCGGATGTATGTCTGGACGAATTCTTCATTGGACTTGGTCAAATAGATGATTCCCTCGATGAAACCGATGAGTCCCGTGACCGCGCCCCCGATGCCGCACGTCAACACTGTAATGAGCAGCATCGTGATACCAGCGCCGGTATAACCGAGAATGAATTTGTGAATGCCCAAGCATCCGAGCAGAAGGGCAAATATCCCCGCCACGATTTTTTTGTCCGCACCGGGCGGCCGCGTCGCGCCTTGCACGCGGCACCGGGGAGAGATCGGCGGAGGTGCGCCATCGGAGATACCAAGGGAAGCATGAAATTCTGGAATCTCGGCAAGGGTCTTCCATTCCGTGGTCCCCTCGGGTCGCACTTTCGTCCGGGCATTGGCGCGGCCCTCGGTAATCCATTGCCGTAGTTGGTCGTTCGTGACCGGGCCGTACTCCTGGCCGTCTGCTCCGATAATTTTGTACATGTCAATCTCCGTCAGAATCGTTCCGGTATCAACGTCATGGTGCCAACAGCGTAAACGGGTATACGGGAATGTTACGTAGCACGCCAAACGCGACAATCACCACCAGCAGCAACCAGATCCAGGTCGGTTTCAACGTGCTGGCGTCGCCACGCGCGATCAGGTAGCCGGCCACCGGGAGTATGGACATCGATAGCGCGTTGAATCGGAATGCCGCCGCCAGATTTCCGTGCAACAGCTGGTGGAGCGCGCGTGTCGTCCCGCAGCCGGGACACCACAGACCGGTCCATTGATGAAAGGCGCAAACCGGATAAATCCGCACGCGTTCAGGATCAAAGGCGAACACGACCGCCGCCGCCGCCCCAAAAGCCAGCCCGAGAACAATCGTCTTGAGTCGAATCACCATGCTCGATGAAACCGGAACGCATGCAGCCGCAAGAGTGGCAGACAGAGGATCGTGGAGAGGAGGCCACACGCGACAGCCAGCCAAAACCATGTCTTGGCCTTTTGCGATGCCTCCAGCGCGCCGGGCATGTCGCCTGCCTGAAGCTTCGTGTTCACCTGCGCCGCGAACACAATCGCCACGATGCCAAACGGCAGACAACAACAAATCGTGCTGAAGATGGCGGGCACGAGATAACTGGGCACATGTTGCCGCGGCTGAAACGCTGGCATGGGCGATGTCGGCGGCATTGGCGGCATCGACGGCATCACGGGCGGAGCCGCGGATGAGGCAAATTCGGGAAAAAGGCCGAGCGGCTTCCACTCAACGCTGCCTTCGGCCTGGGCCAGCGTCTGCGCGTTGGCGCGACCTTCGGCGATCCATTGGCGTATCTGGTCCGCGCTGACAGGGCCGTACGGGCGGCCATCACCACCGATAATCTTGAACATTGGGCTCCTTAGCTCCCCTGGTTCAACGCCATCTCCATGTTGGGAACGATTTTCACGCTACGCCAGCGCCTTGCGCAACTCCAGCTTTAATTTTTCCAGTCCCTCTCCCGCCAGCGCCGAGATTTCCAATACCCTTTGGGGAGCAGGCTTCTGCCCCGAGCTTGCCGAACCCGTCGAACGGGTGCTCGCTGGCTTCTTCTTCGGCGGTCGGGACGCGCGTCCCGACAGCTTGCGCTTGAATGCCGCCAGGTTCTTCTTCGCGTCGGGCAGGTCCATCTTGTTGGCCACGACGAGCCGTTTCTTCTCCAGGATCTCGGGATTGTACAGCTTCAGTTCGTCGAGCAGTTGCTGGTAATCATCCTGCGGCTTGCGGCCATCCACCCCCGCCATGTCCAGCAACACCACCAGCAGTTGGCAACGCTCGATGTGCCGCAGAAAATCGTGTCCCAGCCCCTTGCCCCGGTGCGCTCCCTCGATCAACCCGGGAATGTCGGCGATCCGAATGCGCTCGTAATCGCCGTAGCTGAGGATGCCCACGTTCGGCGTCAACGTCGTGAACGGATACGGCGCGACTTTCGGGTGCG
>CAVQMY010000042.1:0-12647 GCA_963713705.1 uncultured Verrucomicrobiae bacterium
CTGCGCGGCCAGTTCGCGGGTCGGTCCCAGCACCAGGCAACGGCATTTGCCGTGCGTTTTCAGAAGGGTGAGAATCGGCAGCGCAAACGCCGCGGTCTTACCGGTGCCGGTTTGTGCCGAGCCGATAACGTCTTTGCCGGCCAAAATGAGCGGGATGGCGCGCAGCTGGATCGGCGTCGGCTCGGTATATCCCGCGGCCTGCACGCCGCGAAGTACTTCCTCAGAAAGTCCAAGTTTTTTGAAAGGCATAGGGCATGGTAAGGGCCACCGGCGCCTTTAACAAGACATCATTTCTCCGCCTCTCAGCCCCCGAACGGTAGGGACACTGTGACGCCAAAGTACGTCTGGTTGTGCACGAAGTCGATGTCGGGCCGCACGGGCTCGTTCAGGAGAAATCTCCACATCGGACCGTCAAAGCCCCGACGCACGGGGTTGCACACCACGGCCACTTGCCTGCGATCGTCAACCGCCGATTCCGGCTCGAATCGATTTCGAACCCCCGCCGTGTCCGCTTTCGATCGCATCATCGCGGTACGGGCTACTGCTTCCCGGGCGATCCCCGATGGCGGGAATGGCGATCGGCCGCTGTCTGGCGCGACGAGCGCCCGTGCCATGCGTGGTGGCGCCGGGGCGGGCACTTGATCGGCATTGCGTCCCGTTGGGACCGCGAGCAGAATCGCCCCGGCGCACAACCCGCACAAGAGAATCAACCGCCTCTTGCCGTGAAAGACCGGCAAACACCATCGTGGCGGGTCGAATTGTCTCGAAACTGAAACTGCTATCTCATTCATGAGCCGTTCCATCGCTGCTTCGCGAGGTACGGCCAAAAGGGGGTTGTCCTTCGTGGCGTTTGGCGGCCGATCCGCACTCGACTTGCGAAATCACGACTTCCTTTCGACAAAGCACATCGTGAGCCACCTTGCGCCAGGGCACCGGAAATGGGGGTTGATTGACGGCGCGGATTGCCGTATAAGCAGGGCGCTCTATGAGGCATACCCTGTCAGTTTTGGTCGAGAATAAATTCGGCGTGTTGACCCGCATCTCGGGGCTGTTCAGCGGCCGCGGGTTCAACATCGATACACTCAACGTCGCGCCGACGCAGGATCCGACCCAGTCCCGCATGACCATCGTGGTCAAAGGCGACGACACCGTCCTCGAGCAGGTCACCAAGCAGCTCAACAAGCTCGTCGACATCATCAAGGTGCAGGATTTCAAGGAAGGCGAATACGTCGACCGCGAACTCGTCCTCATCAAGATCAACGCCGACAACAAGACGCGTCCCGAGATCATGCAGATCTGCGATATTTTTCGCGCGAAGATCGTCGATGTCGCCCACAAGGCGCTGACCATCGAGATCACCGGCGACGAATCGAAAATCAGCGCGTTTCTGGGGTTGATGGAATCGTTTGGCGTCCGCGACATCACGCGGACCGGTAAAGTAGCGATGCCGCGCAAGTGACCCGGCGTGGCCAACCGGAACCCGCTTGACGGGTGAAGGATCTCAGCACAGAAAAATCAGCAATGGAGAACATGAATCATGGCAATTATTGATTTTGGCGGCGTACGAGAACACGTTGTCACACGCAAGGAATTCACCCTGGCCAAAGCCCGCAGCGTCCTCAAGAACGAGGTCATCGCCGTCATCGGCTACGGCGTCCAGGGCCCGGCCCAAGGGTTGAACATGAAAGATAACGGATTCAACGTGATCGTCGGCCAGGCACGCGAGTTCAAGCGTGACTGGGATCGCGCGGTTGCCGACGGCTGGGTGCCCGGCAAGAACCTGTTCGACATCGAAACCGCCGTCAAGAAGGGCACCATCATTCAAGTACTCGTTTCCGACGCGGCCCAACGCGCGGTTTGGCCGACAATCAAGAAGCACCTCAAACCGGGCGATGCCTTGTATTTCTCGCACGGCTTCTCGATCACCTACTGCCAGAAGAGCGGCGTTGTTCCGCCCAAGAATGTCGATGTGATTATGGTCGCTCCCAAAGGGTCCGGCCTGAACGTGCGCCGCAATTTCCTGTCCGGCGCCGGTATCAATTCCAGTTTCGCCGTTCATCAGGATGCGACCGGTCACGCCAAGGACCGCTGCCTGGCCATCGGGATCGCCATTGGGTCGGGCTACCTGTTCCCCACCACGTTCCCGCACGAAACCAATAGCGATCTGACGGGCGAGCGCGGCGTGTTGATGGGCTGCCTGGCGGCGATCATGGAAGCGCAGTACGACGTCTTGCGCGCCCACCGCCATTCCCCGAGCGAAGCATTCAACGAGACCGTTGAAGAACTCACCCAAAGCCTGATCCGCCTCGTGGATGAACGGGGCATGGACTGGATGTATTCCAACTGCTCCGCCACAGCGCAGCGTGGAGCGCTCGATTGGAAGCCGAAGTTCAAATCGGCCGTCCTGCCGGTCTTCAAGAAACTCTATGGGCGCGTGTCGTCCGGCAAAGAGGCCGAGCGCGTGATCAAAGTGTGCGGCGCGAAGAACTATCCGCAACGCGTCGCTCGGGAACTCGCCGCCATGCGCAACTCCGAGATGTGGCGCGCCGGCGCGGCTGTCCGCGCGTTGCGTCCAACAGAGAAAGCCCGGGCGATTTCCCGCGGGACCAAGGGCCTTGTCGGCCGTGGCGGTTGATCGAAGAAGAATCAAAAAATTCAGAGTGGCGAATTCGCTGAAACGCAAATCGAGTAGCGTGCAAGCCGCCTACTAGGAGGTCAACATGCGTAAACGAATCAATGTCCTCGCCGTGGCGATCGTGCTGGCGATCCTCAGCTTCGCCTACGCGCGGTACGATTATGCCAACAAGAACAGCACGACCGTGAGCAATCCGTTCGGCAAACACGAGAGCGCCACCGTCTCCAATCCGTTCATGGACAAGTCGTTCTTTGGCGATTGGATGAAGGATGAAGTGATGTTCGCCATCGTTGTCCCCGTCGGCGTGCTGGCGATAGGCTTCGCCCTGGCGGTCAAGAAATAGGCGAGTACACCGGGCTTGACGAATGGCCCGCGACCTGCTACGTATAGGCGTGTAATGAATCGTAACTTCAACCTGCTGCTGGCTTTGCTGGCGCTGCTGCTCACGCGGCAGACGGCGGGTTGAGGTCTGTACACAGGAAATCGAAACCCACTGTCGCCGCGCGGCAGTGGGTTTTTTGTTGTTTGCCCCCTGTCCACGGCTAGAATCGAAAGGATCAGGCCATGAGTGAGCAAATATTGATATTCGACACAACGTTGCGCGATGGCGAGCAATGCCCGGGCGCATCCATGCACATTCGCGAAAAACTCGAGGTCGCGCGGCAGTTGGCGCGGTTGCGCGTGGACATCATCGAGGCGGGCTTCCCCATCGCCAGCGATGGCGATTTCGAGGCCGTGAAAGCCATTGCCGGCGAGATCCAGGGCCCGCGCATCGCGGGGTTGGCCCGCTGCGTTGATAAAGACATCGACCGCGCCGCCGAGGCCGTGAAACCCGCGGGTGACCGCGCGCGGATTCACGTGTTCCTCGCCACCAGCGCCATCCATCGCGAGTTCAAACTCAAGATGGCCCAACACGAGATTGTCAAACGCGCCGTGGAAGGCGTCCAACGCGCTCTCGGCTATTGTAAAGACGTCGAGTTCTCGCCCGAAGACGCCTCGCGCACGGAACCCGAGTTCTTGGCCGAAGTGACGCACGCCGTCATCGAAGCCGGTGCGAGAACGGTCAATATCCCCGACACCGTCGGCTACGCCGCGCCGCATCAGTTCGGCGCGCTCATCAAACATCTCTTCGACCACGTCCCGAACATCAAGAACGCCGTCATCAGCGTCCATTGCCACAACGATCTCGGGCTCGCCGTGGCCAATTCGTTGGTTGCCGTCCAGAATGGCGCGCGCCAGGTCGAATGCACGATCAACGGCATCGGTGAACGCGCCGGCAACGCCTCGCTCGAAGAAATCGTCATGGCGCTCAAGGTCCGCAAAGACGCGTTTGGCGGTTATCAGACGAACGTCGACACCGCGCAGATCTACCGCAGCAGCCGTCTCGTGTCGCACATGACGGGCATGGTGGTGCAGCGCAACAAGGCCATCGTCGGCGACAACGCGTTCGCCCACGAAGCCGGCATTCATCAGCACGGCATGATGGCCAATCGCGCGACGTACGAAATCATGAGCGCCGAGGACGTGGGCCGTTCCAGCGAGCTTACCTGGGGCAAACACATGGGCCACCATGCCGTCGGCCAGAAGCTCGACGAAATGGGTTACAAACTCAGTGAGGACGAAGTCCGCCGCATCACCGACCAGATCAAGGCGCTCGCCGACAAGAAGAAACAGGTGTACGACGAGGATGTGATGGCACTCGTCGAAGGCCAGTTTACCGAGGTGCCGCAGGTTTGGAAATTGGGCTATCTCAGCGTGACCACGGGCGAAATCCCGACCGCCTCCGTGCGCCTCATCCGCGCCGACAAGAAGGAACCCGTGAAGGATGCCGGCACCGGCGACGGCCCGATCGACGCGATGCTCAAGACCATCGACCGCATCACGGGACTCAAAGGCAGCCTCGCGGATTACAGTGTCAACAGCGTCACGCGCGGCAAGGACGCCATCGGCGAAGTCACTGTCCGCGTGCATTTCAACGGTGACGCCGGCCGCATCGTCACCGGCAAGGGCTCTTCCACGGACATCATCGAAGCCAGCGCTCTCGCGTACTTGAACGCTCTCAACCGTTACCTCTACGAGCAGCGCCAGACCGCCGAGACCGAAAAACCAACGCTGTAGCCCTAAAGATTGCACATGGACCACCGTGAAGTCGGGCGGATGTGGGATGAGAACGCCGAGGTGTGGACCCAACTCGCGCGGGCGGGCTATGACGTGTATCGCGACCGCGTCAACACGCCGGCCTTTTTCGCGATGCTGCCGGAGGTAAAAGGGCTACGCGGGCTGGATATTGGCTGTGGTGAAGGCCATAACACGCGCTTGCTCGCCCAGCGCGGTGCGGTAATGACCGCGTTCGACATCTCAGAGACGTTCATCGGTCAGGCGCAAAAAGCTGAATCGGAATCACCCTTGGGAATTCGTTATCAACTGGCCAGTGCGCATCACTTGCCGTTCGCCGACGAAACCTTCGACTTCGCCACATCGTTCATGTGCCTGATGGACATGCCCGAACCCGAGCGCGCCATTCACGAAGCGTTTCGGGCGATCAAGCCGGGCGGCTTCTTGCAATTCTCCATCACGCATCCGTGCTTTCAGACGCCGTTGTGGAATTGGGTCCGTGACGAGAACGGAAAGAAACTCGGGGTGATCTGCGGCGAGTATTTCGACCAGAAACCGGGCCGGATCGCAGAGTGGATTTTTGGCACCGTACCTTCAGAACTTAAAGAAACGCTACGGCAATTCAAGATTCCCATCTTTGATCGAACCTTGAGCGAGTGGCTGAATGCGCTGCTCGATACCGGTTTCCAAATCGAACGCCTGACGGAACCCCGCGCCGATGAGAAAACCGCTAGTGTAGTGTCCTTGAAGTGTCTGCCTTTATTTCTTCGAGTTTAGCGCGGGCGCGGATGATTTTCTCCAGGATGGCGGTACCCTTGGCGTGCCACACATAGCGCTGGGGTTGGCGATTGCGTTCTGCCAACCAGACTTCGATCGTGCGCACCAGTTCGCGCACACTGCGAAAGCTGCCCTCCCGAACGACCTCCTCGGTCAGGTCACGGAAGAAGCGTTCGACCAGATTCAGCCACGAGCTGCTCGTGGGAGTGAAGTGCTGCCGCACGCGTGGATGCCGGGCCAGCCACGCGCGGACCGCCGGGTGCTTGTGCGTGGCATAGTTGTCCACGATCAGGTGCAGCGTCAGTGCGGGCGGCGTCTCCCGCTCAATCTGGCGTAGGAACCGCAGCCATTCCAGATGGGTGTGGCGGGTCTCCGTGCGTGCAATCACCCGGCCGTCCAGCGTGCTCAGTGCGGCAAACAGTGTCGTGGTGCCGTGGCGCACGTAGTCATGGGTACGAGTGCGAATGTGGCCCACGCCAAGGGGCAAGCCCGGCTGGCTGCGTTCCAAAGCCTGACACTGGCTCTTCTCATCGCAGCACAGCACCAGCGCCTTCTGCGGCGGTTGCAGATACAGCCCGATGACATCCCAGAACTTCGCCTCGAACTGCGGATCCCGCGAGAGTTTGAAGGTGCGCACCCGGTGCGGTTTGAGGTCGTTAGCCTGCCAGAGTTGCTGTACGCGACTCTTGGACAGCCCGGCGCTGCGGGCCATGCTGCGCACACTCCAGCGGGATCGCCCTTTGGGCGGTCGGGTCGCCGTCGTGAGCACCTTGGTCACCGTCGCCGTCGCCAACGACACGGGTCGCCCTGACCGTAGCGCATCTTCGAGCCCTGCCAGTCGCTCGCGCGCAAACCGCCGCCGCCAGACTCCCACGGTGTGTGGGGTCGTTTCCAGTTCCGCGGCAATCTCTCGGTTCTCCCAATCTTGGGCGGCCAGCAGGATGATACGGGCCCGCAACGCGGTCTGCTGTGTCGAACGGCGATCCCGCACACGGTCGGTCAGTTGTTTCTGTTCTAGGACGGTCAATACCAGTGGTTGAGCGCAACGCGGCATGACGGGAGTTTACCCCGTCCGACAATAATATCAATCACTTATTGGACACTACACTAGGGAGTGTCCCGCCGTAGCCGACACGCGCAAGGTTGCCTTCTTCCTGATCATCCGCGGCCGCAAACCGCGTTAGATCGCGGCGTACTTCCGCAGTTGCTTCACCGCCACGGTCAAATCCTTCGGCCACGGGGCTTCGATGGTGAGTTTCTCACCGGTCGCGGGACGCGAAAGCGTCAGTTTCTCCGCGTGCAATGCCGGGCGATCCAGCAATGGACGCTCCGGTTCCTCGTCCTTCGCCTTGTAGTTGGGCTTGATCTGCGAAAGCAGCAACGGGATGCCGCCGTACTCAGGATCACCAACGAGCGGGCATCCGATGGCCTGTACATGGACGCGAATTTGATGCATCCGACCGGTTTCGATGACGACTTCGAGCAACGCATATCCGCGGAATCTCTCCCGAACGTTGACAATACTCCGCGCGTCGCTGCCGCGGTTGTGATCGATTCTGGCCAGCCCGGGAACCTTGGGATGTCGCCCGATGGGAAGGTCGATGGTCAGCGGCGATATGTCCGGTGTGCCCCGAACCAGCGCCGCATACATCTTTCGTGTCTCGCGGTCGCGGAACTGGCGGACCAGATCGCGAAACGTTTCCTGAGTTTTCGCCACGACGAACACGCCGCTGGTGTTGAAATCAAGGCGATGAACGTTCGCCAGCGATTCGCCCGGACGGGCCGCTTGGAGTAGCGATATCAGGTCGGGCTTGGTCTTGTCGAAACGATCCGGGACCGCCAACAGGCCGGCCGGTTTGTTCACCGCCAGAATCGCGTCGTCTTCGTGGAGGATTTCGACCGCGAGGTCACTCGCGGCTCAATCGAATCGTGTTCACGCGCGGGCGGCTTTGACGAGCGCGGCCACGCGCTTGGGATCGACCGGGCTGAATAATTTGCCGCCGACCTTGAGCGACGTGCCCACGATCACGCCATCGGCAAAGCGGAGGAATTCGCGGACGTTGTCGACATTGATGCCGCTGCCGATGAGGATCTTCGCGGACGGGCACGCTTTGCGAACGCGCTGCACGTCCGTGATGTCCGCGACCCTGCCCGTGCCCGTTCCCGAAATAATCAGCGCATCGGCCAGCCCGCGATCCAACGTATCATGCGCCGAGTCCTCGATCTCAAAATTACCGAGCGGGACGGCGTGCTTCACGTGGACATCGGCAAAAATGGACGCGGTCGGGCAAATTCGTTCGCGATAACGGACAGTTCCGTAAGCGTCGCCCTCAATGATGCCCTGATCGGTCAGCATCGCGCCGGTATGGACGTTCACCCGCATGAAACTCCCGCCACACGCAGCGCACAGCGCCAACGCGGTTTGCGGGTCGTTGCGCAGAACGTTGAATCCCAGCGGCAGTTTGATTGCGGCGCGGACCGCCGTGCCTGCGGCGGACATGGCGGCGACGGTTTCAGGCCCGACACGGGACTTGGTGAATGGCGCGTCGCCGAAGTTTTCGATGATGATCGCGTTAACGCCGCCGCGCTCGTAGGCCCGGGCGTCCGTGAGGGCAAAATCGATGACGGACGGCAGGTTGCCACCCCATTTGGGGGAGCCGGGAAGAGGTTTCAGGTGAACGACGCCAATGACAGTTTTATGGTGGGGACGAAATAGAGCGCTCATTTTTGCGCGAGTGTGGCAAAAATGAGCGCAAAAGGGCAGGACTTTTTTGCAAGGGTGAGACCCCGCGGGCGTCCGACCCAGCGGTTACGACTAGTCCGAAACGATCACGTTATGTCCTTGGAACTGGCCTTCCAGACGGACCTTACGTGAATTAATCAGGTCGGCAACGATATATGCGCCAAGCTGTTCGTCACGCGTGAGTTGGTTTACGGTGGCGATCAAATCCGCCAGCGTTGGGGGGTTCTTGCGGTTACCCTTTTGCGCATTGCGTTTCATGGACGGGATGTTAAGCAGGGTACGTGCCATGGTCCGCAGGTCCGGCTCGATCAGCTTGACTCAGGCAGGGTTTTTTGGAATGGTGCCCGTGCACCGCAGTTGGGGATGTAGCTCAGTTGGGAGAGCGCCTCGTTCGCAACGAGGAGGTCAGGGGTTCAAATCCCCTCATCTCCACCAATTTCTTACATGGCCTACGCTCCGTCGAAACACGTCATTGCCCCACCGCATCTTCGTGGTATAATCATGCTGGTCTTGGCGGGTTGCACATTTCAGAACTGGTTTGAATAGCACAAAATGAAGAGGTACTTTTCATGACGAAGCCGTATTCACATCCCGATGTTCTCGTTTCGACCGATTGGGTTGAACAACACAAGAACGACACCAATGTGCGTCTCATCGAGGTGGACGTTGACACGTGGGCTTATGAGCAGAGTCATATCGCCGGAGCCATCGCTTGGAACTGGCAGAGCCAACTCTGTGACAACATCCGCCGCGACGTGCTCACCGAGGAAGCATTCGAGAAGTTGATGGGCGAGTCGGGCATCGACGTGGATACAACCGTCGTTCTGTACGGAGACAACAACAACTGGTTCGCGTGCTACGCGTTTTGGCAACTCAAACTGTACGGCCACCGCGACGCCCGCATTATGAACGGCGGACGCAAGAAATGGCTCGCCGAGAAGCGCGCGGTCACCAAAGACGTGCCCGGGTACCACGCGACCAGCTACCGCGCCCGCCCGGCGGATACGTCGGTGCGCGCGTTTCGCGATGACGTGACACAGGCGATCAAGGAGAGCAAGTTCAACCTCGTGGATGTGCGGTCGCCTGATGAATACACCGGGAAAGTGATTGCCCCGCCGGGAATGACTGAAACCGCTCAACGCGGCGGCCACATACCCACGGCGTTGAACGTCCCGTGGGCGCAGGCGGTCAACGAAGACGGCACATTCAAAGACCATGACGCGTTGTTGGAATTGTACCGCGGCTGCGGGGTCACCCCGTACGACGATACCATTGCCTACTGCCGGATCGGCGAACGGTCGGCGCACACGTGGTTTGTGCTGAAGTATCTGCTCGGCTATCCGAGCGTGAAAAACTACGATGGGTCGTGGACCGAGTGGGGCAATCTGGTCAACGCACCGATCGTCAAGGGGGACAAGCCGGCCTGACGATGGGTCAAGCCTCGCTCCTGCCGTCGTCGGATTCGGACGCGTTGTTGCGGACGATTGGCAACACGCCGTTGATTCCCTTGCTGCGCATCGGGCGCGAATTCCCCCGGGTCCGCATTCTCGGCAAGGCGGAGTGGTACAATCCCGGCGGTTCCGTGAAGGACCGGCCCGCGTACCGCATGATTCGCGCCGCGGAAGTGTCCGGCCAGCTTACGCCCGGGAAGATGATCCTCGACGCTACCAGTGGTAATACGGGGATTGCGTACGCCATGATCGCCGCGCGGCGCGGCTACCGCTGCAAGTTGTTGATGCCCGCGAATGCCAGTCCCGAGCGCAAGAAACTTCTGAAGGCCTACGGCGCGGAAGTCGTTCTCACCGACCCGGCGGAGGGCAGTGACGGAGCGTTCTACGCGGCGCAGCGGCTGTACAAGGAGCAGCCCGACCTGTATTTTTACCCCGATCAATACGGCAATCCCGAAAACCCGCGCGCGCATTATGAAACCACAGCGCCGGAGATCATCAAGCAGGCCGACGGCAAAATCACCCACTTCCTCGCCGGGCTCGGCACGAGCGGCACGTTGATGGGCACGGGCCAACGGCTTCGCGAATTCAATCCCGACATCAAGCTCGTGGCCATCCAACCCGAGGGGCCATTTCACGGCTTGGAAGGGCTCAAGCACATGGAAACGGCAGCGCACGTCCCGGCGTTGTACGACGCGAAAGTTCCCGACCAGATTGTCGGAATCTCCACCGAAGCCGCGCAGCAAATGGCGCGGCGCATGACGCGGGAGGAAGGACTGTACGTCGGTGTCAGCGCGGGCGCCGCCATTTGCGCCGCGCTCAAGGTTGCGGCCAACATCAAGGAGGGCATGATCGTCGCCATTTGTCCCGATGCCGGCGCGCGCTACCAAAGCGAGAAGTTCTGGGAGGCGGCATGAAACTCTCCCCGCAACTCTTGCATCAAATTCACAAGCATTTGGAATCAGGTTACCCGAACGAGGCGTGCGGGGTGATGCTCGGCAAAGAGCGGTGTGGTTACGGAGATCGTCTCCGCCGACAACGAGCGCACCGACCTGCCCGCCTCCGGTGGGGAGAGCGCGCGCAACCGTTACCTGATCGATCCGCTAGCGTACATGAAAATCGAGCGCGAGGCCGACAAACGCGGGATGGACGTACTGGGGATTTATCATTCGCATCCGGACGTGGCGGCGCGTCCGTCGCAGTTCGACCTCGATCACGCGTGGCCGAATTTTTCGTACCTGATCGTCTCGGTGGTGAAAGGTAAGGCGGTCGAATCCAACTCCTGGCGGCTACGGGATGACCGCTCGGCGTTCGACCAAGAGGCAGTTGAAATTTCCGAGTAATGCGATAGACTATCCACCGCGAGCTGCGGATTTGATTCAGGAGAACACGATGGCGATTAAAGTCACGATACCAACAGCGCTGCGTCGTTTTGCCAACGGGCAGGCGACGGTCGAAGTGCCCGGCGGGACGATCAGCGAAGTGCTGGGCAACCTGACCACCGAGCACGCGCAACTGCGTCCGCATCTGTACGGCGATGACGGCAAACTGCGCAATTTCGTGCGGGTGTACGTCAACGACGAAGACATCCGCGCCAAGGGCGACGACGCTCCCGTTAACGAAGGCGACGAAATCTCCATCGTGCCGTCGATTGCGGGCGGGAACCTCGCCAAGCTCGATCCGATCATCAAGGACCGGGCGAAGCTGACGAACGAAGAGATCAAGCGCTATTCGCGGCACCTGATTCTGCCGGAAGTCGGCATGGCAGGTCAAGGAACGGATCAAGGCCGCGAAGGTGCTGCTCATCGGCTCGGGCGGCCTCGGTTCGCCCATCGCGCTGTATCTCGCCGCGGCCGGCATCGGCACGATCGGCATGGTCGAGTTCGACACGGTGGATTTCACAACCTCCAGCGCCAGATCCTGCATTTCACGGGCGACGTGGGCAAACACAAGCTCAAGAGCGCCGAGGAAAAACTCAAGGCGATCAACCCGAACCTGAATTTCATCTCCCACCCCGTGAACATCACCAGCGAAAACGCGCTCGACATCATCAGGCCCTACGATCTGGTCATGGACGGCACGGACAATTTTCCGACGCGCTATCTGGTCAACGACGCCTGCGTGATGCTCAAAAAGCCGAACGTCTATGGCTCGATTTTCCGTTTCGAAGGCAGGCCAGCGTGTTCGCGCCGCATCTCGGCGGGCCGTGTTACCGCTGCTGGTATCCCGAACCGCCGCCGCCCGGCATGGTGCCGAGTTGCGCGGAAGGCGGCGTGCTCGGCGTCATTTGCGGCATCATCGGCAACATCCAGGCGAACGAAGTCTTCAAGCTCATCATCGGCAAGGGCAAATCGCTCATGGGACGGCTGCTGCGGTTCAACGCGCTGGAAATGAGGTTCCGCGAGTACAAGATCCCGCGCGACCCGAAGTGCCCGGTTTGCGGCGAGAATCCGACCATCACGGAATTGATCGATTACCTCGAATTCTGCGGCATTGGCCGCGGCGAGGACGGCGGTTCATCAGGAGATTCTATCGTGGAAACAGAAAGACGAAGGACTTGGTCCCGACGACATCAGCGTCGAGACGCTCAAAAAGATGCGCGACCGCAAGGACGATTTCGTCCTCGTCGATGTCCGCAATCCCGACGAATTCGCCATCTGCACCATCGACGGCGCGGTGAAACTCCCGTTGCCCGAATTGCCGCAGCGATTCCAGGAATTGCCCAAGGACAAGCTTCATCGTCCTGCACTGCAAATCCGGTGCGCCGCAGCGGTCGCGCGCTGAAATTTCTTCGCTCGCAGGGCTACGGCAAACTCAAGAACGTCGCCGGCGGCATCAACGCCTGGGCCGAGCAGATCGACCCGAACGTGCCGCAGTATTAGGCCGTCTGCTAGCAATACGAGAAAACTGAACCAGCAGGCTATAACAT
>CAVQMY010000043.1:0-39245 GCA_963713705.1 uncultured Verrucomicrobiae bacterium
ATCATGGCAACAAGTTCGATCAGAAAATCAAGCAAAGCGGGTTCTTGGGGCGCAACCACAGGCCCCTTATAAATGTGCCCAACACCGCCAAGGCGAGTGTCCCGCGCCAGTATTTGGAAGCCCCCTGCAATTTGGTCATCCAACGTGAGTATCATCCGAATTGGCCGCCAGCCTTCGATGCGTTTGGCTCGTGCCCACCAGCTCGACTGCTCAAAATGCCCCAATGGAGTCCCCTGAAGAAAGTTGTCCCAGACGGAGTCTTCCAGTTCACGCGACATCCAACTGACAGCCACGCGTCCATCAATCTTCCGAGAGCACACTAGCACATACTGACTCTTCAGGTTCGATTGGATCAATTCCACGCCCGAGACAGTCATGTTTGCGGAGGACGTTGTCATTGGCAGCAGCTAAAATGCGGACGACCCCATTGGTATTTCGGTAGTCGGTCCCTCGTGTTTCACAATCAGGACGTCCCCCACGAGATTTATGAGCCGCCGTTGGAGTTGAGCCAATTCAGCTAATTTCAGTAACCTCACAAGCAGTGATAGTGCGCATCAACTGGGATCCCGGAATTGCCGACCTGACATTGGCCGAGGGGCTCACGGTTATAGCTCGGTGCGCGCTGAATCGCCGCACCCCGCGGCGCACCGCATCCCATGTCTGCAGGACACGCTTGAACGGTTTCTCGCCCATCGTTAGCGCCCGTCCGCAACTTTCACCGGATCGAAGCCGCCCCGGGAAGGTTCTCACTCTTCATCGTTCTCTCTGTTTCGCAGGCCTCCGGCAACCGCAACACCGAGCCGGTCCGGCGAAGTTGGCACCATAACTTCTTCATCCCGCCGGCCAGATCATCGGGCTGTTCCGGAGAAGGACTCCAAACCCCAGTCTGGGACGGCGGCTTTTCAGCGCATAACTGAACAAACTCCAAGTCCAGCAACCAAGGCAGGCATATCGGGCAAACCTGCGGGATCGCCCGCCCGGGTATTGTCCTCTCCGCTCGGCCTCGATCAAGCGCGAGACGCCTTTGACCATCGCTTCCACGTTGCGAACGGCGTTCGTGTTGTGAAGCCGATAAGCCACCGTCGCCGGCCGCCTCACCAACACGCAAGGTCCGTAGGTTCCCAAGCGAAGCATCATATCCCAGATATCCAAATAAAACGTCGTGGGCGTGCTTGTTCGCAATCCGCCTGCTTGGTCGAGAATGGACCTCTTTATCACTATGTTGCTGCCGTACAGACCGATGGCCACATCTTTGGCCAAGTAGTCACGGAATCGCAGCAACTCGATGGCGTTGGGAGTGCTGGCGTCCGCATCCACGGCCTGCCCATCCTTGAAATGGGTCACGGTTCCAATCACCAATGCTGGCGAACCTAACTCACGGATGACGCGCTCGTAGGTTGCCAAAGCGCAGGGAAGCAGAAGGTCGTCGCTGTCCAGAAACGCGAGGTATTCGCCATTCGCCGCGGAGACTCCCGTGTTGCGGGCGACCTCCGGTCCCTGGTTCGCCTGACGAATGGCCTTGATCTTCGTTCCGTACGACCGGAGCACTTCGGCCGTGCCGTTCGTCGATCCGTCGTCCACCACGATGATTTCGTAATTGGTAAACGTCTGCGCCAGCACGGAATCAATGGTCGGACCGACGAGCTTCTCGCGGTTGAACACGGGAACCACCACACTGAATCGGGGGTTCATTGTGATTGGCCTCTCTCGTTGTTCATCGCCACATCGTTGACCGCGCGTAGCGGTGTGTCCTTGCTGCCCCACACCACCGATGGTTTGCCAAACAGACCGCGCTTCCGTGCCACAGCGAATTGCCGAAACGGTGTCCGGCGCAAGGATGATAATTGCGCTGTGTTCCACCCGGCGGCTTCGATAAACGCCCGCCTCCTTCCCTGGCCGGCAATCGTTTCCAAAATGTGGATGACGAGAGTGGGGGGAACCGTTGAAGCAGGTGGCTCCCCTACTGATGCCAAGAGCCTATCTCAAAAAGGCGGACTTTCTTGCCACATTTCGCGTTGGTTCCCGCACAAGAACGGCTCGAAGTAGTGGTTTTGGGACAGGCTCTAAGCCCGAGGACGACGGCACAGCATGATATCACGGGCGAGCCACCAGAGAATCCTCGGGTTATCTTTCAATTGAGCCATTGCGTATGGAAGCAGGGCATGACCGTACGGTATGTAGACTCGCGCGGGTGGAGGGGCGAGTGGAATACCATAGAGCTGTTCCAATTCACAAGGCGTGCCGGCCACCTGAAGTCGGCGTAATGCCTCCTTCGCAAGCTTCCGGTCATGGCTCGCAACTGATACATATGGCGCTCGTCCGGCCAATCGGTCGACCACAGAAAGAAATCCAACTCGTGGGTCTCGGTCGCGGTCACTCTTGAACTGGCCCTTGCAGATGCGAACGGCCAGTCCCATCTCGACCGCACGATCCGCGTCCGCATCGCTGCGCTGCCATCGTCCCGGCAAGGTACAACCACGGTCTCCCTTGAGTTGTTCGATCAGTGTGAAGGTCCGGTCCACTGCGTCCGCGGCCATGGCATCGAAATGCAACCGCATCCCCCGGTTGGCAACACGCTCGAACAGCGGAACGGAAAAGTTGAGGGCCGTTGCTTTTAACGGAAAGATAGGAAGCGCGCCCGGTGATTGCTTCGAGCGCCTCCTCATAGCGCAAGATGATCTCGTCCGCACGATCCGGTAAACCGTCCCAGTAACAGACGGTGAGGGAATAGCCCAACTCACTCAACCGACCACAAACCCGCTTCACATCAGCAATGTGATCACCCACGATGTACCGCGAGCCGGCCAGCGCAATGACGCGAGCCTTTAGCTTCTTCATGCCGCCCGCCTTCTCCGACGCAACGTCCAAGCAGCCAAATCCCACGCGTCACGAAGCGCTCCTCGCATACTTGCCACGCGCGGGGGATACACACCGATCGCCACACATGGGCGCCGACATTGCGTCCACAGGCCAATCCATGTTTCGGCCTTTCCCAGAAACTCATACGACTGTAATCCGCGTGCAGCAGCCCAGCCAATTGAATGACTGATCAACAATTGCCCCGGGGAGCATCGCGCAAACCGCTCATCATAGCCAATCTTCAGCAGCCAATAGGCATTGTCCCTTTCCACGGCGATCTGCATCGCCGCGTACTCCCCGCCGATTTTCAGAAACGCGAGTCGCAAAGTCCCATCCGCCGCTTTCATCTGGCAATACCGGCGGAAGAAGTCTGCTCGCTCCGGCTGTTGGAGCACCGAGGTCCCGTTCCGCCCCTTCCAGCATTGGTGTTCGATCTTCAAGGCGGTTTCCAACAGTGCCGGTGTTTCGTCAACAGTCGGAATGAGAATCTCCGCCTCCGCACGCCCGGTGTGCTTGCGAGCCCGCCGAAAATCCGCTCGACGACGGGAAGAGAGGTGCGACTCCGGATCGATCCACGTTTCATCCAAGGCAAGAACCGGACAACTACTCATCGGGCGTTCAATCCACAGGGCACGACGCCACGTCCGCCGCAACGCCGGGATGACTGGCGAAAGTTTCGGAATCCGCCGGAGCAACAGTGGCAGGCCGATGCCGGCGACGGCTTCGGCAAGTTCGGTAGCCGCAGCTTGGTCTTCCGCGAAGAAGTCCATCGGTTCGGAGAGTTGCTGCACCCCCACGGCCTCCAACCGTCCCCGCACGAGTGCCAGCGGCGCCAGTGCTCGGGGCCGTTCAGGAGGTCCAATCGCAACAATAAACGGCTCCAACCGAAACGCCTCAATACTAGCCCGGAACCAATCCACCTCATGCATCGGCCCCGCCAGCGAGCCGCGCAGATCATTCCACGATTCGGGTGGACTGCGCAGGATTGTGCACAGCGTCGCGCGTATCTCCGCCCACGGCCGCACTTCGACTACGTCGCCGTGGCACAGCTTGTTGGATGAACTACTCATGGTGTCTGATCCCTGTTTTCCCGGTTCTGCTCGCGTCAGACGCGAGGCACACAGACGGGACGAGTGCGCCCTCGCAATCGTGCCCGAATTCTCTTGAGCGCACCCGCAGCGATCATCGGGGTGCAGTGGAGCATGTATTTGCCGACAACGCGCATTTGACCATCGGCCAGCGCGTATTTGAACCAGAGCCAGGCGGCCCCGCCAATGCACGCGTACCGGTCAAATCGGCGCGACCGGCCACCCGGGTACTGTCCCCTTCGTTCGGCCTCAATAATCGGAAATATGCCGTTGGCCATTCCCCGAACGTCGCGGCACGTATTGGTCTGGTGCACCCGATAGGCGGCAGTGGCGGGTGACTTCATCACCACGCACGGCCCGTAAATTCCGATTCGCAGCATGGTGTCCACCAGATCCATGTGATACGTCGTGGCTGTGCTCTGGCGCAGACCGCCTGCCTGCTCGAAGAGAGACTTCTTCGCCACCACGTTACTGCCGTAGAGGCCGACGGAAACGTCCTTGGTCAGGTAGTCGGGGTACTGGAAGACCTCGATCTCCGCCGCTCCATCGCCGTTGGGCTGCGGGGTCTGTCCATCTTTGAAGTACGTCACGGCGCCGATGATCAACTCTGGCGAATGACAACCACGAATGATCCGATCGTACGTGGCCAGCGCGTGGGGCCACAGCAGGTCATCGCTATCCAGCAACGCCACGTAATCGGCCGTTGCCGCGGTGATGCCGCGGTCGCGAGCAACGTCCGGTCCCCGGTTCTCTTGACGGATGACCTTGATCTGTGACCCGTACGACCGCAACACCTCCGGTGTCCCGTCGGTTGATCCGTCATCGACCACGATGATCTCGTAATCCGTGAACGTCTGCGCCAGCACGGAATCAATGGTCGGACCGACAAGTTTTTCGCGGTTGTACGCGGGAACCACCACACTGAATCGGCGCTTTGTCATGAGCGTTCCTTTCCGTTGCTTATCGCCACATCGTTGACCGCGCACCCAAGCGCGTCCTGGCTGCTCCACACCACCGATGGGTTGCCAAATAGACCGCGCTTCCGTCCCACACCCAATTTCCGAAACGGCGTTCGCCCCAGCGATGATAACTGCGGCGTGTTCCATTCGGCCGCTTCGATAAACGCCCGTCTTTTTCCCTCGCCGGCTATCGTTTCCAAAATGTGGATGACGAGAGTGGGGTTGATTCCCCGCCCGCGGAAGTCCGGGAACACAAGGAAATCGAAAAGATGCACGTCCTCTCGCCCCAGCGAAACGTAGTGAGGTTCCATCGTGTCTCCGACGAGCGTCCAACCGTATCCGGCCAGTCGGCCATCGGCCCGGACCAGCCAAAGAGACGCCCCCTTCCCAAACCGTTCCGTGATCTGTCGCCCGGTGACGTCCGGGTTCCAGAAATTGACGATCTGTTCCCGGTCGCGCGAGTCCAAGTCCGCTTCGCGGATTTTCCGCTCGAATTCGAGGCCGTCCGTCAGCTCATTCTTCCGCACCGGCAACATCGCCAAATCACAGGAGAACAGTACGAGCCTGTTGCCGCCGACCGCCCGACCCAGCCCCAGCCATGCGCGACGGAGGGTCGCCGCCACGCCATGTCGCCGCCAATAGGAACGCGCGCGGGTCACAGGATTCCACAATCTCGTTCGGGCCACGCTCACCCGGGTGCTCCCACGCCTCCCGATGCCCGGGAGCAATCCCTGCCGAAACAAGCCCGCAAGCACGCACTGGCCTTGCGCATGCGAAGCCGACTGTCTGCCGCCGCCGACCGTCGCACGAGCGTCGAGACGAACGCCGAGAGATATCGGAGGAGCTGTCCGAAACTCAGAAGAACCACCATGTACAGGCGCCCGAGGGTCCCATGATGTTTCCGCCAGTAACGCAACACGGCACGATGTTGTTCCACCGCGAACCGAACGGGGTCGTTCACTGAACTGCCTCCCCGGTGGTGGATCGCCTGCGCGTCGGGGCAGAACACGATCTCCCATCCCGCGTTCCAGCAGCGTCGGCACCAGTCCACATCTTCCGCGAATATGAAGAATTCCTCGTCGAGCAAGCCCACCGTTTCCACCGCTTCGCGGCGCATCATCCAAAAGCAGCCCACCAGCACGTCCACGGGGCGAACCCGATCGTGGCGGAAATACAGCATGTGTTCGCCACTGAAGAATTTGTGGCCGCCCGCCAACCGAGTCAGGCCCGTCGCCGAACAGAAGTTGTTCCACGGGTTGGGAAATCGCCGGCAGCTGCTCTGACATGTCAAATCTGTGTTGAGAATCCTCGGGCCCACCAGCCCGACTTTTGGATTCTGATCCAAAAACGTCGCCAGTGTGTCCAGGCACCGTCCCACGAGTTTCACATCCGAGTTGACCAACGCGATATGGCGCCTCTGACTCTGTTTGATCCCGATATTATTGGCTCTGGCAAACCCGAGGTTCTCGCGGCAGCGCACCAGCTTAACGTCCGGGAACCGCTCTTCCACCATTTCCGGCGACCCATCCGTCGAGGCGTTGTCCACGACAATCACTTCCGGAAGCGACGGCGCGCTCGATTCGTGTATGCTGGCCAAGCACTCCTCCAAATGCTGCCGGGCGTTCCAACTCACAATGATGACCGATACATCCATGACAGGGGCGACGAAACTCCGTGCTTACGTTCTTCTCGCCGATCTAACGGACAGGTTCTGTTCCCGGGAGCGGTTGTGCCCCCCTTTGTTGGGGTAGACCTCGGGCCACATGACGGTTGCTGCCCCGCCGCCACAGGCGCACGAAATCGACCGCCTTTACGAACGCGGCCCCCCAGAGGCTGTTGCACGCCGCAAGCGGGGCCATGTGGCTAACATCATTCCCCGAAAAGCCGCTCTTAAAATGGTAGACACCCGGATTGATTACGGGATCGATTCCTCCGAGATCGTAATATCGGAACCCGTGTTCCTTAAGCCAGCGGATCATGGTCCATTGAAGGAGGTACGCGCCCTTGAACTGGAGGCCGGCGTCGCTCGTGGCTGCGAGCAGGCAGATTGCGGTGTCGCCCATGGCGGAACAAACAATTCCGGCCACGGGAGTGTCACCCTGACGGCAAATCAACACCCTCATCCGTTGACTTTCGGACAGTCCTTCCTGAATTCGGGCAAACTCGTCCACGTCCACCGACGTAACAAACCGTTTGCGCTCCCACATTTCCCGGTAGATCGCCGCGAATACGCGGTACATCTCGATTCCGTTCCCCGCGACGATCTGCAAGCCGTTTTTCTCGGCCCGATTCAATTGGTTTCGCCACTTCGAGTTGAGCCGTTTGCGCAATTCGTCGAGCGTGCCCGACAGATCGACCACCATCGTACGGTAGGTATCGACCTTGTTGGCTGGCCCCGTCTTGAACCGCGAAAACCCGGCTTGGAACAATTCAGCGCGCGGCGACCCGACGAATGCATTCGGCAGAATGCGCAAAAACAATCTCCGGCGCTCGACGTACTCCGTCTGGAGCGCTTGCGCCATGTCTCGCAGAATTTCGGGGTCAAGTTCCCTTCCCCGCCGGTGGCACAACGGCCCCCAGCGAAGATACGCGATTCCACATCCAACCACCGGCACACGAACGATCCGAACCTGCGCGATCCCGACGACGTTGCCGCCCTGCTTGAGCACGATATGGCTCAGATTGCCCTCGCCCCAGCGGATCGAGCCGTAGCTCCAGGTCTGGTACACATTGGCGTCGACAAACAATTCCAACAGTTCGGCCCATTCCGCCGACGTCACCCGATCAATTTCTACCGAGCTGCGCATTGGGTCCCTAGTTTTTCACCACCGGCGCTGGCTTCCGACCGAGCAACGACAAAAGGCGGCGCTTGGCCACCGAACTCCATCTTACCCACCGATACGCGCCCAACAACTTCAGTCGGAATTCGATGTCCCAATCGGTTGGCTGCACGGACACCCGCCCGATCAGTCCTCCCCGCATCGCCGACGACACGCTCTGCGGTGTGGAGTCAAAATAGAATTCGTAGCCGGCTTCGGCCGCGAGCCTCAATTCCCGCGAACCGTAGCTTCCGTACGGGAAGCTCAAGGCGACAACGTTGCGTCCCACCATCGCCTCCAGCGCGGCCTTGGACTCCCGCAGTTCTCGAACCGCTTCCGCTTCCGATAGCTGCGGCAAGTCCGGGTGCGACACGCAATGCGAGCCGAAATCCACTGTTTCCCACTGGGCCATGCGACGGAGGTCTCCCGCTGTGGCCACCATCTCCCCAACACGGTTCTCACCCCCATAATCGTCCCAGGCCGACTTGCGTCCCACATACCCCGTCGGAACAAACACTGTCACCGGTATCTCGCGCTCACAAAGTTCTGGCAACCCGTTTTCCGTGAAGCTGCAGAACGCATCGTCTGCCGTTACCGCCACGTAGCGCGAGCCGCCTTCCAAAGCCGCCACGACGGCTGCCCGCAGGGGCCGCGCCATCTTTGACAATATGTTCAACTGCTTGCGCAAGAGCGGTACCGTCTCGACCGAAACGGAGTGATAGTTAATGACCACGCAATATCCGGGCACCCGGCCGACGCGCAATCCCTTGATCACAATGTCAGCCCCCGCGACCACGATACTCACCGACAGTTTCACCAGACGACCCACCACGTTGATTTGTCCTGACAAAGAACTCGATCTATCGCTTCACGTGCTACCGAGTTGTGCCGTCACGAAAAAGCCATTCGCTCTTGAACCAACTTCCAGGTGTCGACAAGAGCCGAGACACGCAACAACACACACCCAGCGGCGTACGCGACACCGCCCAGCGCGACCTGTACGCACAGCAACACTACGGGACGCTTCACTCCCAACACATTCGTCGCGACCACGACCAGTCCCATCAACAGGGAGACACTCAGGTAGGGAAGCAAATCCAAAAACTGCTCCCGCCAGGAGTACGATAACAGTCGGACCGAGTAGAAAGCGTTGATGAAATAGCAAAGCACCGCCGTGCACGCCTGCCCCCAAACCAGTCCGCGAATCCCATAATGATAGGTTGCGATAATGGCCAGGATGATCAGGCACTTCTTGATCATCTCCAAACGGAAAAACAAGTCAGACCTTCCCAGGGCCATCAACGCGTTCAAATGAATGGAATCCAGAACGCTCACCACGCCCACCACGCAAAAGATGGGAATCAGTCCTGCCGACGGCAGCCACTTGTCGGTGATCAAAACCCGCACCAGCGGCACTGCGACACAACCCAGACCCATGAGGGCCGGAAAACTGACAAAGGCGATGGACATCAACGCTTTCCGCACGGCCCGTTTCATACTCGCCACGTCGTGTTGTAGGGCCGAAAACAACGGGAATGAAACGCGGCCCACCACGTTGATGAGGTTGGTCGACACCATTTCCTGCATCGAACCAGCCCGCGTGTAGTAACCGAGGGAGGCGGCGGCAAACAGCTTGCCGATCGTAAAGGGATACAGATTTTGAAACACCACGTACAGCAAGCCCGAGGCGAACATGCGCGATCCGAAGGAAAACAATCGGCGAACCGAAGCGAGGCTGAACACGGGCGACGGCCGCCAGACGTGCGATGTCCACAGCAACACCGTCCGCAACGTGTCGGCAATCAAAATCTGGGCCGCGAGGCTCATCACGCCCATTCCGCGTATCGCCAGGATAACCGCCACCACCCCCGATATCGAGTTTGCCGTAACGCTGATCTTGAGCTGGGTCTTGAAGTCCATTTTCTTCGTGAGCAGCGCCGTCTGCACGACCCCGAACGCGTTGATCAAGACGTCCGCCGCCATGATCCGGGTCAACGGCATCAACGGTGGCTGCTTGTAAAACGCGGCGACCCATGGCGCGGCCAGAAACAGACCGACCGCGGCGATCAATCCCAGCAATACGTTTAAATAGAAGATGGAACTTTCATCCAATTGGGTGGCGTCCTGCCGTTGGATCAAGGCCTGCCCAAAACCACAACTCGCGAACACCTGGGCAACCCCCAGGAAGATGGCGATCATGCCCAGCAAACCAAACTGTTCCGGAAGAAGCAGCCGGGCCAGAAAAATCCCGATGACAAACCGCACGCCCTGCGAGCTGAATTGCTCGGCCGCGCTCCATACCACGGCGCCGAGCGCTCTTGATTTAAGTGTCTTGCTCAATGACCTTCTGCCCTGTCGTATTTGTCAGGAGACCGCTGGACGCAACATCGATTTCGGGCGCGCACCCGGGTTGTCAACCAACGCGTTCCCATTGCCCGCTGTTCTTGTTGAACTGTTTCACCACACGCGCCGGCGCGCCGACCGCCACGGAATCATCAGGAATTGACGAATTGACCACGGAATTGGCGCCGATGATACAGTGCTGCCCGATGGTCACGCCGGGCAGGACGACGACGTTTTGTCCGAGCCAGGTGTGCCGACCGATGGATACGGGAGCGACGCAGGTAACGCCCTGACGCATGATCGGTACGTCCATGTTTTCATAAGCGTGAGCATGATCCGAGATGTAAACATTCGGGGCCAACAGGACATGCTCCCCGATCACCACCTGCTGCGTAGCCGAGATATGAGATCCCATCCCGATCCCGGCGTGGGCGTGGATGATGATTTTGGAGCAATCCTCGTCCTCGTGATCTCCCACAACGTGGATCCAGCAGTTCCGAGCGATGTATGCGTGTTCCCCCAAACTGATCTGATGCAAACCGTAATACCGAAACGGCGGCGAGATTCTGGCCCCGGCGCCAAATTGCTTGAATTGGCTCGCCAACAGCAGCGTGTACAATCTCGTTAGGATCCTCGACCGCGCGTGGTCAAGCCGTTCTATCGTTCCGATGCCCATCGCCTCCTCACCAACCCATCCAAAGGTCTTATGCTAATCAACGTGGATTCACGAGTCAGCACCCGTCGCTTCCTCCCCGGTGCGCTACCCGAACCTGGTCGAAAAATCTTGCGCGATTCCCGCCGCGCTGACCCGTTTCTGAGACTGACTAGTGTGCTGTCCCTAACGCTTCGTTACAATGAATCGCTTCATTTTGACCAGATGGACATTGGAAAGGCATTTCAGTGACACCACACTAGTATGCGAACAGGAACCGCCAGTGACCATTGTTGCCGACCTGCGGAACGCCGTTTGTCCCGCCGCCGGACTGTGAACCCGGGTTGACAATGATCAGGTTGCCCTGCGTGTCCACCTCCGTGCCTCCGGCACCACTGACAGCCAGTTGCACGGTATTGGTGCCCGCTCTCGTGTATTGGTGCGCCATCGTGGTGCCCGACGCGTTGGCCGAAGTCCCGTCACCGAAATGCCACAGACGGTTCGTGATCGAGCCGGTCGATGTGTCCGTGAACGTCACCGTCAATGGAACCGTCCCGCTGGTCGGCGCGGCGCTGAACGCCGCTATGGGCGGTGACGGCGGCACGCTGTTCGTGTTTCCGACCGTTATCAGGTTGACCTGCACGTTTGTACTCGAGCCGCCCGGGCCGCTCACCAGCAACTGGACCGTGTCCGTACCCGCTCCGGTGAATTGGTGGGTCACGGTCGTCGCCGTGGTGTTTGCTACGTTACCATCGCCGAATTGCCAGGAGCAGCTGGTGATGCTGCCGGTGGACGTATCCGTAAACGTGACCGTCAACGGAGCCGTCCCGCTGGTCGGCGCGGCGCTGAACGAGGCTATGGGTGGTGACGGCGGCACGCTGTTCGTGTTTCCGACTGTTATCAGGTTGAGATACGTGGCAACGCTCGAACCGCCAGGACCCGTGACACTCAAACGCACGGTATCGGTGCCCGGTGCCGTGTATTGGTGCACCATCGTGGTGCCCAACGCGTTGGTCGAAGTCCCGTCGCCAAAATGCCACAGACGGTTCGTGACCGAGCCGGTCGATGTGTCTGTGAACGTGACCGTCAACGGGGCCGTACCGTTGGTCGGCGCGGCACTGAACGCGGCTGCCGGCGGCGGAACGCCATTCGTATTGCCAGTTGAACTGACCGTTATCAGATTGGCCTGCACGTTTGTACTCGAGCCACCCGCGCCGCTCACAACCAACTGGACCGTGTCCGTACCAGCTCCGGTGTATTGGTAGATCACGGTCGTCGCCGTCGTGTTTGTGACATTCCCGTCACCGAATTGCCAGGAGCGGCCGGTGATGCTGCCGGTGGAGGTATCGCTGAACGTGACCGTCAATGGAGCCGTCCCGCCGGTCGGTGCGGCGCTGAACGAGGCTACGGGCGGCAACGGTGGCACGCTGTTCGTGTTTCCGATTGTTATCAGATTGGCCTGCACGTTTGTACTCGAGCCGCCCGGGCCGCTCACCACCAACTGGACCGTGTCCGCGCCGGGTGCGGTATATTGGTAAACCACGGTGGTCGCCGTCGTGTTTGTGACATTCCCGTCGCCGAATTGCCAGGAGCGGCCGGTGATGCTGCCGGTGGACGCATCGGTGAACGTGACCGTCAACGGAGCCGTCCCGCTGGTCGGTGCGGCGTTGAATGAGGCCACGGGCGGCGACGGCGCCACGCTGTTCGTATTGTATTCATAAGCCCCCATGTCCCACGAACCCGATGCCGGTCGGGGATTACCGTCTTTGTCGGCGTTCAGCCCCGGCAAGTTCAGACTGCTGAGGTTGGCGCCCGCCCCAATCGGGGGCGAACCGGATTGCAAATGGTAGTTGTTCAAGTAGGAGTTGGTGCTGGAGCCGAAGGCTAGGCTGACGAACTGCGGGTCGCTGGTGATCCCGTGCGCGTCGAATCCGACCGATTGTTCCGCCGCCAGGGCGCCGTTGACGTTGAAGCCGGGCTGGTTATTCCACCAGAAATACGGGCCGTTTCCGTCGTCGTGCCAGCCGTTGTAATCGACCGTCCACTGCGGGACGGGGTAGGCATTCGTCACCACGCCGAGCACGAGCAACGTTCCCTGCGAATACCCGTTCGCCGTCCACGAGTACCCCAGATTATTTTCCACCTGCAGAAACGCGTTCGCTGGCCATGTGTACGGCGTGGGGAGACAACTGCACGCGCCCCAGAGCAGCGCCGCCGTCTGCGCCGAGCTGGTCAGGTTCACCACCATCGTATTGTTGAGGATCCGAATCGTGCCCGGCTGATTGAGTTCGTAGGAGATCTGCACCGCCGGCGCACCCCCGCCGTACCAGGCATTCGTGGTGATGATGCCGGTCACATTCGCGTAGATGTTCTGGCCCGACGTTGATACCCCCGCGTTGGGAACATCGAACAGGTTGTTGTACACGTTCACGCTCGGGGCGTACTCCAGGTAAATGTCCGCGGTGTAGACCTCGTTGGGATGCGTCGTCTGAAACACGTTGTTGTAAATGTTGTTGTGCGTCCCGCAGGTCACGCCCGTGTTGCTCGTCCGAAAGAAAATCGGGTCCTGGTGCGGCGAGCCGGCAAAACAGGTGTTGCAGGTGGCCGGGATGTAATTGTACCCCTTCCAGTTCGGCGGCGAATATGCCCAGCCCAGCCCGGAAAACGTGTTGCCGTTGATCGTCAGATAATCGAGATTGCCCGACACGCCGGCCACGTCGATGCCCCACACGATGAAATCATGGATGTAGCTGGCCTCGATCACCACGTTGGAGGTGTTCTGTTGCCAGACCAGGTCGATGCCCGTGTGCATCGAGGTAAACTCACAGTTGGAGACGACAAACCCAGTTCCGCCCTGGTACAACTCGATGCCCGCCGATGACAGCCGGCTGTCGCTCTGCGATAGGGAGTTGTTGTCCATCGGGATCGTGTTGTAGGCGTAGCCGAGGTTGTGGAAGTAGCAGTTCTCCGCGGTAATGTTCTGGTAAGTCCCGCCGATGAAAATGCCATACCCGTTTTTCGACGGGACACCCGTGCCCGGATCCGGCGGGAGCGTGGCTGAGCCGCCGATCGGGCCGATTTCCAGGTTGTTGAAGACGAGGTAGCTGGCCGCGCCCGGTGCATAGAATGCCGCGATGTAGTTGCTCGTGTAGTTGTCCGTGAAAATCGCCCGACCGGTTCCCCACGTGCCGGCGCTGTTGCCGTCATAGGTGATCGGCTGCCCGGCCGCCCCGCCCCAATTCAGCCCGATGCCCGGTCTGGTAACCGGTGCTTCCATTGCCCGTTAGCACGTAGGGCACGCCACCCTTGAAGAACACCGTGTCGCCGGGTTTGAGCGAGGTGCTCGCCGCCGTGCCGGTTGCGGCGGGATCGCCCGGACAATGCTTCCACGGTGACGACGTGCTCGTGCCGGAGTTGCCGTCGGCACCGCTCGAATAGTCCACGTAATAGCTGGCCCCGAAGGCATTGACACATGCCAGGAGGAGAATAGCGAGGCAGAGAGTGGCCGGATGACGGATAAAAGGAGAGCGATCCCGGGTCGACACGCTTTCCAGTGTCGGTACAACAATACTCATGTGGGTGCCTTAAGCAGCAGTATCGGTGCCACGGCTGGTTTCCAAGCACATACGCACGACATGTCGCAACACTGCTCATCCATTCTCTCAACTCTGTCGCCCATTCGGCTGCGGTCATTGCAACTCTATGAATCGACCGCGCGACTGTTGCGTCGAAAGCTGTCGTCGTGACTTCGTCATGACGCAAGTGTTGGTTCATGCCTTCTGGGTTACCATGGACGGATACAGTCGCAGATCCAACTGGACGCGCTTCTGCACGCGCAAGTACCCAAAGAGACATTTCGCGAGGCAATTGGCCAACAGACTGTGTTGAGCGGACAGTCGTTGGGCCAAAATCTGTCGTTCCAACTCCCGGATTCGCTGACGCAAGAGCCGGTCGGGCAGGAGCGAGCCCCAACGGGACGAACCGCGTATGTCCTGGAGAATTTCCAGCGCGCGTTCGGTGATCTCGCGTGGGCTGTGCGTACGAGAAAGGTTGTCCCCCTTCTCCTCATACCACACCACCAACGGATCGGCGATAAACGCCCATGGGCCCACCAGCGACAGCCGCAACGCCAGATCGTAATCCTCCATGATCCCGGGACGAAAATAGCCCGTCTCCTCCAACGCCGTCCGCCGGACCGCAACCACCTGATTGAAAAACAGAAACCGCGTGACGAGTACCTTGGCCGGATTGCTCCAGATCCCTTCCTCGTGCCTAGGATGGAGCGACGCCGCCGCGAACGAATACTTCGTCCCGGACAGGAACTCCATCCGCGCGTTGCTCACGCAGCAGACCACCCCCTGTGACTCGGTGGCCTGGAGCAATTTCACCTGTCGTTCGACCTTGTCCGGCAACCACGAGTCGTCCGAGTCCAGAAAAGAGATGATCTCTCCTCGAGCGGCCATGATACCGGCGTTTCTAGCGGCACTTGGCCCCTGGTTTTTCTGGCGAATCAGCCGGATCCGGTCGCCGTATCGTGCCAGGATGTCGGTGGTCTGATCTGTCGAGCCATCATCGACAACAATGACTTCCATTGGCTGCCAGGACTGGCCGAGCACACTATTCACCGCGCGCTCAATGGTTCTGGCGCGATTGTACGTCGGGATTATGGCACTAACCAACATGTCGCAAGAGCCGACACGGCGAATGTCTCGAGGGGGCGTTTACGGCCCGCACTTCGCGTCACCGATCGTGTTTCAGGTTCGGAGGACCTCTTCGTGTTCAGGCCATGCTCCCGCTTCATCCATCTCAACAGCCGGGCTGGCTTGCAGGCAGCCCTCCGTGATACTCGAGACCGCCGCCAGTTGCATGAACCAGATGACGTACGACTGATCGAAATAGGTAATTCCAAACCAGTTGATGATATGCACGGCCAACATGACTCCCAAACCCCAAAGCAGAAATTCGGTTTCACTCGACTCTTGGAAATTGGAGCGAACGCTGCCCAAGGCCTGGCCTACAGCACTGAATGCCCGAACCAACAACAGAATGAGTAGCGCGATGGCTCCCAAGCCCGCCGTGAGCCCGAACGACACAAATTGATTGGTAATATCCGCCCCGCTCCCCAGACTGTAGGGAAACCAATCCATGGTTTCACGGAGGGGGAGGCCCTCAAGCCACCACCCACTGAGATGTCGGTACGTCACATCCATCAGATATGCACGGTGGTAACCATCGCCCCCGGTAATGTCGCTGGCACGAGCCAGCAAATACCACACCGGGGCCTTCATCAGCACCGCCGCCAGTACAACCACCCCGACAATTCCCCATCGAAGCGCGCGCATGTTGGTGCGGAATTTCCAGCACATCCAGCCCGCCACGCCCGCGGCCGCCGCACACGCCGGCCCACCAGAATTTGAGGACCACACGATCACCAAACAGAGCCCGATGGCGACAACGGCCCGCATTCGGCCCGTCTTTCCGCAGGCGAGCCCGATGTACAGGGGAAGAAAACTCGCGCCCACTGTTCCCAATAGATCCGGATGCCGAAAGCTCCCGACACAACGGTATCTTCCCTCGCGTTCCCATTCATACATGCCTCCGCCCAGAAGGGTAAACACGTTGTACCGGGTCAATGTCTCGATTACCACCAGCACGGCAAACGGCGCCAACAGCACGATGAGCGCCTGTAGGAACCATCGAAATTCCTCAGCGTCCGCCACCAGCCCTCGAAACATGAAGTAGCACAGGATGGCGTCCACGGCGGTGCCAATCACATACGCCTGGCCTTCGCTGGAGCGCAGCGAAAACACCACGGCGGTGAATGGATACAGGAGTAGCAGCGCCCAATCGATCTTGTTCAACTTCGAAAAGGAGAACTCCCGACGGGACATGACGCGAACGAACCCCGCAATTTCCAGAAACCGCGCCGAAAACAAATTGAAGTTCATTACCTCAATCTGCTGCGCTTCCGGGATGTACAATACGCCCGCCATCAAGGCCATGATCGCCCAGCGTCGTGAGCCGAGCAGCACCACGAGAATCAAGATTCCCAAACTAGATGCGCCAATGAGGTTCATCTGGCAGATTCCATCATCACACTGCAGGGAAAAACACTAGCGGCCGTTGCACACGAGGCAAGCCAAAGAAGTCCCTTCGATATGCCGAAGCCCTCTAAAACCGGGCTCGCTCCCGTACAGCCCATTCAGGCATTTGGTGACGCCTCCACATACACCGCCATAGTCATGCCAGAGAATGACACCCTTGCGTTCGCGCAGCAGTTCCACCGCTCGCCGGGAGTCATTCAGGACGTAATCGTGGGAGTGGGACCCGTCGATAAAAACAAGGTCCATCCGATTGCGATAGGGTGAATAGTCAAATGTGGACGAATCGCCGTACAACTGCACAATTTTGTGTTCGTAGGGCGTTCCTCGAAATCGGGCGCCGGATATTGGCTTCGCGATATAGGCAATGTCACCCTGTTCAATTGCCAGGGACGTTTTCCCGAGTTCTTCCTGGGGCAGGTCCAACGTGTATACTTTTGCCTGCTCCGCACAATTCACGGCGAGGTTCAGCGTCGTCCGCCCATCGAACGTTCCCACTTCAAAACAATGGAGTGCTCCGTGCTGCCTGGCCAACTGGATAATGATCAGCAGTTCCAGGATCGTCACATTCCCGTCCACAGCCACGGGTTCGAGAATGTGAACATCCATATCCGCAGGCAGGATTTCCCGCGCCGTGACGGTGGGAAGCAGCGGTTTACAGGTGTCCGGATCCGCCTCAAATGGTCCGAAATGCGATGCAATCTTGTAGAGAAAGGTCCGATTTCGTCCGCGGAGGATGCCCACCGTGAAAAGGAAGACGCATGAAAGCGCCGCGTAGATGTAGTACACGACGAACGTAACAAGTTTCTTCATCCGCTTCATTATCGTGCGCGCTCCGGTGCGTGACGTTTCCCAGCAGTCAGTCCGACAGTTCTACACTGGTTCCGTCACCAGCTTGCGCGGGCTCGATTCTGCCGCGAGGACTGCGCGGTACGCGTCTAACAATCTCACCCCCGCGACAGTCCAGGTGACCTCGGGCGCCGTCTCCAAACCTCGCGCCCGCAATTTCGCCAACAGTGCCCGGTCTTTGTCCACCATCGTAATGTGTTCGGTCAGGGCAGCGACGTCACCGACGCGATGTACCAGGGCATTTTCCATGTGCCGACAGATATCGGTGCACGCCTCCGAGACCAAGGGGACACAACCGCTGGCCATCGCCTCGGTGCAGACCAGGCCGAATCCTTCCTCGATGCTCGGAAGAACCAGTATGTCGCTGCTACGCACCAACTCTGCCACGTCGCTGCGATGTCCCAACACTTTCACACTGGGATGCGCCAGCATCACCGAGAGTTTTTCCCGGTAGGCAGGCAAGAATTCTCCAGCAATCAAGAAAGTACCCTCGCGGGACGCGGAAGATTGGAGCCACGCTTCCAGCGCGTAATGGAGCCCTTTCCTCACCGCGCAGACTCCGACCGATATCATGGTGAGCCCCCGCTTTGAATCTCGTGGCCGGCTGTCGGGATGGAACGCCTTCTCATTCACCCCGTAAATATGCCGAACCAGTTTCTCACGGGAAAACCCTTGGTCGAGGAATGTCTTCACCACGAAATCCGACGGGCATAGGAGCCGGAACGCGAGCCGGTACTCCTCTTCTTCCCTGGCGAGCAATTCGGCGTTATACGCGTGTTCGTGGTCGGCCGGCAAGGGCACACCCAGGCGGTCGCATTCTCGCTGCACGACTTCATAGGCAAACCGGGTGTGCGCATTGCATCGCTCCAACACCGTCGGGATCCCCAACCGGGCGGCGGTCCGGAGTGTTTCCACCGACGCCAATGGCCAAGCGTGGATGATGTCGATTTGGCCGGCCATCTTTTCAATTCGTCGCGCCACGATCCGGTCGTGCAATTTGGCATAGGCCATCCGGCCCAGTAATTTCTGCGGCAACCGGAGTTTGCCCCGGGCCAGAGTCGGCTTGACCTTCACGTTGGTCGGAAGCGGGCGGATTATGGATGCGGGGAAAACCGTGACTTCGGCACCTGCAGCTGCCAGTCCATCCACCTGGTACCACGCGATGGTACAGATCCTGCCCGCCCCGAGTTTGAGCGGGAAACTGTACAGGACCCGCACTGGTTTGCCTTCCCGATTCATCTGCTGACCTGCTTCTTCCCGGGTGCAATCAGATCGCCCGGCTACCGTCTACAAACGCCTGATGCCACAACTCCACCACCAACAGCGAAAAGATCTCTTTGCTGAAACGGCCGGACCGCGAATCCGCCTGCAACAAGCGGTTGACCTCGCGCTTCTGAAAATAGCCTCGGGATGCCGCCCGATCGGAAAGCAGGATGTCCTCCACCCGGCCCTTAAGTCCGTCGCGCAACCACGGTCCATACGGCACCGGAAACCCAGCCTTCTTGCGCTTCAAGATTTCTTCCGGCAGCAATTTGGCAAATGTGGCCTTGAGCACGCGTTTCGTGTCCCCCCCGCCCACCTTGAAATGGGGTGGAAGAGACGCCGCAAATTCCATCACCACATGATCCAGCAGCGGCACGCGCAATTCGACGGAATTGGCCATGGTCATCTTGTCCGCTTTCACCAGCAGATCGTCCGGCAGCCACGTCTTGGTGTCGACGTACAACATCTGGTCGAGCAAGCCCCATTTCCCTGCGGGCTTCAACAACTCCGCAATCTCCCGGGCCGGAGCGAGAGACTGGCTGGCCGTCAGGAACTCCGGCGTGAAGAATTCGTTTGCCTGCTGTTGGAAAAAGGCCGTCGGACCCGATGTGCGGCTGTAGTAGCAGTCGGCCAACGGACGTCCCAGTGCGTTCCCGTATCGGTGCGCGCGCTCGTTTCCCAGCCACATGCCCGCGCGGGCCGCCATACCGCCGACCGGCCGGGCCAGTGGCCCCAGAGCCGCGCGGATGCGGTCGAGCTTCAGCATGTTGGGATAGTTCGGGTACCCCGCGAAGGCCTCATCGCCACCCTCGCCCGACAACAACACTTTGACGTGATTGCGAGCGAGTTTGGAAACGTAATACAGTGCCACGGCCGGCGGCTCACACACGGGGTCTTCCATGTGCCATACACACGAGGGAAGAAAATCCCAGAAATCGTCCGCCGAGATGCTGATGTCGTAATGGTCGGTGCCAAACCTCTCGGCGACCATTCGGGCGAATGGCCGTTCATCGACGACCTGGGTGCCATCAAAGCCGATGGTGAACGTCTTGATCTGCTTGCCCGTCGCCTGAACCGCCAGGCTGGAGATGGCGGACGAATCAACCCCGCCGCTCAGCAGGACACCCACCGGCACGTCCGCGATCATGTGCTCGCGCACGGTCGCGCCCAGCAGGTCGTGAAGTTGGTGGACAGCCTCATCGAAGGACATCGGCGGGCGTCGCTCGGGAAAACGAAGATCCCAATAACGATGCGTGGTGACACCCGACGCCTCGGCGATCAGAGAATGGCCAGGCAGGAGTTTGCGCATTCCTCGAAACAGCGTTTCTTCCCCCGGCAGGTAGTTAAACGCCAGAAACTTTCGAATCGCCGTCACGTTCACCTCCCGGCGAACGGATGGATCGGCAAGGATGGCTTTCAACTCCGAGGCGAACCACAAGGCGCGGCCGTTGTCGAAATAGTACAGCGGCTTGATGCCCACGCGGTCGCGCGCTAGGAACAGGCGGCGCCGCTTCGCATCCCAAATGGCGAAGGCAAACATCCCGCGGAGCTGTTGGACGCACTCGGGACCCTGGTCCTCGTACAGATGCACGATGACTTCCGTGTCGGACTTCGTGCGAAACACGTGCCCCCGCTTGACCAGTTGCTCCCGGAGTTCCTGAAAATTATAAATCTCGCCGTTGAAAACAATCCAGACCGTGTCGTCCTCGTTCGCCAGGGGTTGGCCTCCCGTACTCAGGTCAATGATGGAGAGCCGACGATGTCCCAAACCGATACTTCCCTGGACGTAATGCCCGTCCCCGTCCGGGCCCCGGTGGGCGAGAAGATGAGTCATGCGCTGCATCAACCCCGCGTCAACGCTGGCGTCCTCGCGATAATTAAATTTTCCCGTAATGCCGCACATACGAGCCATCACCTATTTTTGCGCCCAGATGCTTTCGCGAAGAAACAGTCGGCGCAGTTGCTCGCGTCGGACATAACTAATCACGTCCGGCTCGCGAATCCGCTCCGTACTGGAGAAATACCCCGACAGATAGCCGTACAAGAGGCCTGCCGCAACCACGCCGTACGGCCATCCGAGCAGCCGTCGCGCACACTTGCAAACCATGAACAGCGGGTGATAACCGACCACGTAATTGGCGCGTCCGTTCTTGACCGAGGTCTTCCAGGTTCCGTCCACCGCCCCGGTTCCCCGATGTTGGAATAGCCGGAGGTCACGGAACGACCGCGTGTTCCACCCGAGCATATTCGCCTTGAGTTCATCAAGGCTGTCCCAACCGGGCGCCCGGATCAGACCGCCAATGGCATCCCACGTTGCCCGTCGATAAATCTTCGTGGCGCCCCGGACGTGGAACGATGGATCGCCCGGCGAATCCTCCACCGTGATCCCGTCGACCTTGGAATAGATGCTCCCTCCCCCCACCCCTAGTTTCGGGTCAGCGGCGAATTGGCCCAGACAGTTCTCGAAATAATCACGTTCGAACGAAAGGTCCCCATCCAGTTTGACCAGAAAATCCCACGACTCTCCCGCCACCAGCTTGAAGCCGTCGTCGAAGGCTTCAATGACCCCGCCCCCCTGTTTCCGAAACCCGCGGTCCGGCCGGTGGACGACCTTGATCCAGGAATGCCGCTGTGCCGCCGCGTCGATGAGTTTGCCCGTGTCGTCCGTGGATCCGTCATCGACGATGACCCAGATTCGCGGTCTCAGGGTCTGCGCGACCACCGAATCGATCGTGGTCTGGAGATACTGGCCCTCGTTGCGCACGGGAGTAATGACGATATAGCTGGGGGTCACGCCGATCACCCGGTCCTAATTCAGCGAGGCTCCTGTGGAGTCCTTGGAACCGTTGCCCCGCTTCGCGGAATCAAGGAACCGCAGCTTCCACCTCTTGAACGCGCGTTGCGGTAGCTCCAGCCAATCATAGCAGCCTTCCAGTTTGGCCCGGAACAATGCCGCGTCGTCGGAGGAATTGGCTGGCAGCCGCTTCAAACAATAGGCGTTGTCACCGGGTTTCACACACCCCAGTGCGGTGGTCACACAGTAGCGGTAGCCCGCCTGCGCGACCACATCACCGAACGCCCGCACAAACGACCGGTCCGCGTCGGGAAACGCGTACGGGTATGCGAACGAGACAACCGCGCTGCCGAGCTTGTCCTCAATCACCGCCTTCGAATTCGCCAGTTCCGCGCGGATTTCATCAAACCCGAGTTTATAGAGTTGGGGATGATTTACCGTGTGGGACCCGATTTCGATTCCCGCCTTGTGCAGTTCCCGGGCCTCACTCCAAGTCATGCATTCCTGGCCCTTGAAATGACCCGGCTGATCTCCAATAAACGCGGTCGGCAAAAAGACCGAGGCCGTCTGTTCGTGTTCCCGCAAGATGGGAAAGGCGTTGGTGTAGAAATCGCGCAGACCGTCGTCGAACGTCAGGACCACCGTTCTCCCGCTGTCGCTGCCCCCGGAAAGAAACTCCCGCAACCCGTCCCGCACGCTTAACGCCCGGTAACCCTCGGCGCGCAACAGGGCCATGTGTTGCGCGAAAATCGCCGGGCGGGTGGTGGTGCGATAGTACGGCGATGCGGCGTCTTCCGTTCCGTCGGAAATGCTATGATACATGAGGATCGGCAATTGGGCGCGCTTCGGCCTCGAAACCGCCCGACGAATCGGCTGCACCAAACCCAGGGTTATGAGACGGTCAAGGCGCATACTACCGGCGCACGAGGAATTCTGAGGGATTGACTGTCGAACCGCCCAATCGGTTCACCTGCGCTGGCAGCACCACGCGGCCCTGAGTTGGCAGCCACGCTGCCTCACCGCCGCCCACTCCATTGACCGATGGAATGCTTGCCCTACTTCTCAGCACACAGACCGTCCACCAGCTTCAGATAATCCGCCCTTCGAAGCTCCCAACAGTTCCGTATAGCGTAATCGGACGCGCGGGCCACCCTTTGCCGACACGACTCGTCGCTGCGTAAAACTTCGAGCGTCGCGTCCGCGAGCGCATCCGAATTGCCTGACTCGAAGAAGCGGACCACTGAGTCATCGAAATAGTACCGGTCGATTTTGGTATTCGACACAACGACCGGAATCCCAACGGACATAAACTCCATGACCTTGGTGCTGTACGCCTCGCCGCCGAATGAATCGGCGCGCTTGGGCACCACACCGACGTCTGCATTAGCCATGACTTCAGCGATCTGGCGCACAGGTAGTATGCCGTAGAAACGGACCTTGCCGTCGAGTCCCAGCTCGTTGGACAAGGCCACCAGACTGTCCTTCATGTTGCCATCGCCGTAGATGTGCAGTTCGGCCTGGGGTAACCGGGCGATGATCTTGGGCATGGCGCGGATGGCGATATCCAATCCTTGGTGCCATTGTAGGCCGCCGGGAAACAGAATTATCTGTTTGCCGTCGTGCCGCGTCCGAGGGCGAGGCTGAAAAATCCGCCTGTCCACGGAGTTGATAATGACAGAACATTTGCCGTTGGCACCGGTCCGCTGTGCGTACTTGTCGTGCCACAGGTGGTTGGCGATGATCACATGGTCGGCGTACCCGGCCGACAGTCGCTCCATCCATTTTAGCAGGTGGACGACCGTCGTGTCCTCTTGTTTGCCGAACTTGCTGCCATAGAACTCCGGCACAATATCGTGAATATCCAGGATCACCTTCGCCCCCGTCAGCTTGGGCCCCCACGCGGCAAACACCAGGAAATCGGGCACGTTGTGAACATGGATCAGGTCGTACCGACGTTTCAGATTCTTACAGGTCAACAACACGGTCGAGTTGAGCCAGAACCGGAGTAGCGGCAGCAGATAGCCTGTCTGGCCCTTGCCACGCTTGCTGGGTCGTAGCAGGACGCGGTGTACGCAGACATGGTTGATGGTCTCGGTGTCTGGTTGGTTACGGTGCAGCTTCACGCACAACACGTCGACTTCGTCACCCTGCTCCGCCAATGCCTCCGCATAGCGCATCACGCGGTTGTCACTCTCATAAATCGAGTGGGTGAGCATGCACACCCGCCGTGCCGGATGCCATCCGCCTCTCGGGTCGGAGAACCTCGCAGAATTTCGCCACGTCGCGGGGCAGCGCATGCCAGTAGAGATTCGCGTACTTCTCCTGGATGTATTCCAGGAACTCCTGATAATACGTGTACGGAAAGGTCCGGATCGACTTCGTCGACTCGTCGAAGTTAAGGTAATCGGGATGCACGTTCACCAGCGCCATGCCACCGCTCTCGACGATCCAATCGAGTTTCCTCTTCCAGATCTCGGGTGACGACTCCTTCAGCAGCAGGAACAGCGTGGAGTCCTGGGGCAGGGTGTAGGGCAACTCCACATATCCTCGTCCCGCCACGCCCGGTACCCAGAACGGAAAAATCGTGTTGACGCCATCGGGCTGGGGTTCAAACGGGTCGGTATCGAACGTGGACGCATCATACAGGATTTCCAGAGTCGCGGACCCAATCGAGATTGTGGTGCATGAACGCCGAGCGGAAACCCGCTGGAGCCCCACTCGCTCAGGTAGGAGTTGATGCGTTTGGCCTTCCGGGTAAACTCCGCGCGATCCCGAAACAGTTTCCCGTCGTGGTGAAGATCATGCACCCCCACCTCAAAACCCTTCCGAACCAGCTCGGCGCGCATTTCTCGCGGAATACTGACTTCGCCTTCCGGAACGAAATTGAACGATGACCGGAACCCGAGTTTCATCTCCAGCGCCACCAATTGGTCGATCTTGCCGACCCCCCGGGCGCCTTCCACGTCGTGCGTGATTGCCAGGGCGAATTTCTTGCCGCCCCGGCCAGCCGGGCCAGTTCTTGGGTGGTTGGGCTGCGGCGCGGTTGATGGGCCACACATCCTTGTAGGCCTGCAACGTTCGCCGGGCAAAGATCCGGCGCAGCCCCATCCGGACACGCCACGGGAGATACGGCTTTATCTGGTAGTAAATGCGGTTCTTCAGCATTGGCAGTTGTCCAACCAGAATTCGGTGAGCGGATTCAGACTGCGCCCTACCGGAACCCGTCAATCCGATGGACGCGGCGGCGCAGGCGATCACATCAGGAGTCGCTCAGGAATTCCTGATGCAATCGCTGCGGTACGTAGGTGCGGGTCTTGTTCAGCACCGCGGAGACGTTGGCTTTCGATTCCGCCAGCAACGCGCAGCTCTGTTGAACGAGTTGGCGATCCGTCTTCTCGGATTCGATGACGAGCAACACCATGTCCATGAATCCGGCCAGGCGCGGTGTCACGCTCGTCTGGGTAATCGCCGGCATGTCAAAAATGATGTAGTCGTAATCGCTAACCTTGAGCTTCGGCACCAGGTTTGTGAACCGCTTTGGTAAAATCCGGGGGAGCTTGCTGCCGTTCGCCGCTTCGGTCTCGGTCACGACATACAGCTTGTCCTGCACCAGCGCGCTGTCCTTCTTGTACAGCGCTTCCTCCAGCTTCGCCACGGGCCGTCCCTGGCAGAACTGTTGGGCCGATCCCTGCTCCTGGTTCATGTCCACCAGCAGGACGTTGCCGTCCCCGGTCTCCGAGAGGGTGGCTGCCAGGCCGGCCGCCGTGGTGGTGACACCCGCGCCACGGCCGGCACTCGTGACGGCGATGAGCTTGGGCTTGTGCGTGATGCCGCGCACCTCGAAATACATGACCAACCGGTCCCGCAACGCTTCGTAGAACGGACGCAACGGCAACTTCGGACTCCACGCCTCAATCCCCTGACTCCCGCTGTCAAGGGGTGGGCCGCCGACGGCCGGTGCGGGTGCCGCGCCACTGTCGGCCGGCTTCAGCGCGCGCAACTTGTCCTTGTCCACCTTCGCGAGTCGCCGGTGTCCGTTGCGGTTAACGTCGGGAATGGCCAGGAACAGCGGCAATCGCAACTTCGTGTGCACGTCAATCGGCCGTTTCACCGAGCGATCCAGGAACAACTCGATCAGAAACGCCCATCCCAAACCCAGCACCACGCCACCAGCGACGATCACCGCGATTTTCTTGGGCGAGCCGGAGGGCGCGCGGTACGGAGGTGAAGGCGCCTGAATCTTGCTGATGTTGGAGATCTTTCCATGATTCACGGCTTCGTCGATGCGGGCCTGTTCCAAACTCGAGGAGAAATATTGATAGTTGGCTTCTTCGAGTTTCTTCTTGCGTTGTAGTTCCGAGATGGTTGAGTCCATCTGGTCCATGTTGCCGGCCTCCTTGCGAATCTGGTCGAGCTGCCCGCTCAGAACCTTGATCTTCGTCTGGAGGGCCAATACCTGGGTCGTTTCCGTCCCGACGTCAACCGAGTTCCCGGCGCGCGGGGTGCTCGGGTTCAAGATCGAGACGCCGAGCCGGGTCAACGCGGGATATTTTTCTTCCAGCGTCCTCTTGGACTGTTCCGCTTCGGCGATCTGCTGGCGTACGCCCTTGACGAGCATGTTTTCATCGGTGAATTGGGCCGCCAACTCCTGTTGCCTCTTCCATAACTCATCGACGCGCGTCGAGATGCTCTTGTATTCGTCGACGGGCAGCGAGGCCGCGGCAGGCTCGGTGTTGGTCGGTTCCGCGCTGCCGGTCGCCGTCGGCGTGATCGCCTTCAGCGTCGCCTGGTGCTCGGCCAACTCGGCCTCGGCATCAAAAATCTCCTGGCGTATCTTGGCAATCTGGTCGGTGTAGTCCTTTTTGCTGTCTTCGAGAGAAATCACCCCGGCCTTGTTTCGTGCCTGGTGAAGTTCCTCCTCCGTCTGGGCCAATTGAGCCCGCAACTGGTCCGTCTCTTGCGACAGGAAATCGTCCACCACGCCAAACGCCTGGTGGATTTCCACGTGCTTCTTGAAGTAGCTGTCGATCAACCCCGTCAATACCGGTTGCACGATGTCGGGGTCCGGATGCTGAAAAAGAATTCGCATCACGTTGCTCTTGTTGGGCACCTCGACCACCAACCCCTTGCGAACCACATTGGCGGCCCGAATGCGGTCCTTGCCTCCACCGGCTTTGGCCAGGATCTTATCCGCCCCGATGGTATCCACGACCTGTTCGGCCAGGTCCAGACTGTTCAGGATTTCGATTTCCGAGTTGATGACGCTCTGCCCGTCATACGATGAGATCATTCTCGAGCCGTCTGGTGTCGGCGAGGGAGACTTGCTATCCAGCACGTAGCGGATGAACAGCTTGGCTTCCGATTCGTACCTCGGCGGTCGGAACGCCACCCACGCCACGGCTCCCAACAGCCCCGCGGTCGAACAGATGATAATCTTCCACTTGTGCTTGAAGAGCACGTAATACACGTCATCAAGCGTCAGCCGCGACCGTTGGTTCATTGTCTGTCGATCATTCATTTACATCACCTCTCACACCATAGTGCCTAAGCCATGTGTCTGTAAAGCCCGGCTCCAATGCACCGCGAGACCGGACCGGGGAGTGCCCGGAACACGCGATTATGCCAGCCGAAGGCTTCATCTTTCACGGTCACAAAACCGCGGCTCCGACGGTCATACCGCACATATTCGATGCGGCGCTCCTGGGTGCCCCAGCCGCGCTTGAAACTCCGCAAGCCCTCGTTATCCAGCGAGGTGCGGCCAAAATCCAACTCGTCAAACCCGTGCGTTGCATACCAGCGAATCGCGTCCCACATGACCAGATTGTTGACCCGCCACTGCCGAAATCGATCGTCGGACGCGCCGAACTTATAGATCACCCGTTTCCCAATATGGAAGAACACGGCGCCGGCCACGGGCGTCCGCCCGTTCCGGGCCAACACGACAAACCCTCGATCACGGGACAGGATGTGCTGGTGGATGTTCTGGAAGAATCGAAACGGCTGGGGCGGAAGGCCGTGTTTCTTTCGCGTCTTGCATTGCAGGCCGTAGAACGCGCGTACGGCATCCAGACCCTGCGAGATTTCCACGGCGACCCCGCTCTTGTGACCTTTCCGGATCGCGCGCCGCACGGCGCTATCGACGTTCGCGAACAGGACATCCTCGTTATCGACAAGGCCAAGTCGGTGGCCGTAGTAACAGGTCGAAGCCGTTGCGCCAGGCCACAGCGCTTTCCCGCCACGGCATTCCATGTATTTCCAGTCCCGCGCCTCGGCGTGCCGCATGACCTCTTCAAACAGGCCATGGTACGCGGCGGGGTCCGTACAGAGGGGTTCACATTCGTCCGTGAAGGGGAGCGATATCCCGCGTCTTCCCGTGAGCCAACTGTCAACCTCCATGACCGGTAGCAGGCACTGGATACGTCCGACATCCCGGACAACGAAATACATGGGAATGTAGCCGTACGTGTCATGGAGAACTCTGGCCCAAGCGGAGCTGTGGAACAGGGAGGCCTGCGGGCCGGCCACCAGCCCATCATCCCAGTTGGAGTCTTCGAGGGGATTTACCAACTGCACAAGACCGCCGTTCGGGTATGTCTCCGCTGGTGAATGCGGGCCGCGGGCGACCGCCGCCCCCTCAGACAGCACACGCATGCGCGCTTTTGGCAAGCGACAGGTGGGAGTTGACCTCCCGCACGACAGTCTCGATCTGCTCCGGCGTCAATTCCGGAAACATCGGCAGCGAAAGGAACTCTTCCGCACAACGTTCCGCAACCGGAAACGAACCGGGTCCCAACTTCAGATGTCCGTAGGCTTCCTGGCGGTGGATCGGAATCGGGTAATGAATTCCACTGGCGATGCCCCGATCGGTCAGCGCACGCTGAAGTTGATCCCGACCTTTGACTCGCACCGCGTACACGTGATACACGTGCGTCCCGTACTCGGCTTCTTTGGGCGTGATCAAGTCTCCGCGGTTGCCCAGATGGTTCTCGTAGAGCCGGGCGTGAGACCGGCGGGATGCATTGCTTCGATCCAACACTTTCAATTTTACCCGCAGGACTGCTCCCTGGATGCCGTCCATCCGCGCGTTCCAGCCAATGTGTGAATGATGATACTTCGCCCGCTGGCCGTGATCGCGCAGCAACTGGATTTTCTCCTGGATCGCCGGGTCGTTGGTGACCACCGCTCCCGCTTCGCCCATGGCCCCGAGATTTTTTCCGGGATAAAAACTGAAACAGCCGGCGTGGCCAATCGAGCCCGCCCGTCGTCCTTTGTATTCAGCACCATGGGCCTGGCAGGCATCCTCGATCACCACCAGTTTACGCCGACGCTGCGATCTCCATGATCGGATCCATGTCGGCCATCTGGCCAAACAGGTGCACGGGGATGATGGCCTTGGTACGCGGAGTGATGGCCGCTTCCAATAACTCCGGGTCCATCGTGTACGTCCGTGGATTCACGTCGACAAATACTGGTGCGGCTCCGCTAAAGCTGATGGCTTCGGCCGTTGCCAGGAACGAATTGGGCACCGTGATCACCTCGTCACCGGCGCCAATCCCGCAGGCCATTAACGCCAGCCACAGCGCATCGGTGCCACTGCCCACTCCCGCGGCAAAGCGCGTGTGGCAGTAGGCCGCGAAATCCTCTTCGAATTTCGCGACGAACGGCCCGCCGGCAAAGGCACCGCTCTCGATAACCTCCCGGATGGCGGCCAGAATCTCGTCCTGAATAGCCCGGTGATGGGCGTTTAAATCAAGGAATGGTACCCGCATACGTTACCCTTTTTGCATTGGACCGCATGACCCGTGCCGGATTGCCCGCAACCACCGCGCCGGGTGGCACATCCTTGGTGACGACGCTGCCCGCACCCACAATCGCGCGTTCCCCAATGGTAATTCCACAGAGTAAGGTCGCCCCGGAGCCAATGGAGGCGCCCCGTTTCACCACGGTGGGAAGGCACTCCCAATCCGCTTCGGTCTGCAAGGTCCCCTCCCCGTTGGTCGCCCGGGGATACCGGTCATTGATGAACGTCACGTTGTGCCCGACGAACACCTCGTCTTCCAGCGTGACCCCTTCACAGACGAACGTGTGACTGGAGATCTTGCAACGGTTCCCAACGCGCACCCCTTTTTGAATCTCGACAAACGAGCCGATTCTTACGTCATCCCCGATCTCGCAGCCATACAGGTTGACAAACCCGTAAATGCGAACGCCCTTGCCGAGCTTCACGTCCGGCGCAATCAATTGAACAGACGACGGTGGACCACTCATGACCGGTCTACGAAACCTACATCAACCCGGCTGGGAGGTTTGCGACCCGCCTGGCTGACGCGGGCTTCTTCTTGGTGCGGCCCAGCGGAGAAGCCGGCCCAAGTTTCTTGGGAAGGCTACCGTTGTGGCCATTCACATGGCCGTTGCCATTGCCGTTGCCATTACCGTTGGTGCCGGCCTTGGCAGGTTGGTGCGTGAGATCCACGGGCGCCCCGCTGTTCTTGATGGATTGGGAAGCCGCTTCCAGGATCCGGACGAGTTCCAGACCCCGATCGCCGCTGGTCAGCGGCGCCGCGCCCGAACGAATGCAGTCGATGAAATGCTGGCATTCGGCCTTGAGCGGCTCCTCCTGTTTGACGTAGGGGACGTACATGTCGCCGTAATGGTAAGCGTAATGGAACTCGGCAAACGTGTCGTAGTGCGGCGGACGCTCAACGCGGGTGTCAAACACCTTGATCTTCTCCTGTTGGGCGACGTCATCGTACACGATCATGCGTTTGCTGCCGACGATCGTCATTTCCCGGATCTTTCGGGGATCGATCCAACTATTATGAATGATCGCTGACCGCTCATGGCCAAAGTGCAGGCACATCGCGGTCACGTCTTCGATGCCCGGCGTGATATGCGCAGTGCCGCGGCAATTGACGCTCATCGGCTGCTCCTGCAAAATATGCAGGATGATGGCGATATCGTGTGGCGCCAGGTCCCAAGCCACATTAATATCTCGCTGGAAGAGACCCAGATTCAGCCGCCGGGCGCAAATGTAGCGGATATCCCCGGCTTCGCCGGTGTCGATGATCTCCTTGATCTTCCGCACTGCGGGCGAATACAGGAACGTGTGGCCCACCATGAGGATCAGGCCCTTCTTCCTGGCGATATCGATCAACTCTTCGCACTGCTCGGAAGAGCACGCCATGGGCTTTTCGATGAGCGTATGCTTCCCGGCCAGCAGGCTCGCCTTGGCCATCGGATAATGCAGGCTCACGGCGGTAGCGACGACGACCGCGTCGAGCCCGGCGCCATTGAGCATGTGCCGGTAATCCGTTTCCCCTACCACGTCTGGGTACAAGGAACGTACGTGTGCCAACCGTTCCTTGTTGATGTCACACATCATCTTCAAACGGCAATCGGAGAGTGACCGGAAGTTACGAACCAAATTCGGCCCCCAGTATCCACACCCGACAACACCAACTTTTATTTGCTTCGCCATGATTCCTCCTGGACGGTGATGGATCCCGCGGTCGGTACGGGGGTACCGCTGGGAACCGATTCAATGAAGGCGATCGGTTGGCTGATCGGTTTGAGAGGACTGCCCATAATCAGCATGGGCCGTCCCGATGACTTCTTGTTGTTCCTATTCGACATGATTTCACGGACCTGAGTGATCATGGCGGGAATGGTCCGCAGCATGATGGTCAGGTCCAACCACAGGGATTTGTCTCGATCGTATTCCAGATCAAAACGAATCATTTGATTGAAGGTGGTGGTATTCTTCCCGGACACCTGCCAGAGACCTGTCAGGCCGGGCAGGGTGTTGTAGCGCTCTTTCTGCCAGTCGAGGTGCCGGTCGTACTCGCAGGGCAGGCAGGGACGCGGCCCAACCAGGCTCATGTCCCCTCGAAGTACGTTGATGACTTGCGGCAATTCATCCAACCCGGTCGCGCGCAGTTGACGCCCAAACGGAACAACCCTCGAGTCCCCGTGCGAATCCATCTTGACCATCGGAAGATCAGAATCGATCAACCGCGCGCAATGCCCCTCGTGAACGGAGGTGTCCGCGTCGGTCACCATCGTCCGGAATTTCAAACACGTGAAGCGTTGGCCAAGATGGCCCACCCGCTCTTGGTAAAACAAAATGGGCCCCTTGGACCCAAGCTTGATCAGCACCGAGATCACCGCCATGACCGGGAACAGAACCGGCGACGCGATCACGATGCACACAATGTCCAATCTCCGCTTCCAGCGGGGAATCCGCGCTGAATCACTGCTCGGTGATTTCCGAACCCGAAGTTGTTCTTGCAGGAGATTCATGCTCGTGGATGGAAAACCTGTTGCTTGGCTGGGACAGCATGAAGTTGCCGAGTCCCGAAATCCAATAAACCCAGTGGCACCCCTGCGGAACGCATGCGCCCGTACGCCCATTCCATCGAGGCTCTCACGCCTTGCAGCAATCCGTATAGCAATCCCATATACCCTTTCACCCTTCTGTTCCCTCTACCTCAATTGTTCCGACAAGGCTCCGCACTTGTTGGCGTCATGTATTTCTCGCCAACTCTCGCAACTCACTCCGGCCCACCTACAAAGCCGGACGTTCATTGTTATGCCGCACGTCCCACTCTCTGCGCCTACGACCCAAGTAAATGCGGCTCTGCTAACCCGACTCAAATCAACTAATACGACGCTGCCAACAAAGGCACCCGGTCGGCCATGCAATCTCTCTCGATCGCAATCGACGCGCGAGGAATCTCCACCGGCGTCGGCCGTCCCAGAAAATCCAACAGCACCTGCACACGCCGTCTCGCCGGCAACAACCTCAATACCACCCCGCTCATGCCTGTGAAGGCGCCATCGGCCATTACCACTTCCGACCCTGGCGAAAGGTGATCCTGGACCGTCATCGGCTCCGTCGACTCGAAGCATTCCTGCAACTCCTCGACCACCGAATCGGCCACCGCGGGAATCCCGATCCCAAATCGCACCAGCGAACTCACTCCGGCGGTGTACTGAATATCGTTCAGGCTTTCTTCGAGCACGCAACGCACGAAGATGTAGCAAGGGAAAAGCGGCTCGACCACCCGCACCACGCCGCGCCTGGTCGCCCGTTCCACTCGCAGCTGCGGGTGAAATACCTCCAAACCAAGGTTTTTCCTGACGTTGGCAGCCGCGATATGGTCGTGCTTCGGTTTGGTCCGCGCACAATACCATGATGGAATAATCGTTTGCATGCTCTCTCGCCCGAGTACGTCGTTATCCGACCAAAACGCCTCACGCCTTGCTGACTGGGATCGGCTGAAAAAGAAACACCAGCCCTCGCAAGGACCAGATGTAATCTGTAATTGAACGGCTAGCCGTTGACCCTACTCGCTCTGACAGAAACAGCCCTACGGCTCCAGTCGCAGTCCCTCATCTTTTCCCTTTCTCCCTTGAGGTTACACGCTACCGATTATTACTCGTTCTGAGAAGAGGCACCAGCCTTGAGTGACCACTCTTCTGCCACCTAAACGACTCCCACCCTCACACACATTGGACTATATCTTGTAGCCGAACTCGTCCTTTGTCAAGCGCCCAGCGGCATTTCAGTCGCCACCCCCAAAAACCCATCATCACCAGCCCATAAATCCCTGGTTCCCGCGGCATGTTAAGTACCTGATGATGAGTCTTATAAGTGGTAACCACACCCAGCTGGAACCCGCGCTGCATGCGTTGCCGCAAAAAAGCGCGCAATTTTCGGCCGCAGAGCAAAAAGCTATGTTTGGCTCATTCTCATTGCGGCGAGTCGCTCAGATGGGGGTTGTACGTCGGTACGCCGTGCGCGGCCGTCCGTCCAACCAGCTCGTCGTAATCTGTGTCCCCACGCAACCCGGCAAAATCCCCATCCTGCATTACCGATTGTCGATAGACTTGCGCGGGGTCGGCGGCAAAACACTTTTTCAGGTTCTCCACCGCCAACACCGGCTGTTCCAGCAACGCGTACACGCGAGCGAGATTGTACAGCGCACCCGGGTCATCGGGTCGAAGATCCAGACTCGTATTGAGTTTCTCCACGGCGTCGCGGAGATCGTTGCGCATGTGGCTCAACTTGCCCAGGTCGATCAACGCATTCCCCCACATGGCATACGTGCCGGCCGCGTTGGGTTGCACCTTCGCCGGCCCGGCCAAATTTCTCAAGCGACTGCCGCAACAACGTCACCTTCACTTCCCGATTCGACGAGACATGCGCCGCCTGGACCAGAACGCTCGCCCAATTCGCGCACACCGGACCGACTTCGCTGCTGAACCGCGCGCGCTCGGCGGCTTTCGCGTACAACGCAGCCGCTTCCTCGTAGAGCGCGAACCGCGCCTGGTCGTTCACGGCGTACTCCGGCAATTTCGTCGAGAGAATCACCGCCCACTTGTTGTACGAATCCCAATCGTTGGGGGCGAGTTCCGCCGCCTTGCGGCATTTTTCCACCGCGCCCTGGTAACACGCCAGCCGTGTCCGCGAGTCCACGGGCAAATCGCCGATGAGCAGCAGCGTTTCGCTCCACAGGATGTACGTGAGTTTCGCGTCGGGCTTCTGTTCGACGCCCTTGCTGAATTTTCCCGCCGCCGCCTGGAAATCCTGCAACTGCTGCGCCTCGTTGAACGCCTGTTTGCCGAGCTGCACAAGCGAGATGCCCCAATTATTGTACGCCTCGGGGAAATTCGTGCGTCGCGCTGGTCGCCCGCTCAAACGATTGCGCGGCCCCGGCGAACTTGTGCTCGAGCATCAACTCCACCCCGAGATCGAACTGGCCTTGCGCCACTTGGTCGGGCGTCAGCGTCGTCGCCGGTGTCGCGGCTTGAACCACGGTCTGGGTTGATGGAACCTGTTGCGGTACCGCCTGTTCCGTGCCCGCCCGCGCACCCGCCACAGCGGCGAGCAGAACCAGCCCCAGACAGATTGCCTGTCGACTCATATCCTCATCAATTTCCGCGGTGCGGTTCGGGCGATCATGGCCACCTGACGCCGCAACATCGCATTCGTCGCGCCGGACCCCGGCCATTCCGCCGCCGCAGCCACGGTCAGTTTCACCAGTTGCTCCAGGTCGTCCACGCTCACGTACTCCGCTCGGGGTCGCCGGTTCGGGCCGATATTGTGATAGTTGCCCAGTGGCAGACACAACCCGCCCGCCCGATACCCGAACCCCACGAACGCCGTCGCCTCGCACGTCCCGCCATCCATGAGACAACGCTGGGCGCAGAACATTGATTCGTCGGCGCGACATCCTTCCGCCACCCGCCACAGAAACGCCGATGCCGCCGGATCGAAAATCGATGCGCGGTCCCCCACCCGCACGACCGGGCCGTCGCCGATGCGCGCCCACGGACGTTCCCGGCTCATCTCAATGGACACCACCAACGCGCTCTTCGGGACTTTCTTCGATTGAATGACCGCCATCACTCCGGCAAAGCCGACTTCTTCCGCGCGCGTGAACACACACCACAAATTCGTCCCCAGCTTGCGCCGCGCGGCGTCCGTCAACGTCGCCAGCATCACCACCGATCCCAGCACGTCGTCAATCGCCGTGGCCTGCAGTCGACCGCCCGCCACCCAAAACGCCGGCACATCCCACATCCCCAAATCGCCTCTGCGCACCGCGCCGTCCACCGTCAACTCGACAATCTTCTGCTTCGGCCATCTCGACTCGTCCAACCGCCGAATCGTGGCCTTCACGGTGGGAGACCCTCGCTGGACACGCTCGCGCGAGGTGTAAAACCGTACCCGGCCTCCTTTCGCCAGCATCTCCTTCGGCACGCCGCCCAGAAACTCCGCCCGCTTGCCGTCCAGCATCTCGAACCCCGGATGATCCATGTGCGCCACAAACACAAGTGACGCGGAACGCGACCTCGCGCGGCCCGCCTGTGGCCGTCGACACTTCACAATCAGATTCCCCACCCGATCGGTTTCCACCCGCGCCCCAAGCTCGCGGCAATAGCGGATGACAAAATCCCGTACCGCATGCTCGTGATACGGCGCCGTCGGCAACCGCAATACCCGCCCCGCCAAATCGAGAAGTTCCGCTTGTTTCATCCCGCCACTTTTATACCCGCACGACCCACGGAAGGCGAACGGGAAACGGCGGGGCAACGCAGACCAGATAAAGCTGGGGGACACCTTCGGAAGAGTCGATTTTCTGCTTGCGCGGCATGCAGGGACTTCAACGTGCCATCAAAAGGGCGGCGTGGCGTGGACAGAGATGCCCTTTAGGAGACCTCAAGCGTGATCACAATATGCACGACCATGCGAAGGCAGGTTGTCAAGACTTGCCCCCAAGTAACCATCGGGCTTAAAATACGCACCGAAGAAGGGGGGCGTTAAATCCTCTTAGGAATTTATGGTTCGTCCTGTCATCTCAAATATTAGCATCTACAAAGCGATTGCTGATGAAGCATATCAAAAAACGACCCAGTTGGTGAAATCTAGTCGTCGTCCGAAACCAGATGGAGGTCCTGTTGGTACAGGCCAGCCTAAACATTGCGGCATTAGTCCTTCTGTTTCTACCAACGGCAAACTCTTGGTTTTCGAGGAAACATCTGCACCAGCCTGCTTCCGCGCCTCCAACAGAATCCTCACTTTCACAAAAACGGGGGCTTGAACTGATTAGGGACGGTCGGGGCAAGAGGCGGAGGATAATCATCATCGACGACGATGCGGCTGCCCGTGAACTGATGAGAATGATTATGGAAGACTTCGGGTACGAAACTGTGATTCTGGAAAGCAAAATCGAAGCACTTGAGAGACTTCAAGAAATCAAGCCAGACGTAGTGACAACCGACCTGATGGCACCGCAAATGAATGGTTTTGAATTTATCCAGAGGATTAAAAGTATCGACCCGTCAATCCCTGTGATCGTTATCTCTGGCAACCTCACGGCAGAGAATGCACGAGAGGCCATCCGTCTTGGGGCGCTCGATTGCCTCCGCAAACCCTGTTCTGTGGCCGAGCTTCGACAAGTGGTGGAGCGGGCGCTCGAAACCAGAAGATCAACCACCTAACGAGGCGAATGCCTTGGTGATTACAAAGGGGCTGCGTTTTTGTAGTGGCACTGGGTGGCCGGTTGTAGCACGATACGACGCGGGAGATCATGCGATGTCAGTGAGTCAGGCGAATTGTCGGGATGTAAAGAGCGCGATACGCGCAGCGGCGTTGGCTGCGCTGGCGTTCGTCGTTTTCGCTGCGGCAGGCACGACAGCGCGGGCGGACGACACAGCCCCCAAAACCGTCTGCGTCCTGGTCATTCACGAGGACATCTCGCGCAACACGGTATACCTCGTGCGGCGCGGCCTGCGTGATGCCGAGGAGAAAAAGGCTGCGGCGCTCGGTGCTCGACATGCAGACCAACGGCGGGCGTGTCGATGCGACTGAGGAGATCATCCGGCTGCTCGAAAACGCGCCGATGAAAACCTACACGTTCGTCAACGACAAGGCGTACTCCGCCGGTGCCTACATCGCCGCCGCCACGGACAAAATCTTCATGTCGCCCGGCAGCGTCATTGGCGCGGCCACGCCGATCATGCTCGGTGAATCCGGCGTGCAGGAGTTGCCCAAGAGTTATGAGGAAAAACTCACCTCCGCCATGCGCGCCCGCATCCGCGCCACGGCGCAAGAGAAAGGCTACAACCCGGACGTATTCGAGGCCATGGTGGACGCCGACCGCGGATTGATCGTCGACAACAAGGAGATCACCCCGAAAGGCAAACTGCTGACCCTGACCAATGAAGAAGCGGCACACAAATACGGCATCCCGCTGAAACCATTGCTCTCGTCGGGTACGGTTAAATCGGTCGACGAATTGCTGGAGAAAGTCGGCCTGAAGGACGCCAGCACATTCCAAGTCTCGCCCTACGGCTTCGAACAACTGGCCCGCTGGATTACCACGATTTCCCCGCTGTTGATCCTCGTTGGGTTCCTCGCTCTGTACATCGAATTGTCCCATCCGGGTGTGGCGTTGCCGGCCATTGTCGCGGTGATTTGTTTTGCCATTTATTTCCTCGGCTATTTCGTGGCGGGATTCGCCGGCTGGGAGGACATCGCGTTGTTTGTCTTCGGTCTGGCGCTGCTGGCGCTGGAGTTCTTCCTGTTTCCCGGCCATTTCGTCTCGGCGGCGCTGGGCACCATTGCGGTGCTGGCCGCGCTGGTGTTGGCCATGACCGGTCGTCTTCCGAGCGATCCGATCGTCCCGACGTGGGGGCAGGTGCAAATCCCGCTCGCGAAGGTTTTCGGCGCCATGGTCGGCGCGATGATCGGCGCCATGCTGCTCGCCCGCTGGCTGCCGAAGAGCACGCTGTTCAGAAGAATGGAATTGTCCGCGGCCACAAGCGCTGCCGAAGGGTATACGACCAGTTCGAGCGACTCCAAGGCGTTGCTCGGTTCCACCGGCGTCGCCGAAACGAACCTGCGTCCCTCGGGCAAAGGACGGTTTGGCGATCAATTGGTTGATGTCGTGACCGAGGGCGACTTGGTCGAACGGGGCAAACCCATCACGATTGTGGAGGTGCAGGGCAGCCGGGTCGTGGTGAAGCGGGTGGCGTAACCGGTGTTTTATGAGCTGGACGACAATTATCATTTTTACCGTGGTGGGCCTCATGCTCATCGCCGTCGATTTCTATTTGCCGAGCTTCGTGCTGGCCGGCGTCGGCGTGGTGTTGTTGTTAGCCGCCACGTTGATCGGTTACGGCGTGACCGGCAGTGCGGACAAGACGATCCTGTTGTTCTGTGCGGAAGCGGCGCTCGGATTCGGCGCGAGTTACGCGTCCATCAAGTATTTTCCGCGGACCCGCACCGGCCGGAAGATGATTCTGTCTGCAACGCAAACAGGTGAGCGGGCCCAGTCGCCGCAGGCAAACGACTGGATTGGACATGAAGGCGTGGCGCATACCCCCCTGCGTCCAGCAGGAGCTGCTTTGATCGACGGGAAACGGCTCGACGTAGTCGCTGAATCCGACATGATCGAGGCCGGCAGTCGCATCAAGATTATTGCGGTAAATGACAATCGACTCGTGGTAAGGAAACTTGGTTAATTAAGGAGAAAGAATCATGGACGTTGGTCAAATTATTCTGGCGGTGCTCGGCTTGGTCGTTGCAGTCATCTTTCTGATCGTCTTTTTCGTGGTGATCTCGTTCGTCAATATCTGGATTCAGGCCCGCATGACCGGCGCGCCGGTCTCGTTCCTGACGCTGCTCAGCATGAGACTGCGCCGCGTGCCGATCGGGCTCGTGGTGCAAAGCCGCATCACCGCGGTGAAAGCGGGTTTGCCGCTCACCACCGACCAACTGGAAGCGCATTACCTCGCAGGTGGCGACGTGAACCAGGTCGTCCGCGCGCTCATTGCCGCCGAGAAGGCGAATCTCAACCTCGGCTTCAACCAGGCTGCCGCGATCGACCTCGCGACACACCAGTCCGGCAAGAGCGTGTTCGAAGCGGTCATGACCTCCGTGAATCCCAAGGTCATCGATTGCCCCAATCCCGCCAGCGGCAAGCAAACCATCGCCGCCGTTGCCAAGGAC
>CAVQMY010000044.1:0-50818 GCA_963713705.1 uncultured Verrucomicrobiae bacterium
ACGAAACGGAGAAACTCGATCAAAAGAGACTTTCCTGCGCCCTTGGCTCCGAGAATGCTGTTTAAGCCTTGGTGAAAATATGCTTCTGCGCCATCGAGAAAACCACCAGTTATCTTCACCTTCGTTACATGCGGGTACGTGACGACAGCATACTCGTAATCCTGGCGGATTCGAACATCTGGATCAGCCAAACACTGCCCCAGTCCTTCAATGTTGATCCGGTCCAACTTGAAAAACGCACACCTTTTCCCAATACCCTCAAGACCATGACCCGCGTCCGCAATCGCTGACGGGTTGTCCGATGCTTGGTAAACCGCAAGCTTTCTCTTGAAGGTTGGGTCGGTTCCATCGAGAAGGTCGACTGCTCGCTTGTGCTGCTTCTGCGCCTCTGCATCCTGAAAATCTGTTCCTTCCGCACCACGGATTGCGAGACACTGAATCAGATCTGTGCGCTGCTGTCCGCGCATGTCGCTCAGCGCGCCCTTACTTGAGTTGGCGTGGGCCAGGATCGCAAGGCCACCCCTCTCAGCAATGATACGAGCAACAGAAATGGGGTCCTTCTGTACTACGGTATCAATGTCACCATATTGGGCTGGTTTGAGTCCTAAATTACCCAGCAGACTTTCAATATCTCTTGTCCCGGTGCTGGGATCAAACAAGGCGATTATATGCATGCCTTCCTTACCGCTCATGCAAGTGATTTCGACACCGGGAAAAATGACTAGATTTGTTTTCTCTGCCGCCTTCTTGACATTGTCAATCCATGCGCCGCTGTTGTGGTCGGTCACCGCAATTCCGTCTTAGCCCGGCTTTTAAGGCGGCCTGGACAATAGCCTCGGGAGTCACACTTTGGTCGGCAAAGCACTTCGATGCCCGTGTGTGCAGGTGAAGGTCAAGTTTCTTAAAACTTAGACCTTCTCGATGAACTGGTTGCGGCTTACCCATACTCCGCATTTAACCACAAAAGCGCACTTGTGAACAGGCCGAACCGGACTCTCAGAATATCGATGAGGTGGAATTCGCGTGCCTGCGGTAAGCCGTATCAACTGAAAGCCGAACCCATCGGCGCTTGCTCTGGGACAAGTCATAAAAACGAGCGACCCGAATGGATCGCTCGTGTGCATCGTCACTTTCGTTGGCGGTCAACGAAGCGCCGGATTTCAATGCTGCTCAACCCTGGCAAGTTCTACTGACTCACCCTCCGTTTCCGCAACAGGCGGTCTGATGATGAAGTCAGCGGCTTTCTGCGCTTGCGCCGCCGCCTGGACCACAAGGTGCGGTCGGAACCGAGGCGTTCAAGCCATCCCTCGATGTACGCCGCCGAGTTGTGGATTGTGTCGATCGACGATTTCAGCCTGAGCGCACAGGAAGGCCGCGCCCATCTCGGCAATCAGTTCTTCCTTGCAGTAGGGATCGCGACCGTAGCCCGATATATCGGTAAGAGTCGGCCGATTCAGACGTACTCGTGGCCGGTGGAATGAATGAGTTCGTGGAACAGCGTGGAGTAGTAGGTTTCATTCGTGTCGAACCGCTCCCGTGCCGGCATGCTGACACTCGTCTTCACACGGCGAATAGGATGCTTGTAGGCGATCCCGTGCCTGATGGCTGGCGGCATTCGGCATACCCGCCACGATGTCTTCGGGTTTAGTGCTGGCGCTCTCCGCAGTCGCTGTCGCCGTTGCGGTCAGGTCGTATCTCCAATGCCGTCACATTGGGTCGACGTTGAAGACGTGGTAGAAGCGAAGCAGCGGGAATGTCCTCGTTCCTCGCCGGATTCCTTGTCTTCGACGGCGAGGCGTTTCCAGAAAACGACTGGGCAGGCTTTCTCGCCTTTCATCACCGTGCCGCCAGCGCACAGCCTGTCGGAACGTGAGCCAGAACGGCGATTCATAGTTCATGGCGAGAAGCAGAAAGACGTTGATGCCCCGGTACGGTTTCTTCGTTACCAAATTTCGTGGCATGCTCGTGCGTGCGTTCCACGGCTTGTGCCATGGGGCCGTGCCTTGCTCAAGCAAGGCGGTGATATCGTTCAGTGATTCGTTCGTATGCAGACATGCTCAAGGGGTTTTCCTTTCTTAGGTTTGGGAAAGAACAATTCGGATACCGCTTAAATCGTACGTTGCTAACAGGTGCAGCAAAGGAGGGCATTCTTGCCCGGTAGCGGCAGGTGAGGGTGGCAAGAAAAAAGAGCCAACGCAGTGTGTGCCGCTGGCTCTAGGGAACTACGGAACGGTCACCAAGGACTCGTTTGCCTTCTGCTTGTTTCCAAGGCAGACCGGTAGGAAGTCGCACCACGCGCACCACATCCCGGGCCGTTTGTAGAATCGCCCTGCCGTGATCTCGCGGGCGACGTAACCCGGCTTTGGCGAGGTATTCGCCGAGCTGGGCCCCGGTGCGATTCGTTGGCTGCCAGATAATCTGTGGTTCCTTGGTCTTGACCAGGACCCAGAGCCCCAATTGTTCTACCTGTGGTTCCGCCATTTTGTAGGCGGTGAGCTGGTCCGACATGTGGGCCTCATACTCGTCAGGAGCCGAGCCTGCCGTCTTGAAGTCAACGACTGTGTCTTTGCTATCCACATCCGCCACCAGATCGATCACACCGACAAACGGCAGATCGAGACTGGTGACGGAGAGCGTGAACGAGCGTTCGACGGCCTTGACTTCCCCGATCTTGGGCAGTTCCTCATTGATGAACTTCGTGAGGAGCGCCTTGCCGGATGCCTTGAGCTTGTCCCAGGATTCCCGCTGGTTGTAGGCGATGGGGATATGCTTCAACATGCCCCACGACTCTTCCAGGAACGTGTACGGATCCGTTTTCTTCTGGAACAAGACGGCCAAGGTCTGGTGCATGATTGAGCCAAACACCAGAGTGGCAGGCGGCACTTTGGGCCGCAGATTCTCGATGTAGTACGAGCCGGTACTGTTCCGGACAGGTCAAGTACCGATTGATCCGCGAGTGAGAGACATGCGGTGCATGTCCTGACGGTTCGTCCTGGTCGCGAAGGAGTGACGCAATCATGGCGTCAGACCCTTGCCCGGTACATCAACTTGCGACGGATATATCCGTTCGACGTTGATGTATTTCCCGTTGGGTTTCGTAACGACCCGACAGGGCAGGTTCAAGGTGTACCCGTCCACGATGTAGGCAGCTACATTCGGATACCCCGCATTGCTCACGGCCTCGGCGAGCTGCTCTTCCGAGCCGAACATCTTCAAGACCTGGCCATTGACCATGACATTGAGGAACAACAATCGGCCCCGCCTGCTGTTCATCGAACCGACTGCCAGCATCTGACCCGGAACCGCGTTATTCGGCACACTGCCATTGCCATTGTGCGGCTGACTGCCATTATTCCCGTTCGTGTGACCATTGCCGTTTCCGTTGGTGCGGCCCTTGCCGTTTGCCCTCAAGAACCCTAGAAGCGATCTCGCCTTGCAGGCTGAGAATCACTTGGGCGAGTTCCTTGATCCCTCCGGTTGTCACCGACGCGACGGGGCAGGTGAACTCGACCGAGAGGGAATCGATGCGGCCATCGGGGCTGACGCTCCGTTTGAGGAGCATCACCACGCCATTGCCATTGCGTCTGCGCGGTGACTTGCCATTGCCGTTCGTGCCGTTGTGTGACGGCGGTTCGGTGGTGCTACCACTCGCGGCGGGAAGCGGCGTGCCGTTAGATTCCGTCCGCGCAGCGCCCGTGAGGCCGCTGTTGAGTACGGCCAGAATATGTTCGCACTGCCAACCCGGTGGTCGGTCTGGGTGTACGAATTCCGCACAGGTGCACTGCGGATCGTGCGGGATGCCTGTAACCACGTACTGCTTGGCCGGTGTTAGCGGCGAGCAAACGCGATATCCTTCTTCGCCCTTAACGATGACGAAGGTGTCCTTCGTTTCGAGTCTGTTGGGTCTCTGCTCAGGTTCTGTTCTCTTCATGACTGCGATCCTTCCTTTGGTTTGTGGTTGTTTATCTGCGGTTTCGGGAAGCGATTTCTCCACGACCTGGTTGACCCAGGTGGTCATGTGGAGATTGGCTTTCCGAGCCGCCCGGTAGACGCGGGGAATCAAATCCTCGCGGATCTTCGGGCTATACATGGGACTTCTCCTTGTGTGAGGTTGGAAAAGACCTAGTTCTGCGGAGAAGTCTACCGAGCCACAGGAGGCGCAAAAGAAGGGCAATCCTGCCGGAAACGGCAAGTCAGCACTTCTTGGCATGGGGTTTCACTGAGAGAAAATGAACCCATGCCCACTTCAGACGACCAACGCGTGACCTATCTGGCGCAAGTCGATTTTCGGAATGACAGGAGGGTTTTCGGCATCCGCCGCAAAGACCGCAGAAGTCACATCTACATTCTCGGAAAAACCGGTACTGGAAAATCGACATTGCTGGCTAATATGATTCGCCAAGACATCGAAAACGGGGAAGGGTTAGCCGTGCTTGACCCCCATGGAGATTTGGTGGAAAAGGCACTCGGCTTTGTTCCCGCTGGGCGCAAGAGCGACCTCATCCACTTCAACGTCCCGGATGCGAATCTGCCCATCAGTTTCAACCCGCTCCAACACGTCCCGCCGGCTGAGCGAGCCTTGGCCGCGTCCGACCTCGTGGATGTGTTCAAGAAAATCTGGGCTGAATTCTGGGGACCACGCTTGGAACACATTCTCCGCAACGCACTTTTGGCGCTTCTCGATCAGCCCGAGCCGACTCTTGCTGACATCCAGCGGCTGCTCACTGACCGCGCATACCGCCGTGACGTGACGCTACATCTTCCCAACAAAGAAGTCCGGGAATTCTGGCTCCGGGAATATGAAGGGTATCCAGACCGGTTCCGGGCCGAAGCCATCGCCCCCATCCAAAACAAGATCGGCGCGTTTCTGTCCAATCCGCTCCTCTCGCGGCTTCTCACGGCGCGATGCGATGCCCTTGATCTCCGCACCGTGATGGATGACGGCAAGATTCTCTTGGTCAACCTGGCCAAAGGAAAAATCGGGGAAGACACCGCCTCGCTTTTGGGCGCCCTTCTGGTTGCCCGTTTGGGCCGCACTGCCTTGCGCCGAGCAGACATGCCCGAAACCGACCGCCGCGACTTTCACCTGTATCTTGATGAGTTCCAGACGTTCAGCACCGGGAGCTTGGCTAACATGCTTTCCGAATTGCGGAAATACCGTCTCAATCTGGTCCTGGCACATCAGTTCCTGGGCCAGCTTGACCCGCTGATACGCGAGGCCATCTTGGGGAACGCGGGCACGGTGATCGCCTTCCGACTCGGGGCCGTCGATGCGGAAGTCATGGAGAAAGAGTTCTATCCAGAATTCACGGCCACCGACCTGGTGAACCTGCCCAACTACCGCATCTACCTCAAACTCATGGTGGATGGCGTGGTGACAAAGCCGTTTAGCGCGGTGACGGTGGAAATGCACCAATTATAAAACGGTAACTCCCCTTTATGCTACGTGTTTGGCTGGCACAGCGGTGGTCTTCCTCACCGCCTCCTGCAACCCGACCAGAGTAATGGGCTTGTTCAAGAGCACGTCCACATGCGGCGGTTTCTCGCCCGTCGCATCCATGAGGTCACCGAAGCCAGTCAGCATGATGACTGGTGTATCGGCAGACAACTGTTTGACCGCCGAGGCGAGTTGATCGCCGCTCATCCCCGGCATGGCCCGGTCCAGCACCACCACGTCAAATTTCTCCGCGCGAAACTTCTCCAATCCCTCCGACCCCGAAGCCGCCCGCACCACGGAGTGGCCTGCCGCTTCCAGATATTTCGCTTCGACATTGCGCACCAGGGGTTCGTCATCAACCACGAGCACACGCAAGTGACACGCGACCGGGGCTTCTGTGGTTCGGGCAGAGGTTGCTTCGGCCGTTTTTTCTTGGCGGGGCAGGCGAATGACAAATGTCGTGCCGCGACCCACCTCGCTCTGAATATCGAGCGTTCCTGAGTGTCGGCGAATGATCCCATATACCATCGACAATCCGAGGCCGGTTCCCCGCTCGCCCTTGGTGGTAAAGAATGGCTCCAAACAGCGCCGCCGGACCTCGTCGGTCATACCTGTCCCTGTATCGCTGACTTTTAGCACAACTTGGCCGTCTTCTGCATAGCCTGTGATGGCAACAGTACCGCCCTGGGGCATGGCATCGACCGCATTGAAAATCAGGTTTGTCAGCGCTTCCCGCAAGTCAGCGTCGTTGCCTAAAACCGGGGGAACGTCATGCAGGTCCGTCTCCACATGGATGCGAATCCCGCGCATTTCCGCCTGGTCCTTCCACCGCGGCTGCGTAAGGGAAACCGCCTGCTTGATGAGTTGCTGAAGGTCGATCGCTTTCATAGTGTCCTTTTCATCTCTGGGACGGTAAAACTCGCGCAGTCGGCCGACCGTGTTTGCCGCATCCCGGGAAGCCGTGTTGATGATCTGTAGATACTCCCGAAGCGTCCCAGGCCTCTCGCACGCCTCCGGTTGGTCGAGCAGCAACTCCGAAAACCCCAGGATGGGGGCCAGCGCGTTGTTGAAATCGTGGGCTATCCCGCTGGCCATTTGGCCCAATGCCCGCAGACGCTCCTGCTGAACGACTTGTTGCTGGGCCGATCTCAATTCCAACAGCGCGTTTTCCAGTCCGGATTTGGCTTCTTGCAGTTGCTGTTCGGCCTTCTTCCGCTCGGTGACATCACGAGTGTTAATGATGATGCCGCCCACCCGTGGATCCCCCAACAAATTCCTGGCTCTCGACTCGACGTAAATCCATGAGCCATCCTTGCGGCGGCGGCGGTATTCGGCGGACGCAGTTCTTTCGGGTGCTTCGGTAAGCTGCACAAGTAGTTCCGATACAAACTTCACATCATCGGGGTGAAGGTAGTCGAGTGCGTACTGGCCGATCAATTCGTCGGGAGCGAAGCCCAGAATGCGTTGGGCCGATGGACTAACATAGCTAACCCGACAATTTCGATCGAGAATAGTGATGAGGTCGTTGCCATTCTCGATCAGCGAGCGAAAATGCAGTTCGCTTGCTTGTACGGCCTTATCGTGGTTCTGGATCTGGGCGAGCATCTCGTTGAAGGCGTCAATCAACGTGCCGACCTCACTTGAGGTGCCGGGGGATTTGCCTGCGCGCACATTGTAATCCTTGTCGACGGACACTTCCTTGGCCGTCTGCGCCAGATGGAGGATCGGCTGCGAGATCAGCCGCTGCAGCCAACTCGACAATAACAGCGCGGCGTACAACGACACCAGCAACACCACCAGTCCGATCCCGGCGTAACGGGTCAGGCGCTCATGCATTTCCAGCAAGTCCTCCTGCAAGTACACGGTTCCGATCTGTTCACCGTTGTGAATGACGGGCCGATACAGGGCCAAATGGTCGTCCGCGAAAAACTCGCCGCTCGCGAAAGGTTTGGGTGGGATCCAGCCTTTTAGGTCGCTTCGCACATACGAGGCGAACACTCGATTATCCGGCGTGAAAATACACGCGGCCATGAGGTGGGGCTCGGCCTTCAGGGACGCCAGGGTTCGTTCGGCGGATTTCGGGTCATCGAAGGTGATGGCGGCTGCGCAATTCCCGCCGACGATCCGGGCCAGCATCGCGCGGTCATCGACCATCGTTCGCCGGAAGGTGACCCACTCATAGGTGGCGAAGCCCGCGATGGCCACCAGCAGCGCGACAACGCTGGTCACCATGATGATCAGCATCAGTTTGTGCTTGAGGGAGATGCCGCGGGCGGAGCGCATGTCAGTTGTCCTTCTCCGCATGGGTGGAACGAGCCGCGACTGCCAAATCCAATAACTCGGAACTGATTCTCAGCGCCGCGTGTTGCGCCGTCGCCACATTGACCTCGAACCGCACCTTGTCGTTCTGCATCTTGAAGTTGATGATGCCGCCATCGGCCAGGAACTCATCGGTGTCGCTCACGGTCAGGATGCTCAATCCCTTGAGGGCGGTCAGGATTTGGGCGAGGCGGGCTTGTTCGGAGCGGCTGATGAACAGGACGTGACAGTCCTTGAGATCCTCGACGCGCTGGGAGCGCTTGATTGTCAATGTTCGGCCATTGATGGTTTTGTTCCGGATGATCACTTCGAGAACTTTGCCAAACGGATCTTCGCCCAGGATGCCCATGACGATCGGGCTTTTCGGATCAGGAAACGCCGCCGGTCGGCCAGTCCACGAACTTGGCGAAATTGTAGAGACAGGCCGCTTTGATCTGGTACTCAAGCGAGGGCGCCTCGGCCCCACGGACCTTTGTCCCGAGCAACACGACCGCACACACGACGGCGGCTAAAAAACTCACGGCGGCCTTGAGATTAATCCTTCGCGTCATGGTCAAAACTTGTAGGTGGCCCGGAACCAAATCACTCGCCCCGGTTGCGGGATGATATTGACCGTGCCATCCGCACCGGAGGGCACACCGTAATGTTGGTCGAAGAGATTCTCCGCACTCAACAGGAACGTCCAATGCGGCAGGGCATTCTCCGAGCGCAACGTGACCGTCGTGATAAAGGCGTCTTCCGTGTCCAGACCGGCGACGCGTGTGGGCCGATCGCTCACGAAGTTCTCACGGAGCGACGCGCTGAGCTTCTCGCCGATGATCGGCGTGACCACACCGAGGTTGGCGATCCACTCGGGACTGTTGATCGGCGGCCCCGTACTGAAGTCCGAGTGCTGCCAGGTGCCGTTGACAAAGCCTCGCACGCCACTGGCAAACCGCTGGTTCAGTTCCGCTTCCAAGCCGGTGGTTCGCACGCTGAATGCGTTCTCGAAAATATTCTGCGTGGCATTTTGCACGGTGGCCCCGATGAGGTCGGTCACATCGTTGTGAAACACGGACAGGCGTCCGAACAATCCGTGACGGAAATCCTGCTCGGCCACCAGTTCGTAGGTCGCGATCTGCTCCGACTTGAGTTCGGGATTGGCGACCCCCGTCCCGGAGCCGTGGGGTAGGTCTCTTCATACTGGCTGGGATTGCGGAATGCTTGCCCGTACAACAGCTTCACGGTGGTTTGCTTGGTGGCATTCCAGACCAAGGCCGCTCGCGGCGTGATTCGTGATTGTGATTCTTGCGGATAGGCATCGTAACGACCACCCAATGTCAGCGTCAACGGCGGCAGAAAATGATACTCGTCTTGCGCGTAGAAGGCATAGTAGGAAAAATCGTCGTGTGTGCCGGGATATACGAAACTGACGGTGCCGGTGTCGTCCACATAATTGCCGACCAGGTCCGTCCAGTGATACTCGTACACCGCGCCGAGGGTTAGCCGGTGCTTGTCGAGCGGCTGCCAGTTAAACTGGGCCTCGTAGCCCAGCCAGCGGTCCAGTGAGCTTTCCGTATTATATGTCAGCACGGGATCGGCATAGGCATACGTGCCGCGGTAGGGATAGTCCTCGAAATAGGCCCGCAACATCAGCGTCTTGTTCTCGCTGAGTTCGTGTTGCCAGCGCACTTCGGCCAGATAGTAGGTATCCTCCACCGTCGTGCGGTCGTCGCCGACGATCGTGCCGAACTGCCCGGTGGGAATTGTCTTCTTCCGGTCGGCGTACCATAGTTGCACAAACCAGTCCTGATATTGGGCTGACAAGAAAGCGTCCGCCAGGTGCTGCCCGTCCGCATCGTGGGCGTCGCCAAACTGGCCAAAGCCGATGTTCGGCTGGCCTTCGTCGTCTTCGTAGTGCCCGCTCAACATCAAATCCAGTCCGATCGGGAACTTGCTGCCGTAGGTGAACACGCCGCGCCCGGATGGATTTGAGTCCACCGCGCCGGAGACCTGGGCTCCGTTCACGTCAGCGCCTTTGCGGGTAATGATGTTGACGATGGCAAACATCGCGCTGCTGCCGTAGAGCACGGACGCGGGACCTTTGACGACCTCGATGCGGTCCACGGCATCCAGCAGATCCGGCGTCTCATCGATGACGAAGCTGTCGTAATATTTGTCATTGAGCGGCAGCCCGTTCAGCAGAAACAGCACCCGGCTGTTGTAGTCAGTGGGAAGGCCCACTCCGCGCACGCCCACATATTCGTAACCGCGATCATCCGTGATGAAAAGCCCCGGCACGCTCATCAATGCCTGGGGCAGCGTGCGATAGCCGTATTTCTGGATATCGTCGTGGGTGATGACTGTCACGGACGCGGGCGCCTCCGAAACCGTTTGCTGGCTCCGAGACGCCGCATAGACTGGAATGTCGATCAGCTGCTGGAGACTGAGTTCGCCAAGTTCGTTCGATGAGACGATTCCCTCGGCGCTGACGGCTGGCCGTGTGGTCGCCAGAAACAAGACGCATACACTCGCAAGGGTTGTCCCCCACAGCCCATTTCGATTGCTCCTCTTGCAACAACCACCGGCGTTATGATGTGTCAGGCCCACACGAATACCAAGTTGGGTGGTCGGCGCAACGCCAGCCACAAGTGGTAAACTTTCGGGGCGACCCGCGACTCTGTTACAGCCGCGGTTCACCACAAGCATGGTTCCATAGGACGCAATATCCATGCCGAGACGTGGAACGCGATCCCCATGGCCACCAATGTATTACACAGGACTGTTGGATCTACGGAAGTCGATGAAACGATTCTCAGAAACTTCAACACTCAGTGTCCTTCTTGGGGGAGCGGCGCACAACAAGCCGAAGCCCCACCGGGATCCGATCGGCTACGTATAGAAACCATTGTGCATGAGCAAACTCGGCGGGCAACGCTGGCTCACTGAATGCTCTTTATAGAAGCATGGCTTCCAGTAATTGCAGCCCAAATCAGTGCATTCTCGCTGTTGATGATGAGGCGGTTTTTCTGGGCTTCCTCAAGTCGGCGTTGGAATCCCAAGGCTACGTAGTGTTTGCCGCCGCCAGCCCGCAGGAAGCCATCATGGTTTATGAGGAAAAATGGCGAGAGATTGACATGGTGCTATTGGACTACTCGCTACCCCCAATAGGGTGCGACTTCGTCTTCGATAAACTCCAACGTCTCAATCCAGATGTGCGGGTCGTTTTACTAACAGGCTTTGAAGAATCCGTGGCAGACAAGCTGTTTCAGAAAGGTCTGCGGGGCTATCTTAAAAAGCCATTCAGTCTGCCTGACCTTGCTCGGAAAGTGGAGGATGCTATCAGTACGCCAGCAGTTCTCTCTCCGTCGTCACGAGCGCCTGCCTGATTAGAGAGAGAAAGGATATCGGAATGCCACTAACAGTCGACAACATCGGTCAATCAAACGCGGTCAAGCCCGCTGGCAATCACGCTTTCCAGCCGCTCACTGCCGACGGTGTCCGCATCCGCGCTCTTGCCATCGACGACGACAGGGAATTCCGCAACCTCATCACGGAGTTGTTGGAGCCATTTGGCGTCGAAGTCCACGCGGTTGCCAACCCGGTCAAGGCCCTCCAAAAGTTCGCCCGAGAGAAGGACGATTTCCATCTCGTGTTGCTGGATTACTACATGCCGGAGCTTGACGGAGCCAAAGTGTTCGAGTGGCTGAAGAAGCTCAACCCGGATGTCAAGGTCATCATCGTCTCGGGCGGCGAGGAATTGCGGCTGCGCCAGATTCTGGCCCCGCACCCCATCGATGGTTACATCCGCAAGCCGTTCCGCATTCAGGAAGCGCTGGAAGTCATCCGTCAAGTGATGACCAAGACCGGGGCAAAGCCTGTCGCCCACTGAACTCCTCGCCGCTTTCAAATGCAAGAGCGGCTTGGGAACTGGCGGAACAGGAACGAGCGTGTTCTCAATCTGAGCGAGCCGCGCACGGTCAACCAATAACCACGACATCGGACAGGCGGTTCTGAATAGGGCCAAAGCTGTGTCCGCCACATGTGGTAGCGCACATCACGAGCCATCTCACCTGCTTGACAGGCAAGTCATAGCCATGGCTGGTGATGTATTCCATCGCTTCAGTTTGCTGGCGGTGTCGTCGATCTTGGTGAACCCGCCTACTCGGCTCAGAAAGGGTCATACCCAAGGAAGCGGATGATCCGTTTGCGCATTGGGCGGCTCGGCGTGTGTTTGCCTTTTTCCCAATCTCTCAGCGCTCCCTTATCTACGCCGAGGATTTTCTGACATTCAAGGGCTGGCATCTTGAGGTCAAAGCGCCGCTTCTTGATGTGCTCTCCAAAATGCGTGGGATTGGCTGGATATTGCTCAATTCTCCACAAGTAGCTTGTATTCTTTGGTTTGCGGCATTTCAATTCTAGGTGACCAAAAGGCGTCGCTGCCAGTATGATGCGGCGCACGGAACGGCCGTGTCGCCACGAGTGCCTGGCCTTTGGGCAATAACCCCAGAATGCTGTGAATCTTCGTGGTTTCGAGCGCTTCCTCGAGATTCGAGTTCGGCAGCACCGTTGGCACGCGTTTCGCCAACAACGTCTTCCCGCTGCCCGGCGGCCCGATCATCAAAATGTTGTGGCCGCCCGCCGCCGCAACCTCCAGCGCCCGCTTGACGTGTTCCTGCCCCTTCACATCAATGAAGTCGATGTCGTAACTGCGCTGTTGCTGGAAAATCTGCGATGGATCTTCACGAAGCGGGTGCAACTCGCGTTTGCTCGCGAGAAACTCCGCCACCTCGCGCAGGTTCCTGGCGGGATACACGTCGATGCCCTGGACCACCGCCGCTTCGGGTGCGTTGTCGGCCGGAACATCAACCCGCGCTTCTTTTGTTCGCGCGCACAGATCGCAATCGGCAGCACGCCGTTGACGCTCCGTACTTCGCCGCCCAGCGCCAACTCGCCCACGATCGTGAACTCGTCGAGATTCGGCGCGACAATCTGTTCGTTCACCGCGAGAATCCCGATGGCAATCGGAAGATCAAAGCTCGGCCCTTCCTTCTTCACGTCCGCCGGCGCGAGATTGATTGTGGTCCGACCCAGCACGTACTTGAAGCCGCTGTTCTCGATCGCCGTCTTGACCCGGTCCCGAGACTCTTTCACCGCTGCATCGGGCAACCCCACAATGATCACCGCTGGCTGCCCCCATCCCCTGTTCACCTCAATCTCAATGGGATAGGAATCAATCCCCAGAACCGCCGCCGAATGGACTTTGGCAAGCATCCTCAACTAATAAACAAACACATCCCACAAGTCGAATGTGTTTTGCAGACGGGTGCATCTTGACACTGTCACCGTCAGTTGGGTTGCCAGAGTTCATCCCAGTGGCCATTGGACCGGGCTTCGACCAGCGCGTCCAAGTGCCGCAGCCCGCGGGCTGACCAGAACTGGCCCGAACGCTTGAAGCGGCATTGGCGTTGCCGACAGGCCGACTCGACCGCCCCGCTGCCAATCGGCCAGCCCCGTTGCGCCAACGCGTCGTAGTTCATCCGCTGCGCGTGGCTGGCAAAGTAACGCTGTTGGCGCCGCACAATCTCGCCAGCCGCGCCACGGGGCGGGCGCAACGCGGCCAGTTCCCGCAGCAGCGCGCGCTCCTTGCCGTGGCGCAACTGATGTCGGCGCGGTTCGACCCACGCCGCCGCCTGCGCTTCGTCGCCGCGACTCAGTGCCCGACCCATCTCCCAGAGGTGTTGACTGGCGTGGTAGAAGTCCAGCAACTGCGTCGCACCCGCCCACCGATCCGCCACCACGTTCCAGATCCACGGCGCGCCGTCAGCTACGACCAGCACGTCCCGACTGCGGGCCAGTCCGTGGCGTAGCGCCTCCCAGTGCAGCCGCCGCCCCAGTTCCAGCGGCTCTCCCTGCCAACTGACCACCAGCTTCTGGGCCAGCAGCCCCCGTCCGCCGGCGGTCTGGCCGGCTTGGTCGTGGCGATAGGCCACGCCCGTCTTCAGTTCGTGCCATTCCACACGGGGTTTCTGGGTTCGGGTTCGTCCCCAGCCCGACCCGCGCTGGCGCACCTGCCAGCCGTCGAGCATCAGCACCGTCAACGCGCTGGGCACACGCCGCGACGTGATCTCTGTCGGCACGGTGGCCAACCGTTGTTGGGTGTGGGCTTCGGCCCGCGCCCCGAGCCGTTGCGCCAGGGCGTGCAGCGTGGCATCGTCGGTCGGGCAACCCCACTTGGCGGCGACAGCCGCGGCTTGTTCGTAGGTGCCGGTGGCCGTAACCGTGAAACCGAGGCGGTCTTGGAGTCCCGGACTGATCTGTTGGTGAGCGGACAGTGCCCACTGCTGGCGAATCGGACAGCCCCAGTGGTGCGCGGCCGGGTCGTAGCCGTACCAGACGCTCAGATCAACGACGCCGACGACGGTGCGCAGGTGCATCGTCTTGGCGCGCGCATACCACAGACGGCGTCGGCTGTGGGGGAAAACCCGACCAGTGCGGTCGGCTTGCTCTTGAAGTTTCTGTTGCAGGTGCTGGCGCATCCACTCCTGGCCTTCGGCCAGCACCTCGTCTTCGAGTTCCCGTAGCGAGCGGATGACGGGTTTGTCGGGCTTCATGGTCCTCCCACGGCTGGATGTTTGTTCCGTACGGGTGGGGAACCGTTCACGCCCCCGATTGTAGTGGTAGTGTCAAGATGCACCCTTTGCAGACCCTGTTTTGGCAAGCACAGAAAGTCTGCCCTACCATGGGTTAAGGGGTGCACACAGGTCGCGCCGTCCTGGACTGGCGGCGAGCCGCTCGTTCCCATGAACACTGCGGCGCCCGCATCCGGCCCCGCACCGGCCTGCACATTTTGGCATTTCTCCATTGTACACTCCAGATCCCTGTCGCTCATCTCTGAAAGCGCGCCTGTCAACACCTGCTGTGTGGAATTCTGTCGGGTCGTTCCCACTCATCTCTACGCCCTCATTGGGGCATGAATTTGTTCTAGCAGTGTGTCGCATTCAGCCGTCGAGTCCGCCGGGGCGGCTCATGAGCGAGTCGCGCTTACACTGCCTTGGATCGACCTCCTGTCGGCTCGCGATACGCTTCCCGCCGACTCCACACGAAGAACGTCGCCTCGGCCAGGTGGCGGGCGACGGCGCCAATGGCTTTGCCATGGCCCTTGCGCAGCCGCACGCGCCGATACAACTGGCTGACATGGCGTTGGGGGCGGCGTAGATGATACAGCGCCACGCTGTTGCCCGCTTCGGCAAAGGCCCACTTTAGGTATTGGTTGATATCGTTGCGCAGCGCTCCGTAACGGGTTTTGCCCCCGCTGGCATGGACCCGCGGGGTGGTGCCGGCGTAACTGGCCAGATGCGCCGCGCTGGCAAAGCGGTCGATCTGGCCGAGTTCCAGCACGATGGTGGCAGCCAGGATGACACCGATGCCGGGCAGCGTCTGCAGCAACTGCATCTCGGGCGTGATCTGCACCAACTCTTGGAGTCGCTGCTCGATGGTCTGGATCTGCTGCTGGACGAAGTCCAATTGCTGCAACAACAGCTCGCTGACAAAGCGGGTCTGCGTCGGCAACGCTTCCAGGCGCTGGCGCAATTCCGTACGGGCTCGCGGCCCATAGGCGTCGGTAAACTCGCTGTGCTGGCGGCCGTACTTGGCCAGCGTCGCCGTCAGACGGTTCTTCAAGCGTGTGCGTTGCGCGGTCACCATCAGGCGGGTGCGCGTTAACTCGCGCAGATCGCGCAGGTCGGCGGAGGGGATCCACACCGTCGGCAACGTGCCGTTGCGCTGCAGCCGATTCAGGCCGTGGACATCGAGCTTGTCGGTCTTGTTGATCATGCCCATCATCAGCTTGGCCTTGCGCGGGTGCACCAGCAACGGGCGCAGACCCGCCTGCTCGATCTCGCTGACGATCCAATACCAGTTGCCCATGGCTTCGACGGCCACCGGCGTGTCGGCTTCGCAGCCACGCAGGGCGGCGCGGATCGCGTCGGGCGCATGCTCGATGCGTCGTTGGCGAGCTACCTGCGTTTGGATATCTTCTCGTTCCATCAAGGTGTAGTACTTATGACTGTCAAAACTGATATACTCTCTCATGCGTGCCTCCGTTCTGGTTATCCAACCAGTGCGATTATAAGCGCGAGGTGGACATTGCTCCACCCGGAGGCGCGCTTTCATATATTCAGCCAGATCGGCGCCCGCGAGTGCACACCCCGGCTCGACCATTCCAATCGCACCGCCTCGTCGGGGTGTGGGATCGCCCTTCTTGTCAGCCAGCCGGCTGTCGGATACACTCCGTCGAAGAACATCGAAAGGTGGGGAGGCCCGGACGAAACAACTGCGCATAGGTACCGATTGGCTGACGTTGGCCAAACTGCTGGTGGGGCTCACGGTTATCGCGTACCTGCCAGCCCTGCACGACGGGTTCGTTTTTGATGACGGCCCGCTCATCATCATGAACCGCCTGGTGAGGGCCCATGACGGGCTTTATCGGTTTTGGTTTACGACGGAAGCGTCTGATTATTATCCGCTGACCGGAACCTTGTGGTGGCTCCAGTGGCGGGCATTTGGCTACCAAGCCATCGGGTATCATGCGGTCAACATCCTGTTGCACGCCGCCAACGCCATCCTGGTGTGGTTGATCCTGCTGCGCCTGAAGGTTCCTGGCGCCTGGCTGGCCGGAGCGATCTTTGCGGTCCATCCGGTGAACGTGGCCACCGTAGCCTGGATGAGCGAACAGAAAAGCACGTTGTCGATGCTGTTCTCCGCCGTGGCGATCCTTCTGTATTTGCGATTTTACGAAGATGGTCGATGGCGGTGGTACGGTTTCTCGTTGACGGCGTTCCTGCTGGCGCTGCTCAGCAAGACGGCGGTGGTCATGCTGCCCTTGGTGCTGCTGGGGTGCGTGTGGTGGATGCGGGGGCGGTTGCGTTCGAAGGACTGGCTGTGCAGCGTGCCGTTCTTCGTCCTTTCCCTGGCGTTGGGATTGGTGACCGTCTGGTTTCAGCACCACCGGGCTCTACAGGGGCATCTGGTTCGGAGTGACGGTTTCCCTGCCCGCCTGGCTGCGGCGGGATGGGTCCCGTGGTTTTACCTGTACAAGGCGCTCCTGCCGATCAATCTGACCCTGATGTATCCGAAGTGGTCGATCGACGCTTCGCGCTGGGTTTCGTACGTTCCGGGGGCGCTCCTGATCGTTTGTTTCCTGGTTTTTTGGCGGGAGCGCAGGACGTGGGGACGTCCGCTGTTATTCGGACTCGGGTACTTTCTCGTCATGCTTTTTCCGGTCATGGGAATCCTCGACCAGGGCTTTTACACCTTCTCGCTGGTGGCGGATCATTGGCAGTACTACTCCATCATCGGCGTCATTGCCCTGGCGGTCGCCGCCGGGGAAAGCGTGTTCCGTCGGATTGGCGACCAGCATCGTTGGTGGGAAATGGCCGTCGCCATCGGGATGTTGGCCCTGCTGGGCGCGGCGACCTGGCAGCGCAGTCGCGTGTACGCCACCGATGAAACGCTCTGGGAGGATACCGTAGCGAGGAACCCACAGGAGTGGCACGCCTACATCAACCTCGGGGCTGCCCTGAAGCAGTCCGGCAAACTGGAAGCGGCCGTCGGATGCCTCGAGCAGGCGCTGCGCCTCAACCCGGATTCAGCGGAGGCGCACAACGATCTCGGAGATGCGTTACGGCAACAGGGAAAGTTGCCCGAGGCGATCCGTCACTTCGAGCAGGCGTTGCGAATCAGGCCCCTGTATGCCGAGTCCCAGGGCAACCTTGGGAATGCGTTGGCGCAGCTCGGCCGAGACCAGGAAGCGATCCGTCACTTCGAGCAGGCGTTACAGATTAATCCCGATTTCGCCGAGGTGCACAATAATCTCGGAAATGCCTTGATGAAGCAGGGACAGGTGCCGGAGGCGGTCGAGCACTACCAGCAGGCCCTGCGGATCAATCCCGATTTCGCCGAGGCGCATCTCAACCTGGCAATCGCGCTGGAGAAGACAGGCCGGGCACCGGAGGCGATCGAGCAGTACAAGCAGGCATTGAGACTCAAACCTGATCTGGCCGAGGCAAGATACGCCCTGGCGCGGCTGCTGGGACTGTGGGCCGTTCCGTGAGCAGCAGCCGCAACCAAGAAAGTGCCTTTGTTCGGCACCGGTCTCCCCGTGAGGGGACGCTGCCCCACGTGTTGGCGTTGTTGCCGACGCGGCTCACGCCAACCGGGCTCATCACGGCCCGACCGCGCCCCCATCCGCGCTAATCGATAGGTTTTCTACACCCAGCGGACTTCGGGACGCCTTCGGTCCCGTGTTTTGCCGCGTCCGCCCCCTACGCGCCAAGGCAGAATAGGGGCGGATTAGGAAGCCACTAACACAACAAACATCGGTCGATGGCCGAATTCCTTCGCGGGAGGGGCATTCTTGCCCCGACCGGTCGCGGCAAGAATGTCGCTCCAACGGACCGAGAGCAGCACAAGAATGAATTTTGTTAGGCGCTCCAAGCCCAACAAGCTCGAACAAAGCTCCAGAGACATCTTACCCAAAACAAACGGGTCGTCCCGAAATCGGGACGACCCGTAAGGAGCAAGCCAACTTCAACTACGCGCTAGGAGCGGCGGCGACGAATCGCCAACAGTCCCAGCAATCCCATGCCGGCCAGCACGAACGCTGACGGCTCGGGAACAATCTCTGTCACTGTGAACTCCGGAAGTCCGCCACCAGGCAGAGCGGTGCTGGGGTACACCGACATGAACCCATAAACATTCACGGGGCCGCCCGGGACAGCGGAACCACCCAATGCTCCGGCAGTAGAGTAGGAGGTGACGTAGTCATACTCCAGCACGGAGCCCGTGCCGTCCGAGATCGTATAAACCCCGTTGCCCTGGGGCTCCAAGGGGAACACGGTCGAGAACGTGCCACCACCCGAGAACGTGACACCCGTCAGCTCGATATAGTAGCCTTCGACAGTGACATTCGAAGCCAACGCGACACTGTTGAGCTGATTTACTGTGAGAACCAGTGGCGAAATCGTTGTCGTCGGATTCCCGCGGGACTGGAGGGTAAGGTAGTTGTTACTGGAAACGACCGTGCTAAACGCCATCTCCGGCAACGAGTGATACATTTGATACACGCCCTTGGCGCTTACAGCATCGCCCACTTGGGGTACGTCGCCGCCAGAGTTGCCGTAGCCGCCCTGGCCAATGGAATTAAGGGCAGAGGCCGAGATGAATATGTCCTGCGAGCCGGTTTGATCTGCAGCCAGTACCGCCCAGCCGGTGTAATTCTTGCCACCAACTGAACCCGGGGCTGACAAAATAGCCGTGATGACGGGATACTCTTGATTGGCATCGTCGCCCACGCCGTATTCGTTGTCATACACTGTGGGTTGGTTGTACGTATACGAATAGATGTCGCCAGCGTCATCGGCGTACACCTTCACGCCCGTCAACACTACTGCCGCTACAACTGCTCCTGTGAACAATAGACTTTTACTCATGGTAAGTCCTTTCGTGGATTTGGTTAGCTTGCTCTCAGAAATTCTCATTTCCCTACCCTTTCTGCGCCTTGTACATTCCCTATTTTCTTCGGCTGCACCCCCCTCGCAGGAGTGCACTCCATGTTCTCCGAGTCCCGATAATATAGAACCGCACTTTTTTTGCAAGACTTTTCTTGCATCTGTTCAATTATTTTTTCAAAGAACCAGCGCCAAACATGTGCCGAACATGCGTCGCCCCCTACTGTTCCAAGGTGGTAACCACCCCGATTTCCCTGCAAAATCATGGATTTCGAGGCGGGTGGCCTCAATTTGTCCAGTTTTCGAGTGCCGGACACCGGTTTTCTTATGGATTGAATGAAATATCGTATCCGACTGAGGAAGCCTGCGAACGGCCTTGTGCCAGAAAATATCCATGATTTCCAGCGTACGATGGTCTGGCCCCGTTGGTGGATTCGCGGCTTTACGTGGCCCGGTCAATTGCTCGCTCTACAATCTCATCACCCCTATTGACGGTTTTGCAATCGTGCGAGGGCGTCTTTGGCAGCAGTTAAATCCGGCCGGAGTTTCAATGCCTGCTCGTATTGCTCGATGGCCTCCGATATCCGGTGTTGCCCGCGCAAAGCGTTTCCGAGATTCATGTGCGCCTCAACGTCATCGGGCTTGAGTTTCAGCGCCTCCTCCCAATGCTGTATGGCTTCGGACGCCCTCCCCGCCTGGGCCATGGCAACCCCCAGATTGACGTGCGCTTGGGGATCGTCGGGGTGGAGCCGCAACGCTTCCTCGTACTGCGTTGTCGCATCCCGCGCATCGCCCTGTGTCAACAGAGCGTTTCCAAGGCTCAGGTGTGCCTCAGCAGAATCCGGGTTGATTCGCAGCGCTTGCTGGTACTGCGCGATCGCCTCTGGCACTCGGCCCAACCGGTCCAACACAAGCCCCAGTGTCATATGCGCCTGCCACATCCGTGGCGCAATTCTGACATCGCGTTGCGCGTAGTCGAATGCCTCACCGGCCTTCCCGTGATCCAACAACATCATCGCGAACAACCGATTGGCTTCCTCCGAGTCCGGTTGCGCCGACACCACGACTCGCAGCAGCGCTTCGTCGCTTTGCCAAATCGGTATCAGGCCGTGGGTGCGAACGGCGAGCGCACACAGGGAGCCCGTCAGCAGGCCGATCAGCGCAGTGCGGGCCACGGTCGCTGTCAAATGCCGCCACAGCCACACCACCGCTCCGCCTGCCACCAGCAGCAACGGCAGCATCGCCACGTATGCGTACCGTTGCGCCACCGCCTGCACACCCACCTGGATCAGCCCGGAGACGGGAAGAACCAACATTACGTAGGCCCCCCAGGCCGCCGCCAGCATCGGTGCGCGCCGTCTTTCAATCACGGCCACTACCGTCATCATGACAACACTCAGCACCGACCCCAACACCGGCCACTGATCGAGCGACAGACCCCGGTGAATCGGATTGTTGGGGCACAGATAAACCGGCCAGAATAGTTTCAACGGATAAAACGTCAGGCTCTCGAACATCAGGAACACCCGTAGCGACAGCGGGACCACCGCCACCGGAGCCATTAGACCGCCCTCCCGTGACTCGAAGAACATCGTCAGCAAGCCCGCTGCGCCCGCGAGGGCAATCATCGCCGCTTTCTCCCAGACCAGTCGGCCCCAACCCAATTGCTCATGGCGCCGCAGCGGATAGTAATCCATCGCCAGCATGACAAACGGAAATGATACCGCCATCGGTTTGCACAACAGCGCCAGCACGAACAAGACCCATACGACCCACCGGCGGCGGCCCGCCGCGTACGCCCACAGACTGCCGATTCCAAACGTCGCGCACAGGAGCTGAGTCCGTCCCGACATCCACGCCACCGACTCCACCTGCAAGGGGTGAATCGCGAATACCATCGCAACCCACAATGCCACCGTCAGCCGCTCGCCCGTGGTCAAAGCCGTCGCGCGCAAAAGCGTCCACAGGAGCCCGAACACCAGCGCCGCGTTGAGCGCATGCAAGAACACGCTCGTCGCGTGGTGACCCGCCGGCTTCGTTCCCCAGATCTGATAATCCAAAACGTGGGACAAGCGAGGGAGCGGGTGATAGTACGGGGCCGTGGTCGTAAACGCCCATTTCACGGCGTTCCACGTCAGGCCATTCCACCGCACCGACTGCTGCAGGTATTCCGTATCATCCCATTGCAGGAACTCGCCTTCCACGCTGGGCCAGTGCAGCCACAGCGCTCCGGCAAAAATCGCCAGAGCCACTCCGACCAGCCCTGTGCGGTTAATATTCATGCGCAGGAGAAGTATATCATTTCCTCACGAATCCAATCACACGTCCCGTCGAAGGGCAATCGAGAACACATCCTGCGTTTCAGCCTGCGCAATCGCGCGCCGTCAGGAAAGACGACGTTGGCGCCGGGCGAATGCGTGGGAGCAAACGGCCGGCCTTGTGGTGCAAGCTCGCGGGAGTCACGGACCTGCCTGTAGTCGTGCTAGCGCGTTTCTCGCCGGGGCAAAATCTGGCCGGAGCTTCAGTGCCTGCTGATAATGCTCGATGGCCTCCGGCCTGCGGCCCAGCTTTTCCAATGCGGCCCCCCAGTTGTAGTGTGCTTCTGCGAAATCGGGCTTGATTCGCACCGCTTGCTCCCAATGGCTGATCGCCTCCTGTGCCCGGCCCAGCAGGACCAATGCGACCCCCAGATTGTAGTGGACTTCGGCGTAATCCGGTTTGATCCGCAGCGCCTGTTCATAGTGCCTGATGGCATCGCTAACTTTTCCCTCCTTCAACAAGACATTTCCCAGATTGTAGTGCGCTTCTGCGTAATCGGGCTTGATCCGCAGCGCCTGTTCATAATGAACGATGGCATCGCTGACCTTCCCCTCTTGCATGAAAACATTTCCCAGATGGAAGTACGCATCGGCGAAATCAGGGTCGATCTGCAACGCCTGTTGGCACAGCTCTATGGCCTCCGGCATCTTGCCCAGTTCCCGCATGGAAGCTCCGGCATTAACGTACACGTCGGCGCAACGCTCGACGCTCGCTAACAGGTTAAACGCTACCGAGAAGCACAAGAGCAGGCCCCACCCCCAGCGTGCCGCACGCCGCCAGTGCGGTTGGTCAGCCAGCGCCCGCTCCAAACCCAGTATGCCAATCACCGCCAGCAACACCAGCGTGGGAAGAAATTCCACTTCATAACGGGTGCACACAGCCCAAAAGAGGCTCAGGGTCAGCGCCCCAATCCCGAAAAGCACGGCTACCGCCGCCAAGAATCCGCACAAGGTGGAACGCGCGTCCGCTGAGCGACCGCGCCACGCCAGCGGCACGGCCAGCGCAAGCCATGCCACAGGAATGTTGCTCAAAATGCCAAAGGGATGCTCAATCATTCCATGGCCTGCAGGCAGGTGTGGCACGGTGATGTCACGCACAAAGGGGAAATGACGGCGCCACCGGACCGGTTCGAGGAAATACACCCGGGAATTGAACCAAAGGTATCGCAAACTAAAGAACAGCTGTGTCGACTGCCGGTCGGCGACCAACTGATAGTGAGCGCCGAATTCGAACGGGCTATCGAACCGCCGTGCGTTGTAGAACATCAGCCCCAACCCGATCAGGGTGATGGGCACGGTCGCCGCCAGCAGCAGCGGCCACACCGGCTGCCGTTCCCGCCATGCTTGCGTCACCGGCACCAAAAGGATGATTGCGCCAAACACCAATGTGGGCCGCGCCCCCAATGCCAGCCCGTACGCTACACTTGCTGCCACCAACCACAGCTGTCTTCGATCCGGTTGGTGCAAGGCGGCATAGATCGCCCCGAGTGCCAGCATCGTCAGCATGTACGCGCAACTGATCGCCGCTTCATTAGCATTTGACCGCGGTAGCAGCATCGGCAGAGCCGTCGTCAGTCCCAGCGCCAGTGCGCCGGCAGCGACGACCCAGATACTCACGTCGGGAAAATACCGCCGCCTCAGCGCGCATAGGATAGCCACGCTGCCCAGAAAGCCCAGGGTGCAAAAGATCACCACGGCTTGTCCGTCATAAAGGTATTCGCCGGTCAGCGCGACGAACGGCCAAAATAACAGCAAGGCGGGCGTGACCCCAAAGTACAAGTACAGTTTGCCTTTGTAATAGCTCAGGTCGTACAGCCCGTACTTCGCCGTGCGATACGGAGCATTGGCGGTGGGATCATAGGGGTCCGCCAGTTGCGTGAGTCCGGCCGGCGCGTCCACCTCCAAGTTGAGCTGGCCGGCCTGAAAACCCTCCACCAATTGATTGTAGTAAGCGTCGGCAGCCTGTTGGTCCGGCGTTGCCATGAAGCCGGAATAGGCCGCATACGCATAGACCCCAACGACCACGACACACACGGCGCCCAATACTCTCCACTCGTTCTTCATCGCGCGGGCGGTCCCTTCTGGTTCGCGAACAGCAACTCTCCCTTCTTGTAACAGGCGAAATGAAGTCGGGCAAGATTACGCATGAATCTTCAACGAAACCACGTGGCGTCGCCCACACGCAATCGAGACCGCTCCCTGTGTTTCGGCTCGCGAAACTGCGCGCTGTCAGCGCGCTCGGCCCCCCGGCGCTCGCGGAAAAGCCTCCAAGAAGGCGGAGATCTGAGCTTGTCGAATACATGCCAGGAACCGTCCAGCCCTTGTGGTGCAAGCTCGCGGGAGTCACGGACCTGCCTGTGGTCGTGTTAGCGCGTTTCTCGCCGGGGCAAAATCCGGCCGGAGCTTCAGTGCCTGCTGATAATGCTCGATGGCCTCCGGCCTGCGGCCCAGCTTTTCCAATGCGACCCCCAAATTGTAGTGTGCTTCCGCGAAATCGGGCTTGATTCGCACCGCTTGCTCCCAATGGCTGATCGCCTCCTGTGCCCGGCCCAGCTGGACCAACGCGAGACCCAGGTTGTAGTGGGCCTCGGCGTCATTGGGCTTGCCCCGCAGCGCCTGTTCATAATGCCCGATGGCATCACTGACTTGTCCCTCCTGCAACAAGACATTTCCCAGATTGTAGTGTGCCTCGGCGTAATCGGGGTTGATGCGTAGCGTCTGCTCGTAGTGTGCTCTCGCATTCGGTACGTCGCCCGTGCGCAACAAGGCGCCACCCAGGCTGTTGTGCGCCTCGGCGTAATCCGGCCGGATCCGCAACGCCGCCTCAAACTCCTGGATCGCTTCCGGCACCCGGCCCATTTGGTACAAAGCGTAGCCGAGGCTGTAGTGCGCCTCGGCGTAATCGGGTTTGATCCGCACCGCCTGTTCATAATGACCAATGGCATCTCCATTCTTACCCGTTTGCGCCAAAGCGGTGGCCAGATTGTAGTGCGCCTCGGCGTACTCGGGCCTGAGCCGCAGCGCCTGCTCGTACTGTCCGATGCTCTCTGCGAAACTGCCGGTCTCCGACAGGGCGATCCCAAGAGTATTGTGCGCCGCGGCGTCATCGGGGTTGACTCGCAACGCCTGCTCGTACTCTCCGATGGCGTCCTTGGTCTTACCCGTTTGCGCGAAAGCGATCCCCAGGTTGTGATGAGCCTCGGCGTAATCGGGCTTGATCCGCAACGCCTGCTCGTACTCTCCGATGGCGTCCTGGATCTTACCGATTCGCCACAGGGCGACCCCGAGATTGTTGTGCGCCTTGGCGTAATCGGGCTTGATCCGCAGCGCCTGCTCGTACTCTCCGATGGCGTCCTGGAACTTACCGATTTGCACCAGCGCAAGTCCGAGGTTGTGGTGCGCCTCGACGTAATCCGGCTCGATCCGCAACGTCTGTTCGTACTGTCTGATGGCTTCCTGGATCTTACCGATTTGCGACAGCGCAAACGCCAGGTTGTGGTGAGCCCGTGGGTTCTGGGGGCACTCCGCCACAGTTTCGTCCCAGAGGCCGATGTCTGAGATGTAGTCGCGGTTGCGTTGGATGGTAAGAACGGCCAGTGCAACCACCACGAACCCGCAGGCCACCCATCCGAGAACGGAGCCGGATTGATTGCGGAGAAACCGTTTCCCGAGCACAAACACGACGACCACCATCCCCGTCACGACGGCCGCCAGCGGCAAGTACATGCGATGTTCCGCGATCGGGTCTGCAATCGGCATGAAGCTGGAGGTTGGCGACAGGATCAGGAAGAACCATGCCCCGAGAAATCCCAGCGCCGGCTTCCGATTCCACGCCCAGATAGTTCCCGCCACCAACGCCACCACAACGATCACATCCGGCAACACTTCTCCGGCCCCCGCCACTACCTGCCAATGGTACCCCCAGCCGTAGTCCAGGCACAACGGATGAGGCCAGAATGCGAGGCGCAGATAACGCAGAATCGCCACCGACTCCATCCGCGCATATTGGAGCGGCGGAATGCCCTGGAACTCAAACCCGGCGCTTGCCTTCCATTCTGTCGGCGCGTTCGCCAGTAGTGGCGGGAGCAACAGCCACGAGGCACCCAAACCAGCGTACAGCCAACCCCGCCGTTGCAGGGCGTCACGCCACGATTTCGCCAGGAACGCGCGGTCGTACAGGAGCGTGACCAGCGGCGCTGTGGCCATGACGGGCTTACAGGCCATTCCCAGCGCGCAACTGACCACCGCGCCGATCCTCCACCAATTCTCTCGCGACGCGTCGTCGCTGCGAATGACGCAGTACAGCGTCAACAAATAGAACAGGCTCATCAGCGACTCGCCGCGCTGGATCGTATAGGTCACGCATTCCGTTTGCAGCGGATGCACCAGCCAGATCAACGTGATCGCTCCCGCCAGCGACGACGCGGCCCCGCCGAACACGGGCCGCAGGGGTTCCGAAAGGAACGTTCGCCGCACCACTCCGTACAAGGTCAGCCCTGCGAGGATGTGAACGACCACATTGAACAGGTGGTACCCCCAGGGGTTGATCCCACCCAGCGCGTAGTTCACCGCGAGGGACACATGCACGACAGGCCGCGAACTGTGGCTCAGGACATCCCCCGGCGGCCACAGCCGGCGAATATGGGAATTCTCCGAGATGTGGAATACGTCGTCAAAAACGAACGGCCCAAAGAAGCTGTTGTGATAGGCCAGAAGCCCCGCGAATACCACCGCCAACACGACGAATCTCTGGCTTTTCACAGCGGAAAAGACTACGCAACGGCGCCATTCTTGGCGACCCAAATCTCGTCGATGCGGGCACTGGTTCTTTGACGGGACAGCCACACGATTTCACCCAGGCCGATACGGTCCACCGCTCCTCTGCGCTCCCTCTTTCTTATTGACCGTTCCGCAGTCGCGCCAGCGCGTTTCTTGCCGGGGCAAAATCCGCCCGTAGCTTCAGTGCCTGCTGATAATGCTCGATGGCCTCCGGCGTGCGGCCCAGTTTCTCCAAGGCCAGCCCCAGGTTCAAATGTGCTTCCACGTAATCGGGTTTACTTCGCAGGGCCTGTTCATATTGCGCAACGGCCTCCGGCAACTTTCCCATGCGCTGGTAGATCGCTCCCAGGTTGCTGTGCGCCTCGGCATAATCGGGGTTGACCCGCAGCGCCTGCTCGTACTGTCCGACGGCCTCTTGGACGTTGCCCACTCGGAGCAAGGCATTCCCCAAGTTGACATGCGCCTCGACGTAATCCGGGTTGGTTCGCAACGCCTGCTCGTAGTGTGCAATTGCCTCCGGCACCCGGCCCGCCTGCGCCAGGGCGTTTCCCAGATTGTAGTGCGCCTCGGCATAATCGGGATTGAGCCGCAACGCACGCCCGTATAGCCTGATCGCCTCTTGCACCCCGCCATTTTGCAATGCGGAGTTTCCAAGGTCGTTGTATACGAAGGCATAATATCCCACGCTCGCCAACAGGTTAAACGCCACCGAGAAGACCAGCAGGAGGCTCCAGCCCCAGCGCGCCACACGCCGCCAAACCGGGCGCCCAGCTCGCACGCGCTCCAATCCCAAGACGCCAACGACGGCTAGCAGCAGTAGTGCCGGCAGGAAGTCCACCTCGTAGCGGATGATCGCGCTCTCGAAGAACAAAAGCGGCAACGCACATATCCCAAACAACAACACCGCCATCACAAACCAGCGCAAGATCGAGGCCGCCTGGTCCGACCGACTCCGCCACGCCAGCGGCACCGCCAATAACAGCCATACCAGCGGGATATTGGTCAGGACACCAAACGGACTCTCAGCGCGCCCGTAATCCGACGGCAGGGGGGGCCGGGCGATTTCATGCACGAAGGGAAACCGCGCGTTCCACCGCGCCGGCTCCAGAAAATAGACCCGGAAATTGAACCAGAGATAATGCAGGCTGAAGTATTGCCGGGTAACCGACCGTACCTCAGCCAGTTGGTAATGCGTGCCGAATTCGAATGGGTTGTCGAATCGCAACTCATTGTACAGCATCAGCCCCAACCCGATGAGCGTGATCGGGCCGGTCGCCGCCAGCAACAGAGCCCGGATCTTCCGTCGCTCTGGCCACGCCTCGGCGACCGGCGCCAGCAACATCGGCGCGCCAAACAGCAAGGACGGCCGCGCCCCCACCGCCAAACCGTACGCCGCGCTCGCTACCGCCAGCCACTGCCACCCCCGTGCTGGCTTATGTAACGCGCACCAAATCGCCCCCAGCGCCAGCATCGTTAGCATATACCCGCAACTGATCGCCACTTCGTTATACGCGGATCGCGGCAACAGCAGCGGCACGCCCGACGCCAAACCGAGCGCCAACGCGCAGGCGGCCATCACCCCGACGCTCACCTCAGCAAAGTAGCGGCGCCAGATTGCGCGCAGCAACCCAACGCTGGCCAGAAAGCCGACGGCACAAAAGATCACCACGGCTTGTGTCTGAAAAAGGTACCGGCCGGTCAGCGCGACGAACGGCCAGAACAATATCAACGCGGGTGTAATCCCCCAATACAGGTATAGCCTGCCCTTGTAGTAGCTCAGGTCGTGCAGACTGTCAGGCCCAAGCCGGAACCGGGCATTGGCCGCTGGATCGTAGGGGTCCGCCAGTTGCGTAAACGCGGGTGGCACGTCTTTTTCCAAGCTGAGCCAGGCGCGAAAACCCCGCACCAACAAATTGTAATACGTTTCCGCCGCATCCGGACCCTGCGGTTCCAACGGGCCCGACTGGGCCATGTACGCGTAGATCCCGATGACCAGCGCACACACGGCACCCAATACTCTCCACTCATTCTTCATCGCGCGCGTGATCCCCTTTGGTTCGAGAGCGGCAACTGTCCATCCTTGTAACAGGCAACGTGCAGTCGGGCAAGATTTCGCATGGATTCACCTCCGGCTTCCCGGCGTTCCCGGCAAAGCCGTCAAGATAGCGGAAATTTGAGCTTGTCTCGTGCACGCCAGGAACCGCCCAGCCCTTGCGGTGCGTGCTCATGGGAGTCACTGACCTGCCTGCAGTCGCGCGAGCGCCCTTGTGGCGGGAAGGAAATCCGGTTGGAGCTTAACGGCCTGCTGGTAATGTTCGATGGCTTCTGGCGTGCGACCCAGCTTCTCCAAAGCCAGCCCCAGGTTGAAATGCGCTTCGACGTAATCGGGTTTGCTTCGCAGGGCCTGCTCATATTGCGCAACGGCTTCCGGCAGCTTTCCCATGCGCTGGTAGACAGCACCCAGATTGCTGTGCGCCTCGGCAGAATCGGGGTTGATTCGCAGCGCCTGCTCGTATTCTCCGACGGCCCACTGCACTTTGCCCGTTCGAAGCAAGGCGGTTCCCAGATTGACGTGCGCCCCGACATAATCGGGGTCGGTTCGCAACGCCAGATGGTAGTGCTCGATGGCCTCCGGTACCTTGCCCAGCTGTAGCAAGGCATTTCCAAGATCATCGTGTGCCTCGGCGTCGCCGGGATTGATCCGCAACGCCTTTTCGTAATGTCGGATGGCGTCGTCGGGCTTGCCCATCTTGACCAACGCCACCCCCCAAGAGATGTGCGCCTGCGCGAACCCGGGTTGGAGCCGCACCGCCTCCTCAAAGTGACTGATGGCTTCATCGATCTTGCCCGCGGCGAGCAGCGCGGACCCAAGGTTGCAGTTGGTCTCGGGGATGTCCGGCTTGAGTCGGAAAGCCGTGGTACTCTCAGCCGTTGCCTCCGCCACTCTGCCCTGTCTGAATAACTCCTCTGCGAGATTGGTGTGCCCCAGCCAGCCCTGAGGGTTCTTGACAATGGTGTCCCGCCAGAGCGTTTCCGCGTCTTGATAGATGCGTGCCATCTGCCAGGTCAACGCGCCCAGCACAAGCAGAAGCGCGCCGGATAACGTCCGTCGCATCGTATGGCCCAATTGCCATGCGTCGGCGTGACTGGATACGGCCCCAGCGAAGAGTGCGATCAGGCCAATGCTGGCTACGTACTGATAGTGGTTGGCGACGAACGAATAGCGGAACGTGTAAACAGGAATAAACCCCAATAACGGGGACAGAGCCGCCCCAAAGAAGATGACGGCGGCCACCGGACCACGCCCGATCGTCTGGCGTCGCCACCACAGGAGCAGCGCGACGGCGACACAGGCGATCAGCCATATGTACTGTCGTGGGTCGCGCAGGTCGATTTCCCAGCGCGGATAAATGAAGGTCAACTGCGTCGGCCAGGCGAGTTTTGCCGCGTAGAACCACAATGCGTGCGTCGCAATCAGCAGCCGCCCCAGGCCCCCGTAGGAGTAACGAAGCGCCTCGCCGTAATTGCCCAGATGAGCCTCCCACCACACCGACAACAAACCCATCGCCATGCCAATGGCCATAAACGGCGCCACCTGCATAAGGCGCCGCCAGCCGATCGGCTCCTTTCGCAGCCAGAGCACGAGCAGCATCGCGGCGGGCAGCGTGCAGGCCGTCGTCTTGCTGAATAGCGCCAGTGCCTGTAACACAAGCGCCAGCCCATAGAATCGCCACGGGCGCACGGGTTTCCCGTGCGGTGAACTTCATCCACCCCAACAACGACAGCAGATAGAACAACGTCGACTGCGTATTCTTCAGCTCGGTAATCCACGCCACCGACTCGACGTTGACGGGATGTACGGCCCAGATTGCCGCAGCCAACCACGAGCCGGGTAGCCCGAGTTTTCTCAGTACCACCCAGACAAGCAACGCATTGGTGGCGTGTAGCAGGATGTTGACAACGTGATAACCAGCCGGATTCAAACCCCACAACGTGTGCTCGAATCGCAACGTCGTGTACACCAGCGGGAAATACTGCGATTGATGGTGCGCCGTGAACCAGATGCGCCACAGCCCGTCCGGGGCGGTCAGCATCAGATTCCGGGTAACGTAGACATCGTCATCCCAAATGTAGCCGCACCGCAGGGCCGGGCAGATACGCCGCAAGCGTCAGCAGGATGATGAGTGTCGCGCCAGCAGCGGGTGATTTCCACTCGTTCTTCATCGTGCGCGTGGTCTCTTCTGGTTCGAGAGCAACAACTCTCCCTTCTTGTAACAGGCAACGTGCAGTCGGGCAAGATTTCGCATGAATCTTCAACGGAACCACATGGCGTCACCCACACACAGCGGCAGAGCCGTCAAGAAGGCGGAAACTCGCGCCTGTCCAGTACACGTCAGGAACCGTCCAGCCCCCGCGGTGCAAGCCCGCGGGAGTCACTGACCGGCTTGCAGTTGTGTTAGCGCGCTTTTCGCCGGGGCAAAATCCGGTTGGAGCTTCAGGGCCTGCTGGTACTCCGCGATGGCCTCCGGTGCGCGGCCCAGCTTCTCCAATGCAAGCCCCAGGTTGTAATGGGCTTCGACGTAATCAGGCTCGCTTCTCAGGGCGTGTTGATATTGCTCGACGGCCTCCGGCAGCTTTCCCATGTGCTGGTAGATGGCTCCGAGATTGCCGTGCGCCGCGGCAGAATCGGGGTTGATCCGTAACGCCTGCTCGTATTGTTCGATTGCCGCTTGTACTCCTCCCATTTGGAGGAAGGTACTACCGAGATTGACGTAGGCCTCGACGTCATTGGGGTTGATTCGTACCGCCTCCTCATATTCCTCAACAGCATCCTGGAGTCTGCCCAACCGAACCAGCACGGATCCAAGATCAAAATGCGCATCCTCCAGTTCGGGCATAAGCTCGACCCATCGTTGCGCGTAGTCCAGCGCCTCGCCGGACCTGCCTTGATCCAACAACAGGCGCACCAACGACCGATTGGCCGCCGACGAGTCCGGGAACCTCGACAGGACCGTCCGCCACAGCGTTTCGTCATCATGCCAGACCGGTATCAGACGACGGGTCAGTAATCCGAATACGCACAGTGCGCACGCCAGCACGCCGACAAGCCCAACCCGCGCGACGGTCGCCGAATGCCGCCACGCCGAGACCGCCGCTCCGCCCCCCAGCAAAAGCAATGGCAGCATCGCCAGATATGCGTGCCGCGGCGCTATGCCCGCATGCACCAGCCCGGACAAGGGAAGAACCAGCATGACGTACGCCGCCCAACTCACCCCCAGCACCGGCATGCGTCGCCTGTCGCGAACGCTCAACACTGCGACAATCGCGACGCACACTGTCGACGCAAAGGCCAGCGGCTGCCCCAGCGAGACGCCCAGGCGCAGCGGATAGACGGGCGACAACCTCCCCGGCCACACCAGTTTCCATGGGTAAAACACCAGGCTCTGGAACATCAACAGCACGCGTTCCCACAGCGGGGCCTTCTCCAGCGGAATCATCAGACCACCTTTCCGTGACTCAGCGATCAATGCCGCGACCGTTGCTGCCACCCCAAGCCCGATCAACACCGCCTTCTCGCGCAACAACCGGCCCCAACCCAATTGCTCGTACCGCCGCAACGGGAAATAATCGATTGCCAGCATCACGAACGGCAGTAATACGGCCATCGGTTTGCACAACAGCGATGCCACGAATAGTCCCCACACCGCCCATCGGCGTGCGCCGGCAACATACGCCCACACGCAGCCGATCCCGAAGGTTGTGCCCAACAATTGCGTCCGCCCCGACATCCATGCCACCGACTCTACCTGGAGCGGATGAATCGCAAACACTACCGCGACCCCCAGAGCCATCGCGAGCCGTTCGCCGGTCGTCAACGACACGGCGCCCAGCAACGCCCATGCGAAGCCAAATACGAGCGCCACATTGAGCGCGTGCACGACAACGCTCGTCGCGTGATGTCCCGCCGCATTCTTCCGCCACATCTGGTAGTCGAGGGCGTGCGACAACCGCGGCAACGGTTGGTAGTACGGTTGGGTGGTCGTAAACGCCCATTTCACGGCGTTCCAGGTCAACCCGTTGCATCGCGCGGCCTGTCGGAGGTATTCGTCATCGTCCATGCCGGTGAGAAACCCGCCGTGAACGCTCGGCCAATACAGCCAGACAGTGGCGGCAACAATCACCAGCGCCACTCCAACCAACGTCTTCCAGCTGACAGTCATGCAACCGAATCCAACCACACGTCCCGCCCACACGCAATCGAGAACACTCCCTGTGTTTCGGCTTGCGTAACTGCGCGCTGTCAGCGCGCCCGGCTCCCCGGCGTTCCCGGCGAAGCCGTCAAGATGGCGGAAATTTGAGCTTGTCTAGTACACGCCAGGAACCGCCCAGCCCTTGCAGTGCGTGCTCATGGGAGTCACTGACCTGCCTGCAGTCGTGCGAGCGCCCTTGTGGCCGGAAGGAAATCCGGTTGGAGCTTCACGGCCTGCTGGTAATGCGCGATGGCCTCCGGCGTGCGGCCCAGCTTCTCCAATGCGAGCCCCAGATTGAAATGGGCTTCGGGGAAATCGGGGTTGATCCGCAAGGCTTGTTCATACTGCGTAACGGCCTCTGGCAACTTTCCCATGCGCTGGTAGATGGCCCCCAGATTACCATGCGCTTCGGCCGAGTCGGGCTTGATGCGCAGGGCCTGCTGGTATTGTTCGATTGCCTCCTGCGTTTTGCCCATTCGGAGCCAGGCATTTCCCAGGTTAACATGCGCATCGGAAAAACCGGGCTTGAGCTGGAGCGCCTGCTCATATTGCTCCACGGCTTCCGACACCTTGCCGGCCTTCAACAAGCCATTCCCGAGGTTGTCGTGCGCCCCGGCATCACCAGGTTTGAGGCGCACCACCTGTTCGTAGTGCCACACCGCCTCCGGGAAGCGGCCCGCAGCCAACAAAGCCCCGCCGAGATGGGTATGAGCGCGTGCATTGTCCGGGCATTTGGCAACCGTATCATTCCAGATGGATAGTTCGGTGCGATAATCTTCATTGCGCCTCGTCGCCAGAAATCCCAGCCCCACCGCCAGCGCCAGAAATACCGCTGTGCTCCGCCGCCCCATCCGGGAATCAATCCCGACCACCACCAACGTGATCACCGCCGCCAATGGCAGGTACATCCGGTACTCCGCCATCGGTTGGCCGCTGATAGGAACCACGCTCGAGGTCGGGGCCAGAATCAGGAAAAACCAGGCGCCGACAAGGCCGATGGCTGGTCGCCGCTTCAGTTCAACCAACACGCCCGCGACCAGGACCGCCAACATCACCGCATAGGGCGCCACTTCTCCCATATGTCGTATCGCCACAAACTCGCCATAATCGAAAACCAGCGGATGCGGCCAGATTGTCAGCCACAGGTATTGCGCTACCGTTCGACATTCGACCAGCGCATAAGCCCACCACGGAATCCCGAGGCCATAGCCGGCACCGCGGTAATGCAAACCCACCATCAGCCGGCCCAGCAACACCCACGTGCCGGCCAGCCCGAGATACAGCCACCGATGCCGCGTCCACGCTTTCCGAAAACTCCCACTGACAAATGTCCGATCATACAACAGCACCATCACGGGAGCCGTCACCATCACTTCCTTGCTCGCCATGCCCAGAACACACGCCACCACGGACAGCGCGAACCACCCGCTCGATCTCTGGGCGTCCGTCCCACGAATAAAGCAATACACCGTCAACAGGTAGAACAACCCCATCAACAACTCGCAGCGTTCGGATATGTAGATCACCGCTTCGGTTTGCAGCGGATGAACCGTCCACAGAACCGCCACCGCCAGCGCCAAGCGCGTCGCCGACGCGCCGAATCGCTCCCGCAACAACGGACACAACAATGTCCGCCGCACGATCCCGTACAGGGTCAGGCCTGCAAGAATATGAACCGCCAGATTGAACGCGTGATAACCCCACACGAGCGGGCCCCCAAGCGCATAGTTGACCGCCAGAGAAAGATTCACCACGGGCCGACCGCCAACGTACGAATCGACCGGCGGCGACAACGCCGACCAAACCGGCCACAGATGATGAATGCTCGGGTTCTGGACGACCGAGGGCACATCGTCCAGGAGCAATGGCACCGCGAAGCAGTTGTGGTATACCGCCAGAGCTGCAAGGATAATGACCCCACCGCCAAGAATGATGTTCCACCGGTGCGATGATGGACCGGCCCCCGCAGCATTGGCCGGCCTGTGCGCCGTTATACCCCCCGACATTCCCGAATCGTAACAAGCGCCCCGGCCCCAAGTCCAGCGTTTCGACCCATCCGATCAATAAATGTACGGCTCACTCAGGTCGAACGCGTTCTGGATGAGGCGGATATCCTCGGGCCGGCGAGCACCCTTGGGCTGGACGACTTCGACAACGTCAAACCGGAAATGAATTCTGGGGTTGCCGAGGAGGCGGAGGTAAGCCAGCGCACCCTTGCTCACGTTGCTTTGTTTTTCGCGATTCACCGCTTCGCTCGGCGCGCCGAATTCCTCCGTTTCGCGGGTCTTGACCTCAACGAATACGAGCCAGTCCTTGTCGCGAGCAACAATATCCACCTCCGCTTTGCCGCTGCGGAAATTGCGGAGCAGGACCTTGTAGCCGTGCCGGCGCAGGTATCGGACGGCGGCTTTCTCACCGCGTGCGCCCAGAATTTGACGCGGCGTGCGATGATCCTCTTTCGGTTTGAACCAGCCGAATAACATATCACATCGAGGCAAACTCCGCCTGCACGGGCTCGATGGCTTCGCGCACCGGGGCGAAGGTCTTGCGATGCACCGGCGACGGGCCGTATTGACCGAGCGCGGCGAGGTGTTCGGGCGTGCCGTAGCCCTTGTGCCGGGCAAAGTTGTATTGCGGGAACTGCTCGTGAACTTTCACCATCATCCGGTCCCGCGTCACCTTGGCGATGACACTCGCGGCGGCAATGGAAAAACTCTTGGCGTCGCCCTTCACAATGGCGGTCTGCGTCACCCCCATCAGCGGCACGCGCAGGCCGTCGACCAGCACGTGATCGGGGCGGACCTTCAATCCGTCCAGCGCCAGTTGCATCGCGCGCCACGTCGCGCGCAGGATATTGTAGTGGTCGATGACATCGACATCGGAAACACCCACGGCCCAGTGGAAATCAGGATTGGCGGTCAGCTCGGCGTAAATGTCTTCACGCTGCTGTTCGGTGAGTTGCTTCGAGTCGGTGAGCGTCTTGTCCGGAATTTCTCCGGCAGGATCGCCGCGGCGGCCACGACCGGCCCCGCCAATGGTCCGCGCCCGGCCTCGTCAATACCGGCCACAATCTTCGCTCCGTTCTTGTACGCTTTCTTTTCGTACCGGAGCATGGCGGGCCGCGTTGGTTACGCTTCCGCGACCTTGGTGGCGGTCTTGCCGATGCGTTTGCGCAGGTAGTAGAGCTTGGCGCGGTGAACGTTGCCGGCCCGCTCGACTTCAATCTTTTGGATGAAGGGGGAATGAAGAGGGAACACGCGTTCGACGCCTTCGCCGTAGCTGATGCGGCGAACGGTGAACGTCTCGGCAATCCCGCGGCCCTGCTTGTTGATGACAATGCCCGAAAACATCTGGACGCGTTCGCGGTCCGCTTCCTTGATGCGCGAATACACCTTGATGGTGTCGCCCACCTTGAACGGCACAATGTCGCTCCGCAACTGCTCCTGCTGAATCTTCTCAATCACATTCATGTTCTTACTCCTCTGTTATCGCGTAACGCGTCTGAAATGCAAAGTTCAATCTTCCCTCAACAAATCCGGCCGCCGCTCCATCGTCCGTTGCCGCGCCCATTCGGCGCGCCATTTGGCGATCGCCTCGTGGTTCCCGCTCAACAGCACCTCGGGCACCGTCAAACCCCGAAACTCGGGTGGCCGCGTGTACTGCGGACCTTCGAGCAATCCGCCCGCGAACGAATCATCGCCCGCGCTGTTCTCGTCGCCCAGCACACCCGGCAACAGCCTCACCACGGCATCCACAAACACGGCCGCCGCCAGCGCACCGTTCGTCAGCACGTAATCGCCGATGCTGACCTCGTCGTTGACCAGTGCCGCGCGCACCCGTTCATCCACGCCTTCATAGTGCCCGCAGATGATGATCAGGTGCGCCGCGCGGGAAAACTCCTGCGCGCGCTCCTGCGTCAACGGCGAACCCTGCGGCGTCATCAACACCACCCGCGACTCCGTCCGCCGAAACTTCTCCACCGCTTCAAAGATCGGTTCGGGCTTCATCAACATGCCCGGCCCACCCCCGTACGGCTTGTCGTCCACGACGCGGTGTTTATCGTGGGTGAAATCGCGCAGGTTGTGGACACGGACGACGACCAGTCCCTTCTGCTGCGCGCGCTTCAGGATGCTTTCTTCGAGCGGCCCCTCGAAGATGCGCGGGAACAACGTCAAAACGTCGATTTCCATTCCTGTCCCGCGGCGCCGATCGCCGTTATTCTGCCGGGGCATCCGCGGGCGGCTCGGCCGGTGCGACTGGCGCGGAACCTTCGGGACGCCGTCCTTCGGGCTCAATGATTTCGAGCATGGCGCGCTTGCCCTGCTTGGCTGCCGCGCTGGTCAGGAGCGTGCGAATCGCCGTGATGGTGCGCCCGCTTTTGCCGATGACCTTGCCCACATCGGTCTGGTTGAGCCGCAGTTCGAAGACCACGACGCGTTCCCCGTCCACTTCCCGCACATCGACTTCTTCGGGGTGATCGACCAGTGCTTTCACTACGAATTCGACAAACGCTTTCATGTCGCGCTCCCGTCTGTGCGGCCAGCCATGGTCGCGTCGCGCATCCGCGACGCTGCGATGGATGTCCTCAGGCCGCCGCTTTGACTGCCCGCTCCGCTTTCTTCAAAATACTGCGCACGGTGTCACTGGGTTGAGCGCCCTTCTCAATCCAATGCTTGGCTCGTTCCAGGTCCACGTGAAAATTGTCGCTCGCCTTGCGCGGGTCATAGGTCCCGATGTTCTCAATAAACCGTCCATCCCGAGGACTGCGTCCATCCGCCACAACGATACGATAAATCGGTACGTTCTTCGTTCCAACTCTCCGCAATCGAATTCTTACCGACACTGTCTCACCTCCCCAATCCCATTTTCGGCAACATGCCCTTTCCGGCCCATGGCCTTCTGCATCTTGCCCATTTCTTTCATCATCTTCTTCATCGCATTGAACTGCTTCAGCAGGTCATTGATCTCAGCCACGCTCGTCCCGCTCCCGCGCGCGATGCGCGTCCGCCGACCCGCATTCAAAATCTCGGGACGACGACGCTCCATGGGTGTCATCGACTGGATGATCGCCTCAATCCGCTTCAATTGCGACTCGCCAACGCTGAGGTCAGGCATTTTACTCATTCCCGGCAACATGCCAAGTAGATTCTCCAATGGCCCAAGTTTCTTGAGCTGTTGCAGTTGCGCCAGAAAGTCCTCCAAATTCAGGCTCTGGTCGGCGATTTTCGCCTGCATTTCATCGGCCTTTTCCGCATCGAACGTCTCCTGCGCCTTCTCCACCAGACTCACCACATCGCCCATCCCGAGGATCCGACCCGCCATCCGCTCGGCATAAAACGGCTCCAGGTCATCCAACTTCTCGCCGACGCCCGCAAACTTGATCGGCTTGCCCGTCACCGCCCGCATCGACAATGCCGCGCCGCCGCGCGCATCGCCATCGAGCTTCGTGAGCACGATCCCGGTAATCGTCAGCGCCTTGTCAAAATGCTCGGCGATATTCACCGCCTCTTGGCCCGTCGCGGAATCCGCCACCAGCAGGATCTCCTGCGGCGCGAGCACTTCCTTCATCCGAACCAGTTCTTGCACCAGCTCCTCATCGATATGCAAACGGCCCGCCGTGTCAAAGATCACAACATCTCGCCCCTGCGACTGCGCAAACGCCGTCGCCTGCTTGGAAATCTTCACGACATCGGTCTCGCCGCGCACCGAAAACACCGGTATCTGCACTTGTTTGCCGAGCGTCTCCAATTGGTCAATCGCCGCAGGCCGATAAACATCGCACGCGACCAGCAATGGCTTGCGTCCCTGTTTCGCAAGCAGCTTCGCCAGTTTCCCGCACGTCGTCGTCTTGCCGCACCCGTGCAGCCCCACCATCATCCAGTTGCCTGTCGGAAATTCCTGCTTCGACGGCCAGCCTCCGCCTTCCGCGTTCCCGCCCATCAACGCCACCAACTCATCATGCACAATCTTGATGATCTGTTGTCCCGGGGTGACGCTGTTGAGGACCTCCTGTCCGAGCGCGCGCTGCTTCGTGCTCTCGATGAAATCCTTGGCGACCTTGTAGTTGACGTCGGCTTCGAGCAACGCCAGCCGCACCTCGCGCAAGGCATCGGCAACGTTTTTCTCCGTCAACTTGCCGTACCCGCGCAGGTTCTTGAATACCGCCTGTAGTTTCTCTGAAAGGGAATCAAACATGGCTACTCGCCGCGCAAAATATCAGCGTCCCCAGCCCGTTTCGCAAGGAAATTTGCCCGCAAAAGCCAAGGGCGGGCCGAAGCCCGCCCTCTGTCCGAATTCAAACCATGTCCCCCGCAAATTTCGCTACGGCGCGGGCGACTGTTCCTTGTCCATGTCTTTCAGCGCTTTCTCACTCGGCGACTTGAGTTGATTCTGCTGTAGCGCCGCGTTCTGTTGCACCTGCTCCAGATACTTCCATGTGGCGTAGGCGACGCCCACAATCAGCGCAAGGAACAACAATTTCTTCATCGCTACTCGGAAACACGCTCGATCTTCGCTCCGAGCTGCCGAAGTTTCTGGTCGATCCGCTCGTAGCCGCGATCCACATGATAGATGCGATTGACTTCCGTCTCGCCCTCGGCGCACAGCCCCGCCAATACCAGCCCCGCGCTCGCGCGCAGATCGCTGGCCATCACGGGCGCGCCGCTGAGGTGTTTGACGCCCTTGACAATCGCGCTGTTGCCCTCCAGCGAAACATCCGCCCCCAGCCGCGCCATCTCGCTGATGTGCATGAACCGGTTCGGGAACACCTTCTCCGTAATTACGCTGATTCCCGGCGTCACCGTCATGATGGCGCTCATCTGCGCCTGCATGTCCGTCGGAAAACCAGGGTACGGCATCGTAATCACGTCCACGGGTTTGAGTTCGCCATTGCCTTTCACGCGAATCGTGCCGTTGGCCCGCTCGACAGTCACACCGGATTCTTCCAGTTTGTCCCGCACGGCGCACAAATGCTCGGCCCGCGCTCCCTTGATCTCAACGTCGCCGCCCGTGATCGCCGCTGCCGCCATGAACGTGCCCGCCTCAATGCGGTCGGTGATGACCTTGTGGTCCGCGCCATTGAGTGCTTCCACGCCTTCGATCTCCAGAATATGGCTGCCGGCACCCTTGATCTTTGCGCCCATCTTGATGAGAAAAATCGCCAGGTCTTCGATCTCCGGCTCGCACGCCACGCCTTCAATCCACGTCGTCCCCTTGGCCAACACCGCCGCCATCATCACATTCGCCGTGCCCAGCACGGTCGAACCAAACCGCCCGCCCATGAAGATATCCGTACCGGTCAATTCGCTGCACCGCGCATGTACGTATCCATTCTCCACGAGCACGTCGGCGCCAAGGCGTTTAAGTCCCTTGATATGCTGGTCGATCGGCCGATCACCGATGACGCACCCGCCGGGCAGTGAGACTTTGCAATTATGCAGGCGAGCCAAAAGCGGCCCCAGCAGGCACACGGACGCGCGCATCTTGCGCACGAGTTCGTACGGTGCCACGCCCAGCGGATGTTGTGCTTGAATCTCAACCACGCCCTCCGTCTTGTGGTGCGTGACTTTGACGCTCAGCCACCGCAGGATGTCGCACATGAACTGGATATCGCTGAGATTCGGCACGCCACGGATGGTGCACGGCTCGCTGGTCAGCAACGTCGCGGCGATGATGGGCAGGGCCGCGTTTTTCGAACCGCTGATCTCAACGGTCCCCCGAAGCGGATTTCCTCCGCTGATAATAATTTTTTCCATAGCTCCCTCCTTGGCACGAGCTATCTGTCTGCTGTCACCGCCACCGGGCTTCCCCAAGCCCGACGTTTTACTTCCGAGGCTGAGCCACGATCACCCGCTCATGCCCCTGTAAATCTTTCACGACTTCGACCACGCCATACCCCTGCTGGCCGAAAAATTCTTCGACAGCCGCCCGCTGCCCGGCGCCAATCTCCAGCGCCACAAATCCGGAGGGAGACAGAAAACGCCTGGCATCCATGACCAAGCGTCGGATGACTTTGAGTCCATCCTCACCCGCCTGTAAAGCGTTCACAGGCTCAAAGTCTCTGACCTCCTTGGGCAGCTTCGCCATTTCCCCATCGGCGATGTACGGTGGATTCGATACAACCACATCCACGCGCAAGCTGTCGTCCAAGTTTCTAACAAATCGCTTTCCAAAAAGCGAATGTTTTTTTCGGTTTGATGCAGCGTCGCGTTCCCGCGCGCCACGGCCAACGCATCCCGGCTTGCGTCTAATGCGAAAATCTCCGCGTCCGGAAATTTCTTCGCCAGCGCTATCGCAATACACCCGCTCCCCGTCCCCACATCCACAATCCTCACCGCCGCTTTCCGCTCTCCGCTCTCGGTGCCGCGGTCTTCCCCTTTCCGCTTTCCGCTTTCGCCTTTCACTCTCCCCGCCACCGCCTCCACCAGCAACTCCGTCTCCGGCCGCGGGATCAACACCCGCTTGTCCACCATCATCCTCAGCCCGCAAAACTCCGCCTCGCCCGCGATGTATTGCAACGGCTCACCCGCCACCCGCCGCTTCACCATCCCCCGCAACGCCTCCAGCGTCGTCTCATCCAGGTCGCGCTCAAATTCCAGATACAGTTGCAACCGCTTCTTCCTGAGCAAATGCGCCAGCAACAACTCAATCGTCAGCCGCGGACTCTCGATCCCCTGCTTCTCAAAATACGGCGTCGTCTTGTTGATGACCTCCAAAATTGTCACCCCGCGAGGATAGCACGGACCGAGAACCCGTTGAAAGTGCGCTCTCCTGCCCATCCCGCACCCCAAGTCTGGCCTCATCTTTGGCTGTACCCCGATTCCAAGGTCGGGGCCAGCCGTCCGAATTTGCCCGCCCCGCCGTTTCGGCACAGGGTCAATACCAGAGGCAAAGGCCGGCGCGCAGGGCGTGACTGGCTTGGTTGTATTGCAGCAAGGTCTGGCCGTAACCGGTAAAGTACTGCACTTGAATGGCCGGGTTGAATTTACGCAGGACCGGTACGCCCGTCAGATTAAACCGCAAATCAAAGAGCAGGCCGGCATGCGATCCCCGGTCGCCGATAATGAATCTGTTGGACAACTGAATTTTCTCGCCGGAATTTGGATCAAGCCACGTCAGCGCGGAGAGCTGGTCAGCGTACCCGTGGTACTGGTCCATGTCGGGATTGTTGTCACCCACGTCGAGGTAGAACCAGGCGCGCGGTTGGAGGGAGAACTGCAAATTGTCCGGCAGGTTAACCGTGGCTTTGGGTTGCACGTAAATCGTATTCATGCTGCGCTCCAAAGTGCCGCCGCGACCATTCGATTCGTGCTCGCCACCGAGTTGCAGATCGAGCTGGAAGAACTCGTTCTGAAACACGTCGGGATAATAGAAGAACATGGATGGTTTGTAGCTGGTGTCGTAGAAGGACGGATCCTTGGTGAAGAGATCCCAAAACGAGGTCTGCGTATAGGCAAAATAGAAGTGGGTCAACGGATCCCAGTTGTCCTTGAAATCGAAGAGTTTGTATTTCAAGCTGAACTGAAATTCAGCGCCGGGATCGCTGCCGAGGATGAAATAAATCGGCTCGTAGAACGACATGTGATTGGCGAAATATTCCCGCAACTCGGAACCGGGTGGCCGTGGCGCCGACGACGACTGTTTCGCGCCGGGAATGCCGAACGAGGCCGGTGCCACAAGGATCACCACCTGGTTATAGTTTCGTATATTCAGCGTGACTTGACCGCTGCTCGTTAACGGAAGGTCCAGTTGGTATTCGCCTTTGACGAAGCTGCCGGGGGCAATCATCGCCGCCATCGGGCTGCTGTTGGTATTCAATAAAAGAACTGTTTCGAGCGAGACGGATTGTGAGATGAGGGTACAGTTGAGACTCGGCTCGAAGACTCGACCTATATAATTGGACGAATTGTTGAAGCAGTAGAGCCAAAGACTGGACCGACTGCCAGCGACAAGGGGCCCGGACGGTGAAACGAAGACAGCGGTGACGTCCTGTGCCAGACCGGAGGCTGCGCTTGCCAGGAGCAGGACTGAGAAAAGCAACGACGATCTGACGCCGCCCCGAATGAACGTTCTTGCCCGTCTCAAAAGGCGCTTCATCGTGGCGGGACTACATAGACGAAAGGATATCTTGTCAAGTGCATAAGGGAACTGTCTGAAGTCGGGGTAACGTTTCCAGGCGCAGCAACTCGCGATCTAATCGCCAGGGTCAAGACTGCCTGAACTGGCGCCAAAAACGTGAGAGAGTCGAGGCTTGAACTGCACTGCCCTACACGTGGCAGCCTGCATCTTTCCCCTCGACTCTCCACCGCAACGTAAGCCCAATCGCAGGAATAGCAACCGATAGTTTCATGGCGGCGGAATTGCAGTGGGGAGGGCGGCCAGGAGAAGGAAAACCGGCCCGGCCCTTAGCGCTTGGGTCTCTTGGATGACCCTTTACCCCAGCGGATGGCCTCATAATTCGCCGCGTATTGCTTCGCCTTGAATGGACGACGTTTTGACCCCTTGCCTGCCTGTCGGTTCTCCGCCTTCCCGGCCGGTTTGCCCTCCGCCTTGTCGACGGGTTTGGTCTCCGTCTGGCCTGACGGTTTGGTCACTTCTTTGGCAACGGGTTTTGTCTCCGACTTGCCTGCTGGTTTGTTCTGGGCGTCACTCATGTCTGCCTCCGGGCTAACGGGCGACGGAAAAAGTTGGAGAGTCGAGACCCAGGCCCGAACGTTCAAGCCTTCCTCTTCCCATCGGAAAGTAGCGTACCCCGCCTAAAAACATCCCTAGAGAACCCCTCGCTCGACTCCCCGCCTTCCATATACGTCGGAACGCGGGAAACTCAAGGGTTATCTGAGCTCAACGAACAACGGGATTCCTCTTCCTCCGTGTGACAGACCCTTTACTCCACCACTTCCACGGGCGTGCCGATCTGCACCATCTGCGCGAGACGATTCGCGTTCCAATTCGCCAACCGAAAACACCCGTGCGAAAACGTCTTGCCAATCTGGTCGGGATGCGGCGTGCCGTGGATCCCATAGCCGACCCGACTCAGCCCGATCCACGCCATGCCGACCGGGTTCTTCGGGCCGGGGGGAACGATCAGCTTTCCATACCCCTTCTGCGTGTCGTCCAGCTCGGGAAAATTCACGGGATCAAACGTGTAATTCGGGTTCATCGCTACGGTCTGCACGGTGAGTTGCCCCGGCGTTCGCTTCTCCTTGTCCGCCGCAATCGAACACGGAAACATCGCCATCATCTTCCCGCCATCGTCGTACGCCGTGATCGTTTTGGCCGATAAACTTACCCGCACCTTCGCCGCCGCCACGCGCTTCGCGGGCGACAGGTTCAGCATCGTGACCGCTTGGTTTGCCCCAATCGCCCCCCAATTCGTGATCCCCGGGTTCAGCGTCTTGATCAATCCCTCCGACGCATGACATTTCTCCGCCACCATCTCCACCACGGTCTCAAACCACATATTGCTCAGTTGCGACCGTTCCTTCCAATCCTCGGGTATCCGCGTCAGCTTCGCCAGGTCCGCAGCCGTGACCACATAATTCGTGTGGTTCGCCTCGCCCGCCGGGAAATTCGCCGCCGTGACCGCATCAAACTCGCCCGTCGGCTTCAACTCATTCGCCTGTTGCCACGCCGCCAGCGCCTGCCGCGTCATCCCGCCCCACTTCCCATCAATCTGCCCTGGCGAAAATCCCGCGTCATCGAGCCCGATCTGAATGAAAATGACATCCTCGCGCGTAATCTTGGGTGCGGGCTCCTGCCCGAAACTGGAAACAACCGTCACCAGCAGCGTCATCCACGCCGCCATCACGGCACTTTTCTCACGTACGCGAATCATCAAGAATGATGATTAGCATACCCCTCACACGTTGTAGAGGCACTTCTGCTCGCCGCTCAATTCCGGCTCGTGATCCAACAGATTATTCCTGCTGGAGGCCTGACAGCTCGCAAACATCCAACCATGCCATTACGGCACGGGGTAGTTGTCAGTGAATGGCCAGAGAGAAGCACTCGCGTGTTGGTCACACGTGAATCCTGCCGCGTTTTGCTGCGGACTGTTGTTACTGACCGCCATATTTGCGCAGCCGGTAATCATCAGCAGACCCGTGACAAGAATCACCGCTCTTACTAACCTGCTCATGGCGCGATCATAACAGCGTCGCCCTCAATAGTCAATCGGCTTGTTAGGATAAATAGCTCGTGATCTAACAGATTGTTGCTGATGGATTTGCTACTAAGTGCCCGCCTGCAGTGGTTACTAAGTCCCCCTGTTCGCACGGCCGGCCCGACTGAACGACGGTTCCTAGCAGGTCGTCACTTCGTCGTCTCGGCCAACCGCTTGTTCAAATCATCCGTCATCAACGCGGCGATCAATTCCTCCAAGTCCCCTTCCAGGATCGCCGGGAAATTCTGGATCGTCAGGTTGATCCGATGGTCGGTCACCCGGTTCTGCGGAAAATTGTAGGTCCGAATCTTCTCGCTCCGATCGCCGCTGCCAATCTGGTTCTTGCGCGCCGCCGACATCCGCGCTTCTTCTTCCTCCTGCTTGTGCGCCAGCAACCGCGACCGCAACACCCGTAGCGCCTTCGCCTTGTTCTTGATCTGCGACCGCTCATCCGCGCACCGCACAATCAACCCGCTTGGCTTGTGATGAATCTGCACCGCGCTGTCGGTCGTGTTCACGCCCTGACCGCCCGGCCCGCTCGCGCGGCACACCGTGATCTCCATGTCCTCGGTCTTGAGTTGCACGTCCACTTCCTCCGCCTCGGGCAACACCGCCACGCTCGCCGTGCTTGTATGAATCCGCCCCTGCGCCTCCGTCTCGGGCACGCGCTGCACCCGATGCACCCCGCTCTCGTACCGGATCTTCTTGTATACGTCCTGCCCCAGCATCGAGAACACGATTTCCTTGAACCCGCCCCGTTCGCTCGGGCTCGTGTCCATCAATTCAATCTTCCATCCCTGACCGTCCGCATAATGGCTGTACATGCGGAAGAGGTCGCCCGCAAACAACGCGGCTTCTTCCCCGCCCGTCCCGGCGCGAATTTCGATAATCGTGTTGCGCGAGTCGTTCGGGTCCGGCGGAACCAACCCCATCTGAATGTCCAACTGCAGCTTCTCCAGCTTCCGCTGCAAATCGTCCAGTTCGCCCTTCGCGAGTTCGGCCATCTCCGCGTCACCCGACGCGGCCAACTCGACGTTCTCGCCGATCTGCTTGATCACCGCCTCCGCCGCAGAATAATCCCCCAGCAATTTCTTGATCCGTTGCAGTTCCCGCGCCAGGACGCCCGCCCGCCGCTGATCAGCGTACACCGCAGGATTGGCGAGTTCGGTCTCCAGTTCCACCGCCCGCCTGCGGAATTTATCAATGTTCGGAAGTGTGGTCATTGCCGTTGTCTGTTGTAGGGCGCGATGCCCGCGTCGCTTCGGGGTATCGTGCCGTTCCGTACCCGCTAAAAAAACAAAAACTTCGCGCCGACAAATATCAGCGCGAAGTCCTCGGGAAAAGCCGCTACTTCGTCTTCTTGGCGTACCGCTTCTGGAACCGCTCGACGCGGCCCGCCGTATCGACAAACTTCTGCGTGCCCGTGAAAAACGGATGGCACTTCGAGCAGATGCCGATGCGCATGTCCTTGCGCGTCGACCGCGTCTTGATGATGTTGCCGCACGCGCAGTGAATCACCGCGTCCACATATTCAGGATGTATCTTGGCTTTCATGAAAATCTCTCAGGGTGGCGGAACATACTAGAGCTTTCCGCCGCTTGCAAGCCGAATCCGAACGCATTTTTCAGACGAGTCGACGGGCCCCATTGCAATCCCCGCCTCCATCTGGTACCTTGATTCAGATGAAGAAGCCGGTCAAATCCGCGAAAACGAAGAAACAAGCCATGTTGTTCGGCCTCGGTCTGGACAACAAGGACGGCCATACCCGCATCACCACCGGCGACAACTTCAAACTGGTCGGCGGCAGCGAGGAAACCCACGGCACGATGCAGGAAAAAGCCATCAAGCTCAACGAACACCTCAAACGCCGCGGCAAAACCCTCGATACCGTCTCCCGCGACGAATTCCACGAAATCGCCGACAAGGTCGGCATGCCTCTCCTCGAAGCCCAGAAATCCCGCGACCGGAATTGAAGGCGCGGCGAACGCCTATACGCTGTCCGACTGATTCGTCCTCTTACTTGGGTGCTGGTTCCACAACCTTCGTAACCACAAAGAAATCCCGAAACTGAAAGGGCTGTTGTATCCCCGGATTAAGCCACTCTGGGTCACTCTCAAATCCACCAGACTCGTACCCTTCGAGCTTATAGTGTGTACCAGGCTGGATACTGACTTTGCCGCGGATCTCAATGGTCACAATGTTGGTTACAGCATGTCCGTCGACCTCGACGACATCAAATGGATTGCTCAGCATCACGGCCTTTGCTGCCTGGGTGCCAACAATGACGGTGCGACTCCCCAGTGGTTTTCCGAGGCGACCGATGACAGTCCTCGTCTGCAAATCGACCACGTAGATTTGGTCAGAAGCAGAGAACGAAACAGTTGCGGTGAAAACGATGATCCCAAGGAACGTAAGTGTTTTCATGGTAGCCTCCTAACTCACCTTCGGAATCTTGCCGGCAAATTCCGTCAACGACAGAATATTGCCATCTGGATCGTTGAACCACGCGATTCACTCCGCTGGCGATAACCAACCGCCCAACCGCGGTCTAATACGTCTTGCGCAGATTGCTCGGCAGGATGTTCAACTCGTTGCGGTACTTCGCCACGGTCCGGCGGGCAATGGGAATGCCCTGCTCTTTCAGGATCGCCACGATTTCCTGGTCCGACAACGGCTTGGTCTGGTCTTCGCGTTCGATCAGCTTCGAAATCTGTTCTTTCACGCTGGTGTTGCTCATCGAACCGCCCGACGCCGTCTCGAACCCGGGCGTGAAGAAATACTTCATCTCGAACAGCCCTTGCGGCGTCTGCATGTATTTGTTGGCCACCGCGCGGCTCACCGTCGTTTCATGCACGCCCACCACCTCCGCCACCTGCGCCATCGTCAACGGCCGCAGAAACGAGATGCCCTTGTCGAGAAACTCGCGCTGGCGTTCGGTAATCACCTTCGCGATGTTGTAAATCGTTTGCTGGCGCTGGTGGATGCTCTTGATGAGGAACTTGCCCGCGCGAATCTTGTCGCGGATGTAATCCCGCGCGTCGTTGGACTTCTCGCCGCTGGCCATCAGTTCCTTGTACGTGTTGCTGATGCGCAAATGCGGAATCTGCTCGTCGTTGAGCATCACCACGTACTCCTCGCCCACCTTCTGCACGACCACGTCCGCCGCGACGTACTGCTGCTGTTCCGTGGTGAACATCCGTCCCGGCTTCGGTTCGAGCGTCGAAATAAAATTCGCCAGTTGCTGCACCTGTTCGGCGCTGAGCCCCATCGCCCGCGCAATCTCCGGAAACCGCTTCCGACCGAGATCGTCCAGGTGCTGGTTGACCAATACCGCCTCGATCGACTCCGATTTGCCCAGCCGGTCCAACTGGATCAGCAGGCATTCCTTCAGGTTCCGCGCCCCCACTCCCACCGGATGAAACGTCTGCACCAGATCGAGCATCTCCTGCAAGTCTTCCAGCCGAAGACCCGAACTGACCGACAGTTCCTCGATCGGCGTGAGCAGATAGCCGTCGTCATTGATGCTGCCAATGATCAACTCCGCCACCTTGCGTTTCTCGTCAGTGACATTGATGAAGCTGAGCTGCTGGATCAAATGTTGCTGCAGCGATTCCTGCTGGACGATCGAGTCAAAGAAATGTTGCCGCTGCTCCTCCTGTTCGGGCGACCGCGACCGAAACGTGCTCGTCTGGGAAAAATACTCGCGCCACTCTTCGTCGAGCTTGGACAGGACCTCGAATTCTTCCTTGAACTCCTGCCGCTCTTCCGCGGTCGGGGTCTTGTCGACCTCCGGCTCGCTCTCGGGGGTTTCCACCTCGACCCGCGGCTCATCCTTGGCAATCTCTTCAAGCAACGGGTTCTGCTGCAGTTCTTCCTGCACCAGCGACCGCAGTTCCAGCGTCGGTACCTGGAGCAAGTGAAGGCTCTGCTGCAACTGCGGCGCCAAAATCTGCTGCAGCGATAATCTCTGAACTTGATGTAATCCCGGACCAGCCATGATTCCTTGTTCTTCCTTGCGGGCTTGCGTCTCGCCAGACCCGCTTCACTATATTCGTGACATTCAACAAGTAAAGGCCAAATATTGTCCAACGCATGTGCCCAACGTTACCCGTCGCACATTCCTGAAACGCCTGCTCTGGTCATCGGCAATCGCCGGGCCGGCGGCATCGTGTACCCCACGCTCATCGAACCCCGCTTCGCCCATGTCCGTCGCGTTTCAGTTGTCATTCAGGGACTTCCGTCCGCGTTTAATGGCCTCACCATCGCTCATCTTACCGATCTTCACCGCAGCCGCGTGGTCAGTTCGGAGTACCTCTCCGAATGCATCGCCACGGCCAATGCGCTCGCGCCCGACCTCATCATTTTCACGGGCGATTATCTGACCGCTGGCCACCACACGTCCCGTCGTCACCCCTTCATCCGATTCGTCCAATCTCTGTTCAAGGAAACGGCTCCACCGGCCCGGATGGTACACGAGTGCGCCCAGTGCATGAGCCAATCCCGTGCCAAATATGGCGTGTTCGCCTCGTTGGGCAACCACGACAATTGGTACAATGGCGATGCCGTCGCCAACGCCATCGAATCCGTCGGCATTCCCGTCCTCCGCAACGCCAGTCAGACGATCCGCATCAACGGCGAGCCGCTCACCATCGTCGGCCTCGGCGATTTCTGGACGGATGGCGTCGATGTCGTCACCGCCTTTCGTAACGTCGATAGTCCCTTCTCGCTCGTGTTGATGCATAACCCCGATTCCTTCGAGGACTGGTGGCGGGAGGGGTCGCATCTGATTCTGGCCGGTCACACGCACGGCGGTCAGGTGGTCATCCCCTTTTACGGCCCGCCCCATGTCCCGTCGCAATACGGACAAAAGTACGCCCATGGCCTGTTCGCGCGCGGCGATACGCACATGTACGTCAGCCGCGGCATCGGCCTGATCGCGCCCCCGGTGCGGTTCAATTGCCCGCCCGAAATCGCGCTGTTGCGATTGCAGAAAGCTTGAGTCAATCCGCCCGCCGTGTAATATCGGCGCGTGGGGATGCACACCGTATGCGGCTGGGTTACAGAGCGGACGCCAAACCGTAGGAACTTCGTCCACGCACCGGTAGCCATTTGGCAGTGGTGTTGAAGGGCGTTGACCAGTATTCATTTAGTTCAACACCGATCAACGCGAACCTGCGCCGCATATGCGGTTCATGGCCTCTTTCCGTACCACTTTGTTCCCCAGATCAGGGAATAGCACGGGGCATCCGGGTTGGGCCACCAAGTCGTCTTCTTCTGGCGTGCGGTTTCTTTGTTTACTTCCTGGACGAGAGCCGGGCCCTCACGGTAGCAGTAGAAGGGTCCGGCCCCCTCCTTCGCGATCGTTGTCAGAATCGCAACGATGCTCTGGTTCGTGAACGTGCGCACGTGTGGAAACGACGCATAGTTTGGTGGCTGACTGATTTCCGTTGGGGAAAGCTGGATGTTCAAACTTCCAAGCGGGGGGTAAAAGTCCACGCCGTACAGATTTCCATTTCGCGTTTTCCACAACCGGTAGGTCGCATCGAACTTCACTAGCCTCTTGGTAAACGGTTCAATCTGATGCTGCCAAAACCTGTCGGGCAGAATCAAGATCGCACCGTCTCCACCTTCGTGGGGAGCGTGCGCCGGGTGAGAGACGAGAAGTTCGTGCAGAATCTCCCCAATCGTGCTGCGTCCTGCTGAGATTGTCACCGGGGGATCATTCGTGTCGTCGATAACGGCGTTGATCAGAACGGGCGACTGTTTTGCCAGCAGACAGATTGCATGAGATGTCGGCACATTGGTCACGAAAAATCCGCTGATTCCGGTCTGCAATAGATTGCTCTGAGCAGGGCTGTCGATTGACAGGCAAAGTAATGTAATGATGATGGTAGCAATAGTTTTCATGGTTGACAGGTATTTCCGCTTGACCAAACCACATCTGCATTAGAATACGTCAACTCTATGTTGAGTGTTTGCGAAGCGCAGTCAACGCAAATGGTATTCCAATAATTCTGATAGGTGGGTGATTCCATGTGGTCATGGAATGTTCCGCCGCTGCTGAC
>CAVQMY010000045.1:0-125903 GCA_963713705.1 uncultured Verrucomicrobiae bacterium
CGCCTATTGCATGAGCGCAGAAAAATCGGAGTTGGGAGGTCATGAGTTGTCGAACTGTGGTCGGCGTGGGGTATCGCCGACCGGTTTGGCAGACGGTCGAGACACCACCCCCAACCCCCGTTGTTTCCTGTGCCGGGACAGCACCGGTAGCGGCTACCCGCTCGCCAACCGCGCCACCACCGTTGCAAACAATTCTTGGTGCGGGTAACTGGCGGCCAACAGAAATCGCACCCGCCGCGTGTTGCGCACCAACACCGCGCCGATCTTCAGCAGCTTCAGGCGGATCGTGCCGCATTGCGCCCGCGCCAGTTCGGTCCCGGCCAAACCAATCCGCCGCAGCGCCTCCATCAAGCTGTACGCCAAGCTGCTGAGCAATAGCCGCCACTGGTTGGCCCACCAGCCGTGACAACTCGTGCGATCCGCAAACAAGCCCAACTGTTGTTCCTTGATCCGATTCTCCATCTCGCCGCGCGCGCAGTACAACTCATCGTAGAGCGTCTGGGCGTCCCCAGTCAGGTTGGTCACGACAAAGCGCGGATTGCGGCCCTGGTCGGTGTGCTCGGCTTTCACGATCACCCGCCGCGCCCGATCCCACGTGTGGGCCGCGTACGCGATCGCGCCAAACACCCGCTGCTTTTGCTGGGTCTGTGCGTGCTGTGTCGCCGCTTGGGCGATCAGCGATTGCGCCAACGCCAAGAGCCGGTCGTTCTTCGCCAGCCCCACGATGTAATGGACGTCGTCCCGGTCGCACCACCGCAGCAGCCGCCAGCGACAGAACCCGCTGTCGCCCCGCACCACGATCTTGACCGTCGGCCACGCCTGCCGCAGCCGTTTCACCAACAACGCCACAATCGCCCACGCGTGCCGGGCCACGTCGATGTTGCTCGGCCGCAGATACGCCACCAACAACCGCTCCCCGCAGAACACGTACAGCGGCAGAAAACAATACTGTCCGTAGTAACCGTGGAAGAACGCGCCTTCCTGTTTCCCGTGCAACGGATCGTCGGTGGCATCCAGGTCCAGCACCAACTCCGTCGGTGGTGTCGCGTGACTGGCGATGAACTGCTCGACCCACCACTGATGCACCTGCCAGGCGGCGTGCCGATCCGCACCGTTTTCCCAGCGGCACAACGTCGAGGCGCTGGCCAGATCGTCGTCCTGCTCAACCGCCGTCTGCAACGCCACGTCGGTGCGCAAGCGGTCGTGGTCATTGAGATCCTCGTAGCCCTGACACAACCCGTAGATGCGCTGGCGCAACAACGTCACCAATGGATGAATGACTTTGGTCGTGTCGCGCGGATCGGGCAGGCGTTTGGCCAATGTGGCGGTCAGTTGCAGCCGCCGATCCACTTGGCGCAGCAGCACCAATCCGCCATCACTGGAAACATCGCCGCCGGTGAAGCTGGCTTGGACACGGCGGCGATTTGTGACTGGAAACTCAAACGAAGTCTGGGTACAAACTGTCACGGCGAAACCTCCTTGGTTGCAAGCCTTGAACAGCTTCGCTTATAGCGACTTCCAAGCGTTTCGCCACTTCTCTTTATGAAAAATCTGGGTTAGTCATCCGATTGAGGAAGCCGCCCCGCTTCTGCCGCCTCAGCCCCCACCATTCGACGCTGTTGCCAGGGAAAGAGAGATCACAAAATGAACGACAAAAATAGTGACCCAAATCATCCCGCTGGCTGCGAGCTCATCGAGGCCCAAATTGATCCCTTCATTGCCGGTCTGAAGGCAGCGGGTTGTCACCGTGATCGCACTTTGGTTGGGCCATGAGTCAATCCAAACCACACAAATCTACCTCCATGCCGACATGGCGATGAAGGAAAAGGCTCTGGCTCGAGCGACGAAAAGCAAAGTGGCACCCAAACGTTACCGTCCAACCGATAGGCTGCTCGCCTTCTTGGAGAGCCTTTGATTATGCCGCGCGTTCATACCCGACGGCGTTAGGAGTGGCTGTAATTTGCGGTTCCAGCTTGGTCACGCGGCATAATCCTTGAGGCGGCATAATCTCATTTATGCCGCGCGCGGCATAAATTAAGTTGTTGTCGATCTCCAAAGCCCCGTCATCCACGAACCGCGTCAACGCGTCCCAGCGTTTCAACGCGTAGTCGATGGCTTGGCCGAGCAGACCTTGTGGCAAGATGCGTCCCCGCACCAACTCCATCGCCTGCCGCAGTCGCGCTAGGATGGGACGGCTCGGCCAAGTGCGGATGGCAGCCCGTAGTTGCGGGCCAGCCTTTTTCTCCCGCAACTCCTTCTCCACCGCGTACAGCAGCCCTATCTGCCGCACAAACCATGCGGCCAATTTGCTTTCAGTCAACGCCTCGTGGAAACCACGTCTCGCGTGCGCCCAGCAGCCAATCAACGTCAGGTCGTCGCGTTCCTTGGCCAGTGATTCATACGCGGAGAATCCATCTGTCTGGAGTTTCCCACGGAAGTTCTTCAGAAACTCCTTCGGCCCTTCCCGCGACCGGCTCACCCGCCATTCAAACAGCACATCGCCGCCCGGCCGACTGTACGTCCACAGATACCCCTGCTGGCTTTTGCCTTTCACATCCGGATCCAAATATCGGATCGGAGTCTCATCGGCTTGCAGGTAACTGCCCCGCAGCAAATCCTCCCGAATCGCCCGATACACCGGTTTGAGCAATTCGGCGGCTTGTTCCACCCATGAGCCCATCGTCTTGCGGCTCAGGTCTACCCCAAATTGCTGACGGAACATCTTCTCCTGCCGGTAGAGCGGCACATGGTACTCGTACTTGCTGACCAGAATCTGGGCCAGCAAGCCCGTCCCGACCATGCCTTGCTCAATCGGCTGCGGAGGCAACGGTGCGATGGCAAACTGTTCGGCCTTCACATAGCGCGGTCGGATGAAGACCCGCTTGATGATCTTGGCGGCCACCCAGTCCAGTTGGCTGGTGCGTTCCTCACTGATCTTCTTCCAACCCTCGGGCTGCGCTTGGACTTCCTCCGGCTCGATGACGATCTCGTGGGTTTCCAGTTTGTCTTCCGCCAACATGCGCCGCACCGGATGAAGAGTGCCGTTGCGGGAAACGCCAACGGGCTTGGGCTCTGGCGTCGGCAATGTGACGACATTGGCCAAGCCTTGCAGGAGCAATTCCAGTTGATGTCGGTCCAGCCCCTCGTTGCGCTGGCCGCCGAAGTAATGACGGATGTATTGGTCGAGTTTCTGGCGCAGGAGCCGGTTCTCCTGGTGCAGACGCGCATTCTCTTCGCGCAGGCGGGTGTTGTCGGCCTCCAACGCGGCGACACGGGCACTCAACTCTTCCACTTTCTTGAGCAGTGCGGCATTGGTCACACTACTTTGACCGGAAAACAAACAGTCTGTTCAAACTCGTGAAAAGAAGTTTCACCGACGATACCAACCGGCTTTGGTATGCACTTCCAGTCCGTGAATCAGGGCGCTGAACTCTTCGCCGCGCAAACTGACCTGACCATGTTCACTCACGGGCCACGTAAATCGTCCTCGCTCCAGCCGCTTGGCGCAGACCCACAAACCGGATCCATCCCAGTAGAGCACCTTGAGTCGGTTGTGCCGCCGGTTGGTGAACACAAACAGATGGCCTGACAGGGGATTCTCTTTGAGTTGCTCGACGACCAGGCTGTACAGCCGGTTAAAACTGCCACGCAAATCGACGGGCACCGTGGCCACCAGCACCCGCGTGGTGCCGGACACACTCAGCACAACGCACGCAGGACTTTGGGCAAAGACCGGATCGCGGAACTATCGTTCAGCCGTACCGTCCAGCCCTTGGGACTGGTGACCTCCACCGCCCACTTCGTAGTCGCGGTCGGCATGACCATTTCCTGAAAGCTTACTGCCGGTTTGCCGGTACGGCGCTCGTCCTGCAACCACTTGCTCAGCGTCGAGAAGCCGACCCCGTGACGGGCAGCAAACTCCTTTCGGGTCAGTTGGCTCTGCCGAAACCGGGCCAATAGTCGTCGGCGTTGTTGGGGAGTAAACCGGTGCTGAGCCACATCTTTGGGTGAAATCATGCCGCCATCGTGGCAGAATCCAGCCCGTCAGACTAGATGTGGACGCTCAGCCGCATACGCTGCGATGAACCAAGAAAGTTCCGGTCGTGACGAGCGCGGGAGTTGCGGAGCGGAACAAGCGTGGTCGAGGAGGGAGGCAGAGGCGAGACCGGTAGCGAGTGGAGTGCAGCAACGCCCGCGTTGGTCACGGCGGTTCTCCGAATTTCATGTTATAGCAGACTCACCAAGTGTTCACCGACAAATCGGTGGGCCTCCTCGTAGTTGTAGTCCAGTCCCGGGCGCAGCAGGTCTTCCGTATCGGCGAGGAAATCCGTGTTCTTCACCTTGGCGGCAAGATCGTCGCGGAACTGGCGCTGCGAGACCTGTTTGTTCTCCTCCTGGAGATACCGATGGAAAACAGTGACCATCTTGGCCGGGTCGGCTTTGCCAAAGGTCAGGCCGTACCACAGGTCGAACAGGTTGCGGCCCTTCGTGCGTTGATACTGTGCGCGCATTTTGGTGCCGAGCAATTCGTCCATCTGGTACGTGGTCAGATCGCACTGCCCCCGAAACCAGTCCGAGTCAACGGCAAAGCGAGATTTCTTCAGCTCCAGTACGTTGAATCGTTCGCGCGTGTTGATTTCGAGCTTCAGTCGCAACCGGGTGGTGGGAGGCGTTTCGGATTGAAACCGCCACGTGAGCGTTCTGACTCCGCGCCCCAGAAGATTGGCAGTCTGACGAACGACAGTGGCCACGCCCCCGCGCCATTCCGGCAACGGCTCACCGAGAAAACCAAGAGCTTGGCGAACCGCGTCGATGATGCGGTCGAGTTGTCCATCGCCAACCTGTACCAGATCGATGTCTTCCGAGTACCGCGCGGCCGGCGCAAGGTGCAATTTGTGCAGTGCCGTGCCGCCTCGGAACGCGAGATTCTCGGCGACCAGCTTTTGCGAGAACAACTCCACCAAGGCGCGCGAAATGATTAAGTCCTGCTCCACTTGGTCAGCCGTTTTCCACGGGGCTTTCGTCCGCCAGTCGAGGATGTTGGCTTGTGGAATCACAGTTCGCCCTCGACTTCGGTGTTTACGATTACGCTCCACTTCGGGTCGCGTGTAAATCCTTTGGCTGGGCGTGAGGGGTCAAGCACCACCGGCTTCGTCCTCTTTTGCTCCAACCACTCGTGGAGTGTTACAGTGACGGACTCAAACCCCGCCTTGTCCAACAGCCAGCCCAAACGCTGAACATGGGCAAGTTGCTCGCCTACTTGCGCGGCGGCGACCAGGGTGTCCGCCTCGATGCTCTCGCCCAGTTCCTGCAATACCGTCATGACTCTATTCAGCCTGCCGACACGCCGCTCGTAAGCCACCAAGTCCAACGCCGTCGCGGCCGGTGTCGAAATGAGAATGTCACCGGTGAAGGTCCGCTTCTTGACTTGAGGGGTTCCCACCACGTTTGCTTTCTTGAAAAACCGAATCCGCAGTCCGGCTGCCTCGACCTCGCGGGTCGCGCGAGCGGTGATGATCTGAAAAGCTTGTGGTCGCTGGTGCGCTGCGCCGTGCAGTTCTGCGGCGCTCAACAGTGCCACGTAGTACGGTTGCCCCAAGAATTTCATCAAGTCGTTAATAAACCAATCGGGCGGAAGAATGCCGCTTGACCGGTATTCCACCGGCACGATCACATAAAAGCCCCGTCGTACACCGACGATCTGCTTCTTCTCCGCGAGGCGGCAGGCTGAGACTTCGAACGAGTTCGCTTGCAGGCCGGTAGCCTTTAGGGCTTCAACCCGCGTGAGCGTATAGCGCCCAGAACCTTGCAGACGTTCCACGTACTCGGATAGCGTCATCTCGCTTATTGCCTTATCGTTTGCGGAAGTTTACAGATTATGTAAACTTCTGCAACTCAAATCAGTCTATCTTGCTGTCAACCTCATCTTCCGATTACGCAAATCGCGTTACGCAGTTTGCTTAGTCCGACAGCTTTCACTGGCCTCCTCCTCTTGTGCCTACTGCGCAGGGGGCAACTCCGCACGGTTTGCGCCCTCGACCACAGTGGGTTGCTCCGCTGCCATACCGGAAATCGCGCTAAGCCCAAGTTGCGAGGATTGATTCAAGATATTGTTGTACCGGGCCGCGCTGGAGAATCTCATGCGCGAACTGGTTTCTGTAACTTCTCAAGCAGCCGTAGCAACTCGTGTTCGGGGCGCAACCACAGCCACCCTCAACCCGCTTGAGTGCAGCCTGTAGGCATGTCCGCAAAACCGCTTCCTGCTCCAGTCTGGCGACCAGTCCTGCTCCACCGGGAACGTTGTCATAAAGAATGATCGGCGGGACGGCGTGTTGTCCGCTATGAACTGTCGTGCTGAGATCAAGCGAAGGAACTTCGAGAACCTCGGCTGCGCCTTCTACGACTGCATACGCGAGCGATAACGCAAAGGCTACGATGCTCGTTCCATTTGGCGGTGCGGGATGAAACTGGAGTTGGAGAACATCCGTCACGAACTCGTGACCAAGTGAAACTTGCTCCAGAGTTCCTGCGCACTGCTGGCCTTGTGGCGTTTTGTGTCGGTTCTGCCGCTTGCGGAATCCCGCACCGCAGCCGCCGCAGAGGTAGAATCCCTCGCCGCCCCGGCCCTCGCAGATAACAACCATTAGGCCCGGTGACGCCTTGATGACTGTCGCTAATGGAGAGGCAGCCGGGCATCGGGATGACGCCGGGCTCAATGGCCAACGAGCGAGCAAAATAGGGGCGAGTTGAAAACACTTTTGCGGGTCGCGACTTTGGATCTTTTGGTTTGTCCCTGTCCGTAACGAATCCGAACGCAGGGATGACGTACTTGTGCGGAAGCAGCCGGTCACCGCAAGGCATCGTCGGCTTTGGCTCACCTTCACTCCATTGAAGAAAGACGTTGTGGGTCGAGCACCGCGCGTAAGACTTCCTCGGCCATTCCCGCTCAGCAACCTTCTTCAGGCCGTACGATGTCCATTCCTTCTTGTTGGCGACTAACTTACTTGTCGGCGCAAACTCCGAGATGGCGATGGCAAGGTCTCGTTGCAGAGAAACTTCGTACGCATCGTGGCCGGATTGCTGGGTACGTTGGGTGTCTAGCTCGACGACATCTACGGGGAATCCGTACTTGGGAATGACCGCCTTGCGTGAAAGAAACGAAAGCACCGTCTCCTTGGCGATCGTTTCGGCTCTTCTCTGAGCCCATGCGGCGGTCTTGTAATCGGCGGGACGGCTGTTGCGGGCACTTTCCTCGATGCCAATAACCGTTTTGAAGTCGCTTGACACCTCCGCTTCCGCCAAGGCGAAGCGCGTATTCTCGCCGGCGATCTTGTCAACCCATCGCCCGTCGGTCAACGCTTCCATCTCGGACGGCAGAATCTGGGAAATCCTCTGTTCGATGCGCTCCCGGTTACTGATGAGGAAAGTTCGGAAGTCGCGTAGGGCAGATGGCGAACTCAAGTCCGTGAACAGGCTTTGAACCTCTGGGAATCTCTCCTTGAACTGACGGAAGAAAAGCGAGAGCGCAACTGCAGCGACATGGCGGGTGATGATCCGCTCGTTCCGCAACGCCAATACCGGCGGCTGGACTTTGCCGGTCAACATGCGTAGCGGTTCGGCAAAGTGGTAGAGGTCGTGCGGGCCGCGTTTGCAGTACGTGATGGCAAACCCGGGGCGACCGCTTCTCCGACCGGAGCGCCCGACACGCTGGGCGTAGTTGAAGGCTTCGGGAGGAACATTGCGGAGGAAGATGGTGTCCAGGTCGCCGAGATCAACGCCAAGTTCAAACGTCGTGGAGCAACTGAGAACGTGGATTTTGCCGTCGCGGAAATCGCGTTGAAACTCGCGCGCCTTCTCTTTGTCGAGTTGGGCTGTGTGTTCTTCCACACGTAACGAACCCGGTAGCTCCGATTCATACAGAAGCCGATAATGGTTGGCCTCAAGTTCAGACCGGCGTGTTTGGTTGAGAACGCCAGGACAACGCTGTCTCGGGCAGTGGCCTTGGACTGAAACTGCTTGGATGCGACCACAGGTGTCGCAGCGATACATGGCGTCGGCATGTGGCGTACGAATGCCGCAATCCGTTGTTCGGCCAACGCAGGCCCATCTCGGTGGCGAGCGTTGACGCCATGCGACCGACGCGAGCCCAGCGGGAGACTTTTCCCGTGCGCCCCCGATAGGGAGCGAGCCACGCTTGCAGATTCGGCTGAATCGGCACAAGGCGACGTTGGGCGGTTTTGGCCTTCCTTGCCTTCACTTCCACGAAGCCTTGAGCAAAGCGAATATCTTCCCATTCCAAACGAAGAATTTCGGCGTGGCGCAGTCCAGTAAACGCCCCGATGGCCAGGAAGGGCACCACCTCCACATCGGCTTTGCCGAGCAGCTTGGCGAAGTCGCCGGGCCGGAACACTTCGATCTCGCCCCCGACCGTCTTCGCGCGGGGCAGGCCATCGGCTTCCGTAGAACGATCCCGGGGCAAATACCCGCTTTGTTTGGCGAACCGCCACAGGGTCACTGTGACGTTGCGATAATTGTTCCGCGACCGCGGGGACACGGTGAGTGAACGCAGCCATTCTTCGATTTGCGGTCGCGTTACGTTGATGATCGGCCCGGACAATGCCGCCGTGATATGCGGGAGCCGGGTGCTCAAGTCTTTGAGGTAGGACTCACTGGTGCCGTCACGGCGTTTGGCCTCCAGCATTTCCTGAGCGACTTCCGCGACCGTTTTTTGTGGCACATCCGGCAGATTGTGACGGCAGTAGAACTCAATCGCCTCGTTGAGGGAGGCCCCCCGGAGCTTTTCCCGGCCCGCGATGTATTCGTGGATTGCCGAACTGAGCGGGATACCAAAAGGCTCCAATGCCTTCACTGAATAAAGGTATCCCTCCAGGTCCTTGCCGGTGAGTGCCTTGGCGGTTGCCTGTTGATTGTGAACGGCGCCCGCGATCTCTGCCGCCCTGTCGTGCGCCGCCTCCTTCTGGCGAAACGCTTCGGTTCGTCGCTTGCCGGCAATGGCGTAGGTGACGAACCACCGTCCGTCGCGGCCAGCGTAACATTTAACGCTGACACCGCCGACAGTGACCTGAAACGATCGGGCTTCCGAACCGAGCTTCTTCGACTTGATCTTGGCCTTCATGATGGCCAAATCTGCTACAAACTGCTACAGATTTCAAGTCTTTTCTATATTTAGGCCAAAAAGTGGAGCGGGCGATGGGAATCGAACCCACCTCGCCGGCTTGGGAAGCCGGTGCATTACCACTATGCTACGCCCGCTTTTCGCAAGAACTCGTGGCCTGGTCCCGACTTCAGGAACCGCTCACGTTTACGGGCTCCATCATAGTCAGCGCACTGCTCCGTGTAAAGGAGGTTCCACGGGCCTTGAGAGCGCGTCGCCCGACTCTGACCTCGATTGTGTTCCTGCAGTCGCCGAGACAGGTCACGAGTGATGCCGACGTAGTGTTGGCCGGATGACTGGCTGCGAAGTACGTAAACGGTGACCATTGCCGCCTCGCCGGGCCCGAAGGTTCCGCGCCCAAATCAAGCCAAAGTTGGTAAACCCGCTGCGGTTTGCTATGGTACGGACGTATGGCACCACCGATCGAGACGGGGCAACCGGGCGTCATTGTCATCGGGGAAACCGAAGTGAAGGACGAACTGTCTTCGCCATGGAACGTGATCGTCCACAACGATCCGATCAACCTGATGAGCTACGTGACGATGGTGTTCATGCGCGTGTTCGGTTATCCGCGTCCGCGGGCGGAGACGTTGATGATGGAGGTGCATAACAAGGGCCGCTCGCTGGTGTGGTCGGGCGAACGCGAGCGGGCCGAACATTACGTCCACCAACTCCACAGCTATCAACTGTTGGCCACCATGGAGAAATCCGCGGCATGATCGACCTGCGCGTCCAGCCGCTCGATGAAAAGCGGATCTTGATCAGCGGCATTCCTGCCGTTCTGGCGGCCATGCTGCGTGAGCTGCCCGAGATTCTCGAACTCCGTGATTCGCCCGATGCGCGGGCCCGGCTCTATCCCAATCCGACCACGGGAAACAACAAGATCAACCAGGAATGGCACCAAATGGCCGGGCCGGAACTGCGCCATCTGTTCGTTTCCGCCGGTGAAACCGTGACGCGGGACCTGACCGCGTTGACGACGGACAAGGAAAACGGCGATACCTGGCAGGTGGCGTTTCCCATCGAGCACGTAGCCGCATGGATCAACGCCCTCAACCAGGCGCGGTTGATCCTTGGGCAAGTCCACAAGATCAACGAAGCGGAAATGAATCGAACGGATTTCGACCCACAAAGTGCAAAGCACATGGCGGCATTGCGGATTCACCTGCTCGGCTACCTTCTATACCTGTTCGTCGAACTGGACAACCCCCATGAGCCTGAAGACCATATTTGAAGGCCAGGCGATCAAGTCCGAGATGGTTGTGCTGATCCTGGAGAAGTGGGGGCTTCATCCCGCCCTGGAAGAGAAAGCCGCCACGCCGAACCTCGACGACCTCGCCCGCGACACCCGCGTCGTCATCCCCGAAGGCGAATACGAGCAGGCCAAGGAAATCCTCTTCGGGGAAAGTGAAATTGAACGCGCCGGGTTTTGAACGCGAACTGATTCTACCGAGGGATCCTGGTTCCTAGAGCAAGTGACAGCTTCTGACACGACCCAAGGGTCGTGTTAACGCCTGCGGCGGCGGAGCAGAAGAAGTCCGGCAAGTCCTGCGACCGCCAACATTATCGTGCTCGGCTCGGGAACCTCCGAGACCTGCGTGTAGGTCTGGTCGATGTCCGAAATGTACGACGCACCGCCCGGTATAATCGCTTCCGTTTGCACGTCTTTGGAGATGTCCAGAAGCTCCTGGGGCGGGTTAATTGCCATACTTGTTGACGAGTTCGAGAAGTTGCCTGGGGTGACGACATCAACGCCCATCGTCGAATAGTATGTGTCGTTGGTGAATACCTGCTCAACGACTGAGGCAAACCCCGTGCCCACTATGTTTCCATCAAACGACAAATTGGCCTGTGAAATCAGATTCAATGAGTTCGTCACGAATACCTGATACATGAGGTACACGTCCATCTCGTTGTCACCCAGATTATTAATCGGACCGATGAACGAAATGCCATAGTTGCCGGTTAGTTGGATTCCCTCCACGTAGAGATTAGCGGCGTTATAGCCGGTGACGGAGAAATCTGTGAAAGCCTTGTCGCCAACGATTATGGTCTCGCCACTATTTGTTAGTGTGGCCAAGCTTTGGCTTGGCACTATAACCGTCTGCGCCTGGGCGACAGGCCCGTAGGCGACGGTAAGAGCTACCGCCGCGCAAATGATGAAAAGACATCGCCCTGCAGAAAAAATGGGAAGCCTTTCGGTGGTGAGCCTGCCCTTGAAAAGTAGTTGACTCCATGATACACGCCCCTAGCGATTTTTACCGTTTATTTTACTCGCCATTCATCGACGCAGGCTTACGGGACCCAGCTCGATACTCCACATCGCCACTAGTTACAATTGGTATCAGACCACCCCGTTCTTTGCAAGTAAAATCCGGCCAGAATCATCATTTACGCATTAGCCGACCGGCCCCTTGTAAATCCTGGCTTTCAGGGTATGTATCTGCGGCTATTCTGGTCATTTTCAGCGCGGTTCTATCAAGCCTCCCCCATGGCCGCCGCCGCAGTGCGGTGACCATACGCGTTGCTGGGCAAGTGGGCACATGCAATGAGGGCACGGGATCCGACAAAAAACCAAAATGCGCCCGTTACATCAGCCGTATGAATTCTTACATTGTAGAGGGTGTCAGACTATGGCGCCTGGGAGGTGTCGCCACCGCAGGATGCATAGGGACTGAGATCCACCGGCGTCAGACTATAGCCCCCGCCGAGCGTGGCCATCGCCGAGTTGATTTGACTTAGACAAGGGGTGATGAACCAGCCTGATCCAGCTCCACCATACGAATAAATCGTGAGAAGCACCAATTGACCGTTGAGGATTATAAATCCCGGCTGGCCACTGTCTCCGGAAACCTTGGCCTGGTAAAACAGGCTGCGGGTAGGATCGGTAGGCGCCGCCAACGAAATACCTGCCGTCACCGACGCGATGTCTGATTCCAAGGCGCTCTCGTACTGGTTGAGACACAGCGCCGGAATGGTGTTTGTCGGAATGGGGTTTAACAAGTTCGGGAAATAGTTCGTGTAACTGGATGGCAAAACCTTGGCGAAAGTGATCAAATTGGTCGGGACATCGGAATCCAACACCCCGATCTGAATATCCGTGAGATTGATCTGCACTGAATTGGAAAGCACGCGACTGACAACTGTATTATCATTGGCAACGAACCACAGCACGGTGCCGTTGGGAGGGTAGAAGTGGTTGGCAAACACCACGTGACGCGGACTGATCAGCGTGCCGCCCATCCGCGCGTCTGCCTCGTAGGAGTTGTAAACCGCAATGCAGGTGAGGTCGAGCCCGGATGCCCAACAGCTCGTATTCCTGACGTAGTTGGTTGTCGCGGGGTCCATACTCGCGTAGATCGACACATTCGTCGCCCACCAGTTCGGGCAGGTATTGGTAGTGAGTGCCGCGGCCGCCAAGTTGGTTTCAACCGCAACCGTAGCTGCGGAACGGGCTGAACCCGGTTCGTAAAAGAACGGAGCCGTTCCCGGGATCACGCCTCCCAGCGCGTTGGTGTTGGCGTCCGCATACTGCACGTAGACTTTATCGGTAGGTTGGTTGCAGTTCTCCGGCAGGGTGTAGGTCACCGGCCCATTGGTCGTAGAAAAGACGGTTGACGGCGACATTGTCGGATTCAGGCTCACTCGCAGAAATGGACACAGCGCCGGACCGCCATTCGTGTCAACCATGCCGATGGCGACCGTACCGGTTCCTGAGAATGGATAACAGACGGTGCCATTGAACACCATCAGAGCGGGATTCGGGCCGGGCTGCAACCCGCTACCCGGCGGAACGAGCGGCCCATCGGAAATGCCATCCCCAAAGGAATCGGGGTTCAGAGGGTCCGTACCAAGGAGAAACTCCTCGAGGTTGTTCAATCCATCTCCATCGGGATCGTCCGTAGCGCGAGAGTAGTCCGACGCCAACCCTGTGGGATGCCCGAAGTAGCGTTCCCTCCACCAGTCGGGGATGCCGTCGCCATCGCTCTGCTCTGCCGACGGACTGACTGACTGGACGACGACCTGGTAGGACGTCGACTCGCTGCCGTCATCGGTTACCGCGCCGATGTCCTTGACCCATTGGATGCCGCCGTTGCCGGGGATGTTGGCCACGACGTTCTGTCCATACACCGCTAACGGGGTCAAAACGTTCCAACGCGTAATACACCCCACTGACAGACGTGAAATACACATCGATGTCGTCACCTACCGTGACGGTGTCCGTAATGCGCTGCACGCTGTCGCTATCGGTCGGGTCGATCCCGTCGAGATACGCCTGGAGATTGTCGATACCGACGAGAACGGCGTCGGCTGTCGGGGCGGTTTGCGGGCAGGTAACGCAGCCGAAATGTTGAAGCTTCCAGCCGTCCGGCAGCCCGTCGCCAGTGCTGTCGAAAATGCCCACGGCACTGATCACATGAACGTAATTTGTGGCCATGTTCGATGGCGCGGCGTTGTCACCGGCGAGCACGGTCAGCGTGTTGGTTCCGGGGACCAACCCCGTGACCACGGCTCCCCAGGTGCTGTAGCCATTGGCGCCCGTGGCCGCAACGCCCTGAACTTCGACCCCCATAACGCCGATAGCACTGGCAGCCGTACCCGCAACCGTAACGGTCGAATTGGTGATCTCAGATTCGTCCGCAGGTGACGTGATGGCCAACATGGGCGCCGTGGTGCCTTCAACCAAAGAGCTGCTTACAGCCGCGCGATAGACCCGGCTGGTCGCATTGGTAGCGGCACCTGTTTCGAGGTAGTTCGTGACAACATCCCCCTCATTGGGGGTTACGATGATCGGGCTGATGTTAAAATAAACGCCCAGGAGGCTGCTGGCTGCCTGAAGCACATTCGTTCGACCCCCACCGGCCTGCCAACTGATCAGGACATCGCCTCCCTGCATCGTCAGACCAAGTATCCGCATTGCCGAAGCCGCGTTGGTCGGATCGGTGCCGGCCTCAAACTGCTGCAGGTTGGAGAATCCGGCACCGTCGGAGTCGGTGTTTGCGACGGTGGGGTTGAACGGGTCGAAGCCGTACCGCTGTTTCCACCCGTTCGGGATGCCGTCACCGACCGCGCTCAGGTTCGGGTCGAGCACGAGGCTGCCGACAATGAGCGTACCGCCGTTATGGATGAACAGACCGCAGGCATTCGTCATCACCAGTTTGTCGACTTGCAGCACGCCGCCGTTGAGGACCAACTGACCACTGCGCACCTCCAGCACGGCGCCGCCGGTTGCGTTGGTGACAAACATGATGCCGCTGTCCAACTCAACGACGTTGTCGCAAGTGGCCCCGTTAAACCCCACGGAAAGACCCGACGCCAAAACCGACCCGCCACCCACCACCAGCGAGTTGCCGGAGGCCTGGTCACCAACAGAAAGCGTATCGCTCTGCCAAACGCCGCTCTCGACCACAAGCACGGTGTTGTTGCTGCTGACCGCGCAGCCCAGTTGGCTGAACCCGCTCGAGAGCAACCCGCCGTTCTGAATCAGCAACACGTCTGCAAAAGTATTCGAGCCAATGAGGTAGTTGCCCTCCCAGTTGCTGACGATGCCACTGATGACGTTGGTCTGGAAGTTGCCCGTGTATTGGGCGCTAACCACAGTGCAAAGGAGAAGGGATAATACAAGTCCAACCAGCGTGCGCCGGTGGAGACAAGCCCGACGGGTGGACGGAGGCAGGCGGCGAGCCCGCCAAGAACGCGCGACAATCAAGCGCTCATCCGAAACGGCCAATTCCAAACGAGAGAAATCATATAATGCTTGAGCTATTGCTACGTGCTCGCAATTCACATTGCGCCCCCATCTAGAAAACCTCTCGGACCAAACTGATCGAGCGACCCCGCAGAGGGAAACCGCGCTTGATTACTTCTTGCGCCGCCTCAACGCCAGCAAGCCTACCAAGCCCATACCGACCAGCGCAAAGGTGCCGGGTTCGGGAATTAGGGCGAGTGCTACGGTCAATCCATCCGTTCCCATCTGTGTCGGGCCGACTTCGGTCACGTTTCCGTTGTCAACGTCAACAGTGGCCAGATAGTTTGGACCGCTTCCGCCCGAACCTGCGTTCACCGACGCCCACAGAATGCCTGTGTTGTCATCATATTTCATCGCGTTAATGGCGTCGCCCGAGGTGTTGCCCAACCCGAAATAATTCAAGTTTTCAACCTGGGTACCGGCCCCGGTCGTCTGGCTGATAGTCCACAAAGCAAGATCATCCGCCTTGTACAGGGTATCGAACGGAGAAAAGGCCAATCCGTCGCCCTGGGGGAAGTCGTCACCCACACTCCCGAGTTCAGTCGCTACGCCGGTTGTTATATTGAAGGTGTAGATATTGCTTTGGTCGTATCCAAACAAGGTGCCATCGCTACGGAACGCAATGTCCTGAAAAGGCTGGGACGACAACAACCCGGTTGGGCCAACTGCGGTTCCATGCCCCGTCGACGGATTGATCGTTATCAGATCCTGTTGGCCCCCGGAGGTTGTGCCAATTCCATAGAGAAAGCCGTTCGCAGGGTCAAAATCAATCGCGCCAACCTGATCGAAACCAATCGACCCGATCGCCGTGGCCGCGCCCGTGTTCGGATTAATGCTGTAAAAAGTGGCAGGAGCACCCGAACCATGGTAGGCCGACCCATAAATGGTGGGGGATTGCGCCCGCACTTGGCTGAACGTAACCGTGGCGCAGATTGCCGCCAGTGTGCCCAGCTTTATCCAAGAACTCGTGTTTCTCGCCACCCTCACGCTCGTCGTACTCGCCCAATTTCTCATATTCTCCCTCGCCATCTTGCGAACCTGTTAACCATTCCATCCCCAATCCAGTTCACCTCGCCGTGGAATAACCTGCTAGCGCAGTGTTTACTGGCTCTCCAAGCACGCGCACTCTCACAGACCTCTCGGCTGAAAGCAAGCAAAAAACGAAACAACCCAAAGAAAGTTTCGTCAGCGTCGAAATACGCTGGAATCACTGCCAATCGCGTGCCAGAGGCAAGGCCAACGTTACGCTCGGCACTTCAATAGAGATGCAAGCGGTAATAGCCTGCTGGCTGTCACAACAGTGATCTCGCGCGCGGTGTGCAATAACGAAAAACAGGCGACAAACGTACTCGTTTGCCACCCGAAGCAATGTGCGGAACTCTCGGTCCCAGACGCTAGCACCGTGTGCGCCGGCGCGACCAAAGCCCCAAGCCGAAGAGGCAGGAGATGCCAACGAGAGCGAAGCTGGAAGGCTCCGGCAACAAAAAAACATCCGCCGTTATTGTCCCTGAATTAATCGTCAGGTTGTTTCCGCCCGCGAAAACGCCCCCGTCAATCGTGCCCGAGCCAATAATATCCATGCTCCCATCTGGCGCGATAAACGTACCGAAGAGTGTTCCGGCCCCCACCACGCTCAAGACGTTGGAAGACAGGAGGCCGGACGTGTTCAGCAAGTTAAACAGGACATGGTCCGTTTGCACGCCGCTCAATGCGATCGTGGCGGCGTTCGTAAAGGCGACGAAGTTTGCCACATTGATAATGAAAAAGTCATCCGCAGTGCCCTGTAGCGTCAAAATGCGGCTGTTCCCGTTCATGCTAATCGACCCCACGCTAATGACGTTAATGAAGTTAGTGTCGCTGTTACCGCTGTTACCTGAAATGGTGGTCTTAGTAGTAATGGCGCCGTAGGATGCGGTTACGGGCAGGGCCGCGTCAGTGGCAGAAACGTTGGCCACGGTCGTGGACACGGTGCCCATGTTTTGAACCGCCGTGCCACCGAATTTCGCGCTGTATGAGTTGTTGTAGGTCGCAGTGGGGTCGACCCGGTAGGTTCCATTGATGTTGAACTCGGTACTGAAATTCTGGATCCCACTGGAGCCAAGCCCAACGTCCCCAGTAATCGTCGTAACCGGAGTGCCACCAACCGTCAGAGTAACCCCGCTACCGGCATAAACCGCAAAATTCGTGACCGAATCCAGACCAAACTGACCGTAGCTTTTCAATGGCAAGGCGAGCATCGAGATGAATGCACACAGGCCAAGCGTGCGTAAGATCGAAGTGAAAACCCGCGACCTCCAAATTCCCCGCTGTTTGTTTCTCGCCATCTTAACCACCTTCCATGAGCCCGCCCCGACTCATTTTTCCCATGCCAGCGTATTCGCCATCACTGGATAAAACGAATCCTAAAGCAGCGTCCGGTTCCATTGCAAGCTTTTTTTCATGTCGCTCGCACTTTTTTTAGTGCTGCGTCAAATCCCAGGCGGGTGAGCGCTCGTGAAGCCGCCTGCTGGTTCACGCTGCGCTCCACCCTGCCCGCCATGCCGTTGACCCTTTCACTGTCGCTCCGTTCCGCAAGTAGCTGCACCAGAACAGCCCGTGAGTCATACGCTTTCGATTTTCCCAACGTATCCGTGCTTTTGGGGGATGCGGTCGCCCGTACAAGCCGTCCGCAGGCGAACAGCCTTCCCTAGCTTGGAACATTTGAGAGCGCACCGGCCTGCGGTCCGTGCAATAGCCTGCTTGTCAATAGGATGCATCTGTCAACGACCACAAGTTAACGGCATTGACCTTATCTGCAAGAACAAAGTCAATTGAGGATCAGGCCATCTCGAAGTGGCTCATCAGCTTGAATCGGTCGTACCGCTCTTTGATTTCCGGCTGGGTGAGCGACTGGAGTCGGGTGAGACTGAAATCTTCCACGCAATACGAGGCAATCACGCTGCCGTAAACGACGGCGTTACGCAGCGAGTTGTGGTCGACGCGGTCCATCCGCGCGAGATACCCCGTAAACGCGCCGGCAAAACAGTCGCCCGCGCCGGTGGGATCGCGGATATCCTCGAGCGGATAGGCGGGTGCGCTGAAGAACAGGTCGTTCGCGAGCAACAGGCAACCGTGTTCGCCCTTCTTGATGACCACGAATTGGGGGCCCTGTTTCAGAATGAGCCGGCCCGCCTTGATGAGGTTGGTCTGTTTCGTAAACTCGCGGGCCTCGCTTTCATTGAGCACGAGGCAATCGATCTTGTGCAATAACTCGACGAGCGCGTCGCGTTGCGTTTCGATCCACAGGTCCATCGTATCGGCCACGACGAACTTCGGCCCGGCGACCTGCGCCAACACATGCATCTGGAGTTGCGGCGAGATGTTGGCGAGGAACACGTAGGGCGTGCCCTTGTACGCGTCGGGCAGTTTCGGCTGGAAGGTTTCAAAAACATTCAGGCAGACCGACAACGTCCGCCGCTTGTTGAGGTCCCATTCGTATTCGCCACTCCAACGAAATGTCCGGCCTTCCGCCACCTGCAAGCCGTCGAGATTGATGCCGTGCTGGCGGTACAACTCGATGTACTTCTGGGGAAAGTCGGTGCCGACGATGGCGACCATATTGACCGGCACAAAAAAGCTCGCCGCCACCGAGGCGTAGCTTGCCGAACCACCCAGCAAATCGTGGTGTTCCGCGACCGGCGTCTTCACGCTGTCCAGCGCCACGGAACCTGTGATGAGAATGCTCATGTGCGTTCAATCCCTCGTCGGGGCGATTTGTAATCGCGATTGACCGCGAATGCAATCGGCATCTCCGGCCACCGACTGCATTGACAAGGGGCACGGAGGAGCATAATTTTAAAAGCATTGTAATTCTTCGTCAAGCGATGGCAAGGACTTGAAGTGAGAAGCTCTTTGAGAAGGACCCTGCTACAAAGCGCGACACTTGCAGTTGGACTGGCGCTTCTGATCTTCATCGGCTGCGAAGTCGCTGCCTTCCTGAATCACTACGGAGAATGCCCCATACGTCTTGTCACAGGCTTTGAAGGTTCACCCACTGCGAAGGTGAAGAGGATTTCCAATACCCACTGGCTGATCGATCTGAACGATAAAACGTGGAAGAGGCCGCATTTTTTCCTGTTTCGGATCGAAGGTGCAACCGGACAGAGTATGACCTTCGAAATCCCCAGGGCTCCAATTAAATGGGCGACGCTCAATCCGGTCTATTCTTACGCGCCCAACCTTGATGACCTGAGCACATTTTCGGTTGTGCCTGTCGCTTCAGAGAAACGCCGCCAAGCTCCCAACGGTGCGGAATTGCCAGATACCAGCGGACAAGGGTGGCAGTTCATCCACGACACCGAGTGGCAGTCGCAGACCGAAAGCAAATGGCAGTTGCTGATTCAAGGCAAGTGGCGATCTTTGATGAAAGGCACGACAGAAATCCGCCAGAGGTTTTTGTTCCGACAGAAGTTTACCGGAGATGCCTACGTTTGCATGCGTTACCCATACACGCCGAGTTACAATCAGCGATACTTGGACAGCTTGGTCGGCCGACCCGCTGTCCAAGTCATCACGGTCGGCACTTCCACGGAGGGCCGCCCCCTGCAGGTGGTCAAGATCAGCGAGGGCGGGGAGTCGGAGGAGAAGCTTAAACCATGCGTCTTGATTTATGCTCGAGAGCACGCTGACGAACAGGATTCCAGTTGGGTCGCCCAAGGCGCGATCGAATACCTACTCTCGGACGCATTCAAACCGTCGGAACTTCGGAAACGGTTCACGTTTCTGGTGATTCCCGTACTCGACCCCGACGGGGCCGCGATGGGCGTGTACGAGCACATAACGGACAGCTTTCTTCCTAGGCACGAGACACCCGAATCGTTGGCCTACTGCGCGTTCTTCAAGCGATGGGCGGACGGAGGCAATCCGCTGCAATTGGTGCTGGATCTCCACAACGTGGAAAGCCAGGAAGGAGAGCATGTGGAGCTCATCATGTTCAAGTCTGATCAAGAACATGCAAACTACAGGCGGGACTTTTTCGATCAGTTTCTGCAGCTACTGGCAGTCGAGAAAGGATTTACCACAACCATGATTAGGTCTGGGGTGCTGATACCATTACGCTTGGAGAGCTGGCTTCATGAGTATTACGGGAGTCTCGATGTGCTGCTTGAACTGGACGCGCAAGCACCGAGCCGGCATCTAACCATAGCGGACTTGCACGTGATCGGTCAGTCGTTAGTGTTGGCGTCGGCTGACTACCTGTTTTCACAGGAGGCCGCTCCATTAATGGCAAGCGTGGACGCTACCCAACGCGTCCGTTCGGAGCGCTGGCGGAAATACGGACCAAAACTGGAACCGTGCGGGCCTTTGGAAGCTGAGTCGAGATGCAAGATGTGGGCCGAACTGGACGCCGACATCGCGCAGTGGAAGGCGTTACAGAAAGGGCGTTGATCTGACCCTAAAGCGCGCGTTGCTTCTGCTTAACTTTCTACTGTTGCTCCAGCTTCTTAATCGCCTTCAGTGCCATTTTGGCAACTTCTGGACGATCATCCAACAGAGGTTTTAAGTACGGGATCATGTCTTTACTGCCTATTCCCCCAAGGGTATCCGCAGCCCACATCCGCACCAGCCAGACGGGATCTGATAGAAGGCTGACGACGTGAGGTAGCAAGATGGCCCTGGCCGGATCCGAAGACAGTATGCCCCCTGCGGCTATCACAGCCTTCCAACGCGCGTAATAATGGGGGCTTTGCATGTGAGTGACCAGAAATGTAACGTCGTTTGGGCTTAGATAGGCGTCCGCGTTTTCACCTTGCTCCTGTCGCGCTTCGAGGGCCGCGAGGTTTCTCGCCAGCTCATCATCAAAGGTCTCGCGCTCGCGCGTCGTCTTCCACAGCGCATCGTCCTTCTCATCGGCTTCCGGGATGGTTCCGGGGAGAGCACCGGGCGTATTCTGTTGCGTGACAGGACTTACATTCGTCTGTTCGGTACCTGCGGCTGCCACCCGCACTGCTGATGGAACAAGCCGCTGGCGATTCATCCACAGTCCCGCAGACACGAGAATCAGCAAAAGCACGCCTGCCGATAAAGCGCACCTCTTCATCTACCCCTGCCTCTCGGTGCACAATCTCGGTCGCTCGGTAGCCATAGCCTCAACCCACCCAACGGACTCCACAACATGCCCACCCTTGACGCAGCCCTAACAGCAAATCAACTGCAACTCGTTTTGCAACCCGCTCTTGCCGCGGGTGCAAGCCCGGTACCATCGCAGCACGACGCGCAGTCTTCCGGGCTCTTCGTGCTACCCGAGCAACACGAGCCTGCCGAGCTTGCTCCGCCACATCCTTGGCAGCCGCTACCGCCGCAGCAACTGGTACACGGCGGGTTGTTCGCGTTTACCATACGCACGCAGAAAACGAGCGCCACCACGAGAAAGGCCGCAACACACGCCACCTTGACAGCGCGCTTCACAAAGGTTCGTTGTTGAGAATCCATCATGCGACTAACCTCCACTCTATATGTTTGGTTTCGTACCGCGTACGTGGCGGGCAGTTCACCTGCAACAACATCTCACGGTTAGTACAAAGCGTCCAAGATTGTCAATCGTAAAATGTAGGGGGTCCGAGCCAAGGTAATAGCCACACCAACCCCTGTTGATTTGTGCTATGTCTTTTGGCCCACAGTCATCCAGCCAACGGCCGTTCAAGATTGGACTCGCCCTAGCAGGAGCGATCATTGATTGTCAGGTGCGCACGCCGATGCAGGAACACGGCGCACCCGCCCTTGCTTCGGTTAGTCGCCCTGAAACCACGTGTTCTTCCACGCGGGAATCGCCACCTGTTGCACAATCTTCGAATACGAGATCCATTCCACATGGTAATCTCCAAAAAGCGCATTCATCCCACCCGAGTGTCGATCCTGTATGGGTGCCAGCTTCTTCGTCAGACCGCCCCGCGTCACGGTGTAGCCACTGCCATCGGTGTCAATCATTAAGAGAAATTCGGACGGCTTAGGCACTGCCTTTAGGTTAAACCAGTACGATCCATCCGCTTCAGGCTGTAATGGTTGATAGATTCCACTCACCAATACGTTCGGGCGGCTGACGGAATACGAAAAGATTCGGGTGTTATTGATTTGGTCCTGAGTCATCCTAGCTGAGACGGCCGGGCAGAGCCTCATCTGCCGGAACTGCTGAACCTTCCCCTTGCCGAGATAAGCAACGTACGGGTTCGTAGCACTCATGCTGCCAACTTGATATCTGAAGGATTGCCAATGCTTCAGATCAAAAAGATACCCGTTGTGATCCTGGGCGTACATCTCAAAGCAGAGCCCCCACTGTCTCTCGTTATTGATGCACGCGACATCCCGAGCTTCTCGACCGGGCCTTGGTCAGTGCGGGCAACAGCAGTCCCAGCAAGATCCCAATGATCCCGATCACGACCAGCAACTCGATAAGGGTGAACGCCCTGCTTCTGTATCCGACGACCTTCATTTACCGCTTAGCCTCGGCCAGCGTTCAAGTTAGGCTACGATTCCCGGGCCGTGTTGTCTGCCGTCTCTCGCTACGAGAGTAAACAGCTTATTTATTCCCCCACGAGCTTATGCCGTCGGTAGTATCCTGTCAAGGCGTTCTCGGCCATTTCTTGGCCATTTCTCGGCCATTTACCAGGGCGATTGCATTTAGAAGTTGAGCAGGGAGGCGAGGTACTGGTGGTCCCAGCCGGCGGCCTTTTGTTTGGCGCGGATGCCCAGTTTGACTCGCTGGTCGCGGCGCAGTTGGTTCAGGCATAAGGCCCGCAGCGTGGCCAGGTTCTGCGCCGCGTTCTGCTGGCGCACGGCGCAGCGGTCTTCGCCCATCTGCACGTCCAGCACCCAGTGCAGGCAATTCTCGATCTCCCAGTGGCCGCGCACCGCCGCCGCAAACCGCTCGACCTGCGCCGGCAGGCTGCCGAGATAGTAGCGCCGCTGCGTCGTCGATTTCCCCTGCACCTCCCGCACTGCTTCGACCATCCCGACGCTGCGTAAGGCTTCCCACTGGGGCCTGTCGGCCAGCCAAGCGATCGCTTCGGTAATCCAATAGCGACGGGTCTCGATGCGCCCGTGATCCTTCTCCAGGGTCTGGGTGAATTGATGGGCGAGGCCAGCAAAACCGCGCGCGTGGGCGTCGTCCAGAAACGCTTGGACTTCGGCGTGCAGCGTGCCCTGATTGCCTTTCAGTGCCAGCACGTAGTCGGCATCGGCCTCGTGAATCTCTTTGGCCACGGTCTTTTGGCAGCCCATCGCGTCCACCGTCACCACACAGCCGGCCAATTCCAGCGCCCGGAGCAGCGGGGGCAGTGCGGTGATCTCGTTGCTGTGGTCGTCCACCTTCAGTTGCCCCAGCACCAAGCGATTCCGGGCCGCCCAGACGTTGACCAGGTGGATCGGCCCGTGCCCGCGCGCCCGACTGTGCCGCAGCGTCTTGCCATCCAACGCCACCAATTCGCCGACGACGACCTGGCGCAGGCTTTGCGTCCACGCCAGGAAACAGTCCCGAAACTTCGCCGGATCAATGAGCCCGAACACACGGTTGAAGGTGTCGTGCGAGGGAATGCCGTGCGGCAACGCCAGCCAGCTTTTGAACCACTCGGCCTTGCACCGACCGCACTGGGCGATTTCGGTGAAGCCCTCCGCACCGCAGAGCATGGCGCAGACGGCGATCATCAGGATATCCAGCAACTCGTGGCGCTTGGCCGGGCCGACGCGCGGGTCGGGTCGTGGAGCGAAGTGGTCTTTCAAATTGCGGAACGAGGATCGTTGGTTTTGCATCCCCATCTTCCACCACAAATCCCCGGAAACCGGAAGCAAAAACTTGTCGTCGCAAACCGGCTCCACCGGCCCACTTACAAAGAATTCCTTTCGCACCCCCCTGAAGAATCAAAATGCAATCGCCCTGGGCCATTTACAATATGGCTGCCGGACGCTTCATTCCCCCAAAGGTTGAAGCCTCACGAATACTCTGTGGCGCGAAGGTTGTGCCCTACGGTTTAACGTCGCTGGAGTGGGGTATAAGCCGCCTCTTGAATTCCGCGGATGCTTCGGTGGCATCCGATGCCCTCAGGATCGCCGAAACTACCGCCACCCGCGTTGCGCCGGCCTCCAGGACCTGGCTGATGTTGTCCAACGTGATCCCGCCGATGGCAAAAAAGGGAACTTTTACCTGGGCCGCGACCTGGCGGACCAGGTCGGTCCCGACAGACCTGGCTGCGGGTTTGGTGGCCGTTGGGAAAACAGGGCCGACCCCGATATAGCTGGCGCCGTCGCGTTCTGCCGTCAGGGCCTGTTCGATGGAGTGGGTGCTGATGCCGACAATGCGCATGTTGGCGAGGCGATCGGCGCGTTGTTCGCGCGGGATCGCCGCCCAATCCTCCTGACCCAGGTGCACGCCGTCCGCGCCCGTTTCGAACGCGGCCTCGATATCGTCATCGATGATAACGGGCACATGGCAAGGAAACGCGGCGGAAACCACGCGGAGTCCGATATCGACCCGCTCGGCATGCGTGCGTTCCTTCGCCCGCACCTGCAAAATGTCCACGCCGCCCGCAACCAAATCTCGCGCTATCTCGCCGGGGTCGAGGTCCTCGACGTACATCGTGTCGATAAACCCGTACAACCGGCACCGGGCAAGTCGGGCCGTGGACATCAACCGAAAAAGACCTTTGCGACGTCGTAGAGTTTCTCTGGCACACAGCGGTTGCGCACGCACAGCTTCGTCGTGCCGGTCTTTTTGTCCGCGACCTCGACGATGACCGAGTCGAGGGGAATGCCAATGACGTCAGGGCCGCGCAATGCAACCATTCTTCCAAACTCGCCGTTCATCGCGAGTTCGACGGCTTTCACGCCGTACCGCGTCGCGAGCACGCGGTCGTAGGCGCTGGGAGTGCCGCCGCGCTGGATGTGGCCGAGCACCACCACACGGCTTTCGATCCCGGTGATCTTCTCAATTTCTTTGCAGAGTACTTCGCCAATGCCGCCCAGACGCACGTGGCCGAACGCATCGAGTTCCTTGCTCGATGTAATCTCCGCGCCCTCGAGTTTGAAACCTTCGGCGACGGCGACAATGGAAAAGCTCTTCCCGCCCGCCTGACGGCGCTTGATGATTTTGCAGATCTCGGCCAGCGAGATGGGGAATTCGGGCAGCAACACCAGGTCCGCGCCACCGGCCATACCGGCTTCGAGCGCAATCCAACCCGCCTGGCGTCCCATCAATTCCACCACCAGCACGCGGCTGTGCGATTCCGCCGTGCTATGCAGGCGGTCGATGGCCTCCGCGGCGATGTTGATCGCCGTGTCGAAACCGAACGTCTGGTCGGTGCCGTCGATATCGTTGTCAATGGTCTTCGGGACGCCGATCACCGGCACGCCGCGTTTGTGAAGGCGGGAGGCGACACCCAAGGTATCATCGCCGCCAATGGCGATGAGCGCCGCCAGGTCCATGCTCTTGATGTGTTTCACGAGCGTATCCATCTGCTCGTCGGTCGGATTGGTCCGCGACGTACCGAGGATGGTGCCCCCCAAATGCAGGATGCCCGATACGCGCTCGCGCGTGAGCGGGAAGTAGTCTCCTTTGAGGACGCCAGCCCAGCCATTGCGGAAACCCAACACCTCGTAACCTTCGAGCAATCCTTTGCGTGTTACCGCCCGAATTACCGCGTTCAATCCGGGGCAGTCGCCGCCGCCGGTCAGGGTTGCAATCTTCTTCATCTTGTTACAGTTAAACTCCCTCGATTATTCCGGGGTACCCGCGGGTATGGGGGTCGATTCCGGTGCCTTGGGCGGCACCAACGGCTGGCTGGCCGCCAACAGCCGGTCTACGAAATTCGTCGAGTATCTCCCTCGACGGAAGTTCGGGTCCTTCAATGTTAGTTTGTGCAAGGGGATCGTCGTCTTGATCCCGCGGATGATCAGTTCATCCAGCGCGCGGGCCATGCGATCCAGCGCCACGCGCCGGTCCGTACCATAGCATATCAGCTTGGCAATCATCGAGTCGTAATACGGTGGGATGACATACCCGGCATACACGTGGGTGTCCACGCGCACACCGTGCCCGCCGGGAATGTGCAGAAACTCGATGCGACCGGGGCTGGGCTGAAAGTTATTGAACGGGTCCTCGGCGTTGATGCGGCACTCGATGGCGTGTTTTTGGAATTGAATGTCCTTTTGGTCGTAGCCGAGATCCTCGCCGGCGGCGATGCGAATCTGTTCCTTCACGATGTCGATCCCCGTGACCTCCTCCGTAACGGGATGTTCGACCTGAATCCGGGTGTTCATCTCAATGAAGAAAAACTCGCCGGTGGCATCGAGCAGAAATTCGATGGTTCCGGCGTTCACATACCCAACCGCTTCGGCTCCCTTGATCGCCGCCTTGCCCATTTTCTTGCGGATGTCGTTGGTGAGAGCCGGTGACGGCGATTCTTCGAGGAGTTTCTGATGGCGACGCTGCAAACTGCAGTCGCGTTCACCGAGATGCAGCGTCTTGCCTTTTCGGTCGGCCAGAATCTGGAATTCAATATGGCGCGGGCTTTCGATGTATTTTTCGATGTAGACGACCGAATTGGAAAACGCGCGCTCCGCTTCCGACCGGGCGGTGTGGTAGCCCTTGACGAGGCTGGGGTCGTTGTGCGCCACCCGCATCCCGCGTCCGCCGCCGCCGGCCGCGGCCTTGACGATCACGGGGTAGCCGATTTTTCGGGCGATTTTCAGCGCTTCCTGCTCGTTCTCGATGGGACCGTCGCTGCCGGGTACCACGGGCACACCCGCTTTGCGCATCGTCTCGCGGGCCGCGACCTTGTCTCCCATCGCGCGGATGGCCGAGCTGGGCGGGCCGATGAATTTGATGTTGCAGTTCTCGCAAACTTCGGCGAAATGCGCGTTTTCGGAGAGAAACCCGTAACCGGGATGGATCGCCTCCACGTCGCCCACTTCGGCGGCGCTGATAATGCGGTCGATCTTGAGATAGCTTTCCTTGCTGGGAGCGTCGCCGATGCAGATGGCCTCATCCGCCAACTGAACGTGGAGCGAGTCGGCATCCGCCTTCGAATAGACCGCCAATGTCCGGATACTCAGTTCCTTGCACGCGCGAATGATGCGCACGGCGATTTCACCGCGATTGGCTATCAGGATTTTATCGAACATGGCGACCTGTGTTTCCAGGGCTGAAGCTGTGCCGCGGCGTCGGCCTATTTGACGCGCACCGCAAACAACTTCTGGCCAAATTCCACGGGCTTGGCGTTTTCCGCAAGAACTTCGGTGATGGTCCCTTTGACTTCGGCCTTGATCTCGTTCATCACCTTCATCGCCTCGATAATGCAGACGACGGTTTCGGGATCGACCTCCTGGCCGACCTCAACGTACGTCGGCGCGTCGGCGCCGGGGCTCGGTAAAAAGTGCCCACCATTGGGGATACAATGTGCTTGGCATCCGTCGCAACAGGTGCCGACGCGGGCGCTGCGGCAGCCGGGGCGGGTCCGGGCGCGGTAACCGGAGCCGCGGCGGGCGGCGGTGGCGCCGCCGGCGGGAGGGTCACCGTCTGCTGGAATCCTTCGGGGCCGCGCTTGATGCGGATTTTCAACCCATCCTGTTCCATAGAGAATTCGGAAAGGTCGTTGTCCTTCATCATTCCAATAATCGCCTTGATTTGCTCCAGTTCCATAGATTCTGGCTCAGTCCTTTTGAAGTTCAAAGGGGCGTCCTTCCATCAACTCGCCATCCGTCTGCCAAACTCGCGCTTCGGCACGCCACAGGTTTTGCTACCACCAAGGGGCAGCTATCACTTGGAGGTTCGCGCTTCCTTGGCGGGGTCGGACTCTAGCAAAGTGCCGGTCGATTGTCTAACGCTTTCCTTGGCCGTGGCCAGAGCCTGACTGTAGCGGGGATTTGTCGGGTTCAGCTCGACGGCTCTCTGGAGAAGTCGAAGGACTTCTGTATCAACACCATGCGCGGTAATCCTCGCTCTCGCCAGTTGCCACCAACCTGACGCCCGGTACGGGTCGCCCGCAATGGCACGGCGATACGCCGCGAATGCTTCCTCGATGTCGCCAGCTCGGAGAGCCGTCTCCCCCAAACACGACTGAAGGCGCGAATTCCAAGGCGCCAAACGCACCGCCTGCCTGTTTTCGTCGAGAGCCGCCAACGGATTGATGCCCTCTATTTGACGGGCTTGCTTGGCCATGAAAGCCGCCGCCAGTGCCCGACATTCCATCCAGAGTACGGCGGCCACCAAGACCACACATACTCCTGCCATCAGCCAATTCTGCCGTTGACGCGGCGCCACGGTGTCGGTCTTGGGCAATTCCTTCAAACCCTGCAACGTGCCAAGCAGAACAAACGCCGGCAGCGCGACTCCCGGCACATAGAGCTCGAAATCAACCAGTCCGTGGACCGTCCAGCCCACCAACGCACCGCAAATGGCGGCGGCCGCAACATCGCCCACCCGTTCCCGCGACAGCCGAAATGAGTCCCGCACGGCGACGACCCACAACACGGCAAACGCAAGAAACGCGAAGATGCCCGAATCCGACCACATCTGCAGGAAATTGTTGTGGACGGCTGCGGCTTCCTCGGTCAACGCCGTCTTGTACATCGGATAAATCGAACCGAACGTGCCCGGCCCCGTGCCGATCCAGGGATGATCCTTGATAATGCGGATGGCTCCACGCCAATAATCCGTTCGCGCTTCCAGGCTCCCTGTCCCAAAATGCAACAAACCACCATGACGGGCGAGCGCAGCCACCACACCCAGTGCCAGGACAAGCACGGCAATCGCTTTCGCTGCACCCCATCTGCCTTTCGGGACCAGACACCACAAAACCGCCAGAGTCATACATCCGAAGGCCGCCAACCCGCCCCGTGAACCCGTGAGCAGCAGACAAAACAGCATTTCGCCCGCGGCAAACACCAACGCGATCCATTTCACCCGCACGTCCCAACCGCGTGCGCGGACCCAAATCCACGCCAGCACCGGGGCGAAGACCACGACCAGAAATCCCGCCAGCGCGTTGGGATACACGAACGGGCCGAATACACGGTTGCTGGTCATGCGCGCCAGGAAGTCCCGTGGCGCGGTGGATGCATCCACGTGAGTTGACGCGTAGGCGCGGGTCTCTTCCAAGCCGCCGAAATGCTGTTGCATCGCCAGAATGCAGACGAACAGTGTCGCCAGGGCCAGCCCGCCGAATATCCGGCCCGTGGCCGCGCCGTTGCGCGCATACCAGGCGCCAACATAAAACAGCAAGACCCCGGCCGCGAAGAGCATGACCGTATCGATCGTCTCCTGGGGACAGATCGTCCAGGGCGCGGCCAGCAGCTGGGTCAACAGGAAGAACAGGGGCAGCACGAACAGCAAATCCACGCGAGCCAGCATTCGATCCCGGTCGAGCACGAGCCAGATGAAGCCGGCGAAGATGAAGATGATCGCGAACTCATTGGGCCATGTGAAATAGAGCCATTCGACAACGCCGGTCGGCGGCATGACAGACCATTGCACCATGGCGGGCGCGCCGAATTTCAGCGGCGCGAGAAACGCCACGGCCGCCAGGCCCAACACAAACCGGTTCGCAAGCCCCTTCATTCAATCCGTCATCTGCCGTCGGATCACCGCGCCACCGTTGTCGCGTTCGGTGTCAGCTTGAGCAGTCCCACCTCGAACGCCAGTGTCTCCGAAATATTGCGCGAAAGCGCGTCACGGATTCGTTCGATGGCCTCGAGGTTACGGCAGGCCTGTGGACTCGTCAATCCGTCCGCGATTCGCCGCGTGGTCGGCGCCTGGTCGGGGTGGGCCAACAATTGGTCGTCGGCTCCCTCGGCGCACAGCAGCAGGTCGCCGAACCAGCTGTATATTTCTTCCAACACCTGCTCCCGGGCGGCCCGGTATTCGCCCTCGATCCGCGCTTCCATTTGTTCTTCGAGCCGCTCGCGCACCCGGGGTTCCAATTCCTCGTACCGATCGAGGTCGAGTTCCGCTTCCACGCGGGCGCGCGTCTCGTTGCGAATTTCCTGAAGGAGGGCGGTCAATTCCGACAACAATCGGTAACTGTGGGAAATTCGTTCCTCGGCGGTGGCGGAAAATTTTACCAGCAACGGCAGTAATTTTGCGTGATAGGAAGACGTGACACCCGCCGCGATCGGGCCGAAGGATATTCTCAGACACCGCGACAGAATGGTCGGCAACAGACGCTGCGGGTCGGCGGTCAGCAGAAGGATCACCGTCTGGGCGGGCGGTTCTTCGAGCGTCTTGAGAAACGCGTTGCCCGCTTCCTCGCCCATGCAGTCGGCGTCCACCACGATCCCGACTTTCACCCCCCCCATCGACGACCGCAGGTTCACCGATTTCATAAACTCGCGCATCTGGTCGATCTGGATGCGCCGGCTTTTCGACTCCGGCCGCACCCAGTACACATCCGGATGCACCCCTTCGTCGACGCGTCGACAGGAATCGCATTGGTCGCAGCTATCGTGGTCTTTTTCCGAACAGTTCAACGCCTTCGCCAGCGTCCGCGCCATGCTTTCCTTGCCGCTTCCGCGCGGTCCAGCAAACAAATAGGCGTGCGCCAGCCGTCCGCGCTCCAGACTGTGACGCAGTTGCGCGGCGATCTCCTTCTGTTCCTGGAAATCGCTAAAGGACATCCTTCACCAAACTCCAGATTTGCGTCGCGATTCCCTCGATGGTCTGGCTGCCATCGATCACTTTCACGCGACGGTTTTCGCGTTTGGCCAGATCCAGATATCCCTGCCGCACGCGGTCGTAAAACTCCAGCGCCTGGTTTTCCATCCGGTCAAACAACTCGCGGCCGCGGACCCGTTCCAGACCGATCCGCGGGTCGAGATCGATCACCAGCGTCAGGTCGGGCAGATGAGCGCCCGCGGCAAAGCGGTTGATGGTGGCCACGGACTGTAGATCGATCTTTCGGCCGACGCCCTGGTACACGGCGGTCGAATCGAGAAACCGGTCGCAGATGACGATGGTTCCGGTGTTCAACGCCGGCTGGATCACCTGCCGAACGAGTTGGGCGCGGCTGGCGCAGAAAAGCAGCAGCTCGGTCTCGGGAACCATGGCCGCAGATTGCTTGCTGTACTGGAGGATGTGACGGATTTGTTCGCCCACTTCTGTACCACCCGGTTCGCGGGCGATCAACACCTGATAACCCTCTTGCCGCAAGCGGGTTACCAACCGGTCGATGTGCGTGGACTTTCCGCTGCCTTCCCCGCCCTCAAAAGTAATGAATTTGCCTTTTTTAGCCATTTTTCCGAAAGATTTTCACGGATGATAGTGCCACGTCACGCGGCGGTCAAGATTTGGCACCGAGCCTGCTGTTTTTGAAGTAGATACTCGTATCATCATTTATTTGGGTGGGAAACAAGAGATTGGGAGGATTCGCAGATGCCACTGACAGCCGAAAACATCGGGCAAACGGACGCGGTCAAGACGGCTGGCCAAGATGCCGTTCCGGCCCGCCGAGTTCCGTCATCCGCGTGCTGGCCATTGACGACAACGAGGAGTTCCGCAATCTCATCACCGAATTGCTGCGGCCCCTCGGATTCGACGTTGAGGCCGTCGCCAGTCCCGTAAAGGCCCTGGAAAAGTTCACCCAGCAGAAGGACAGGTTTCAGCTCGTGTTGCTCGACTACTACATGCCCCAGCTTGACGGCGCCAAGACGTTCGAGTGGTTAAAGAAGCTCAATCCGTCCGTGAAAGTCATCATTGTGTCCGGCGCGGAAGAACTGCGGCTCCGCCAGATCCTCGCTCAACACCCGATCGATGGCTATATCCGCAAGCCGTTCCGCGTCCAGGAAGCCCTTCACATTATCCACCATGTGATGGCCAAATCCAGCGGCCGATCTACCGCTCCCTAGTGTGCTGTCCCTAACGCTTCGTTACAATGAATCGCTTCATTTTGACCAGATGGACATTGGAAAGGCATTTCAGTGACACCACACTAGCGCGATTGACCGTCTCATTTCGCCGGGGCAGGCCACCGCGTCACCCCTCTTTGCCTCGCATCACAAACTGCGCCGACGCCTGAGGAACGCGACAAGCGATACGCCGCCGAGCGCGGCCAGCAGAAACGTCGATGGCTCGGGAATGAACTCGAATGTGAAATTGTCCGTGACAAAGTCCTCCCCTCCACCAGAAAACCCTGCGCTTTGTCCGCCAAAAGAGTTGAAGTAAAGCCGGTCGACATCCAGATAATTAAAAGTGAACAAAGTTGGATTCGTCGCACTGGCAACGACGGTCTGATCGTAGAGCAGGTTTGTTCCGTCAAACCCTTGAACTTCGACATTCAAGTTGCTGTTCCAAGCGCCAGTCAGGTAAACGCTCAGGAAGTTGAAATTCGTCGACGAATCAATCTCGGCGGGTGTGCCACCGGCATTAACGGCCACGTTGGAAGGTGACACCATGCCATAATAAATGCCGCTCAACCCCCCTCCGAGTACCGGGGGAAGGTTAGTCTCAAGAATCGCGTTCACAACTCCAAAATTACTCCAAACCAGTCCTTGATAGCCGTTTGGAATGTATTCTCCACTACCCGTTACATGGAGATCGTCGAAAGTGATGACGCTCTGCCCCTTGGTCGAAGCTGTTGAGAGGGCGAGCAATGTGAAACATATGAGAGACTGGAGGAACAACCTCGACTTCATAACAAGCGTCCTTATCTTTTCTCCACCGGAATCATAGCAGTAAACGGCGGTGGAATCCAGAGAATTCGGGGCAACCGTAGCTGGTGAAGCGCCTGCCCTAAAGCGGAGTGGGTATGTGTTCGTTGTCATTGGATTTTGCCGACGAGTGAAAAACACTGGGCGGTGGGACAGGGAGCATTCATGATGTTTATGACACTGATCTCGGAGCAGTCCCACGCCATTCCAGTGTTGGTGGCGTTCCCGTTCGGATCAGTGGCGGTATCAGGATCGGCGAATTTGATAAGGCACGCTCCACTGGCGCTGTAGCTGTACACACCGCCATTGGTGACCGGGCCAACGGCGATGCCCGCGTAGTTGGTGGCCAACACAGTCACATTCGAACTGTTGAATGTCGCATTGTACGACCCTCCCGCAGCGTTAAAGTTATCCGTATTGAAGTACAGATACAGGGTGCCGTTGCATTGGGCCGTAACAACGCTGCTTCCCCCGCCGGTTCCCAACTGGACGGTGCGCTGGCAACGGGTGCAGAACTGCAGCGGGCCTGCGGGGGTGTACTGGCTGATTTGGTTCGTCGCTCCCCCGTTGGTCACGTTGCCGATGGAGCCGTAGGAATTGTCGCCCCAGCCCCAATACTGGTTCGTGCCTTGATTGACCGTCATCGCCATGGCGTGCACGCCTCCAAAATAGGCATTCGTAGTGAAGACATTGCCTAAACCATCATCGGATCGGGGGGCGCTGACCCAGACGACGTTGGTGATGCCGGCCACCAACATCGGGTGGTTGGCGGAAGCGACCGCGCTGGTGTTGGTGCCCAGTTCCCCAAATGTGTTGTCCCCCCATGCGTAGACCTGGCCGTTGCTGGTCACGGCCAGCGTGAACCCGACGCCACCAGCGATCGCCACGACGTTGGACAGATTGGCCACCACTGTCGGCGCCGGGTCGTAGCCGCCAGTGGTACCATTCCCGAGTTCTCCAAGCCCGTTATCGCCCCAGGTCCACACCCGCTTGTCCGCGGTCAGGGCGATGGAGTGACCACCCCCGCCTACGCCCGCGTAGTTGTCGCCAGCCGCAATCGCAATCACGCTGGAGATGCCGGCGACCAGCGTAGGAAGATTCGTGGATGCATCTCGACCCGGCGTTGGAGTTGCACCGATCTCACCAACCTCGTTTCCGCCCCAGCCCCAGACGAAACCATTTGTATCCACAGCCAGGCTAAAACCGTTCCCAGCCGCTATGGCGACGATGAAAGTGCCTGTCGGAATCCGTGACTGAACCGGAGAATTGGTCGAAAGCGCGCCACCAAGATACCCGGCCCCCAATTGCCCATTTCCAGTGCCGTCGGTGCCGTTCTGGTTGCTGCCCCAAGCCCAGACCGACCCGTTAGCGCACAACGCCAGCGTGTGCTGGTACCCGGCGGCGACACTGACCACGTTAGTAAAGCCAAGGGGACCGCTGACCGGGAAAGGCACAGGGTACATTGAGCCAGAATAGGCCTGTTCGGACTCATTTCCGAGTTGTCCTTGGTCGTTTTCGCCGAATGTCCACACCGTCCCCGTGGCATCAACCACCACCGTATAGTCGTCCCCACCAGCGGCGACCACTGCCGCGTTGGTGATGGTTTGAACTCCACATGACGTGGCGTTCGCCACGTCGCTCGGGTACGGTAGATACGGCTCCACGTAGCTACCGTCTGCCCGCTGCATGTTACTGTCCAAACCGTCACCCAAATCTCCGTCACTGTCGCCCCAAGCCCAAAGAGTACCATCCTGTCTCAATGCCACGCTGCTTTCTCCTCCTGCGGCAATCGGGCTGCCGAGCAGGCGCTGGACGCGATAAAATCGTTGTGTGACGGTGCTCCCATCGTTGTTGGTGGTGGCGGTGTCCGTCCACGAGGTTACACTGGCATTGGTAGCGCCCCAAACGTAGGCTTTGGGCATCCACTGGGTGTTGGTGCTGAGCGAGTTGGCGGAGAAGACCAGATAGCGGAAGAACGGTGATTATATACTTGCTTTAAGTTGTTACCCATGGTAGGTTCCTTGCATGAAAACACCCGTTGAGTTCCCTGAGACTTTGAAGGATGCGATTGGCTATTTCTCTGACGCTGATCGCTGCGTTGAATTTATGAAGGCCGTGCAATGGCCTGACGGCAAGGTGATATGCCCTCACTGCAAGGCGGAGAGCGTGTCCTACATGCCCAAGGTGCGGCGATGGTACTGCCGTGGGTGTGACGGTCAATTCTCGGTCAAGGCTGGCACGATATTCGAGGAGTCGCCCCTTGGGTTTGACAAGTGGTTGCCTGCCGTGTGGATGATACTCAACGCCAAGAATGGGATTAGCTCGTGTGAGTTGTCCCGCGCTCTTGGTGTCACGCAAAAGACCGCGTGGTTCATGCTGCACCGGATACGTGAAGCTGATCGGGCAGGGTGACACGAGGCCAGAGCTTCCGACGCCAAGGCCGTGGGAAACGCAAGAAACGAAAAAGCGAGCAATGAGGCGGAAGCCGTTCGGTGGGTTGGGTTGGAATCCATTACCGGCATGAGGCACTATGGCCTTCATAGAAAAAGCCAAAGAAGTTCTGACAGAAAAAGCGTTGTCACTATGGACAGGAGTAGTAGCAGCACTGCTGCTATTCGTAGGAAAAGTGATTCTAGTGTGGTGTCACTGAAATGCCTTTCCAATGTCCATCTGGTCAAAATGAAGCGATTCATTGTAACGAAGCGTTAGGGACAGCACACTAGACGCAGCGCTTCCCACGCTCTCTTCCCCAACGTTCCAGAAATTATTGCTCCCCCTATTAGGAATATCCATTCTAGCCAATGTGGGACTGATCGCATCTGTTTGGCTTTTGAGCCGTCGCCCGAAATTGTTTCCCCGTTTTGGTATCCTGTGGGACTCAAAACATCAAGCCCACTGTCCGGGATGCGATAGGCCGTTATCAAATTATTCACAGCGGTCGTATGGCGGTACATGGGGCTGGTGGTGCCATCACTGTAAACAGGAAGCGTTTCTTCGAGATGATAAAGGAAATCGCCTAACTCTTGATGAAGCTCGAAAGCAACTGTAGGCAGTGCTGATAGCCCCACTGCGAGAACCAAAACGAAGCCGATATTGACAAAACCTTTCGCCTTTCGTTCTCTCGCCCGCTTGCGGGCCTCCTTGTCCTCACGTTCGCGGCGCAATACCTCGGTTTTCGGAACCGAAACTATCTTCCGTATCCCGGCCAAGAATTTCTCTCTCTCCGAATGTTCGTTCATTTCTTAGGCTCCATTACACGATTGGACAGCGACACCATGAATTTCTTAACCGAATTGAAAACCACATCGGCCTCATCCGCACCATAACTTCGCCGAGAATGCATGATCTCGTTTCGGTCTACGTTTTTGAACTTCTGCAAGTCGTCTAGGAGACCATGATAAAATCGAAAGTTCTCTGTTCGGCAAGGTCCCTTCTTCGCATTTTCCAAGGAGACGATTTTCTTTTTCAATTCCTTCAGCACTTCGTCCCACATCGCATATTCAACCGGAGTTGTAACAGGTTTTCCCGCGTCGCTGATCACACGCTTGCAATGCGGGCATTTCTGCTCTCTTTTCTGCTTTGTGATTTTCACTTTGAGATGCTTCGCCAAGGCCCGCATTCCAAATTCGGCAACACGCATCAAATGAAAGACCGCAGCGGTGGGAAGATCGGCGGCAAGGCAGTTCCCCGCATTCTCGATGTCGTCTCGGGCGGATTTGAAGTTCTCGTAAACCGATTCTCCGAAAAGCCTGTTGTTCTCGAAATACGCATGTTGTGATTCGGGGATGTAAACAAATTTGCGGGCTTCCATTTCGTTGTAAATAGCAATTCGCGCGCGCTCCAGAAACGACTTGATGGTTTCGTTGCTCTTTGGCTTGTATCCGGTTGCGGGGTCTTTCAGGGGCCAGCTTAGATCAATTACCAGCCTTTCTAGCTGGTCTCTTCCATCCGTGTTGCCCATGAACGCCAAGGCGTTATTCAGGGCACGAAGGGAAATCTCGATCTCCGAGGCATCTTCCTTGCAAATCTCTTCTGAGCCGGGCTTTTGATTTAGAATGCGAATCCAACGGGATAGATCGTCCATGCCCTGCACAACATGATGTGCCCAAAATCGAATCATGGACAATAAGCTTAACAATCGGCCCGGACACAGTACAGGCTCTTGGATGGTGGCTTCAGTTTGATCAGTGACGCGCATTCATCGCATGCACACCAAAAGCAAGATGTTCCTCGCGTCATTTGCTTCATTGCAGGACTCTAATCCGCAGGGCGATTGCATTTTGATTCTTAAGGGGGGTGCGAAAGGAATTCTTTGTAAGTGGGCCGGTGGAGCCGGTTTGCGACGACAAGTTTTTGCTTCCGGTTTCCGGGGATTTGTGGTGGAAGATGGGGATGCAAAACCAACGATCCTCGTTCCGCAATTTGAAAGACCACTTCGCTCCACTACCCGACCCGCGCGTCGGCCCGGCCAAGCGCCACGAGTTGCTGGATATCCTGATGATCGCCGTCTGCGCCATGCTCTGCGGTGCGGAGGGCTTCACCGAAATCGCCCAGTGCGGTCGGTGCAAGGCCGAGTGGTTCAAAAGCTGGCTGGCGTTGCCGCACGGCATTCCCTCGCACGACACCTTCAACCGCGTGTTCGGGCTCATTGATCCGGCGAAGTTTCGGGACTGTTTCCTGGCGTGGACGCAAAGCCTGCGCCAGGTCGTCGTCGGCGAATTGGTGGCGTTGGATGGCAAGACGCTGCGGCACAGTCGGGCGCGCGGGCACGGGCCGATCCACCTGGTCAACGTCTGGGCGGCCCGGAATCGCTTGGTGCTGGGGCAACTGAAGGTAGACGACCACAGCAACGAGATCACCGCACTGCCCCCGCTGCTCCGGGCGCTGGAATTGGCCGGCTGTGTGGTGACGGTGGACGCGATGGGCTGCCAAAAGACCGTGGCCAAAGAGATTCACGAGGCCGATGCCGACTACGTGCTGGCACTGAAAGGCAATCAGGGCACGCTGCACGCCGAAGTCCAAGCGTTTCTGGACGACGCCCACGCGCGCGGTTTTGCTGGCCTCGCCCATCAATTCACCCAGACCCTGGAGAAGGATCACGGGCGCATCGAGACCCGTCGCTATTGGATTACCGAAGCGATCGCTTGGCTGGCCGACAGGCCCCAGTGGGAAGCCTTACGCAGCGTCGGGATGGTCGAAGCAGTGCGGGAGGTGCAGGGGAAATCGACGACGCAGCGGCGCTACTATCTCAGCAGCCTGCCGGCGCAGGTCGAGCGGTTTGCGGCGGCGGTGCGCGGCCACTGGGAGATCGAGAATTGCCTGCACTGGGTGCTGGACGTGCAGATGGGCGAAGACCGCTGCGCCGTGCGCCAGCAGAACGCGGCGCAGAACCTGGCCACGCTGCGGGCCTTATGCCTGAACCAACTGCGCCGCGACCAGCGAGTCAAACTCGGCATCCGCGCCAAACAAAAGGCCGCCGGCTGGGACCACCAGTACCTCGCCTCCCTGCTCAACTTCTAAATGCAATCGCCCTGCTCTAATCCGGCTCGCAACTTTACGCAAGTATATAATCCCCGGAAGAACTGGCAGGACTGCCAGGTGATCGTGGTAGACCCGCTCGCGTTCCGTACGAACGTTTGTCACGTAGAACGCCTGAAGCAGGTTTGTCAGGGTACAGGGATCGCTTCCACCGCCACCGTCATCATCCATAGCCATAAACCCGCGACTCATGCTGGCGGCGCTGGCGGTTGCCGCTTCTGCCGCCGCACATTGGGCCTCAAGATTATTCCAGTAGGTATCCCGAGAGCCAACGTCCATCAGCCACGCATGCGTGATCACCTGCGGCACGGAGAATTGCGTATAGCCTTCCTCCACCAGCGTCTCCCAATTCGTATAGTTGATTCCGAAGAGAACGCACGAAGGATACAGGTTGGCTTCGTAGACCTGCCACGAGGGAAACCAGTCTGGCACGGTGAATTCGGTCAGGGTTTCATCCGACCACGGCTGCAACACCGTCACGGTATTCGACTGCGGCCAGAGCGTGACCCAAAGGGGCCAAGCGTTCACGCTCTCCAGGGAGGTCGGAGCGGAATTCGTGATCCCGGCCAGTCCCGTTGGCAGATTGGCTGTATTCGCCCACACGATGGTCATCGGCTGGAACTGCACCGGGAAGAACGTCCCGGGCGCCCAGACCCACGAGCCAATCGGGTAGTTGTAGCCCTCCAGATACAGACCGACAAGGTCGGTGGTATTGGTCAACAGCAATTCCGACTCAGGTTGAGCCGAGGGATTCTCTTCCAATTGCGGAATGTCCGCCCGCACAGCAGTTAACGGGCACAGCAAGGCGGTAAGTGCTAGGCAAACGACCGGCGATGTCCGCTTCTCCATACCCTCTCCACAGCCCTTCCACAGCGACCATCGCCAGCGTACGGTGGCAGATTGTGCGGTGAACGCGAAATGAAGTCAAGCGCAAACACGAGTGAAATACAAGGATTACCCTTGTGGAATGACCCGGCGTTTCTTGGTTGTGTATCAGTCGCGTGCGGTCAATTCCAAAACAATACAAGGTCATCGGCGAAACCATCCGCAAGCGTCGGAGGAAGGCCCGTCTCACCCAGGAAAAACTCGCCGAACTCGCCGATCTGCACCCGAATTATCTCGGCGAGATCGAACGCGCGGAGACAATGATCTCCCTTTGGGCGTTGATACGCATTGCCGCAGCGCTGAAAATTCGTGTCCGCGATCTCGTGGCGGACATTTAGCCCCCCGATTGCTGCGTCTGCTGTTCCGGTCTTCCCAACCGTGAAACCACTTCCACACTGGCCTGACTCTGCGTGGTTGTCCCTGACAACTGTGCCCAAGAGATCTCGTATTCTTGTTCGCGCGGCGGGATCTGAGATTGAATATCAACGATCTTCGCGTCCGGCAAAGTCAGTGCCTCCCTGCTCCTGGGTAACTCGTTGCTGGTACGAATCGACCCCGGCTTGAAGCTGCGACCGCGCGGGTTGCCTGATTGCGCGCCGTCGGGCGGTTGGACCAAAACCGAGAGCGGTTCTTTGGTGACCGCGGATCGGAATTTTGTCCCCAAGAATGGGCAGCGGCAACACGGTCTTGACCACGCCCATGGTGAGTTATAGCAGCCAATAGGGGATACTGGCGCTACGGGCTTGTGTCAGTTTTCCGCGCTGCCGCTGCAAATATCATCGGCCAACTGGAAATGGCTTCCGGGACCAGCGTACGGTAGTTCGGAAATCAGTTAAGAACCCATCCCAAAACCCCTCTGGCAATGATATAATGGGGATGCCAAGGAGGCATCTATGGGGAAAAGCAGATCGCACGAGCGTTGGCTCGTGTCTGACCAATTGTGGAGTAAGGTCGAGCCACTCCTGCCCAAGCCGCGGCGACACGCGCGGGGGCGTGGCGGGCGACCGCGGGTCGCCGACCGCCACGCGATGAACGGAATTCTGTTCGTGTTGCGCACTGGTTGCCAGTGGAACGCGCTTAACGCGACGGGCATCTGCAGCAGTTCCACCGCCCATCGGCGTTTTCAACAATGGGTGCGCGCCGGGGTGTTTGCGAAACTTTGGGAACAGGGGTTGACGGAATACGACGAACTCAAAGGCATTGACTGGCGCTGGCAGGCGATGGATGGAGCGATGAGCAAAGCTCCGTTGGGCGGGGAAAAAAATCGGCCCCAACCCCACGGATCGAGCCAAGGACGGGGTGAAGCGCAGCTTGTTGACGGAGGGTCAAGGCGTGCCGATCGGACTGGCCATTGACGGGGCCAACCGCAACGACTTCAAGCTGGTGAGAGAAACGCTGGAAAGCATTCCGGTGGAGCGACCAGGCGTTGGGAGCGGCCAGTCGCAAGGATTGTGTCTGGACAAAGGATACGATTACGACGAAGTACGGGAACTGGCGCAGGAGTTTGGCTACACGGTTCACATCCGCAGTCGCGGTGAGGAAGCCCAGGCGCTCAAACGCAACGCTCGATTCAAAGCGCGCCGTTGGGTGGTCGAGCGGACCCACAGTTGGCTGAATCGGTTTCGCCGCATTCTGATTCGGTGGGAGAAGAAAGCGGACAATTACTTGGGGCTACTTCACTTTGCTTGCGCGATCATCACCTATCGCCGCGCCGAGGTTCTGGGATAGGCACTAAGTAAGGAGTGTGTAAAATTTTGCGCGTTATCGCGGGAGGACGACGGTGAAGAGCGCGCCGCCGCCGGGCGCGTCGGCGTAGGTGACACGGCCATCATGAGCTTCCGCCAGGGCCTTCACCAGCACCAAACCCAGCCCCAGGCCCGCCGGCGAGTCGTCGCGGTTGCCGCGGGCGAACGGACGGAAGAGTTTCTCCCGCACGTCCGTCGAGATGCCCGGTCCATGGTCACGCACGGACAACGTCACCGAATGATCGGCCGGGGAAAGCGCGACATCAATCTCCCGGTTACCGGCGGTCCGTGAGTATTTTTCGGCGTTATCCACCAGGTTCTGGATGATTTCGGCGATGGCATCGCGGTCGAAGCGCACTTCCGGAAACTGGTCCGGGACGGAAAGTTCGACGCGAGCCCCGGCGGCTTCCAGCGCGGGGCGCTGGCGTTCGACGCACTCGCGCACGATGGTCGCCAGATCGCCGGGCACGGGACGAACGTTGAGCGCACCGCGTTCGAGGCGCGAGAAGCCGAGGACGTTGGAGACAACGCGACCGAGCCGCGCGGCTTCTTCCGCGACGCGATTCGCGTAGTCCCGGGTGCGAGTCGGGTCGCCCAGGCCATCGGCGAGCATCTCGCTGTACATGCGCAGACCGGCGAGCGGAGTGCGGAGCTCGTGCGCGGCTGAGGCCGCGAATTGGGAACGCTGGCGGGCGAGCCGTTCGGTGTTCCAAACCAAGGCCACGACGCACAGGCCGGCCACGCTCGCCGCGCCGGCGCCGGCCCAAAAGAGCTGGAGGAAACTGACCCAGTTATGACGGGCCTGCGCGTCGGCGGCGGCGAATTCTTTGGCGGCGCTGACGACGATATACCAGCCAGTGCTTTCCACGGGCGCGGCGGCCACATACGAGCCCGCGGTGGCGTTGGGCGTGAAGCGGGCGGGCAACACGGCATTCTTGAGAGTGTCCGCAAGCGCTTCGTTGGAGATGACAAACCCCTGCACCAAGACACCCACGGGCGTGGCGACATTACGCAACGCGACCAGGCTCATCCCGTTGGAAGTCTGCAAAGAACACCACTGGAAATCGCCGATGCCGATGGAGACCCTTTGTTGACCGTCACTTAAGCGAAAGTCACCGGCAAATGTGGAGGTCGAATTGGTTCCGGATTTGATATCCGAGTAAATCCTGGCCGCCAGCGCATTTTGGATCCAGGCATCGGCCTCCATGACTTCGACGTGCTGTTGCGGCAGCCCTTTTTGAAGGTGCGCGACACAAGCCGAACCATGCGCGGCGGCCTGCAAATCGCCCTGGATCGCGCGCTGCGCCGCGACTTTCGCAAGGATTACGGCATCCAGATCCGCTTCGGGCAGCGTGGGCAGGGAGACTCGTCCGTCGGGGTCGATTTGAAAGTACGCGCGGATGAGCGGGTCGGTCGGTCCCTGTGCCAGCGGCGAGGGGGTGACGGAGGGTCCTTCGGATGCCCCTCGGGGATCGTGATAGAGCGATTGATATTGATAAAAGGGACGGCTGGACTCGGATTCCAGAAGCATTTGGAATCGATCCTGAAGACGCTGCGCCAGTTGATGGGCCGTGTCGCTGGCGGACTGCCGCAGAGGCGATTCGTTTTGATCGATAGTGCGCTGCACTTCGCGCGATCCAACCATGTACCATGCGCCGCAGGGGACAACCAGCGCCGCGCTCGTCAAGACGAGCGCCAGGGTGGTGCGACTGCGCCAGAATTTCATGGTCGGCCCCACGAATAGCCGGCGCCCTTGACGGAAACGATGATCGCCGGTTCCGCGTGATCGCGCTCGATCTTCTGGCGGAGATGGGCAATGGTCACGTCAACCGTGCGGGTTTCCATGTCCGCGTTCGCTCCCCAGATCTGTTCGAGCAATTCGCTGCGGGAGACCACCCGCGCCCGGTGTCGATGGAGCCAGCGCACGATGCCCACTTCGCGGGGCGACAGCGGGATGATTTTGTGATTGCGGCGCGCCTCGCAATGCCCAAGGTCGAAGCGGCAGCCGTCGATCTCGATGATCTCCGGCTCGGCGGGCGCGGACCGGGCGCGGCGGGCGAGAGCGGCAATTCGGGCGAGGAGCTCGCGGGCCCCGAACGGCTTGGTGACGTAATCGTCCGCGCCGACTTTCAGGCCGCGCACTTTGTCTTCCTCGGAGCCCCTGGCGGTCAACATGAGGATGGGCAGGTCCGGCCGGGCTTTGCGAAGCCGGTGACAGACTTCGACGCCATCGAGTTTCGGGAGCATCACGTCGAGCACGACAAGATCGAGTTCGGGATCCATGCCGCGCTTCGTGGCGGTGAGGCCGTCGGCCACTGCGTCGACGGTATAGCCTGCGCCGTTGAGCAAGTCCACCAACCCGTCCCGTAGCAGGGGGTCATCTTCGACGACAAGGATTTTCATGGCGTTCCCAATGTCAGTGTAATCCGCCGTATCGATGGGGGAAAGTAAAAGGTGTGTAAAAAAACTTGTTGTGCGCGTATTGTGGCACAAGGTTTCCTATGATGAAAAAGACGATTCGCAACGCGATTTTGGAAATCGCGCAGGGTGACATCACCGCGTTGGCGGTGGATGCGATCGTCAACGCCGCGAATGAATACCTTAAACACGGTGGTGGCGTGGCCGCGGCCATTTCACGCAAGGGCGGGCCGACGATCCAGCGGGAATCCGATGTACTAATTTCGATGCGCGGGCCACTCAAGACAGGTGAGGCGGTCATCACAGGTGGCGGCATGGCGGAAGTTTGTGATTCACACCGTCGGCCCAGTCTGGAGCCGGCATGATCCGACGGAAGCGGACCGGCTGTTGTGCCAAGCGGTGAGGAGCAGCCTGACACTGGCTGAGGCGAAGGGACTGAAATCCATCGCGTTTCCGGCCATCAGCACGGGCATCTACGGGTTCCCCATCGAGCGCGCCGCGCCGTTGATGCTCAAGGAAGCGAAACGCCACCTCGAAGGCGAAACTGGCATGGCGCGCGTGTTGCTTTGTCTGTACGACGACGCGAGCTATCAGGTTTTCGAATCAGCCTTTGCCAGTCTCTGAGCTGATTGTCGCACCGCGAAGTCGAGCAGACCCGGAGGCAGGCGGCCCAGCCAGATGCCGAGTCGGGCGGAATCGGTCAGTTATAGGCTGTGTTAGATCAACCCGCGTTTTCGAGCGATGTCGGCGGCTTGGGTGCGGTTTTGAGCCTGGAGCTTGCCGAGGATGTTCGAGACGTGATTCTTCACCGTGCCTTCGGCGATGTGCAGTTTGTCAGCGATCTCCTTGTTGGCGATTCCCTGGGCCAACATCACCAACACCTCGCGTTCGCGGTCGGAGAGCGGCTCGATCAATCCATCGGTGGGATGCAGCGTGGCACGGAGCGCACGCGACGCGATCTCCGGTTGGATGAACACTTCACCAGACTGCACGGCTTGGATGGTTTCGACCAGCTTCCGCGCCGGCAGGTCTTTGAGGAGATACCCGACCGCCCCGGCTCGCACGCCCGCAAAGACGTAGTCATCGCGGTCGAACGTGGTCAGGATGATAATTTTGGCTTCCGGCCAGGCTTGGCAGATGGCGGCGGTGGCCTCCACGCCGTTCTGCACCGGCATCTGAACGTCCATGAGAATGATGTCGGGGCGCAGTTCCAGGGCAAGTTTGACGGCGGTCGGGCCGTCACTCGCTTCGCCCACAACCCGAAAACCAGACTCCAGGTCCAGGATGGTCTTCAATCCCTGACGCATGAGCGTCTGGTCTTCGGCCAGAAGAATCCGGATCGGTTTCATTCAAGCGATCAAGTGCACGCGGGCCTCGATGAGGGCTCCCTTTGGCTCTGCCGTTGTCAGCAGGAGCGTCCCGCCGACGCCTTCCACGCGTTCCCGCAAACCGCGCAGGCCATAGTGACCGGGCTTGCTCTCGGCATCCGCCAGGCAATCCGACGCCATCATCGGTGACGCGCAGAACAGCCAACTGGGGCTGCAGACTCAGGCTGACGGCAACATGTCGAGCTTGCGCATGTTTTTCCACGTTCGTCAATCCCTCCTGCGCGACATGCCAGAGAGCCTCGGCCACGGCAGGCGGCAACCCGTCCACGCCTGCGGCAACCTGGCGATCGATTTTCAGGCCGGTGCGACGGCCCGCATCGGCGCACAACGATTGCAGGGCCTGGGTCAGCGACTTGTCCCCCAAGCCGGGGGCGCGCAGGTTGGCCAGGGACCGTCGCAAGGCCTCCGTGCTGGCGCGGGACAAGGTTTTCATTTCCTCCAGCAGCGGCCCCGCACGGTCGAGATCCACAGGCAACAATCTCTGGACGGCTTCCAGTTGCACGGTCAACGTGACGAGCGTGTGGCCGAGGTTATCGTGGAGATCCCGGGCCAGGCGTTCGCGCTCGCGGAGTGTGGCGAGTTCGATTTCCCGGTCACGGGCCAGGACGAGTTCGCGTTTTGCCGCCTCGAGTTCGCGAATCAGCTCCGCCCGGCCTTTGCTGATGTCGTCAATCCGCTTGATGAACAAGCCCATCACCATCCAGGATGCGAACACGGCGACGCGGAACACCCACTCGCCGACAGACCGGCTGGCGAGTTGCGCCCGGCCGAACGCGGCGACCTCGATGACTGGGAGCGCGAGGATCGAGGCTGGAACGGAAATGCTCGGCGCGAGGATGGCGCACATTTGCCCCACGTAGAGCCCGGCCAGCCAGGAGAAGTACGGGGCGATCAGCGACTCGGGAACGCAACAGGCCAGGCTGCCGACAAAGTAGATGTGCCACCATCGGGGTGAAGCATCCAGCGGGGTGAAAACCCACCGTTTCAGATAGAGACCCGCCTGGATGGTCGTTAGGATAACCAGCAGCAGTTCGCGGCGATCGCAGTTCGGCCAACTATCGTAAAGGCTCTGACCCAGAAAGTAGGCGAGCAGTCCCAGCGTCATAATATGAAGCGCGATGTGTGGCCCCGCCAGAAGTCGTTTCACCTCGGGCGTCGAGGTGTTCGAATTTGGATTCATTGGTTGAATCATAACTGAAAATGACCTTCCTTGAAGTTAGTTTCTTTGATGGCAATTACCGGGAAGATGCCAACTTGTTCTGCAGCGTCTCATTCTGTGGAAACAAAGCCGCGCCGCGCTGCCACATTTGTAGGGCATTGTCGGGGTAGCCCGCCTTTTGATATTGCTCGCCCAGCAACACGTAGGACTGGGCATATTCCGGTTGCGGCGCCCGAGTCTCTTGTTGATCGATCAGGGTGGAGAAGTTCTCCATGATCTCTTGTGACTTGTTCAAATCGGCCGGCCAGTGCGTCAGGGCGGAGGCTTTCGAGAAGCGCGCGTCCCAGTTGTCGGGGTCGACTGTCAATGCCTGGTCAAACGTCTGGTCGGCTTCCATGGCGAGGATGCTTTGCTGGCGAATGTCCTGAGTTGTCCCCAGCTTCTGGAGATAGGCCTGACCCAGCGCGGCGGAATACTCGGCAACCGACGGGTCATCCTTGACGGCTTGTTGCAGCTGGGCAATCGCTTGATCCAACTGGCCGGTATCGCGGAGCTGTTTCCACGCCGCCTGCTTCTGCGCGTAGCTCGCTTGTGGTGAGACGAGCGTTTGCAGCGGTTGACTGAAGGTCGAAACGATGGATGGCTTGGCCACCGACGCGGCCGGGGCGCTCGTGAGGGAAGACGCTATCGCCGGTTCGCCGGTTCGTTCCGTCGCGCGGTGATCTTCCCCCGCCGACTCCGGCGCGCTCACACTCGCTGACGAAGTTTCCGGAGGCGGGTTCACACTCGGTGCCGGACCTTCCGCAGATGGAGCTCTTGTATTGGCGGGAAGCGGAGGCGGATTAGTTTGCCGTTTGACCACCACCAAGGCGGCGATTGCCACCAAGCCGATGCCGACCAATACCCATGTCCGTTTGCTCATATTCTTCCTTCCTCTGATTTTTAGTTTTTCCTGTTTCGTTGCTGGTCGCCAGCCCTGTAGCTGGTTCCCAGCAAACGTGCCCACTCTAGAGTTTTGAGGTCGGACCCAATAGACCCCAATGGCCTGATTTGGATAGGTCGAAAGTCACGGCCAAAACTGTTGCGCGGCCGCAGGCATTCGATCAAAGAAACCAATCCACATCGAGCGCGCCGCGCCGTTGATGCTCAAGGAAGAGAAACGCCACCTCGAACGGGAAGCGGGACTGGAGCGCGTGCTGTTTTGTCTCTACGACGACGCGAGCTATCGGGTTTTTGAATCGGCCTTCGCCAGTCTCTGAGCTGATTGTCGGACGGCGAAATCGAGCAGCGGGGGGCAAAGGCGGCGGAGCCAGATGGCGAGGCGCGCGGAGCTGGTCAGCACGACCTGGCGTTTGTGGCGGGCGCAACCTTTCAAGATCGCGCGCGCGACCTGTGCGGGATGTTGTCCCGCGAACGGACTCTGGCGCACGGGACCCCCGTAACTGTACATGTGGTCGAAGAACGGCGTGTCCGTGTAGGCCGGCAGGACGGAGATGACCTCGATTCCTGTCCCGTGCAATTCGATCCGCAGCGCATCGGTCAAGGCCAACAGGGCGAACTTGCTGGCGCAGTAGGCGCTGTTGCGCGCCGCCACGACCATACTCAACACGCTGCCGACATTGACAATCTGTCCCGCGCGCTGCTGGCGCATCTGGGGCAACACCGCCTGAATGCAGCGGATCGGTCCGTAGAGATTCACGTCCATGAGCGACCGCACATCGTCGAGCGGCGTGTCGGCGAACGTGGCGCGCATCCCGACGCCGGCATTGTTCACGAGGATATCCACGCGACCAAACTTCGCCACCGTTGTCGCCACGAGCCGCTGCACGTCCTCGTCCTTCGTGACGTCGGTGGGGACGACCAGGAACCGGTCGCGCCACTCGGGATGCGCGTTGACGACCTCGCGCAATTTGGTTTCGTTTCGGGCGGCGAGGACGACGCGGGCGCCTTCCCGGGCAAACGCGAGCGCGGTTTCCAACCCGATGCCGCTGGAGGCGCCGGTGACGATGACGACCTTGCCTGGAAAGCGCGCGCGCATAATGAAATCGATTTCTCTTCTCGGTTGAGCCAAACCATGGTACATGGGCAACGGTTGGATTGGCAATGCTTGAGCCATGAACGACGATCCTGTCACCTCCCCGAAGTACGTGCTCGCCATTGACGACGAACCCGAGATTCTGGAGATTATTCAACAATGTCTGGAAGGCGACGGGTTGCCCGTGCTTACCGCCCTGGGAGCCAAGAACGGACTGGAAACGTACGAGAATCGCTCGCGGGAGATCGGGTTGGTCCTACTCGACTACGTCATGCCCGGAGATGACGGGGGACCTGGTGCTCGAGTGTCTCCAACGAATCAATCCCGATGTACGCGTGATTCTGCTGACGGGGTGCGACGATCAGGTCGCCCGCGGGTTGTTTGAGAAAGGCTTGTGCGGATACATCCAGAAGCCGTTCTACATTGACGATCTGGTGCAACGCGTCCGCGATGAATTGTCGCTGGCATGATCGGCGAGGGCGAACGGAAACACAAAATTCTTGGAAAGACGACGAGAGCCGGCGTAGATTGCGGCATGAGCAAAGGCGAACAGTCCGAGAATCTGGTTGAGGTTCATCAAGCACACGACGAATGGGAAGGGAGCATCATCGTCGGGTACCTGCGCGACAACGGGGTGGAAGCCACCCTGCGACAACCACCGTCGATGGCGCCCCTCGATGCGGCCGAGTCCCTGAGCGGCGCGGACAAAGGCAATGGCATCTACGTCCTGGAACATGAAGCCGACCACGCGCGCAACCTACTGAAAGAGTTTCTGAACACGGTGACGGACGAACAGGTTCTGGAGGAGGAGGCCGGCCAGAAACTGAAGGTCGATAAGGAGACCATCGGGCGATTGCGCACCGCGTTACGGGAAGAACGCCAGACGTTTGCGTTCCTCGGGTGGACCGGAGTAGCATTCCTCGGCGCGGCGGCGCTGCTCTGGGCGATCTGGCCGGGCTGGCTGAAGATCGGGCCGCCACCAGCGGAGCTTCGGTGGGTGGTCGTGATCCTGCTGGCACTGGCGGCGGTGTTTGCCGGGAATTGGGCGAGCCGGCCATCGAAATGAAGCTGGCGTGCAACATCGACCAGCGCGGGCGCCGGGCGCGGCTGATCAGCGGCGCGATTGTCGTTTTATGCGGCGGGGCGTTGATTGTGATGGGGCTGATTACTGGATCGAGAACGCTGCTGGTGGCCGGTATCTTTCTGGATGTCGCGGGCTCGTTCATGATTTTTGAAGGGGCCCGTGGCTGGTGCGCTCTCCGCGCCATCGGCATCAAGACACCGATGTAGCGCGGCGGGGCCAACTCGACCGTCACAGCGGCTGGCATTCGAACGAAATGGAAAGCCCGGCTGACGCCGACCCGGCGGGAACGTCGATCACGAAATCGTCCGCGTAGAATTTTCCCGGCACCCAGCGTTGGACAGGCCAGACGCACTGGCCCAGTGGTTGGAATTGTGATCCGAACTGGGTGTCGCGGTTCCGGGCTTGTGGCTGAACGTGGCAGCGGACGGCGAGGTCCACATCCACAGGGGTTGCGACGGAACTGAACATGGTGATGCGGATTTGGTCGTGGGGGCTGGCACCATCCGAAGACAGCAGGGTTGCGGTGTACCCCTCGAAGGTCACTCCTTTCCCGAGTTCCGCTGGTTGATGGACGGCTTCGGGCGGCAGGGCATCGCGCTCGACGAGTGTGCGCGCGTCGACGGGTTCGCCGTGCCGCGAGTACAGAAGAACGCCGTCCTGCACATCCACGAGGTGCAAGTGCGGAAGAGATTCGGCCTGTCGCTGGATGTCACGGAGGTTCTTGAGCCAGTTGAGGGTGGTGGTGGTCCTCCACGAATCACGCATATCCAGGAGGACGCAATCGATTTGCGGCGGCAGGGGCGGAATCACGTACAGGTATTTCTGCGTGATGAAATGGGCCGCGACGCGCTGGGTGGCGAACAAGGAACCCTGTCGGTCAATGCGCTGGGCGATCCGCTGCACGATTTGCGGACGGTCGGGCGGGGCTGGCAGTGCCACCATGGCCGGTTTACTCCAGAAGACGTTGCCAAAAAACACGGACAGCAAGATTCCCGTGACGGTCGCCCCGGAAAGGACGGCCCGTTGTCGGGCTGGGGTGGCGCGGGACAACGCCGATGCCAGCGCCCAGAACACCACGGGGAGCAGCGCCAGTTGATACCAGTAGCGGATGCTTTTGAGGGTGGGATTCAGGCAATCGAAGAGAAACACCAACGACCCGACGAGGAGCACCGAGGGTTTCTTCAAGGGCACGAATAGCAGCGGCGCCAGCAGGAGCGCGGCAAAATAGAAGGACGACGCCGAGAACAGATTACCCCAAAACTGGCGGGGATTGTTCCAGGGCGAAAGCAGGATTTCTTTCTTGGTTTCGCCGATGGGTGCGAAGTGGCTTTGCGCCATATATGGCTGATGACCCATTGCGGGAATGACGACAGACGCCATGATGAGAAAATATGCGAAGGCGACTGTTGCGATCACGATGCCCAGTTTGCGACGGTTGCCAAACAGGGCCAGGTAGAGGCCGAACGTTCCGATCGGAATGGCCGCTTCCTCCTTGAGGAGAATGGCCCACACGGCAAACAGGAGAGCCCAGCCGGGGCGGTCTTTGAGCCAGAATGTCAGGGCAAGAAAGTACAGCGGCAGGCAGAGGTTGCCGCAGTGGAACCCGTAGGAGCCGCTGTAGATGAGCTGTGACGCCGGCGGAAAGACGACCCAGACTGCGACCAGCAGGAGCGCTGATGTCTTGTCCTGAAGAAGTTTCTGGCCGATCCAAAAGATCGGCAATGCGCAGGCCATGACGGCCAGAACCTGGAGCAGGATCGTTGCTTTCAAGCCCGGCCACAGAAACCAGAGTGGGACGAATGGCAGGAATCCCGGCTGAAAATGGTCGTAGAAGAGCGGTCGGTCGGGATTAACCCGCAGGAACAACTCGCGCGGGTTGTAGAGCGTGTTGAACATTGTGCGGGCGTAATCCCCGCAATCGGCGTAGCCGAGTTGGAAATTGTTGAAGTAACGGATCTGCTGGATGAGGTAGTAGACCGACAACCCGATGGCGGCGGAGACGACCGCCATCGGTAAGAGGCTTGCGGGCTCGAAGTCGTAGCTGAACCCGGCGAATTGGAAATGCCAACTTCGTCCCGGGCTCGACACCGGACGGCCGCGCAACCAGAGCGCGATCGTCCAACCACACGCGGTGCAGAAGAGGATCGGGTCGAGGCAATGCGGGCGTAGTCCGAGTAGTCGTTTTGCCAGGATGAAGCAGGCGGCGGCTGTCGCCACGAGGCCGGCGTTGAACCACCGTCGGCATTTGTCCGGTCGCCGAGCGGATGAAATGAGCATGAGAACGGTCGCGGCCGTGACGGCCAGCATGCAGACGATTTCCAAGGTGCCGGGCAGAGCGGGCAACGCCCAATAAGCTTCTGGAGAATAATTGGTTCCGAGTAGGGCCCAAAAGGCGCCAAGGCAGAGCGTGGCGATGACCGCCAACGCCAGAAACCTGGTATGCCGGGACGCGGAGGGCATGGCATCTCTTTAGGAAAACCGATGGGCGGTCGTCACGGGGTTCATGGTACCGCCCGGTTCAGGCCCGGCTCAAGGCGGAAAGCAAAGAAACGGCGGGATACCAACAGCCGCAACCGAGACGGTCGCGCTACCGGAGGCGCGGTCGACGGTCAGACCTTGTCGCGGAAGTAGTCGATGGTTTGGCGGAGGCCATCTTCGAGTTTCACTTTGGGTTCCCAGCGGAGGAGTTTCTTGGCGCGGGAGATATCGGGACGGCGCTGTTTGGGGTCGTCCTCGGGCAACGGTTCGTAGACGATCTTACTTTTGCTGCCGGTGAGGTTGATGATGAGTTTGGCGAAATCGAGGATGGTGAACTCGGTCGGGTTGCCGATGTTGACGGGTTCGTGGAAATCGGATTGGGAGAGTCGGAAGATGCCGTCGATGAGATCGCTGCAGTAGCAAAAGCTGCGGGTTTGTTGGCCTTCGCCGAAGACGGTGAGGGGTTCGCCGCGGAGGGCCTGGCCGATGAAGGCGGGGACGACACGGCCGTCCTTGAGTCGCATGCGCGGGCCGTAGGTATTGAAGATGCGGACGATGTGGGTATCGACCTTGTGGTAGCGATGGTAGGCCATGGTCATGGCTTCGGCGAAGCGTTTGGCTTCGTCGTAGACGCCGCGGGGGCCGATGGGGTTGACGTTGCCCCAGTAGGATTCGGTCTGGGGATGTTCGAGCGGGTCGCCGTAGCATTCGGAGGTGGAGGCGAGGAAGAATTTGGCCTTTTTGGCGAGGGCGAGGCCGAGGGCATTGTGGGTGCCGAGGGAACCGACCTTGAGGGTTTGGATCGGGAGCTGGAGATAGTCGATCGGGCTGGCGGGTGAGGCGAAATGGAAGACGTAGTCGACGGGGCCGGCGAGGTAGATGAATTGGGTGACGTTGTGGTGGATGAACGCGAAGTGTTTGTTGCCGGCGAGATGGGCGATGTTGTCGGTATTGCCCGTGACGAGGTTGTCGATGGCGATGACGCGATGGCCTTCGGCGAGGAGACGGTCGACGAGATGGGAGCCGAGGAAGCCGGCGCCGCCGGTAACGACGGTAACGGGAGCGGGAGTGGTGGCAGTCATGCGTCTGAGTGATTCGCAGAATTTGCGGCGCGGGGCAACAAAAAAGAGAAGACAGGGGCGAAAGGCAGGAGACAGAATCCAGAATTCAGGAGTCAGAAGGCGGAAATTGCGCACCACCCCGAAGGCGTTCGGGGTAAACTCCGTGCACGAAGAAGACAGATTTTCTCACGCAGAACTCGCAGAGAGCGCGGAGGATGAAATCTCTGTGTGGCATCGTTGATCCGCCGTCGTCAAGACTATGGCGGACAGGGAGGGACGATGCAACACGAGGGTGCTCCGTTCGGAGGCGGTTTCGGAGGGGGGGGTGGCGAGCCACAGATTCACACAGATGGGCGCGGATGTTCACCACGAAGTCGCGAAGGACGCGAAGGCGAGACAAGGGTGTGGAACGGCTGAGGATGGACCTACTTCGCCGAGTCGGCTACGAAGGCTAAGTGCCTATCCCAGAACCTCGGCGCGGCGATAGGTGATGATCGCGCAAGCAAAGTGAAGTAGCCCCAAGTAATTGTCCGCTTTCTTCTCCCACCGAATCAGAATGCGGCGAAACCGATTCAGCCAACTGTGGGTCCGCTCGACCACCCAACGGCGCGCTTTGAATCGAGCGTTGCGTTTGAGCGCCTGGGCTTCCTCACCGCGACTGCGGATGTGAACCGTGTAGCCAAACTCCTGCGCCAGTTCCCGTACTTCGTCGTAATCGTATCCTTTGTCCAGACACAATCCTTGCGACTGGCCGCTCCCAACGCCTGGTCGCTCCACCGGAATGCTTTCCAGCGTTTCTCTCACCAGCTTGAAGTCGTTGCGGTTGGCCCCGTCAATGGCCAGTCCGATCGGCACGCCTTGACCCTCCGTCAACAAGCTGCGCTTCACCCCGTCCTTGGCTCGATCCGTGGGGTTGGGGCCGATTTTTTTCCCCGCCCAACGGAGCTTTGCTCATCGCTCCATCCATCGCCTGCCAGCGCCAGTCAATGCCTTTGAGTTCGTCGTATTCCGTCAACCCCTGTTCCCAAAGTTTCGCAAACACCCCGGCGCGCACCCATTGTTGAAAACGCCGATGGGCGGTGGAACTGCTGCAGATGCCCGTCGCGTTAAGCGCGTTCCACTGGCAACCAGTGCGCAACACGAACAGAATTCCGTTCATCGCGTGGCGGTCGGCGACCCGCGGTCGCCCGCCACGCCCCCGCGCGTGTCGCCGCGGCTTGGGCAGGAGTGGCTCGACCTTACTCCACAATTGGTCAGACACGAGCCAACGCTCGTGCGATCTGCTTTTCCCCATAGATGCCTCCTTGGCATCCCCATTATATCATTGCCAGAGGGGTTTTGGGATGGGTTCTAAACTGTTCACTGGCGGATTCCTATCCCCATCGTGTCCCGCGCCAAGTCGCGCAGCGGCGGGCAAGCATGGGTTGACAGTATTCACTCCCGTTCATACTGGTTGCGGCGCCCGCACGCACTCGGCGCGCGTTTGCGCCAGCACCAAGTCCGTGGAGCGTCTCATCGGCCAGTGCCGCTTTCGGCTCCGGCTGACTCGGCTTCTGACGCTACACGGGCGGGTTAGCGGCGGTGTGGACGGCGGCGCAAGCTGAAGCCGTGCGGCTACAAGGCGGCGGGTGCGGTGGGTGGATGGGGGAAAAGCGAAAAGGGATGAGGGATACCTGGACCCTTCGACTTCGCTCCCTTCGACAGGCTCAGGGCAGGCAGGGCAGGCTCTCGGCATCCCGCCCCGCCTGAGGCGGGCGGGCTTCGTCGGTTTCATCGTATTGCGATTGACTTTGTATCTCATTGGGATATACTGTGGGGCTGACGTTGGAACGTTCTTTGACAATGAGGGGGGGGGCACCACAACCGGTGGGGGTGGTCGAGAGGCTGTCGAAAAAGTAAAAAATACAAACGAACCCAAGTTTGACCAAGCCGGCGTGGAAATTTCCAAAAACAAAGCCAAAAACGAACCCAAGTTGAGGCCACAAGCGGAGGGAAGACGGCCAGTAGCCAGGTAACGGGGTAGCCGAGTAGCCAATAGCCAAGTGGCCGAGCCACAGACGCACACAGATGGGCCGCGTGACGCTCGTGCGAGCGAACGCGGGCTTCGCCGCGAGGGACCGCGCGTGGGGTGCGTGGTGCGATGGGTGTTGGGACGGGGGTGTACAGGGGGGTGGGTCTCGATTGCACTCGTTCGCTCCCGCTCAGCTAGGCGGCTCGGTTGACTCCGCTCACGCCCGTTCGCGTCGCCCTTCGGGTGCCGAAAAGGCACGGCCTGTTTGCGACCGGGGATACGACGTGGTCGCGTCTCACCTTCGGTTCGGCTCCGCGGCTACCCTCGCCGCTCGGCTATTTGGCGCCGAGGCCGGTGAGGACGATGGGGACGGTGCGGGCGAGGATTTTGAAGTCGAGCCAGAGGGACCAGTTGTCGATGTATTGGAGGTCGAGTTTCATCCACTGGTCGAAGGCGATGCGGTTGCGGCCGCTGATCTGCCAGATGCAGGTGAGGCCGGGTTTCATGGAGAGGCGGCGGCGATGCCAGGGGTCGTAGTGGTCGACTTCGGTGGGGATGGGCGGGCGCGGGCCGACGAGGCTCATGTCGCCGGCGAGGACGTTCCAGAGCTGGGGGAGTTCGTCGATGCTGGACTTGCGGAGGAAGCGGCCGAAGGGGGTGATGCGGGGGTCTTCCTCCATTTTGAAGGCTGGGCCGCGCATTTCGTTGAAGACTTCGAGTTCGGCCTGGAGCATCTCGGCGTTGGTGATCATGGAGCGGAACTTGTACATGGTGAAGAGGCGTCCGTGGCGGCCGCTGCGTTTCTGCTTGAAGAGGACGGGGCCGGGCGAGGTGAGTTTGAGGATGATGGCGACGGGCAGCATGACGAGCGGGCCGAGGATGAGCAGGCCGAGGGTCGAGCCGATGATGTCGATGAGGCGCTTGCAGACGAGTTGCCAGGAAATCTCGGGGGTGGTGCGGAAGATGAGCAGGGGTTTGCCGTAGAAATCGTCGACGGTGGCGCGGGCGATGGAGGTCTTGACGAAATCCGCCACGAGCCAGGCTTCGACGCCTTCGACTTCGCAGGCGAGGATGGCTTTCTCGATTTCGCCGAAGGCGGTTTGGCTGACGTTGAAGACCACGCAGCCAACGGGGTAGCGGTGCAACATGGCGGGGAGTTCCGAAACCAGGTTGGTGTTGGAATCCAGCTTGGCGGCGACACGGAGGCTCCATTCCGGGTGTTCGTCGAGCAGCCTGGCAAACTCCGCGTTGCGTTCCTCCGAACCGACGAGGATGATCTCGGTAACTTCCTTTCCATTGCGAGCGCGATGGCGCAGGAACGCCTGAAAGAACTGGTTTTTTACAAACAACGCGACGATGCTGAAGAGGGAGAAGATCACCACGACGCCGCGGCTGAGCATGGGCAGATGGAAGAAGTACATTGCGGCCATGACCGCCAGCGTGCAGACGAGGCTGCTCTTCACGAGAATCCACGCTGTATTGCGAAGCTGCTGGCTGTGGGAGCGGCTGTAAAAGCCGTTAACGTCCAGAAGAAATGGAAACACCGGGAGCACGATCAAGTACAACCATTTGTAGTAGCGAAACGGCGCGATCATTCCGTACTGGATCGTGTACCCGAGGATGTGGTGCGGAAACGGGAATGAAAAGGCGAGTTGCTCGCGCAACGCGTGGGCGAACCAAAAGACGATGGCGATCAGCAGCCCGTCAACGATCTGGCTGACTTGAATGATGAATTCTCTTCGTCTATTTGACATTGGAACACTCCGACGTCCCTGGCGCGCCGTCCGTCAACACACCTGCCGTCGGTTCCGCCACCGTGGCTATTTCACGACCAGGGACGGGTAGATGTCCTGAATGAATCTGGCGATCACCTTCATGGCATCGTCTTGCGACTTGATGGGTGCGCCACCTTCCGCATCGCCACGGACGGGCAGGTGAATCAGGATGTATGCCCAGCGGTGGTTTGTATTGTAAAAAATCCGGTCTTTGGCGGTCCAGTAGATGCGCTGCCAGTGGTACGGCGTCATTCGATCCTTACCTACAAACCAATAGGCAAACACCGACTGCGCTTCCGTCGTCCGGCCATCCGCCAGCCGAACCGGGCAAGAGGCGTTCATACGCATCACATTCAACACGCCGCCCGGCGCTGTTGCCACGGGGATGGGTTCCGTGTACTCGCTCTGGATTTTCCAACCCTGACCGGGCAGGCAGAGCTCGGGCCGGTGGATACTGGTCACGTCGCGTCCTGCCAGTACAATCGAGCAAAACAGCTCGGTGCCGTCCTTGTTCTTAAAGAGCCGCCGCGAACCTTCCGTATCCTTCGGCAGAAGGCGTTGTTCGTCCTCGCTCAATCCCGTCTTCTCCCCGCCCGCCCAATCGCCGGCTCGATCGACCAGATACGGAGTCCCATCGGGATACAATTTCACACCCGGCTCGGAGACTTTCGCCACGTCAGAGTTCGTGGCGGTCAGCAACACCCCGACCGCCAGGATCACGACCACGATCAAGATTTGCTTCGTGCTCGGACCTCGTCGTTGCGGCACGACGGGTTGTCCTTTCGGTTGTATGCCCACTGGCGGCGTTGTTGTCGCGGATGATTCATTCATGCAACTTCTCCCGTCATGCTGCAGGCGGAAGCCTGTCGTCATCCAACCCTTTGTCCGGTGGTGGCGGCGGTGGTTTCAGCCAGTTTTGGAACAGGCGGCGAAATGGAAAATTCAACAGCAGTCCGATGAGCACCATCACCGCGAGAGCTACTGGAAAGAGGATGAATCCCGACCACTCGTGGTAAACCTCCGTGGCCGTTCTCTGACCGTATACTTGCGCCACCAGCGCGATCGAGATCACCCGCGCCAGATTGCCAAGCACGGCCAACGGCATGGCGCAAAGAAACAAAAGCCAACGCTTCCAATGCGCCCGTTGCGTCACATAGGCGTAGGCGGCGGTAACAGTCGTCAGCGCCATCAGGGAGCGGATCCCACTGCATGGATCGGCCACGTCAAAACTGAAGACGGGGGAGATGATGCCGGATCCGCGTTGCACCGCTTCGATACCCATCCCATTCAGGGCCATCGTGGAAACCTTGGCGACGAACATCCGCAATGGAAAACCGACCGCGTTGTCCAGAAAGTTCAATGGCACCATCAGGAAGAGAAACGTGATTGGGAAAAACACCCAACGAAACACATCGCGACCGCGAAAACTCAATGCCAAGCCGTACAACAACACGATCCCCGAGATGACAACCACGCGAGGCTGGACAGCTTTCACTCCCAGATAATAAATCGCCATCGCCACCGCCACGATCACTGGTCCCGCCGTCGTGGGCGGCTCGTCCTGTCCCACCAGATGGCCCCGCAAGGCCCACACCTGCCACGCTATCGTCAACGGCAACAGCATCAGCGACCAGAAGTAGGCCTGATCCTCCCAATCTTTGTTAATGGAACCGCCGACAATCCAGATCATCAATACCGCGCCGGCCCCCCCCATGGCCTGCCAATACGGTCCCCAATCTTCGTTTCCGTGGCTATGCTCCGACAGGTTCCACCACAGCAGAGCCGAAGCAATCAATGGGATCAGCGGGCCATGCGAGTAATTCGAGATCCGGTTCCAATGCACGACCAACCACTGCCAGCACGTCAGGTCATGCTCGACCGGTTGCCCCCAATATGCATAGACCACCAGCCCCGCCAGAACAAAGCACAACGCACCCTTCCGCCAATCGATTGGCAAAGGGGGAACCTCGACGGTGGCACTGGCTGTACCGTTACCCATGCGGCTTCCTACTGTAATTTGCGCGCCGCCCAAAGTCAAACGCGCCGACGGCCTCCGACCTCCTGCTCGCTAGCCCACCAGCCAAACCGCCTCCACCGCGCCAGCGCCCATTCATCTGCTACCAAAAATTACCCCTTATTTACCCCCACTTATACCCTCTCACAAGGCACAAAAATGTCAATAAAAACCATGCTGCCAGCACCCCGCCGCCCATCCACCAATCAGCGCGCCTACCCGCCCCTCCCCCTCGCATTCTCCCCTCAAAGCCATCCCCCACCACCGCATCAAAAACTCGCTCCTCCGCCTCCACGTCGACGACGACCGCCCATGCCATGCCGAGTGGGTTTCAGCCGCGTCAAAACCACCACAACGCTTCCCTCCGTGGCACTCAACCCCATCCCCATCCTCTCCACCCATACCCGCGTCGAAACCGACCGCAGCGACACGCCGACGGCTCAAGGCCGCGATCAGCGGCCCCCGAATTCGGCGGCTTGCGCAAAGTCCTTCTCCGCTCCCGCCCGATCACCCAGGGCCTTCTTGACACCGCCACGGCCAATGTAGGCCATCGCGTCATGCGGATTGAGTTCAATGGCCTTCGTGAAATCGGCCATGGCACCCTCCAGATTACCCTTCATCCTCTCGACATTGGCACGGCTCACATACGCGGCCGGGTATTCCGGGTTGAGCTCAATCGCTTTCGACAAATCCGCGCCCGCGCCATCCAAATCCCCCTTGACCTTCCTGGCATTGCCACGGTCCATGTACGCCTCGCCCAGTGTCGGGTTCAATTGAATGGCTTTCGTGTCGTCAGCGATCACTCCATCCCAATCCCGCTTGGCTATCTCGCCTTTGCCCCGCCCGGCGTACGCCATCGCATCCTTGGGATCGAGTTCAATCGCCTTTGAGAAATCGAACATGGCGCTATCCCAATCGTACTTGTCTGCGTCAACAGTCCCCCGGTCAACGTACGCGTGGGCCAGTTTCGGGTCGATCTCAATGGCTTTCGTGAAATCCGCCATCGCCCCATCCAGATCGCCCTTGGCTTTCCTGGCATTGCCACGATTGTCGTAGGCGACCGCGAGCTTCGGCTCGAGTTCAATCGCTTTCGTGAAGTCCGCAATCGCGCCGTCCCACTTGCCCCCGTCCATCCTCGCGCCGCCACGGTTGTTGTAGGCACCGGCCGCCCTGGGATCGAACTCAATGGCTTTCGTAAAATCGGCCATCGCGCCCTTCAGATCGCCTTTCATCCACTTCACACTGCCCCGGCCATCGTAGGCGGCCGCGTCTCGTGGATTGACTTGGATGGCTTTCGTGAAATCCGCCATCGCCCCGTCCCAATTGTCCTTGGCGATCTCCCTCTTGCCGCGGTCGACTAAATCCGTGGCGGACTGGTGGCCGACTGTCGAACACGACTGGCTCAACGCACACAGCAGAGCGCACAACATCAGTTGGATTGGACGGGACTTGGCTGACATAAAATTCCTTTCGCTGGTCGGATCAATTTCACACACAGTCTATTCAGCCCACCACCGCATGCCAAGTGCGAAAATCGCCGCCTCCGGCCCCATTACCCTCCCGTAGCCGCAAGCCGAGTCGGACGAGACGCGACCTCGCCGTGCTTGGGTCGCAACTTTAGCCTGCGTCCCCGCCGTACCCGCATGGCTTGCCTGTCCCACGCCATCCCGCCCCCACCACCGGGGAGCGCACGCGCCCCGCGTGCCGCCTGACACGCCCCCGCGTCAGACAAAAGAGGAACCCCGTCCGCCTGCCCTGAATACGCTCCACAATTGTCATAACTGCCCCGTATTCACCCCGACATCCTTTGTCGGGGCTCATCCCCGCCCGGCGCTCCGTCTTGTCGCTTGCCCCTTTCCGAATGGGAGGGCCAACCTCCCGGTGAGCCGCACCCCCGCCCGCCGCCGCCCACTGTAGCGTCCGAAGCCGAGTCAGCGAGACGCGCCGAGTGTGTGCCGGCGCAAACGCGACCTCGCCGTCCTTCCCCCGTCGCGCACACACGACCTGCCATATTCCCGACCGGGATACGTGGATCGGCTGGAATGATAAATCGCGCACCAGAAACTTGGTGTACACCATGGACGCTTACGTATTGGGTGCCCTGCCTCCCTACAATCATCTTTTGGGCGGTAAGCTTATTTCGTATGTCATCACGTCGAGGGAGGTCAGGGAAATTTACGAAAGGAAATCACAGCCATCCCATAGGGTTTTGAAAAAAGCTGGAATGTCTCGTGTAGCCCTGCCACACGGCAGGGATGAAAAAGCACAACAAGAACATTCCAGCCGCCGCAAAATTGAACCTCCTGCGGCAGATTTGCAACTTCATTCCTGACTTCCTGGTACCCAAGCTGGCGCGGGCTACCGGGGTCCAAGACAAAGCCCGCACCTTCAGCCCCTGGAGTCATCTGGTCGCCCTGATGTATGCCCAACTCACTCACAGCATCGGCCTCAACGATGTCTGCGACGCGCTGGGTTTGCACTCGGGGCCACTGTCCAGTCTGCGTGGGGCCACCCCGCCCAACCGCAATACTCTCTCCCACGCCAACAAGGTGCGCCCGGCACAAATGGCCGAGCAACTCTTCTGGTCGGTGTTGGAACATTTGGGCAACCAGTCTCCGGGCTTCGTCAGCGGTCGGGCGGGCCAGCGGTTTGCCCGGAAGTTCAAGCGCACGATTCATCTGGTGGATTCAACCACCATCCCCTTGATCGCCTCGTGCCTGGATTGGGCCAAGCATCGCCGACGCAAGGCCGCCGCCAAGTGTCATCTGCGATTGGACCTGCAAAGTTTCCTGCCGCTCTTTGCCATCGTGGACACCGCCCGGCACAACGACGCCAAACGGGCACGGGAACTGTGTGCGGGCGTCAAAGCGGGTGAAATCGTCATATTTGACAAGGCGTACGTGGACTTCGAGCATCTGGCCGACCTGTCCATGCGCGAGGTGTTTTGGGTCACCCGCGCCAAGGAGAACTTGAGTTTCCTGGTGGTGCGGTGTTTTCAGCACGGTGCGGCGGGCAAAATCCTGCGCGATGACTTGATCCAACTACAAACGCCCACCACCTTGGCCGACTACCCGGTGGAGCTGCGGCGGATTATCGCGCTCGTCGAGGTGGACGGTCGGGAAGTGGAAATGGAATTCCTGACCAACAACCTGGAATGGAGCGCCACCAGCATTGTCGAGTTGTATCGCTGCCGTTGGCAGATCGAAGTGTTCTTCAAGCAGATCAAGCAGACGTTGCAATTGGCCGATTTCCTCGGCACCAGCGCCAACGCCGTGCGCTGGCAGGTGTGGACCGCGCTGCTGGTCTATCTACTCCTGCGCTATCTGGCCTTTCTGGCGGATTGGAGCCACAGCTTCAGCCGCCTCTTCACCTTGATCCGCGCCGCCCTGTGGAAAAAATGGGATGTGCTGAGTTTACTGCGCTGCTATGGGACAGCCAACGGTCACTTCCGCTACCTGGCCCAGCCAGAACAAGCCTATCTGCCGGGTTTGAGATAGATCTATGGGACAGCCCAGCAAACGAACCCTAATTGTTGAACGCCGCGCCATGTGAATTAAACCCAAAAGTCTTAACGCGTCAGACCGGCCAACACCTCAAATGTCGAGGGAAATCATCCCATTTGCCTAAATTCCACACCTTGTGTGACGCGTGTGAAAGGAAATACAAGGGAAAGGTCACCAACATTTGCAAGCGCACGGCAAACCGGCTTGCGTGCATCTTCACTACGAGCCTCTACGGCAAGAGCTCGCAATACAATCGAGTCAAATACAATGGTGATCTGGTTTACATCCCCATTGGTCGGACGAAAGGCTACGGCACCTTGCATTTGACGGACGAAACGTTTGATGCAATGCGGGAGCTGCTGAAATCTCGAAACGTGCTGGTGACGAATAGATTTGGCGACGGGCCGGTCTGGAGGATGCGAGTAATACGCACTGCAGCAGACATGTTGGGTTTTGACTCGGACTTCCTGCTTAGGCACTCGTTCCAGAGAGAAATATACGCCGTGCCACTAGCCCGCAATTACCGGGAATTCCTACAGGGCGAAAACAAACATCTCAAGTACTCTAACTACTCCCTTAATGAGTTGATTATCCACTGGAAAGAGAGATGGCTGAATCAGCGGAAGAAGAATCCTGACGTAAAGAAAGACGTGATGCGCTTTCGCGCTGAGGATTTTAGAATCGAATAGCCGGCGCCGACGCCTTACAATCTACAGATCAGACTTCTTCGTAGACGGCCTCACCGCCTCCCCGTCCGCCGTCTTGCCCGATTTGGCCCCTCCGTCTTCCCCCGTGTTCTAAATTCCGTCCCCCTTCACTTGGCGTCCCCCAACCTCCGCCGCCATACCATGATATATCGATAGACTTCATACCATGCCAGCCCCCGCCCGCCCCCCTCGCCTTCGTAGCTGGAGCGTCCCCGCGTCGCAGTTTACCCCGATTCCGAGTCGGCGGTTTACCCCGATTCTTTACCTCGAATCCTTTTCGGGGCGAGGTCGGGTTCGGGGCATGCCCACCATGATATATCGATAGCCTTCATATCACGAAAACGCCCCCTCCTTTACCATGCCCGCCATGATATATCGATAGCCTGTATATTGGCCCGCTATCGCCGGCAGGATCTCATCACCAGTTCCATCGCCTGACAGAACTGATGCCATCTTCGTTCGCAGTTGTGCAGCGCCGCGCGCCCCTTGGGCGTGATCTGGTAATTCTTTCGCTCGCGCACCTTCCCAACCCTCACCCACCGCGCCCCCACCAAACCGCGCCCCTCCAACCGCCGCAATAATGGATACAGGCTCCCAAACGTAAACTGGAAATAATCGTGCGAGCACCGCGCCAACTCCTTGCGAATCTGATAACCATGGCACTCCTTCCCGGCCAGCACGGCCAACACCAGCGTCTCGGCGTTCCCATGCACCAACTCTCGATCGGGATGGCTTGGTTTCGTGTGCATGATATATCGAGAGCCTATATATCATGAGGCCCTCGCCCTGTCTATCCCCGCGCCCGGTTCCCCCAGCTTGCCCACCCGCCTTCGTGTCCGGGGCTTGCCCTGAGCGAAGTCGAAGGGCTACCATCCACGCCATGAAACGACTGCTCGGGCCGGTCCTTCTCATAACGTTGGCGCTCACAGCATGCCAGCAGCGCTCCACCACACCCGAACCCGTCACCCTCACCTTCGCCCGCGGCGCCGATTCCCAGAAACTCGATCCCGCCGATGTCGACGACGGCGAATCGATGAAAGTCCTCGTCAACGTCTCCGAAGGCCTCGTCCGATTCAAACACGGCACCACCGAACCCGAACCCTGTCTCGCCACTTCCTGGACGATCAGCCCCGATGGTCTCACCTACACCTTCAAACTTCGCCCCGGCGTAAAATTCCACGATGGCACGCCGCTCGATGCCCCGGCCGCCGCGTTCAGCTTTCTCCGTCAGATGGACAAATCGAATCCCGCCCATCTTCCCGACGCGACGTTCGCCTACTGGTCCGCCATGTTCAACATGATCACCGCCGTCGAGGTCGTCGACCCGATGACCCTCCGCCTGCGCCTGCGCGAATCCAACGCTCCCCTGCTGGCCAGCCTCTGCATACCAGCCGCGCATCTCATCAGCCCAAAATTCATCGGCCAACGTCATCCCGTCGGCACCGGCCCGTTCCGATTCGTCGAATGGGTCCCCAACGAACGCATCACCCTCGACGCGAATCCCGATTACTGGGACGGCAAACCGCAAATCGACCGCCTCATCTTCAAGGTCGTCCCCGATTCGTCCACCCGCCTGATCCAGCTCCAAACCGGCCAAATCCAGGCACTCGATGGCATCGACCCGAACAGCCTGCCCATCATCAAGGCCGACAAACACCTGACGCTCCTCACCGCGCCCGGCCTCAACGTCTGCTACCTCGCCTTCAATTGCCAAAAACCGCCGCTCACGGACAAGTATCTGCGCCGGTACATTCGCGATTCCATCAACAAGCCGGACCTTATCCGTGACGTTTATCGCGGCGCAGCGATCATCGCCACAAATCCCATGCCGCCGTTAATCGCGGGATACAACGACGTCATTCCCAAGGGCACCATAACTGAAGACAGCAGGCTCGTAGCATTTCCTTCACATCCCCTGCGCCTCGAAGTCATGACCAATCCGCGTCCCTATCTCCCTAATCCGCTCCGTGCCGCCGAAATGATCAAGGCCGATCTGGAGAGGCGCCATATCCCCGTCGAAATCGTTCCGAACGAATGGGGCGCGCACCTGAGCCGCACCAGCCACGGCGATCACGAAATGGCGTTGATGGGTTGGGTCGGCGATAACGGCGATGCCGATAACTTCCTCTACGTGTTGCTCGACAAGGACACCGCCACGCTCGGCTCCGCGCTCAACATCTGTTTCTGGATGAACGACGCCTACCACGATCTCATGATCGCCGCCCGCCGCGAACTCGACCCGGAAAAACGCGCCGCGCTCTATCGCAAGTCCCAGGAGATAGTCTTCGACGAAGCGCCAATGGTCCCGCTCGCCCACGCCGAGCAATTGATGGCCTGCCGCGCCAACATCTCCAACATCCTCTTCGAGGTCGACGGCGACATCCTCTTCCGAAACGCTACGGTGAAGTAAGCACGCGGAAGACGGCGAATCGACCGTTCGCCATCTCAAATCGGAAATGCTTCAACTGCTCCGGATGATTCTGGAATAGTTCCGCCGCGCAATTCGGGTCGAGCGGCCCCATCTTGTCCGCCTTGTACCGCCGCGATTCCATCCCTTCGTACAGAAACCCAACGTCGTATACGAAATAGTCCGCGCCGTACTTGTGCGCAAAATCATAAAACTTGTCCTCGCTCCCGTAAATCGCCTCCAACATCTCGTGATAACGGTCGCGAATCCGTTGGTTCTCGAATTTCGAGTGCATGATGATCGCGCGTCCCGTGTGCGCGAGGAACACGGGCGAATCCCCGATCGACGCCAGCACCACGGCGTTGGTCGGCGTGTGTTCCTCCAGCCAGGTCACCATGGGCCGATATTCGTCCGGGCCCGGCTGCTGCCGTTCCAATGGCAGTGTGTTGAGCGTCGCCAGTCCCCACACCGCGGCGGCGAACACAACCACCTTCCACCAAATCCGTCTCGTCACGAGTCCCGCCGCCAACACCGCCGCCGCAAACCCCAGAAACGTAAAATTCCGCTGCACCATCCACGCCAGCGGCGCCAGCAGCAGCGCGAACACAATGAAAATGTTCGTCGCGCACGCGCCCCGTTTGCGGCTGCTCAACACCATCGCCGCCACCAGCCCGAGCGGCCCGCACCATTTCAGGCTCCGCCAAAATTCGCCCCAGTCCGCCGTGTTGAACGCGCCGCCCTCCCACAACAGCCGCGCCTCCCACGGCAGTCGCGCGGGATCGGCCGGTCGCTGGCCGAGAAATCGCAGTTTGTAGACGAACAGGTCGTACACGTGCGCGTATTCGCCGTAGGACCGCTGCATCAGCGTGCTCAACGCCAGCAGTACCGTTGCCCAGCCCGCAAAGACCAGGATCGCCCGTTTCCGTCCCCCGTTGATCCAGACCGCCAGCGCCAGCGCGTACAACACGCACATCGTCGGCGCGAAAAAGACCTGTTTCGCCCGCAACACCGGGATCGCCACCGTGCCCGCCGCCAGCGTCAAAACAAACCACGGAATCTGCGGCGTCTCCCCACAGCCCAGATACACCAACACCGCCGCCAGCAGCAATGGCGCCATCACAAACTGCGTCAAATGCCAACTCGCCAGCGCCGCCAGCCAGAACAACGCCGCCAGGACCTGGTCGCGCCTCTTCAGGTCCTGTATCGCCCGCACCGTGAAGCCCAGCGCAAAAATGATCAGCGGAATCGCGAAGTCTTCCCGCAGAAACAGGTTTCTCACCGTCCGCCCGTAGCTCGGATACAGCGCCACATATAGCGCGCTCGCGAACACGCCCGACTTGTCACTGCGCCACAGCGCCCGCGCCAGGAAGAACACACCGAAAACCGACAGGCTGGAAATAAGACAGGCGTACCAGACCACGAACACATGGAATCTTGGGAGCGGGAGGGCGAGGCTCCCGCCGAGCCGATACAACACACCGACCGGCACCTCCATCGCCACGGTGAACTCGGCCCAGTCGTCGATCGTGTCGGGGTATTGAACGTCCCGGTCGTGTCTGAGTTGGTCCCACTCGCTCGCCGGATGCGTCGCGAAAAATTTCGCGAACCGGTACTGAAACGCGCCCTCGCTCCAGAACTGTCCCACCTCGTCCCGCGCGTCCCAGGTCGGGTTGGCGAAAATCTTCGCCGTCTTCAGATGAACGTGGAACGCGTAGAAGGCAGTAACCGCCGCCAGACAAGTCACCAATCGCCGCCACGAAGTCATCGTGGCTGCAATTCTTAACCCCTCCCGCCCCCGATTACAAACCTGTTGTGCGGCAATGCGAATGGTGTCTGCGCCGGCGAAAACTCGTAAGCAACTTCATCCAGACAATTCTTGGGCTTGGCCATTGAATGTGCGTTTGCTAGACTGACAACATATGAAGCTCAACCGACTTCTTATCGGGATGAGTTTACTTGCTGTCCTGCTTGTCGTCGCTTCCTGGTTATTGAATATAGCACCGAGGTCTCAAACGAATATGGCCTCCCCTCCCGTGCTCAAGCCGACCGCTCGACTGTCCCCTCCCGTTCGCTCCGACGACATTGCCAAAACCGTGACGAACGCTCCCAGAATCGGGCAGGAGATTTCACCGCTGGGGGAGAATGATAAGCGATTCAAGGAGATGTTCCTCAACGCGATGACAGGTGCTACCGCTCTTCCGGACGACGCCATCGAAAACTATTTGCACCAGCGCGGACGAAACGCTGCGACACTTCTCGTAGCTTGGCAAATGAGCGGCGACAGTTCTTTCCTCAAGGAGGCCGGAACAAAATTCCCCACCGATCCACGTGTGCAATTTTCGTTACTGACGTGCAATGCTTTTTTCGACGGTCACGATAAATTGGATTCGTTCTTTGCCGATCGTGGCAAATGGATCGATTCGTTCGTGCAGTCGTCCCCAGATAATCCACTTGCGAATTATCTCGTGGCTTCCGACTACTTCCGCCAGCACCAGACGGAAAAGGCCATCGCCGAAATGGCAACTGCACTCACCAAGAACTCATTCCAAGATTATTATGCTGTAACCGTTCAAGACCAAGAGTACAGACAGCTGTTTCTCTCGGCTGGCAGCTCTTCGGACGAAGCCCAAGTGAAAGGGTTCTGGACCGCTTGCCTGTCTGGGAACCGGTACTTGGAAACGATGCGCAACCTTGGATGGGACCTCGCCCAAGCAGAAGCCGCGTACAACGCCACAGATGACAGCGCGGCTGCCAAAGCCGTCGCCAGATCAGCGGTAGCTCTCGGCCAAAACGTGGCTCTGGATACAGGCTCGTTGGGCAACCAAATCATCGGTAATTCAATTCAGGAAATGGCGCTAAAGAATCTACCGCCCGATGAAGCTCTAGACTGGTTGGGACAGACTCCGTCGGTCCGTCTCACGGAGCTTGCTCAACAAAAAGAGCAAATCACCAATTACGCGGCTGCGTTTATCCCAGCTGTATCCCAATCAAGCCGGGCTGAACTTGTTGAGTTCGTTAACCGTGCGCAGCAGGATGGAGACGTGCTTTCAACAATTCAATGGCTGACCGCACGCGGGCGAAACCCACAATAAGGAACGCGTCGACGCGTCGCCATCAGGCCTTGCCGCGGAACTTGATGCTGCAGCCGATGGCCTTGGTTTCCGCGACGGGAACGGTCTTGCCGGCCAATGCCGCATTGATCGCGTCTTGCAGGAAGTGCTTGGTCACCTGATCGATTTCCTTCGAGTCGTCAATCGCGCCGTGGTACACGAGCTTGCCGTCCTTGTCGAACAGGAATGCCTCGGGTGTATGGCTCGCCCCGAACGCCCGCGCTACGTCCGATGTGGCGTCCACGACGTACGGGAACGTAAAGCCCAGGTCTTTCGACCGCTTCTGCGTTTCCGCATAGCTGTCTTCGGGATATTCCGTCGGGTCGTTCGAGTTGATGATGATCACGCCGATGCCCTTGGTCTTCGCCGCGTTGCCGACCGACGCGATGCGATCCTGCCACGCTTTGACGAACGGACAGTGATTGCACGAAAACACCACCAGCGTGCCCTGCTTGCCGACAACGTCCGCGATGGACACCTCGCTGCCGTCCACGTTCTTCATCTTCACGGTCGTCGACGGCGCTTTGTCGCCGATGTTGAGTCCAAACGCGCTGCCCGCCACGGCCAGCGATGCCACCAACGCCACTGATAATCCTCGGTTCATGAATTGCCTCCTATCGGTTTTGTGTTTTGCCCAATGCTTCGACCACTTTCTGCTCGAAAACGTTGAATGTGACCCCGCCTTCCCAAAAATCGCGCAGTTTGCCGTCGCCGTCGAAGATAAACGTCGCGGGTAACGCCCCCGTCCACCGCTTGTCCACCCCGTCGATGAACGCCTGGTCTTTCTCCGTCTTGATGTACGCGGGAAAATCAACGCCCTCCTTGGCGAGAAACTTTTTTACCGCCGCCACGTCCCCGGTGTCATCGGCCGAAACGAGGATGGTCTTCAACCCTTGTCCGCTGTATTTTTCCGCCACGCGCACGAGACCGGGAAATTCCTCCTGGCACGGTCCGCACCACGTCGCCCACATGTTGACCAACACCGCCTTGGCCCCGGGTTCGTGAATCAACCGCTGAACATCGGCGGATGTGACCGGGGTCACGTGCACATCCTCGACGGATACGTGCTTCGTCGGTCCGCAGGACGCGACCAGAACGGCCAGGCCCCACACGGCGCTCCACATGATCAATTGTCGAATTGGCCGCATGGGAGTTATTGTACATCAAATCGGTCGCTTCGCCAGTGCCCGTTGCCTGGCATAACATCTCGCCACACACATTCACGCCATGTTGGGATTCGTCGATTCGACTGCCGCGGGGTATCTGGCCTGGGACGTTAGCCAAAGGCCGACGACGCGGCCTGTCCGCCGACCTACCCCGGTTGGTCGGTGTCACACTGGCTCTCGCGACGGGCAGGGCATGCTCGGTGAGATCCTGTTGGAAGCGCGAAGCCGTCGAGTTGTAGAGGTGTTCTAATGGACACGGAAGAGGAGATACTTGCTTTCGGTGACGGGACGCTCCGGATCGAGTGCGACGTGTGCGGACGCGCCCACGGAGCGCCAAGCGTAAACAAAGCGATGGCCGCGGTAGGACACGTCAATGCGTGCGTCGATTGCCGGCGGAACCCTGACACATGGGCTTAATAGCAAACCAACGTTTAACTCCTTGTTACAAAGGCCTTCGCATGGTAGCACTCGGCTGAGTTTGAGTGCAGTGTGCGGATGGAGAATCACCGGTTCTGCCCAAGCCGCTCTGTGACAGTACTCATGCTCAGCAACGATAAGCCGGTCAAACCATGAACGAGCAATCTGTCACACCTCGACGTGCTGGCGGCCGGTGTTCCGCGAAGTGGCACGGCAGATTTGTCTATTGGCTCATTGCCCTGACAGCGTTTCTCACTGTCTGTTTCCTGCACTTCTGGAAACTGGGCACGGTTCCCAAGGGATTCTATGCGGATGAAGCGTCTATCGCCTACAACGCCTATTGCATCGCCAACACCGGAGCGGACGAATACGGGGTGAGGTACCCGGTCTTCTTTCGGTGCTTCGACACCTACACCGATCCCGTTGATGTTTATTCAGCGGTGCTACCAATTCAGTTGTTCGGACTCCATCAATGGTCGGCGCGTCTTCCGTCCGCCCTTTTCTTTCTGCTAGCATGCGTTGCCTTCTTCGTCCTGCTACGCGCGTGGCGTTTCAGAGCATGGTTTGCTTTGGCAGGTGGCTTTGCATTCTCGATAATCCCCTGGGTTTTTCCCTTGGCGCGGAATGGGGCGTTTGCCGGTCACACCGCTGCACTTTTGGGACTTGTAATGGGACTGCTTGTCACCGACTCCGCTTTACGTCAGCGATCGAACTGGCTGGCCGCGTTTGCGGGTGTCATCTGGGCATTCACGCTCTACGCTCATCAAAGTGTCCGTCCGGTGCTGGTGTTGCTGGCATTTGGCTGCGGCCTTGCCCTCTGGCGTCCCCTGCAACGACGTTGGCGGGTGGTATTGGTGATGATGATCTCTGCGTTCGTCGTCCTCCTGCCGATGATCATCAGCATCGTGCGGTTCCCCGCCGCGTTTACAGCGAGATTTCAACAGGTTGGCATCGTTCGTGAACCGGCTTCGTTTACGGACATGGCCATAAACGTGACGGGACGTTATCTGGAGTATTTCAGTCCGCGCTTTTTGTTTGCCTCCGGTGATCACGAACGGCGCCACCACACGGGACACGGCGGAGAATTATACTGGCCACTCGCGCCTCTGATCCTAGTGGGACTCTATGCCGCGATACGCCATTGGCGATACCAACCACGGTACCGGGTCCTTCTCGTTGGCCTTCTGGCTTCGCCAGTGCCCGCGGCTTTGACCGTTGACCGGATGCACAGCACGCGCAGCTTGTGGGGAGTGGTTTTTTGGCTTCTGCTGGCCATGGTGGGCGCCCAAGCGCTGTGGCGCCACAGCGCGATGGGACGGAAGCTGCTGGTGGTCATTTGCGTCGCGGGGTTTGTTGAAAGCAGTATGTATTTTGCCGATTATTTTGGGCCGTATCAAACACGCAGCCGCGTGGCATTCGCGCCCGGTTTTACGGACGCAATCACCTATTGCTTCAGCCGTGTCGGCAGCAACCAAACCCTGTACGTTTCGGGTTCCGTCGGCGCGGCCAGTGACGCATTCATCGACACTGATTTCAAACCGTTTGTTTACTCCTTTCTTCTCTTTTACGGCAAGATCGATCCGTGGACTTATCAACATGGTGGCTTTTCCAACACGATTGTCCGTCCGTATTTGGAGGAAATTGACCAGCCCGGCCTCTTGCTCCGGTGCAACGACACCCCCACCCAAACGATCACTTCACAAGGCCCGCGAATCAGTACCATCCCCAACCTTGAGTCCATTCCCGACACCGCGAAGCTCTTGGTCGCGTTCCAAGACGACACTCTTGTGTATCAGGTGTGGGAGGTCACAACGACGCCAGGGGTTGGTGCGACGCGTAGCAATGCGAGGATCGCCTCGAAGCATACGGAGACCTTCCGGTATCCCGACGCCGAGACGCACAACAACCTCGGGACCGCTTTGGCGCAGGCGGGTAAGATCGACGAAGCCATCGCACACTTCGAGCAGGCGTTGCGTAGCCGGCCCGATTTCGCCGAGGCGCACTACAATCTGGGGAGCGCTCTGCTGCAAGTGGGCAAGAATCAGGAAGCGATCGAGCACTTGGAGCAGGCCCTGCGGATCAAGCCCGACTACGTCGAGGCGCATTGCAACCTGGGGGTCGCTCTGATTCAACTGGGCAGGCCACAGGAGGCGATGGGACATTGGGAGCAAGCGTTACAGATCAAACCCAATTACGCCGAAGCCCACTACAATCTGGGAAACGCTCTGGCGCAGGTGGGCCGGGTGCCGGAGGCGATTGGACACTATGAGCAGGCGCTCCGGATCAAGCCCGATTACGCCGAAGCGCAGAACGCGTTGGCACGACTGCAAGCAGGTCAGTAACCGGGCCCATCGAGAGCGGCTTCCCGCTGCTGTCTACCACATCGGCGATACGCCGCAAAAGTGATGCCGCCGGGTGACACGCCCGCCTCGCCCGTCCACTGCCGGACTTGACAGTGCGCTGTACACAGTGTCCAACGCCATGAACATCACAGCCCGGCGGTTACCAGTCTGTCTTCCGTGATTCCAAGAAATACGCTGGCTGTCTTCATTCGCAACAAGCTCAACACAAGCGCGTTGCGCAATACGGTAACACCGACATCACAAATGTACATTCCCTCTGGCACAACCCCTGCAATCCATTCTTCCCGCGTATGCACGACACTATGAATAGCCATGGCAACCGTCAGATACTCGTCCACTCGCGATTTCAGGAACGACGCATGGCCGTCAGCACGTTGATGTGGGCCGGGTTTTGGACGGGCATCTTGCTGGGCGGCATCAGCGTCTTGATGCGCTAGATCGGTACGATTATGAAAATGCAAACATCAGCCGCCGCCACCATGGCCATCTCCGCCGAAAGGAAACTCGACGACATCAAACAAAGTTTCTGGTTCCGCGCGGCTGTATTCGCGCTGTCCGTGGCCGGCGGGATTCTCTTCAGCCGATTGTTGCACGCCGGATTCGCGTGGTTGCCATCGCTCGGGGTCGGGGCGCACGGCAAAGTCAGCCCACTGGTGGCCGTGCTGAAAATGCTCCACTCGGGAATGGGCAACTGACCTGCCGCCGGCTTCTGGTCACGCGCGCCGGGTCTTTTCGGAATGGTCTTTTGCTTTCGTTTCGCCGGCAATCTTCCAAATCAGCCCCAGCCCCAAAAAATAGAAGATCAATCCCAGGGTTTCATGCACGAACCCGTACGGTAACGCCACCTGTGGCGCGACCAGACAGATGCTCACGATTCGAAGGAAGTTGCAGACGATGGCAATCGGGACCGCCAGCGCCCACAACGATAATTTCTGCGCCCACGGCAGCCGATATTGAAATGCCAGCGTTGTCGCCACGATCAGCGATGCCGTCAGCAGCCCGAACCCGTTACACTCGGTGGCGACGACGAACACCTGCCCCTTGACCGAGAGAAACAGTTGCGCCGGCTGGCCCTGCTCCAGCCCGATCGTCACGGGCACGCCGAGCGTGGCCAGCAACGAACCCGCGTGGCGCGCGGCCATCGCCCGTAACGGCCAGTCCAACCTCGGGACCAGTCCTACCAATACGCCGAACACGAAAAAGGCGCTCACCGCCGGCAGAAATTGCCGCGCGCCCGACGGGCCGAGCACCAGCGACACGATGCCCGCGAACGCCAGACACGCCGACAACAGCAGGAACGGCAGCGACATCGAATGCCATTTCCCCGCCACCCCGAGTGACACGAAGGCGAGCGCGATCAAGCCGATCCCGTGCGCGCTGACCTGTGGATCAAACCGCAGTTTGTCCACCGCGTCCCGAACGCAAATCACCAGCGCGAAAAACACCAGAAACGCGCCGTTCACCAACTGTTGCGTGTGCAGCGTCTCCCACCCCAACCAGTGCAACAGCGGCACATACACCAACCCGACCAGCACGCTGATCGCCAGCACCAACACCATGCCCAACGGATCGAGGCGGGGCGGTTGCGTGTCATTGGCTGTCATCAGTCTTTCGGACACAAATTCCATACGCTGCATTAGACGGCTGGTAGCCGTTTCTGCTCAACCATCGGCTAGACCGCCAATCGATGGCGCTCACATCGCGCGCTCGAGAACCTCGCGCAGTTCGTCGTCGTGCAACACCACGGGGTTGCCCTTCATGCTGTTGGATGCCTTCGCCTTCTCGATGATCTCGGGGAAGTTCTCGCGCATTACCCCGTACGCCCGCAGCGGCGGAATCTTCAATGCCTGGACAAGTTCACCGAGATCGCCCATCGCCCGCCGGATTTGTTCGAACCGTGGAACCACGGGGCTGCCCACCAGCCGCTCTTTCGCCGCCCGCTCGTTGACCTCCACCACATACGGCAATACCGCCGCGCACAACGCGCCGTGCGGCGCGTCGAACATCCCCCCCAACGGCCCCGACAACCCGTGCGCCGCCCCCAGCGCCGCGTTGGCCAGCGCCATCCCGCTCAGCATCCCCGCCACGCACATGTCCTCGCGCGCGGTCACGATGGCCTGCCAGTTCTCCCGCCACGGCGGACCGTCCCCCTGCTCAAACGCGCGTCGCAATGACCGCGCCACCCGATGCATTCCCTCGCGGCAAATCCCGTCCGTCATCGGATTCGCCTTCACCGATACAAACGCCTCGATCAACTGCGTCAACGCGTCCAGGCCCGTGGCCGCCGTCACCTCCGCCGGCAAATTGTAGGTCAGTTCGGGATCGACCAGCGCCACGCGCGGTAGCATGTACGGACTCCGTAGGCTGACTTTCACGCGATGCTCGGGCAACCCCAGCACGGCATTGCGCGTGACTTCTGACCCCGTACCCGCCGTGGTCGGGATCGCAACATAGGGCACGGACGGCTTGGTCAATGGCTGGCCCTTGCCAATCACCTCGATGTAATCCAGCGGGTCGCCTTCGTTCGTGAGCAGCGCGGCGACGGCCTTGCCCGTATCCAACGCGCTGCCGCCGCCGAAACCGATTACCAAATCGCACTGCTCATCCCGCGCCTGTTTCGTCGCCACCCGCACCTCGTCGATGGTCGGTTCGCCCTGTGATGCAAATGCCGTGTAGTGCCACACCCTACATTCGTCAACGCAGCGAACAACGGCTGGACGCGCTGCACGGCGCGCACGGAACTGCCGCAGACCACCAGCGCCCGCTTCCCCAGTTCCGGCACAATCGCGCGGATCTCCTTCAATCTCCCCGGGCCAAACAGGATGCGCGGGACCGTGGTGAATTCAAAAATCATGGGCGTAGTAGAACGAACCCCCGGCCCGTTTGTCCAGCGGAATGAACGACGTCGACTCGTTGGCGGGTCGCATTCTTACTGCTGCCGGTGGCGCAAACGTCCCTGTTTGCGAGCCCATTTTAGACTGTTCAAAACACTGCCATTATCGGGGCTGTTGCTGTGAACAGGGACGACGAAGGAACTTCCGATGTTCCTTCGCGTGGCACGCTCGAATGTCCTTGGCGTCGGCGGGATACACACGGTCACGAAGTTCTTTGGCCGCCCGAAGACGTTGTTCCGGCGTCATGACGACTTGTTGCTGGATGTCCCACTCGTCGGCTTCCTTGAAGCCTTTCGCTTTGTGAATCACCCGTCCCATGCTCAAATTATGCCCGAAATCAGCGCCACAAGCAAGCCGCGAAGCAGCTCGAACGAACCCCTTTTGCTGCCACTTTCTCCAGAATTGACACCCGCCACGACCGAGGAGCACCATGGTTTTATTGAAAGGATTTTGCAGGTAATCGCATTAGAATGGCTGACAGGACAGAGAACATGGCCAACAGCCCCCCACCAAATCGGGTTGCTCAGTGGATATTGTTGAGCGCAAGCGCAATTCCTATTGCCATTGGAGTCGTCGATGTGTGGACAGTAAATGGGCCAGGCGACCAGAAGATGAGCGCGGGGATGGGCCTTGCCTTTATCTTCATCCCGCTTTCGTTTTTCCTTGCTCTGATCTCGGCCATCATGACCTGCACCCGGTGGCGGGCGGCGACCAACGGAGATAAGCTGCGCGGTCTGATTCCGTTATCTTTTCCCATACTTGCAATCCTACTCGTGTCATTGTTTTAGCAGAGCCCAACCCGTCAGATTGTCGAGCCACAGGTCAAACACCCGACCCGGTGTTTGTGAAGCACGGTGGCAACCAAGCCGTTACCCCGTCCAAAAAACTTCGCGATACTCCGCCCGGCTCCGCGGCTCGGCCATCATCGGCACTACAGTATCGCGCCATTTCGCGTAGTGCGCCGTTTCCTTGTGCTTCGTGGGCGCGTCCCCCGTCTGATAGACCTCGACCAACACGAACCGTGTCGGATCATCCGCTTGCTGCACAACGTCGAACCGCGCGATCCCCGATTCCTTCACGCTCGCGCGCGCGTTTTCCAGGGTGATCTGCTTGAACGCCTCGAGGCACTCCGCTTTCACATGCACGTGGACGTGAACAATCAACATGGTGAACCTCCCGCGAATCCCGGTTCAGTACCGTCTGATATGCGGCAACTTATCAAGCCGCAGGTTTCGCCATCTTTTTGAAAAACGCCGTGGCGCGCTTCTGGATTTCGTCCAGCGACACATCCTCAATCCGGGTCGCGATCCACCAGTTGTTCTCCGCTACATCCTTCACGCAGGCATGACGATCGCCATAGAACATATTCACCGGTTCCACCACCGATTTGGCGCCCGCTTTGATGGCCTGGCGGTAAGTGGCGTCAACGTCAACGACATACAGGTACAACATCGACGGCCTTGGTTTCCACGGGGCTTGCGGTTCGCCGATCATGACCAGTGAATCCCCAACTCGCACCTGGGCATGGAGGATGGTGCCGTTGGGCCGCGTAATTCTCGCTCTCTCGACTCCGCCGAATGCCTTCTTCAGAAACTTGACCAGCCGCGCAACATCGGCAACCAAAAGGTACGGCGTGATCGAATGGCAATCGTCCGGGATCGGCTTAACTTTTTTGCGACGTTGTCCCATGCTTCTCCTGCTGTCACTCGATGTGCGTGATCGCGCGCTACTCAAACTCATCAGTCATGCAGCTTGCCGGTGAAATACGCCTCGTACGACGGCAGATCCAGCAGTCCGTGACCCGAGAGGTTGAACAAAATCACGCGTTTCTTGTCTTCCTCGCGTGCCTGGATCGCCTCATCAACCGCCGCGCGAATGGCGTGTGCTGATTCCGGCGCCGGCACAATGCCTTCGTTCTGGGCGAACATCACCGCCGCCTCGAACACTTTCGATTGCTCGTACGCGACCGCGTCGATCAGACCAAGTTTGTGCAGGTGGCTAACCGTCGGCGCCATGCCGTGATAGCGCAGTCCGCCCGCGTGGATTTGCGGCGGAATGAAATCGTGGCCGAGCGTGTACATCCACAGCAACGGCGTGGTCATCGCCGTGTCGCCGAAATCGTAGCGCAGTTCGCCCTTGGTCAACGACGCGCACACGGACGGTTCGACCGCCACAATGCGCGTCTTCTTCTTGTCCACGATCTTCTCGCGCACGAATGGGAACGCGATTCCGGCAAAATTACTCCCGCCACCGACGCACCCGATCACCACGTCCGGCTCCTCGCCGGCGTTGGCCATTTGCTTGATGGCTTCCTGGCCAATGACGGTCTGGTGCATGCACACGTGATTGAGCACGCTGCCGAGCGAATACTTCGTGCCGGGGTGCTTGACGGTGTCCTCGATGGCCTCACTGATGGCGATGCCGAGGCTGCCCGGACATTCGGGATCGTCCTTCAGCAACTTCTTGCCGTAATCGGTGTAACCGCTCGGACTGGCGTGAACGGTCGCCCCCCACGTGTGCATCAGCAGCCGGCGATACGGCTTCTGGTGGTAGCTGACCTTGACCATGTACACGCGGCATTCCATCCCGAATAACTTGCACGCCAGCGCCAACGCTGAACCCCACTGCCCCGCGCCCGTCTCGGTGGCGATCCGCTTCGTTCCCGCAACCTTGTTGTAATACGCCTGCGGAACCGCTGTGTTCGGTTTGTGGCTCCCACAGGGATTGTCGCCCTCGTACTTGAAATAAATGTGGGCGGGCGTCTGCAGCGCCTTTTCCAGTCGCACCGCGCGCAGTAGCGCCGTCGGCCGCCACAACGCGTAAATCTCGCGGACGGGCTCCGGAATTTCGACGTACCGCTCGCTCGTCATTTCCTGTTGGACGAGGTTTTCGGGAAGATCGCCGTCATGTCCGCCAACCCGACGGGTTGTTTCGTGCCCGGATGCAACGGTGGCGGCAACGGTTCGGGAACATCGGCCAGAACGTTGTACCAATGCGTCGGGATGTCAGACTGCCCCAGCGTAAATCGTGTCGCAATGCTCACAATATCCACCTCTCCACCACAAACGGGTACGGCCATCGTATACCAAGGGGGCACACCGCGTCAAAACATCCGTGGCAGAGATTATCCCGTTAACGTGCCTGAACCTCGACAACGTTCGCGGGCCGTTTTATGTTTGGCGCCATGCGCGCGTTCTTACTGCGGCGAATCGGGTCGCTGGTCGTGGCGCTGTTTGTGGCCAGTGTCGCGGTGTTCCTACTGATACGCGCCGTGCCGGGTGACCCGGCCCGGTTACTCCTGAAGAACCCGACCGCCGGACCGTATCGCGGCGATCCACGCACGGCTGGGGCTCGATCGACCACTCGCCACACAGTACGGCCTCTGGCTCGAAAACGTTCTGGGCCGTGGAAGTTTCGGCGAATCGATTGTCACGGGGCGGGATGTGAAGGAGGACCTGTCGCGGACATGGCCCGCGACCATCGAGTTGTCCATCGTCGCGCTCGTCATCGCCACGCTCGCAGGCGTATGGCTGGGCATTTTCTGCGCGCGCCACGCGGGGACGTGGAAGGATGCGCTGGGAACGACCGTGAGTCTTGTCGGGCTCAGCGTGCCGGTGTTCTGGCTGGGATTGCTCGCGATGCTGCTGTTCTCACTGGAACTCGGTTGGCTGCCGGCAGGCGAACGCGGCGGGCTCGATCACCTGGTGCTACCGGCGCTCGTGTTGGCCACGATTCCCGCGGCGTTTGTCGCGCGCGTGACGCGGACCGCCGTCCTCGAAATACTCGGCAAAGACTTCATTCGCACCGCCCAGGCAAAAGGCGCGACCGAGCGCGCCGTTCTCTACCGCCACGCCCTGCGCGTGGCGCTGGTGCCCATCGTGACGATGATTGGCGTCGAATTTGCCTATCTGCTTGGCGGCGCCGTGTTGACCGAGACGGTGTTCGCGTGGCCGGGCATCGGACGTTACGTCGCCACCGCGGTGCTCGCCCGTGACTATCCGGCGATTCAGGGCGCGTTGCTCGTGCTCGTGGCCATGGTGATGGTGGTGAATTTTGCGGTGGACATCGCCCATCACGCACTCGATCCGAAACTTCGCAGATGAAACGACCCAACCTACTGCTCGGGATCGGTTCGTCCATGCTCGCGGTGGTCATCTTGGCCGCTGCGTTTGCTGGCGTAATCTCATCGCACGCGCCGACGGAACAATTGTATCGCGATCTGGCGCTCGCGCCGCCGTCGTGGGCGCACTGGATCGGCGTGGATGGTGTCGGACGGGACGTGTTGACCCGGATCCTGTACGGCGCGCGGGCGACGCTGGGAATTGCCTTTGGCGCGACCGCGATCGCGGTCCTGGGGGAGCTGCGCTGGGAGCCGCCGCCGGTGTGCAGCGAGGTTGGTTTGACGCGATCGTCAGTCACGCAACGGACTTCCTCCTGGCGTTCCCGTCGATCTTGTTGGGGTTGGTCGCGCTGACAATCCTGACACCTTCACCCGCGAGTGTGGCGATTGCGGTTGGTGTTTCGAGTCTGCCGACCGTCGTGCGCCAGGTGCGGGCGGCGTTCGTTTCGGAAGGCGCCAAGGATTACGTGCTGGCCGCGCAGGCCACCGGTGCGGGCCGATGGCGGATCGCGGCCTTGGAGATTCTGCCGAATTGCGCGGGGCTGATACTCGTGCTGACGACGCTGACGCTGGGCGGGGCTGTGCTGGAGGCAGCGGGGCTGGCGTTCCTGGGGCTGTCGGGCCAATCCGATATCCCCGAATGGGGTATGATGCTCCGCGAGGAACAGGGCACGTTTCGCATCGCCCCGTGGCTCTGTATCGCGCCCGGACTGGCGATCACGTGGACCGTACTGGCCTTCAACCTGCTCAGTGACGGCTTGCGCCAGCGACGGCGGTGAGTTACGCTGACGGCAGTCAAATTTCTGACCAGTTCGGTTTTCGGAGGGGTGCCAGAGCGGTTGATCGGGCTGGTCTCGAAAACCAGTATGGGCCTACGGTCCATCGAGGGTTCGAATCCCTCCCCCTCCGCCATCTTTCGATTTCCAAATCTTCGCGGGTTTCTATTTTGTCGATCTCGGCGAAAAACGATTTTTTGAGTTCGGCAACGGAAGCCACATTCCGCATGATTTTGCGTTTTTTCTCATAAGCCACTTTATACCGGGAAAACAACATAATCGTCGCTTTCCCGATGCAAGCATGTCGCAAGCTTTCTCGATCCGGCGCCTGCGCGTTTCCGGTTGCTTGGCTGAGCTTATCGAGAAAATCCAGTCCCGGCGCGCCATCGGTGTGATATCCGCCCACAATGCCTGCGCCAGCGGGGCGGCGGCAAGGGCTTTGCGTAGATCCATTGGCACCCTGGATCTCCGGTTCTTCTCCGGCCCGCGTAATCTCCACCGTTACCGTGTCACCAGCGTCTGCGCCTGCAGCATCGCGCATGGCTTTGTTAACCCTAAGCCAGTGACTTCCTTTGCCGTTTGGTTCGAGAGCGGCTCGAAAAGGGAACCCATTGATAGTTCCCTCAACCATCGTCATGCCTCGTGATGGAAGCTTCGCACTCGCGTTCTTGGGCAGAGTTAGAAGGGTCCACGATCCAATCTTTTCGGTTGCCTTGGGCCGAAACAACTTGGCACTGAAACGAATCGTTGACTTGGTTTCTTGCCGCTTGGCCAGTGTCATATATTATTATACCACCAAAATGGGGTCTCTTGCGCAATGTGACGCAGGTGGTCGGCCTGGCAAGCGGGCGGTGCTGTCGTCTAGCACCGACTGGCGCAGACAGGACGCACTAGCTGCGTGGCCGCCTCTCGGGTGGGGGAAAGTGTGCCAGAGGAAAACTGTGGCGGCTCGCTGCCCCTGTGTCCCTTTTGTGCTTGGTTCGCCAATAAAATTGGGCATAATCCTGTCGCAATGGCGGCGGGACAAGGTGACGAGCGCTCGTAATGAATAGGTGCGCGATCAGCCCATGAAAAGCTCCAAACCCCCGTTACTTTTCCTAATCATTTTGTCCCTATCTGGGCGCCCCGCACAGGCGCAGGACAATGTCAGGGGCGGTTCCGAGCCGATCATGCGCTCGGTCGACCCAGCCAGGTTGACCTATGATTACCTGGTTGATGGCAACCTGCCCCAGGACGACCCGGCCGCCAGGAAATTCAAGACGCTGCAGGCTGCGTATGAGGCCGCGCCCGCAGGAACGGAAGCGAAACCGACGGTCATCGGAATCAAACCGAACGTGTATCAGCTTCCAGGCCCAGCCACGCAAGGTGCAAGCCTGAGCATCCGGAAAAACTACATTACCCTGCTGGGATTGACCAACAACCGCCGCGCGGTAGTGCTGGCGGACAATCGCGGCCTGATGCAGGGCGCCGAGGATGACGGCTATCTCATCGATATCAACGCCACCGGATTCACCGCGAAGAACCTCACCATCATCAATTATTGTAACACCGACTACGAGTACCCCGGCGATCCCGGCAAGAATCTCACGAAACGTTCTGATGTCATCACGCAGGCCGTGGCCCTCCAGGCGACGGGCGACAAGCACGTGTACGAGAATATCGCGCTGCTCAGCCGTCTCGACACGATGTTTCTGCGCACCACGCGGTCTTATTTCAAAAACGTCTACATCGAAGGCACGGACGATTGGATGGGGGGAGGCCAGATGAGTGTCTGGGAAGATTGCACGCTGGTCTACCCGACAGGAAGCGGGGTGATGTCGGCATCGGGAATCGTCTTCTTCAATTGCCGGTTTGAAGCGACCCGCGGCATGCGATTCTATAAGGCCGAGTTTCGCAGCGCCGAAAGGCCAAATGTCCTGATCAACTGCGTGCTGCCGGTCGACTCGCCGCAGGCTCACGTCGCCTGGGTCCGAGGCATAGCCGCGCCCCGGCCCAATCAGCTTTCCCTCACCTATCACAATAAGGATGCCGAAGGCCATCCCGCGGTCATTTACGATCGCACCGTCGGTGCGCCCGCCTTCACCTACTCCAGAGAGTTGTCCGATCAGGAACGTCTGGCGCTCAACCCGTGGAACCTGCTCCGGGCGGCGCCAAACTCCCCGGCCGACGACTGGGACCCGGCCGGCGTGAGGGGCAAGTACGAAGCGGACGAACAAGGAAATCTGCCTTTCCGCATCGCGTTGACAGGCGGTTCGCCGTCTGTTCGCACGGGCGGACCCGGGGCAACCATCGGCGCGACGGTCACGCCGACCCGTGCCAACCAGACCATCAACTGGTCAACCAAATCTGACCTGGTTTCACTCAGCCGAACGACGGGCTCGAATGTCGTTGTGACGGGTCGAAATACAGGCAGCCAGGCGGAATGGGTTGCCGTGAACGCCACGGCGTCCAATGGCTTCTACGTGACGGCCCATCTCTATGTTGAGCCAAAATACTCCGATCCACCGGCAGTGATTGCGGGGCCGACCGTGAATCCACCCGCGGACGGGATGGCCACGGTGAATTACACGCTCGATTTGGGCGGCAAGCAGGATCAGTCGCTCGTGTCCTGGTTCATCTGCGACACCGTTGCGGGACCCAATCCGAGGAAAGTCGCTGTCAGCAGGGGAAGCCAGCCCCTGAAGACGCTCTCGCTGACGCCGGGCTATGTCGGCAAATATCTCAAGGTGACGGTTCAGCCCAAGCACAGCTTGAGCGATCCCGGTCCGGAAATACAGGCAGTGAGCGCAAAACCGGTCGCGCCAACAGACGTCCCGTCCACCACCGTTTCGCCGAATTTCAGGGATTTCGTGGCGGAAACCAACGACGTATACGCGAGCGGTTTGTGGACGGTCTTGGGCACTTGGGCCGTCGTGTCCGGGGATAATTTTGTGAATGGTTACGGCATTCGACCGAGTACCCAAGCCTATTTGCTCTATCAGCAAGATGCGGACTGCGGCGATATGCAGGTCGACCTGGTAATGGCGTCCGAAAAGGCCGGCCAGGGGTTTTCGGTCCCCGGCTCGCCTGCCGACAGCGGCCCGCGCAATCTCCACGCGGACATGTACATCAAGTATGATCCGCGAACCAGGAATGGCTACGCCCTGCGGATGTGGAGAACGACCCAGTCCGCCTCCAAATGTATGTTTCAGCTATACAAGATCGACAACGGCGCAGGATCGCCCCTCAATGACCGTCAGGTGTTGAGCGGCGTCTTCAAAACAACCACACACATGACCCTGAAGGTCACCGGCACCACCCTAACGGTCAGCGCGTCCAACGATGTGGACAATGAAACGCTCGCCTTGGAGGGAACCATCGCGCCCAATCGTTTTGGCGGAGCGGGCGTTTATTGGCCCGGGGGCAGCAGCACCATTTACAGCCGCTTTGAGATATCGTATCCGGGCGCGGGACCGGCAAAGTAAGCGCGAGCCAGCAGCGTAATCGGGTGTACGACTTCGACGTTCACTCCGAATCGTTTTGCGCCGTAGCGAATCTGCCCAATACAGCCGGGGTTTCCCGTAGCCACGATTTCCGCGCCGGTCGCCGCGATGTGTTTCATTTTGCGTTCGAGCAACGCCAGGCTCATCTCCGGCTGCGTGATGTTGTAGATTCCCGCTGACCCGCAGCACCACGCCGCTTCCGGCAATTCGACGAGTTTCACTCCGGGAATCGCCCGCAACAATTCGCGTGGTTGTTGCGAAATCTTCTGGCCATGGACAAGATGACACGCCTCGTGGTACGTGACGCAAATTGTAGGCCGCGTGCCCCCACGCGGCGTTTGCATTCCAATCTTCATCAGCCATTCGTGAATATCGTAAACCTTCTCATCCCAACTCCGGGCGCGGGGATCATCCGTCAATAGTTCTCCGTACCGTTTCATGAACGAACCGCAACCGGCACTGTTCACGATGATCGCGTCGAGTTCTTCCAACGGGAAGGCATCGAGATTCTGCCGCGCCAGTTTCCTGGCCAATTCGAGTTCACCATTATGTCCCATCAACGATCCACAGCAGACTTGTGAGCGCGGCGTGAGAACTTCGCAGCCATTTGCCAGCAACACGTCCACCGTGTCGCGGTTCACATTCGAGTACGCCACATCCTGCACACAACCCGTCAGCAACGCCACGCGATACCGCCGCGAGGTTGTTGGCGACTCGGTTTCTCGGATCAGGTCGAAGGAAAACTTGTCGCAAATCGTCGGCTGAATCGCGTGCAGTTCACGCAACTGTTTTGGAAGCAACCGAGTGATTGCGCCCGACAGGCCGATGGTTTGATCAAGACGCAAAAGCTTGGCAACGAAGCGTAATCGTCCCGGCTTTGCGAAAAGCCAACGAAGAGCGACCGCACGGATCAGGTTTCGCTTCGCGTCCGCCTTGGCCCCGTTAGACTCCACTTCTGCCCGGGCAAACTCGATCATTTCGGCGTAGTTAACCCCTGCGGGACAGGCAGTTTCACACGCGAGACAGCCGAGGCAAAAATACATCTCGTCAGCGAATTGAGTCGAATTGGCCGCCAACTTCCCGTCAGCAACCGCCCGCATCAACGCGATGCGGCCACGCGGGCTGCTGACCTCGTTCTTCGTCGCATCGTACGTCGGACACGTCGGCAAACACAACCCGCAGTGAATGCATTGCTGCAGGACCGAATAGTCGAGTTGACTCAGGAGATTCGGCTCAGTCAAAGATCTTGCCGGGGTTGAGGACATGGTTGGGATCGAGGGTGCGCTTGAGGGCGCGCATCAGGTCGAGGCTGGTCTTGCCGGCGAACTTTTCCAGGAATTCCTTCTTGGCGAGGCCGACGCCATGTTCGCCGGTGATGGTACCGCCCAGCGCGATGGCTTTCTCAAAAATCTCGCGGAACGCAGCGTGGACGCGCTCGATTTCCTCGTGGTTCCGTTCGTCGCACAGGAACGTGGGATGCAGATTGCCGTCTCCGAAGTGGCCAAACGTGCCGATCTTGAGTTTGTATTTCTCCGCCGTCTGCTGGATGAACGCGATCATCGTGGCCAGTTCGCTGCGCGGGACGGTGGCGTCCTCGAGAATCGTCGTCGGTGAGACGCGCGCCAGCGCGCTAAAGGCGGCGCGACGGGCGGAGGTAAGTTTCTCGGCTTCGGCGGCGTCTTTTGCAATGCGCACGTCGCGGGCGCGATGTCGTTTCGCCAGTTCAATCATCCGCGCGGCTTCCTCCTCGACGACGACGGGGTGGCCATCCGTCTCCATCAGCAAAATGGCTTCGGCGTCGAGCGGCAACCCGATGTGGGCGTGCTCTTCGACGCAACGAATCGTCGTGCGGTCGAGAAATTCGAGGGTGCAGGGAATGATCTTCGCCGCGATGATCGCGCTGACGGTCTCGGCGGCATCGGTCGTCGACGGGAACGTGGCGAGCATGGACTTGCGCGCCGCGGGCCGCGGGAGCAGTTGGAGCAAAATTTGCGTGACCACACCGAGCGTGCCTTCACTGCCAATGAACAGATCTTTGATCGAGTAACCCGCGACATCTTTCACGCATTTCGTCCCGCAACGCAGGAGTTCGCCCGTGGGCAGCACGACTTCCAGGCCGAGTACGTAATCCCGCGTGACGCCGTACTTGAGTCCGCGCAACCCACCCGAGTTCTCCGCGACGTTTCCGCCGATGGTGGACACCTGCATCGACCCGGGATCCGGCGGATAAAACAACCCGTGCGCCGCCGCGGCCTCGTCAATTCTCGCCGTCAACACCCCCGGCTGGACGAGCGCGGTGAGATTCCGCGGATCGATCTCCAGAATCCGATCCATCTTCACGGTGACGAGCACGATGCCGTTCTCCACGGGGATCGTGCCGCCGCTGAGATTGGTGCCGCTGCCGCGCGGGACAACCTTGAACCCCTCCGCGTTGGCGAGCTTCAGGACATCGGAAACCTGTTGCGCCGATTCGACAAAGACGATTGCTTCGGGCGCCTGCGCGAGCATGGCGGTCGCGTCATAGCTGTAGGCGATGCGTTCTTCGGGTGACTGCCGCAGGTTCACCGGACCGCCGACGATTTCCGCCAGCCGGCGCAATGTGCCGGGCGACAGGCTCATGGTCCCAGCTTGCCCAGCCGTCGCAATTCAATTTCCGGCAGCGGGTCGTCGCCGCCCAGTTCGTAGGCGCGCGCGAAACTGGCAACGGCCCCCTCGGTGTCGCCCCAGCGCAGGCCATGCAGCCCCAGCTGGGCATGGTAGGACGCGTTTTCGGGGTCGGCCCGAAGCGCGCGACGGTAACACTCCTCGGCGAGCTCTCGTTTGGCCAGGGCGTCGTACACGCGCGCGATTTTGACCTGAACATCCATGGCATAGGGATTGGCTGTGAAAGCGCGCTCATACCAGGTCAGCGCTTCGTCCAACAATTTCTCACGTTGCGCGACGTCCCACGTGGCGCGCGCGCTCAGGAAGTCGCCGATGGCGGTGGTGACTTCGAAGTTGCGGCGGTCAAATTTCCACGCCTGCAGGTGTCGCTCCCGGGCCGTGTCCCAGTCCAACGAATCCCCGGCACGCCGGGCCAGTCGCAAAGAGAAATCGGACGGGTAACTCTTGCGCAATCGCGACGCGAGCAGCAGCACCACGATGGCCAGCGACGCGGCCAGCGCGACCTTGTTGACTCCCTTGACCGCGAGGGGCGCATACCGGCCCGGCAACTCCTCGTCCTCATCGATTTTGCCGCTGGGATGGACGCCGCAGGTGAGCGTTGTCGCCATGATGACCACCAAGGTAAACAAATTGGCCGGCGTGTGGAGGCTCGAATCGAAGATGACGCCGATGGCGACGGCAATGACCGCCGCCAGTCCGCCGACGGCAAAGGCGTAGCGGTTCGACGGGGTGGAAGCGGAATAACGCGACGCGCGGACGGCGAGGATTTGAATGGCCGCGATCACGAACGCCACGAGGACCCACACGACCAGCACGCAACCGATCAGGCCGCATTCCGAGAACACGCTCCCATATTCATTGTCCGGCGTGTCCATCACACCCTGCACGGTCCGGTAGGACGGATACAGCCACCGATACATGCCCGGCCCGGCTCCCAGCAACAGGTTGCCGCGGGCCATCTGCCAGGCGGCATGCCACAACGCTCCCCGGTACTGGCGTTCCGTCGTCGGGAACCCTCGCTGCGAAGCTCCCGACGCCAAAAGACTGATGAGGGCCACGACCAGCAAGAGCCCCAGCAGTCCCACTCCGATCATGAGCCAGCGCGACTTCTTGCTGCCGCGTTTGATAATGTACACGAGCAGAACGATCATGCTGGCCAGCCATCCCAGCCAGCCGTTGGGGGCAGCGATCAACAACAAGGCCACAGCCATCAGGAAACAGGCGATGCCGATGGCCACCTTCTGTTCAAAACGGCGGCGGGAAAAAAGGATGGTGGCGGCGGCGATCGGGAACACCATTTGCAGGTAAGCCGCGCCGTGGCTCGGGCGAATGAACGTGCCACTGGGACTGCCCAGGTACCGGTCGTACTGGGGAAACGCCCACACGGACGATGATCCGGCAATTACCTGCCACAACGCGCACAGGGCGACTACGGTGCCCGTGCCAACCAGCACCCATACCACCAGCGTGACATGCCAACGGTGTCGAACGCTGTTGAGCACCAGAAAGAAGAGAAGGGCCGCGGCGAGCCATTGCATCATGGAGACACTGGCGATCGGCTCGATCTCGCTCAAGCCGTAGCGAATCACGCCATACGCCGCCAGGGCAACGACCGCTGGGCCGACCGTGGAGAAGACCACGGGGATTTCCCGGGCGTTGAGAATGTGGATGATCCACAGCACTCCCGCCACTTCGATGGCGATAAAGACCGGACCAAGAGCCCAGAGCCGAACCGCGCCGAAAGCCAACGGGGCGAATGCGAGGATCAACAGGCTGAGAACAACGATGGCGGTCTGGCACACGTGCCCCAAGGGGGATTGTGAGCCCGTCCAGACGGCGCGGACATTGCGGTTACCCGAGCGGTGGTTCACCGTACCCGTAGCGCGACTCCTCCTGTTGACTGGCAATCCGACGGTCGATTTCTCAGAAGATGCTGCGCGGCACTGTCACGGTGTCCCCGGGCCGGATCGGGACGTCCTTGGCCGGATGGCGCTGCAGGTCTTCACAATCGTACGTCTCGGTGGTCTTGCCACGAACCAATTGCACCTTGCGTCGATTCGCGTAATCGGTAAATCCACTGGCCGTGTGGATGGCCTTCAACAACGTTGTGTCCTCGCTCCAGAGGAAGCGACCAACATTCTTCACTTCGCCACCGACATAAAAAAATCGCTGGGCAACAAGGACGGAGGCGGTGCACCGCACGTAGTAGCGGGGCACATAATTGGACTGAACATGTTCGGCGAGTTCACTCGTGGTGAGACCGGCCGCCTTGATCTGCCCGATCAGCGGCAACTCGATATTCCCCTGGTCGTCAATGATCACATCGGAGGCGCGCCACCCATTACGGCGGTCGCCGCGCCGGCGTCAATACGGACGACGATCTCGTCTCCTGTGCGCAGTCTGCCAGAAACCTCTTCGTCACTCACACCTGCGGCGGTTGCGGCGGCGGTGGTGGCGGCGGTGACGGACGACTTCGGTGGGTTCGACCGGCCGACCAGGTCGTTGACGGTACTGCATCCGGCGGACAGGCCGAGGATGGCGGCCAGAGTTATCCGCCAGCCAACCAACACGCATCGATTGATCGGTCGGGTTGAATTCATGAAGTCAATCGTTCCACAATGCTCTGTATAATTGGATCGCCAAACGGGTCTGTGGCGAATCGCTCGTTCAATACTTTCCGGATAGGTCAATCTCATCACCGCCCGATGGCTTGGTGGCTGCGATCTGCTTTTTCTCGCGGAGTTCGCGGGTGTGTTGGGCGAACTCGAGCTGGTCGTGATAATGGTCGTGATAGTAGTAGTAGGTCTCATCGTGGCCGAGCTGGACGTTATTCACCACGCACCCGAGCAGCTTGCCGCCGGCGTTCTGAATGACCTGCACGGCGCGACGGGCCATGTTGCGCGGGTAACGGCGGTGCTGGACCACGAGAACCGACATGCCCACTTCACGGGTCATGACCGCGGCGTCGCTGACACCGAGGATGGGCGGCGTATCGTAAATGACCACATCGAACTGTTGCATAACCTGGCGGATGAGTTCCGCCATTCGTTGCGAGGTCAGCAAATGTAGGGCCGCCCGCGCCGAGGAACCGCCACCGGCGGCGATCAGCCAGAGGTTTGCGGTTTCGGTCGGCTGGATAATGTCCTGAACGCTCTTGGCGCCGCTGAGATAATCCGCAAGGCCGATATTGTTGGCGACTCCCAGATGCTCATGAACACCCGGACGACGCAGATCGCTATCGACCACAAGGACACGGGCTCCGTGTTGTGCATAGACAAAGGCGAGGTTGGCGATGGTAAACGATTTGCCTTCTCCGGCCCCCGCGCTGAGCACGCAAAATGACGTTGGCGCGCCCTCCGGTTTGGCGAATTCGATGTTGGTGCGCAACATGCGGTACGCCTCGAGGTGGGACATGGAAACATTACCGCGGTGCAGCAATCCGGCCTGTTGTCCGACGACGCCAAGGACGGGCAACCCCAGGTACTTCTCGATGTCCTCGATTCTCTTGATGCTGGTGTCGAGGAACTCGATAAAGAACGCCAGGGCGACGCCGAGCACCAAACCGGCCGCGGCGCCCATGCCAACGTTCAGCCAGATGTTGGGCTTGACGTACATCTGTGGCAGTGGCGCTTCGGCGTGGTCAATCACTTCCACCGGGCTGCGCGGCAATTCCATTTCGACCGTGGTCTCTTGCAAACGCGCCTTGAGACCCTCGTACAGTTTCATCTCCAACTCCTCCTCGCGCTGGGCATTTCGGAACGGGAGATATTTTTCACTCTGCAAGACAAGGTCGGCCGTCTTGGCTTCGTCGAGCTGCTTCTCCAGGTCATCGGCGTGGGCCTTGGCAACCGCATACTCGATGGCGATACCCGCCTTGATGCCCTCCAGACGGTCATTGAGTTGGTCCAGCAGTTTGTCGCGCGTGGCGATCAAGGCCAGTACCGTCGGGTGCTCCGGACCATAATCTTCCTTGGCGGTCTCCAGATGCGTCTCGGTATCGGTCAGGTTCTGCAGAAGTGATTGCGCCGTGGAGTCGCTAATCAACTTGGTAACGGCACCACGCAGTTGTCGGGGGGTGAGCTTTTCGACTTCATTCAGTTCTTGCTGAAGTCCAGCTGCTTCATTGCGGGCCTCCATCGACCTGGATTCCAACTGCTGCATCGTTATGTCGTTCAGCTTGGTCTTGTCGAATACGGGCACACCCAGATCTTTGCGGTACTTCTCGACCTTTTCCTGAGCCTGACGGACCCGCTCCTCCTGCTGCGCGACTTCGTCGTGCAGCTTGTCGATTCCCTTCTGAGTATCCTGGCGCTTCACTTCCAACCGCTCATCTTTGTAGTAGTCAGCAACTGTGTTGGCAATCTGTGCTGCCATCGCGCCTTCATGGTCATATACCGAAATTTCGATGAGCGAGGTGTCGCGGAACCGGCGCACGACCATCGACCCCTTTAGCCGTCTGAAAGCCACGTCCTCGGGCAGTTTAACGTCGACTCCCCAGTGCTGCTGCAAATTAAGCCGCTCGATGACCGGGTACAGAATTTTCTGCGACTGGAGGATTTCGTATTGGGTTTGCAGGAAATAGGGGTCGTAAATCGGCATATCATTTCGGCCTCCCAGTTCCACCGTTGGCCTCTCTGGTTCAACCTTGATGCGGGCCGATGCCACGTACATCTTTGGTTGGAAGAGGGTGATGGTAAAAACAGTCAGCACAACCAGCAAAAAGACCAAGAACAGAATCACCTTGCGGGTTCTAATGACACGCCAATAATCCAGAAAGTGAAGGCGCGTCTCAGCGGCTGGTTGAGTCGTATCCATCAGTAAACTTTTGAAGTCCGTGCACTAAACACCAAGTTCGGCCCACAGGCAAGTGAAAAGTCCGGTGGCAACTCCACACTCGACAACACCTTGCCAATCTTGCTGATCGGGTGATGTTTCGGCCGCATTTCCATTCGCAGTTCAAAGAGACGCATTTCCCGTGCCGAAAGGCGCCTTTCGCCCGCCCACTCAGTATGTCAGGGTCAAGACCACGGCGATTTGGTCACGGGAATACGGCTGAACCAGATTCACATCTGAAGAAAGAAGTTTGGTGTAGTAGTAATTGATTCCCGCTGACAGCCAGATCCGGAAATCATAGCCGAAACCACATTGCGCCGTGATGGACTCGTCGCTTGGCGTCGTGCTCCGCAACTGAAGCTGCTGGTTAAGCAGTACCGCAGTGAAGCTATTTTCTGAGTACGTGGCCGCAACCAAAGTATGCAGCCTGGCTGTAAACCGATGATTGACCTGCAGGGCGAGACTCAGTGTCTGCTGCGCGCTAAAGCTTGGTTGTACCCGATGCTGGCTGCGCTCAATGATTCGGCACCAATGAGTGAGATCGAGTCCAACGGACCGTAGTTGTAGATAAGGGAGCCGTACCCGGACGGGGAGGTGCTGGTGGTACCGTCCTCCGAATTGCGCACGGTATAACCGCCATTGAGCACCAGCGCCAACTTTGGATTAAACTGGTGTGTCAGGGACAGATACCCGGTGTTGGAATAGCCGTTCAGACCGTTCTTGAAGCCGGGATTGGTGTAGATATCCTCAGCATACTGGTAATTCACTCCCACAGTTGTGCGCGGGTTCACGGAGTACACGGCAGAAAGCGTCACCGAGTAATCCATGTGGTTATTATTGGTTGCGTAAAGCGCTTCCTGATACCTCCAGATGTCCCAATTCCCCGACACGGAAGCGGTCCAACGGGGTGTCAACGAGTAGCTCACGTTGGCCCCGACCACGTCGTAAAGATACGTACCCGCCTGGATAATGGTAGCGGGTACTCCAGCCGCCGTCTGTACCAGTTGCGGCTGGAGTGAATTGACAAAACCCTCGTTGAGGCTCAGTATCAGCCTCGGATTCAGGCTGTAGATCTCCGAAATGTTCAGTGTGTGACTCTGATCCACTCCTCCCCAATCCTTTGTTGCCGGATAATTAATCCCATAATCGTATAGCCCACTGAGAAGCGAACGTTCCAGGGAAATTTGGCGCGCAGGGTGAGGTCCGAGTTGTCCGGAGGCCTGACTGCCGATCAATCTCGGTCGCGTTCCAGTTGTCATCATATTGCACGCCGCTAGCGGGCCACGCTCCAGCTGCGGTTCGGTTCGCCCGGGGGCTGTGAAGTCCCAAGCCGCACGACACACAGGCGTTGCCACCAACAACACAAACAGCCCCCGGGACAGGATGGAAACACGCCCGACTGACTTCACGCGCCATGCCCTTCGTTGCTTCCGGTGTGCGCCATTACTCGACAAACTCCAGATTCACCGGGCGCGGCACCAGCGCCGCGTGATACGCGCGGGTCAGCAACAACGCGATGGCTTCGCGGCCTTTCAGCCCCATGTCCAGTGTGAGCGGGTTGACATACATTCCCACAAACCGATCGGTCATAGCAGCGTCCATGCCACGACCGAATTCCCGGGCATAGGCCACGGCCTCCTCGCGATGCTCCAACGCGTAGCGAATGCTCGCCGTCAGCAACTCCGAAATCTTGCGCATCAATTGCTTGCCAAGGTCCTTGCGCACCGCGTTCACGCCCAACGGCGTCGGCAAGCCCGTGTCCGCGTACCACCACTCGCCCAGGTCGACAATCTTGTGCAACCCCATCTGCTGGTACGTAATCTGCCCTTCATGAATCAACAACCCCGCGTCCACTTCGCCGCTCTTGACCAGATCCATGATCTTGTCGAACGACGCCACCTCAAACTTGAAATTCATCAGCAACAGCTTCAACAGCAGATACGCCGTCGTCATCGTCCCGGGCACCGCGATTCGGTCGTCGGCCAACTCCCCCACGTCCATCGGTTTTCGCGCCACCACGATCGGCCCGCACTTGTCCCCGAAGCTTCCGCCGCTCGCCGCCAGCGCGTACTTGTCCATCACGTACCCATACGCGTGTACGCTGAGCGCCGTCACCTCCAGTTCACCTTCCACGGCCAGATGGTTCAGGCTCTCGATGTCCCGGATGACATGTTTAAACGTCAGACCCGCCGTGTCCAGTTTGCCGTGGGTCAACGCATAAAACATGAATGCGTCATCCGGGTCGGGACTATGGCCGATGTGTATCTCTCGTGGCTCCATGAAATGTGCCTCCTAAATAGGTTGCAAAAGTTTTCGCCGCTGTTAATTCTAGGGGCTCGCTAGGACGTTTGCACGAACAAAAATCTCTGCCACATGAAAACCGTCAGCAAATTCAGCCGATTCTCGCGACTCAATCCCCGCCCCGCCGCCAGGGGCGCCCGCGCGTCTCAACTCGTCGCCGACACCTTCCAGGCCTACAACGCCGCCCGTCTCCGCGAGGGCTGCGAATTGTTCACCCGGAAAATGCTGCCCCGCAATGGTCTGGTCGGGGTCAGTCTCACGGGCGCGCTCGTGCCCGCCGGCCTGGGCATTTCCTGTCTCATCCCGCTCATCAAAGCCGGCTTCATCGACTGGATCATCACCACGGGCGCCAACCTCTACCACGACATCCATTACGGCCTCGACATGAAGCTCTACCGCGGCTCGCCGTTTCTCGACGACGTCGAACTGCGCAAACGCCACATCATCCGCATCTACGACATCCTCTTCGATTACACCGTCCTCCTGGACACCGACGCCTTCATCCGTCAGGTCATCAGCGGTCGCGAGTTCCAGCGGTCCATGGGCACCGACGAATTCCACTACCTCCTCGGCAAATACGTCCACCAACGCGAACGCAAACTCGGCCTCAAGGATACCTCGCTTATCTCCGTCGCCTACCAATACGGCGTCCCCTGCTTCACCAGCAGCCCCGGCGACAGTTCCATCGGCATGAACGTCGCCGCCATGAGTCTCGCGGGCTACAAACTGCAATTCGACGTGAACCGCGACGTCAATCAGACCGCCGGCATCGTCTACGACGCCAAACGACACGGCCGCAACTCCAGCGTCTTCATCCTCGGCGGCGGCTCGCCCAAAAATTTCATGCTCCAGACCGAGCCGCAAATCCAGGAAGTCCTCGGCCTCAACGAAAAAGGCCACGATTATTTCCTCCAGGTCACCGATGCTCGCCCCGACACGGGCGGTCTCTCCGGCGCGACGCCGTCCGAAGCCGTCAGTTGGGGCAAGGTCGACCCGAAAAAACTTCCCGATGCCGTTGTCTGCTACGTGGACTCGACCATCGCCCTTCCCCTGATCACCGCCTACGCGCTCGACAACTTCAAACCGCGCAAACCGAAACGCCTCATCGACCATCGCGACCGCATCCTCGACCGCGTCGCCCGCGATTACGAAAAATCGCCGTTCTACAAGAAGTTCCTCGATAAATAGGAGAGAGCGGCTCCCGCCGAACCGCGACGACTTGATGAAAATCAGCGACATCCTCAAGACCACGCGGCCGACGGTCTCCTTCGAGTTCTTTCCCCCAAAAACCGACGAGGCGATGGCCAATCTCCTCGACACGCTCGCGCGCCTCCACGAGGTGCGCCCAACCTTCGCCACGTGCACCTACGGCGCCGGCGGCAGCACGCGCGCCCGCACGTTGGAGGTCACGCTCAAAATCAAAGAACAATTCAAGCTCGAAGCCATGGCCCATTTCACCTGCGTCGGCCAAACGCTGAAGGACATCGACGGTGTCCTCGAGAATTTCGCCACCCACGGCATCGAGAACGTCCTCGCCCTGCGCGGCGACCGGCCCGCCAACCTGCCCGAACCGCCCGAAGGCTGGTTCCCCGATTTCAAAAACGCCGTCGACCTCATTCGCCATCTGCGCAAACATTTCGCGGAAAAATTCAGTCTCGGATGCGCCGGTTATCCCGAAAAACATCCCGAAGCGCCCGATTTCGAAACCGATCTCAAACGCCTCAAGGCCAAGGTCGATGCCGGCGCCGATTTCATCATCACCCAGCTCTACTTCGACAACGCCGATTTCTTCCGCTTCGTCAATCGCTGCCGCGACATCGGCATCACCGTCCCCATCATCGCCGGCATCATGCCCGTCACCAACGTCGCCCAGATCAAAAAGTTCACCGCCATGTGCGGCGCGGTCATCCCGGAACAAATGCACATCGAACTCAACCCGATTGCCGACGATCCCGACGCCGTCCTGCGCTACGGCGTCGACTGGTCCACCCGCCAATGCCGCGAACTCCTCGCCGCCAACGTCGACGGCCTGCATTTTTATACGCTCAACAAATCCACGGCCACCCGCCAGATCGTCGACAACCTCCGCCGCGACCGCTCCCTGCGGTAGGGTTCGCTGTAGCCGCGCTCGGTGAGCGCGGACCCGCCGATTTTCCCTTCTTTTCCGCTCAATATCGCCACCGGAACAGCGCCGGACCCCTCAAATACCCCCCAGCGAACCCAAGCGAACCATGGACGAACCCAATGAAAAAATGCCGACCACGAATTTCTAACTACCAGTCCCGCAATCTCATCCACACGCATTTTCGATTCGGAACCGTTGGGTTCGTTTCGCAATTTCCCCCTTTTTTGCGTCGCCCTGCCTGCCCTGAGCAGCGTCGAAGCGAGTCCTCCATCGAACGGGTCCAGACAAACCGCCGCCTCCTGACTGTAGCCGCGCACGGTGGGCGCGGACCGGCCCCCGGCCCGCCGTCGTTTCGACTCGGAGGGTCGGGCTTCCGCACAACCATAGGCCGCTCCAATGTCCCGCACCCTCATATATCAAAGAACCATCACTCCGCCTACCATACATATCCGCATGTACTCAGTCAAGCACATTTCCACTTGTGAATCAACGCCGGGTGAAAACAACACCCGGGGGCCAGGAATTGACCACTTGCCGTTGCACCCCTCCACCTTACCGCACCCCTGCCGCAAAGATAATGGCCGACCCCCTGCGACGGCGTCATCCGCCAGCGCCGTTCGCGGTTGAACTACCCAATGCCTCTATGCTATAGTTCTATTACATGAGCACCCTGACCGAAATCGCAGCAGCGCTACCGAAGCTCTCGGACGCGGAGTTGAAACAACTCGCTGCAGACCTTGACCGCTTGTTCCGCGAGCGCAAGGGCTCGTCGATTTATCAGGACGCGCACGGCACGCTCAGTGAAGCCGATTTGATCATCGCCGCCGACCGCGCCTTCCAGGAGTACGACAAAGCTGAGGGAACCGATGCCGACCGCCAAGCGCGGTGAACTCTGGCAGGTTGATCTCGGTCTTGCGGCGAAGGTTCGTCCCGCCCTCGTGTTGAACGTTCCCTTTCTCGATAACGAACGCGCCCTGTACGCCGTCGTCCCTCACACAACCGCCCCGCGGGGGACGCGCTTCGAAGTCAGCGTGACCGTGCCGGGACTAGATGCAGGCGTGTTCGATGTTCAAGGCTTGCGCAGCATCCCGGCCTCGGTGCTCGTCCGTCATCGCGCTTCACTCACTGCCGACCAGGTTGTGCAAATCGAAATCGTGGTGAAGCAATGGCTCGGCCTGAAGTAGTCCCGCGTCACCGCCGACGCGGACGGCGTGCAAACACCTTGCGGGACGGAACCCCTCGCACCCGTCCGTCGCGAATCTCCCGCACGCGCCGGGCATCGCCATACCCGCTCCAATTCTACCCCGATTTCGAGATCGGGGCGCCCTCAAATCCCAAACGTCAGCCGGACCACTTCGGGAAGTATATCCCCGCTTTTCCGGACAATGACCAGTCCGCCACCGGCGTTATCGCCGCGGGCTCACCCGGCATTCTCCATTGCTTTCCAATCAGCAGTTCCTACAATCCCGGCGATGTCTTCGCGGATCCTGTTGATCAGCCAGAATCGCTGCGACCAGCCGTACCCGGTCTTCCCCCTGGGCGTGGCGCACCTCGACGCCGCCCTGCGCCGCGCCGGCCACACCACTCGCGTCCACGATTGCCAAGCCGCCACCGAGCCAATCGAGAAAATCCTCGCCGAGTTTCGCCCGCATGTCGTGGGAATTTCCCTGCGCAACATTGACGATGTCCAGTTCGTGAGCCGCCAAACCTATTTCCGTGACGCCGTCACGCTCTGCCAGACGATCCGCCGCTTGTGCTCCTGCCCGATTGTCCTCGGGGGCAGCGCCTTTTCCATTTTCCCGGAGCAATTGCTCCGATTGACCGACGCCGATTACGGCATCCACGGCGCCGGCGAAATCGCATTCGACCGCCTCATCAACGTCCTCGCCGCGGGTGCCGACCCCGGCGCCATCCCGGGCCTGGTCCACCGTTGTGGCGGGAAGATTGTCATCAATCCGCGCCTCCCCGTTGAACCCGCGTCGCTCGGATCCGCCGAACGCCCGCAGGACCTCGTGGATTTCTACCTCAACCGCAGTTCCATGCTGAACATCTCGACGCAACGCGGTTGCAGTCTGCCCTGCTGTTTCTGCACCTACCCGCTGATCGAAGGCCGCGACAATCGCCAACGCCAGCCCGACGCTGTTGTCGATGAACTGGCGGCCATTCAGCAGCAGGGCGCCAAACACGTCTTCATCGCCGATGCCGTGTTCAACCTCAACAACGAGCATGTGGCCGGTATCTGCGAAGCCATTCTCCGCCGCGGCATCCGGCTGACGTGGACCTGCTTCCTGCGCCCGAAGAACCTGACGGCGGAATTGATGAGGTTGATGGCGAAGGCCGGGCTGACACATATCGAATTCGGCGCCGACAGTTTCTGCGACGAGGTGCTCGCCGAATACGGCAAGACATTCACCTTCTCCGACATCGTCGAGTCCACCCGACTGGCCCGCGCGGCCCGGGTTCACTGCAGCCACTTCGTCATGTGCGGCGGTCCGGGCGAAACCCTCGCGACGCTCCAAACCGGGTTCGCCAACGCGCGACACCTCGCCGGCGCGATCATCTTCGCCCTGGCCGGCATGCGCATCTATCCCGGCACCGCCCTGCGCTCCCGCGCCCAACGGGAAGGGATCCTGACGGCGGATACCGACCTGCTCGATCCCGCCTATTACATTTCACCCGCTCTGACCGAGGCGCAACTCCTGGACCAACTCGCCGAGTTTGGCCGGCGCGCCTCCCAATGGATCGTCGGCCCAGTGCCACCGGGTTTTGCCGCCATCGCCGACCAGCTCCGCCAACGCGGTGTCGTCGGGCCGTTATGGGAATACTACGGCGCCCTCCGCGGATGAATGGAAAAAACGTCCGACCCCGCCACTAGTGACCCTCGATTCGTAGCGGCTTGGTACAGGTCTCCCCACGGCCACACTGGATCGCCGTCACACCCCTGTCACCTTGGAGCCGAGTCCACCGAGCCGAAACGCTGTGTAGAAACAACCTGCGTTACCGCTGGTCCCCAACAGATGGAGCAGGCGCTGTTGGTAACGGAAAGTGCACGGGGTCGTTGGTGTCCGCATTTGGAAACACTCTCCCGTCCAAATGTTCAAGCGCTCTCGGCTGGTCCACCACGAGGTCACCTCGAACGATCTTGGCCGCGTTGAGCTTCCTATCAAGCCAGTCGCGATAACCCTCTTCCTGGCGGAGCTTGCCATCTCGTCGCAATTCACCAACTAGTTGATCTTTCATCAATTTATGAACGACAGCCTCGCGGACCTTCGCGTTGGCTGCCGTAGCGCTGGGAAGGGGAAGATTTCGAGAGGCTTCTGTCAATGTTTCCGGGGTATTGTATTGCCTCTTGGCCTCTTCCCATTTTTGCGGGGTGATTGAGTCAGAGAACTCTCTTTGGTACAGCCTCTCTCCCTCCTCGTGATTGTTCTGCCAAGTCTCCAAGAGTTTGATTTCCGAAATAATCTGTTCGTGTTGTTTCTGCGCGTCTTCTTGCGTGAAAGTGTCCCTTCCAAACATGGCTCGCATTCGTTCCGCTACGGCCGCCTTGATTGTAGCCTCCGAGACCATCTGCGAGGTAATGCCATAATGGGCCATGGCTTCCGTAGCCACCAACTCCTCCAGTTTATGCCGGAGCGTTTTAGATTCGACTGACCTCCGCAGCGCTTGTAGTTGATCCTCCGGTATCCTGCCCTGCCGTAGTTTGCCAATAGCCTCAACCGATAACCGAATCTGGCCATAGGTAACTCGGTTCGAACCCAGTTCGGCGACCACGGTGTCGTCTGAGACTTCATTACCCTGTTGACCCGCGTAAGCCGCTGCCACGCACAAGATGCTTATTGCCAACAAACATGACGGAAGGCCGCGCTTCATACAGGCAGGATATGGCCGCGACTTGCGGATGGTCAAGAGGCAACGCCACGTGGGGGCACGCGGCCTACAACACCTTCGTGCTCGGAGCCTGCCCTGAGCGAAGTCGAAGGGTGCCCTTCGTGGTGAACATTCGTGTCCATTCGTGGTAGCCCCTCAAAACCCAAACGTCAGCCGGACTACTTCGGGAAGGATCTCCCCCGCTTTTCCGGGCAATGACCAGTCCACCACCGGCGTAATCGGCGTGGGCTCGCGATTGATCTCCACCGTCTTCGCGCCGTGGCGCCGCGCGTGATGGATGAAACTTGCCGCTGGCTCAACCACCGCGCTCGTGCCAATCGAGAAAAACAAGTCGCACGCCTCCAACGCGTCGCCCGCCGTCTGCATCGCGTCCTCGGGCAACATCTCGCCGAACCACACCACCGCCGGTCGCCGCGCCCCGCCACACGCGCATCGCGGCGGATATTCTGTAAACGGCCCGCCGCGTTCCTCGCGTTCGATGCCGCATCGTGTGCAGCGCCAGACCCAGATCGTTCCGTGCAATTCGACAACGTGGCGGCTGCCTGCGGCCTGATGCAGCCGGTCCACATTTTGCGTGAGCAACGTGAACGCGCGTTTCTCCGCCGCGAGATGCTTTTCCAGCCGCGCCAACGCCAGGTGTGCCGGGTTCGGTTTCGCCGCCCCGCATTTCTCCCGCCGCCAATCGTACCAGCGTGTCACTGTCTCGGGATCGCGCGCAAACCCTTCGGGTGACGCCAGCTCGTGCGGGTCGAATTTCGACCACAACCCGTCCATCGCATCGCGAAACGTCGGTATCCCGCTCTCCGCCGACACGCCCGCTCCCGTCAGCACCACCACCGCCCGCGCCTCCCGCAACGCGTCCACCAACGACTCCGAAATGACCGATGGCCTTTGCACCGCCCCAGTCTATCCCAACCATGGCGCAAGGCAATAAAAGCCTTGTAAATCAAGCCTTTGGAGCATATACTCACCCCTCGTTGTGCCGTTTGTGAGGCACGGGAATCGCTCAGACCTGCTTGCTGAATGAAAACAGAGAACAGGTGAGGCGCAGCTGATGCGAATGGGAAGCTGGTTATGAAGTCACGGATGCTCTTGTCAAATCTCGTGGTCATCGTCGCCATTGGTTCTCTCAATTTCGTCCCTCGTCTCCACGCCCAGATGCCGGGCATCATCAACTATCAGGGCCGCATCGTGGACAACGGCACGAACTTCGACGGCACGGGACAATTCCAGTTCGCCCTCGTCAACACCGACGGCTCCGCAACGTACTGGAGCAACGGCCTCAATACCGTGTCCCTCACGGTCACCAAGGGCTTGTACTCCGTGCTGCTCGGCGACACCAACGTCCCGGACATGGCCTCGGCCATCCCGGCAACGGTGTTCACCAACGCCGACGTCCGGTTGCGCGTCTGGTTCAATGACGGGGTCAATGGCGTTCAGCAACTGAGCCCCGACCAACGCATCGCCGCCGCCGGGTACGCCTTGATGGCGGGTGGCGTGCCGAACGGTTCGATCACGGCGGCCCAGATTGCCGCGGGCGCGGTGGGTTCCAACCAAATCGCCGCGGGCAGTGTCGGCAGCGCGGCCATCGCCACCGGCGCGGTGACCACGGTCACAATCGGTAGCGGACAAGTCGTCAAGAGCGTGAATGGACTCACCGACGCGGTCACGCTCTCCGCCGGGTCGAATATCACGGTGACCCCGATTGGCAACAGCCTCCAGATTGCTGCCAGCGGCGGCGGCGGCATTTCCACGCTCTACGTCATCACGAATTCCAGCGGGGCCAGCATGAGTTTCAGCGGGTCGAGCGTGACAATCAGCAACGGAGCACCAGGACAGCTCACGCTGACGAGCGCGGGCGGAAACCTCGTCATGGGCAGCATCAGTAATCTGCTGACAGCCTCCAATGCGGACGGAACTACGAACGAGTATTTCGGAATTGGCACGAACACCGTCCGCGGTGCGGGCTATAAAGGCGTGGACATTCAGACGTACAGCCCCAACTCGATTGATACGATGTGGGACTTGGACTATCAGGTCGCCAATAGCGCGGAGGACTTTGGATTAAATAACTACGTCGGCGGAGGCAACTACAATTTCGCCAGCTACGCTTCGGTTTACGGAATGGACGCCTGGGTGGCTTTGGGCACGCAGCGGGTGGGAATATGGGAATGGAGGCCGACCTTTGGCCACGTTGGAATTCAGTACGATATACCGTTGCCAACGACAGTCCCCGTGGCCGACAAGGGTTTGATGATCGATTGTGGCGTCATTTGGACGGCAGCGGAGGGGGCCTATGACAATTATTCCATCGGAAACGGCGCCGTGTTTGACCAGTTGGATGTCAGCTCGACCTCCATCCACCACAACTATTTCGGGGTCGATACGAACGATTTCGGAATCTTCATCAGGAAGGGACAGACTGCTCCGACCAGTTCCACCAGCGCGGCACAAAACACCGATTGGATTCGGCTGGCGGTGTTCGATACTGGCGCATGGCCCGCCATCGGGTATGTCGGAGTGGCCAGCAACATCGATATTGCGGGCGTGTTCTTCACCACTGGCTGCTCCAGTAACACGACGACCGACGGCCTGAGTTCTCCCGCCACCGATGCGCTGCGGATCAAGACCAACACGTTCGTCGGATGGTGGGCGGATCGGAATGGGACCTTGGGTGTATCGAGCAATGCCGCCGGCATACTGACCCGCGATCAGAATAACACCTTGCTGGCATCGTTTGTTTCCAGCAACGCCACCTGGCATATCTCTGGCACGAACGGCATCAGCGGCAACGCGACACCGATGGCGTTCCAAACGAATATCATCAGCGCCATCAACGGCACATTCACGATGGGCACCGACCGGGGGTTTGTCTCCATTTCGGCGATGTTGGGAACCGGCGCCTCCGCTTCACTGATGTATATCAACGGGACGGCAACCAACCCCATCAGTTCATTTGGAGTGCCGGGCACCAATACATTCTGTGGTCACGCCGATGCCGGGTCGGTATTGCTGCTGACGAACTGGACGGGCGCGAGTGTAACCGTGCGAAACGATGGCAGCTTTACCCCCAACCGGGTCACGTATCCGTAAGCCCATCGATCCTCAAGGAACCGTGATCGAAACCGGGCGCGACCGCGCAGCTGAGCAAAGTAAGCGCGCCGCCCGCCATCCAAAAAATCCTTTACATGCCGCCATGAGGGAGTAGACTTCGTCGTCAACTGAAACAAACACGCGCGGGGTGCAACGCTGTAGTCGGCCCTCGACTCACCGAAGGTTCGAAGCTCGACTCAAGCAGTGCTCCCCGCCCAATACGAACAAGGAAGCATTATGTCCCAGTCCAATAATGACCAGTCTCTCATTCTGCAACTTATCCAGCAACACGGCGACGATTACGAAAGTGGCGACCTCATCGAGGACATCATCGAGACCGCACTGCGGCTCATCGACGACAAGGCCGACCGCCTCGACATGAAGGTCATCACCTCCACGCTGAAAGAGCTGCGCTATTCCTCGAAGGTCTTCGCCCCGTTCCGCGGCCGGCGCAAAGTCACCGTCTTCGGTTCCGCCCGTACCAAACCCGACGCGGCCGAGTACCAGCAGGCCGTCGCGTTCGGCAAAGCCATCGTGGAACGCGGCTTCATGGTCATCACGGGCGGCGGGGAAGGCATCATGGGCGCCGCCCAACGCGGCGCGGGCCGCGATAACAGCTTCGGGCTCAACATCCGCCTGCCCTTCGAGCAGGAGCCGAACATCGAGATCGCCGGCGACCGCAAGCTGATCAATTTCAAGTATTTCTTTACCCGCAAACTCTGCTTCATCAAGGAGAGCAGCGGCATCGTGTTGTTCCCCGGCGGATTCGGCACGCACGACGAAGGCTTCGAGGCGCTCACGCTGATGCAGACGGGCAAGAGCCAGCCCAAACCCCTGGTGTTCGTCGACCGCCCGCGCGGCAATTACTGGAAAACGTGGTGGCGGTTCGTCGAGGACCAGCTCCTCGACGAGGCGCTGGTCAGCAAGGAAGACCTTGCGCTGTTCAAGGTCACCGACGACGTTGAGGAAGCCTGCGCGGAAATCTCGCAGTTCTACAGCAACTACCACTCGTTCCGTTACGTGAAGGACGCGACCATCGTGCGCGTGAAATACCCGGTCGCCGACAACCTGCTGCGCACGCTCAACGCGCGCTTTTCCGGCATCTGCCTCAACGGCGGCCAGTTCCGCGCGTCCGGCCCGCTCCCGGAAGAAGAGAACGAGCCCGAGTTGAAGGACCTGCACCGGATCGTCTTCCCATTCAACCGCACCAATTTCGGCCGGTTGCGCTCCCTGATCGACGTGATCAACCAGCACTGAACCGATTGTGGTGGGCAGGTTTCGGCGGCTACGACAAAGCGTCACCGTACGACCAGAATTGTCGCGAGACTACCGCCGCTCTTGCAGGCTCTTTTGGTTGGGCGGAATCAGCTCGCTCTTGTCCCGGCGTGGTTTGCCCGGCACCAGCCAGTTGTCATAAATGCGGCGGATCTGCTGCGGGGGAACCCGCAACAGGAACAGCAACGTCACCCACCATTTCACCAGCATGGTCCGCACGACGCCATTGGCGTTCCACCGCCGGCCACTGGTGACCAGTCCCGACCGGATAAACGTCAGCCGTCCCGCGCGACGCAATCGCCGCGCGAACGAAATATCTTCCATGATCGGAATCTCGGGGAACCCGCCCAGCGCTTCGAACACCTGTCGCCACACAAAAATTCCCTGGTCGCCATACGGCAGCCGCAACCAGCGCGACCGGCCGCTGGCCGCCCGCGCGACGAGCCTGCATAGACGACGCTGGGAATCGATATGCAAATCAAACGCGCCGCCTACCGCGCCGTCCCCGATGATCCGCCGCTGGATCTCTTCCAGGGCGCCGGGCAGCAAGAAAGTGTCCGCGTACAGGAACAGGAGGATGTCACCCGTCGCATGGCGGGCGCCCATGTTCATCTGGCTGGCGCGGTTCGGCAGCGAGCGGAAGACATACGGCGTGAACGCCTGGGCAAGTTCGCGCGTGTGATCGATCGAGCCCCCATCGACGACAATCAATTCCACGTCCGGATGGTTTGCCAACTGACGCAACGTCACCGGGAGATTGACCTCCTCGTTCAGGGTAGGAATGATGACACTGATGACCATGACTGCCTACTCGCCGACGTGTTCTCTACCAGAACCCCCGCCAAAAATCCACCACAAATCTCGCACATTCCGGATTATTCAACCTTTCGATGCGCGCGGCCTGGGATCGGTTGCAGGAATTAAGATCGGTAACCGCTCAGTCCTTGTCCGTACCGCGATGTGTGAGATTCTCCAATTCCAACGACACCGCACCGATCACCCCATAATCAGCCGATCCATGCGTAACTCCCAACGGCACCGCGACTAACAACTCCAGGTTCTTCATCGGCCTCCAGATCAATTCGGGCGTCACGTAATACGTGGTCATAGCGCTGGTCGACTCACCGTTGCCCTCCAGGACCAGATACCATCGCTTCACCGGGTACAGGATCGCCACGTTGTACTCGAAATCATCGCGAGGTTCCTCGCCGGCGTTGGTGATGGCGCGTGTCCATCCGCCGTTGACCTGCACGTTGCACCGCCCCAGCCACGTGCTCGCCGTGAAAAACGGTTCCAATGTGAGCCGTCCCTCGCCAAGATTATGCGTGCGATCGCCCGTGGGAATCCCGAGTTCGAGCCCGGCCGTTAGCGCGACCGGTCCTTGTCGGAGCGGAATCACCCCGTAGCGCACTGCGGTTTCGACATCACCGACACCATCGGCGCCCGCCGCGTTCTTGGGTCGAAGGAACTCGTACGGCACGTCGGCATCGATTTCCCAGCGGTCCGTCAACCCGTATTCCAACTCCGCCTCGGCGGCGTAATTTTCGGTCGGTTGCGATTTCGAGTATCGAAACGTGGCGGTGCTTTCCAATTCATCCGCGTCCTGGATCACGACCGAACGCGTGATCGCCAGTTCTTCAGGGAGACGTTTGTCGTCCGTCGGCTCCTGCGCCAGAACACAGGCGAACGGCGCCACCAACAGCAGCGGGAGCGCGCGTCTCATCCGAGCGCGCCGAGTACCTCACCGATGCTGCCGCGGATACACGTGAAAATCGGCGTGTCGCGCAGGGTGTACTTGCGGACCTCGTGCTCGCGCATTTCCATGACGAGATCGATGAAATCTTCCGGTTTGTCGCCCTCGAACGCGACGACGAATTCGGGGTCGTCGAGGCCGAAACAGTAAATCGTGTTGATCTTGATGCCCGGGTAGCGGTGGCCCGTTTCGATGTGGACGTTCATCATCCGCTGGCGTTCCTCCTTCGGCAGCAGATACCAATCGCTGGTCTTCCAAAACGGGTACACGAAGATGTATTTGTTCTGTCCCGGCACCACCCGCCCGCGCCGGCCTTCGCTGCCCTCGTGTTCGTGATGGTCCACGTACATCGAGCGCTTGGTCATGCCCAGGTAGCTGTAGGGCGTGTGACACCATTTGCCGAGGCTGGTGTTGAGCAATTGCGTGCTCATTTCCGTGAAATCTTCCAGCCGTTCGCTGATGCGCCACAGCAGGAAATCCGTGTCCGCCCGCGTGCCGACCGTGCTGAACGGAATCAGCAGCGCGCGCCCCTTCCAGTCCTTCACCACGCCCTCGAATTCGCTCTTGCCGCGGTCCCGTTCGTCACGCGACAGACGCCGCCACGCCGGATCGACCTTGAAAAACAGGTAGTTCACGTACTGCCGTTTGATCTCGTCACTCATGGTTGTCCCCGCCACATTTAATGCTATACTGGCCCCGCGATGCAACGGAAAACAGGCGTGCTCATATTCACCCACGGCTCGCGCCTCAAGGAAGGCAACGAGATCATGGTCAAACTCGTCGACGAAGTGCGGGAGCGCCTCGGCTACGACCTCATCGAGCCCTGTTTCATGGAACTCGGCAAACCGCCCATCCCCGTTGCCATCAAGAAACTCATCCGCCGCGGCGCCAACCACATTTTCGGATACGCCTTCTTTCTCGTCCCCGGCTCACACCTGCGCGAGGACATCCCGTTCATCTTCGAGCAGACGCTCAAAAAATTTCCCGGTGTCACCTACGAACTCAGTCCCCCGATGATGTCCGACCCGATGATGATCGACTTCGTCGCCAAACACGTCGAAAGCGCGCTGACCGAAACACGCCGCAATTGACCGGCCGGTTGGAGGGCTACTCCTAACCAACGTATCGTTCCTCGTAGCCGCCCCGCTCTGTCGGGGCGCGTCGTTCCCGCGGAACCACCGGCCGCATGAGTGGCCGGGCCTCCTTCTCCGGTTGCCGAAGGCTTATTCCGATGGACAACGGCGAATTGGTAGAGGAGGACTCCTTTTCTTCTTAGTGCTCTTCTGCGGGGTTTGGGGATCACATTCGTCAAAGTCCCTATCCACCCAACGTCTCACGCTCGGTGACGTTTCCGACCAAGGCTTTCCACATACATATCGCCTTCCGTCACGAACCACCCCAATATAATGGCCGACGCCGTCACGCAACAGTGTGGCCAATTGGACGGGCGGTCCAGAGTTGGGGTCCTTTTGCCTTTCGATTGATTCCCACACAGCGCGGAAATACGCGCAACTAAGATCGTCCTGCTTCTCCCAATCACCCAAATCATGAATGTCAGCGGACCGGTCCAAAAGGAGATTCTGCCCCGATCCCCATGCATATTTGCGGCGCGAATTTGACAGAATAAGCGGAGTCCCTGACGTGTTTGGTACGTCGAGCTCCCCTTGTGTCCAACCTGACCGCTTTGTTCTCGTGAATGTCCAGATATGGAATCTGGCCTGGTCTCCAACTCCATCACGGCGAAACATAAACAACCATAGAGTCATAATGAAGGGCGGTCGTACTTGGCAACTTCTTGGTGAGAAATCCTGTAAATCTAGTGGCCATCTCTTTTGATCCGATGCTCCCACTTAACGGTCCGCCCAAAGCGTCAACTCGCGCAGCCTCTTCAACGATCTTTGATACAGTTTCATCTCCGAAGTATCCAAAAATCACGGGGCTGCTGGTACAAGCGAAGATTTTTTGCGCGTCATTTCCAAGCACGTTTCCCAATGGGTCGGTGATGCGACTGTCACTCATCAAGTATGCAGAAGCATGTTTCGACTGTCCCGGCGGCTTGTTATCGATTCCAAAAAAAGAGGCGAGCGTCGTCATGGCCGCTTGCTACTATAAGACACAATCGATCCCGAGCAAGCAGTTGCGGCAACGTCCGTTCAGCTTCGGCAGGCTGCCACCATGAGTTTCTGCGAAGCCCCCTCTTAAATCAACGAGGCATCCCGCCGTTTATACCCTGGCAACCGCGCTGAGACGAACCACTGCTCAGAGCAGCGCTACGAACTGTTCCTTGGTGAGGCCGGCATCACGAACGAGGGCGCGGAGTGTGCCTTTGGCGAGTTCGCGGTGATTGGGAACGGTCAGGCGACGGCCGGATGGGTGGCGCAGGATCATGTGACTGCCGGTTTGGTGATCGATCTCGTAACCGATCTTGCGGAAGGCTCGAACCGCGTCCACACCACTGCAGGCGGGGAGCCGGCTGATACCGGGACTTCGATGATTTCTTCGGTGACAGGGCCAGGAATCGGTTCGCCGTGTTTTTCCAGACTGCGGAGGTAACCTTGGATCGCGTCGCGGATATTGGCCATCGCTTCTTCGCGCGTCTTGCCCTGGGAGACGCATCCCGAGAGCGCGGGACATTCGGCCACAAACACCCCGTCCTCGTCCGGCGCAATGATGACTCGGAACTTCATATACTTTACTATAGTCAAGTACTCGCCGATTGGCAACCGGGGAAGTAACAATGCCTCAGTAAAATCCGACGGAGTCGGAATCTTCTTGAAATTGCCGGGTCCTTTTCTTACGCTTCGCTCAGTTCTTTGAGACGTTCGTGTCGTACCACGTCGGCGCAGGGAACGCCGTGAGAATCGGCGACAGTGGCGCTGCTGTAACTGGCTACGAAAGCTTTACCCCGAATTTTTACCCCGATTTCGAGATCGGGGCGTTTCGGGGCCAAACCATCCACACGGAGAAGGTAAAGCAAGTAGGCCTGCTCCGAGGTATTTCAATACTTCGGAGTAAAAAGCCAGAAGTCAGAATAACGGCCGACGCGCAACCCAACAATCCTTCGAACCAAAGGAAAAAGTTATGCGTCGTTTCGTCCTGCCGTTTTGTCTCGCCGCTGTTGCCGTTACCGGGTCCGCGCGCGCGGATTCGGACAGCACCAATCGCCCACCGGAGGCCGTCACCCGCTTACCGGAAGTTGTCGTCACCGCCACGCGAGAGGCCACCCCGCTGGAGGACGTGGGCAACGCCGTAACCGTGATCTCCCATGATGAAATCGTAAATTCCCAGGCGCGCAGCGTGCCGGATCTGTTGCGCGAATCAGCCGGCATGAGTGTTGTTCAATCCGGCGGGCCCGGCGGGCAGACGTCGGTCTTCACGCGCGGACTCAATTCCGACCAGACGCTGTTCATGATTGACGGTGCCCGCATCAACAGCCCCGTCACCGGCCTCGCGGCGCTGGCGAACCTGACGCCCGACCAGGTCGAGCGCATCGAAATCGTGCGCGGCCCGCAAAGCACGCTGTACGGCGCGGACGCGATGGGCGGCGTGGTCAACATCATCACCCGCAAAGCCGCCGGGCCGCCCACCGGGAGCGTGACGTTGGAAGGCGGCTCGTATGGCACCTTCGACCAGCTCGCGAATGTGTCCGTCGCGACCAACAAGTTCAGCACCGCGGCGTCGTTCTCGCATTTGTACACGGACAATCCGTACCCGAACGACGAGTTGGATAATCTGAACTTCGCCGACTCGCTGTGGTACCAGGTGTTGGAGAAGGCGGCGCTGGACGCGACCGTGCGTTTCACCACGGCCGATACCGGCCTGCCCAGCGAGTACAACGACGGCAAGCCGCTCACGCCGAACCCCACCGACCACCTCCACGACCATAACTACTTCGGCCGCGTCGGTTTGAAGTTGGACGTGTCCGACACGTGGCGGCAAACTTTCTTTATCGCCGAGACGCACGAGGAACTATTTGAAGTTGGCGACTATCCTTCGGATCTACGGACCGACCTGGCGCAGGTCGGCTGGCAAAACGATGTGAAACTGGCGGATTGGAACACGCTGACAGCCGGCCTCGATTGGTATCTGAATCACGGCGCCTACAACACCTCCGGCGCGACGCCGTTCAACCAGTCCAATAACGACGTGGCCGGCTATGTGCAGGATCAAGCGACGCTGTGGACCCGGCTGACGCTGACGGCTGGCGCCCGATACGACCACAACAGCCAGTTCGGCGATTTCGTGACCGGGCGCGGCGCCGGGGTGTTGCGCTTCAACGAAACCGGCACGCGGTTGAAAGCGTCTGGCGGATCCGCCATGAGAGCACCAACGCTCAGCGATTTGTACCAGAGCTATCCGAGTGTCTATGGCTACCCCGCCTTTCTGGCCAACCCGAATCTTAAACCGGAACAAAGCACCGGTTGGGATGCCGGCGTTGAGCAGGACATCGGGCCGCGCGTGACCGGCAGTGCGCGGTACTTCGAGAACAACATCCGCGACCTCATCACCGACGTCTACGAAGCGCCCGACTTCATCCTTGAAAACGTCAACCGCGCCCGCACCGACGGCATCGAACTCGGACTCGATGCGCGGCCGGTCGCCAACCTGACCTGCTTCGCGAATTACACCTGGCTGATGGAGGCAAAGGATTTGACCGGTAATACGTTGACCCCGCGCTTGCGACGGCCCGAGCACTCCACCGACCTCGGCGCGAACTACCGGTTTTTCAACCGCTTCACCGCCCACACTGGCCTCGCGCTGGTCGGCTCGCGGTATGACTACCAGGTCGTCGTGCCGTATGGCATCGTCCGCAACGGCGGTTACGCCAGGTGGGATGTGGGGCTGGCCGCCGACATTGGCAAGCATTGCCAGGTGTTTGTTCGCCTTGAAAACCTGCTCGACGAGAAATACGAAGAAGTCATCGGCTACCCGGCGTTGGGCCGGACGGTGATCGGCGGCGCGACGGCAAAATTCTAGCCGTCAGGCGCCAATGCGCTTCTTGATCATGCCGGCGATCTCGTCGGCAAACGATTTGATCTGCGCGGTATCGGGACCTTCGATGAGAAGGCGGGCTTTGGGTTCGGTGCCGGAATAGCGGAGCAGCACCCGGCCCTGGCCGTTGAGCTTGGCTTCAACGTCTTTGACGAGTTTCATCACGTCGGGGAGCGTCTCCCACGCGGGCTTGTCTTTCACACGGACATTCACCACGACCTGCGGGAATTTCGTGCAGACTTTGCGCAGTTCGCTCAGCGGTTTGCCCGTGTCCACCATGATCCGCAACACCTGCAATGCGCTGACAATCCCGTCGCCCGTCGTGGTGAAATCGCGAAAGATCATGTGACCGGATTGTTCACCGCCCACGTTAAGGTCGTCTTGTAACATCCGCTCAATCACATAACGATCGCCCACCTGCGTGCGGACGACCTGTCCGCCCGCCTGACGGATGGCGTGATCCAGCCCGAGGTTGCTCATGATCGTCGCGACGAGCGTGTTTTTCTTGAGCGTGCCGCGTCCGATCCAATCCAGCGCCGTGATCGCCAGCACGTCGTCGCCATCGACGAGGTTGCCCGTCTCATCGCACAACTGGACGCGATCGCCGTCGCCGTCGTGGGAAATGCCGATGTCCGCCCCGTGCTCGCGCACGGCGCGGCACACCACTTCGGGATACGTGCTGCCGCAGTCCTTGTTGATATTGGTGCCGTCGGGCCGGTTGTTGAGGACCGTGACTCGGGCCCCCAACTCCTGCAGCACGCACGGCGTGCTCTTGTAGGTGGCGCCGTTCCCCGCATCCACCACGATGTGGAGACCTTCCAGCGTCATACCCTTCGGGAACGCCGCTTTGGCAAACTCGACATACCGTCCGAGCGCGTCGTCGATACGCACCGCTTTGCCGATCGCGTCCGCCGTCGGCCGAATCTTCTCGATCTCGCCGCTGAACACCAGGTCTTCGATCTGCCTCTCGATCGCGTCATCGAGCTTGTAACCGTCGTCGCGGAAAAACTTGATGCCATTGTCCTCGTATGGATTATGCGACGCCGTCAGCACGATGCCCGGCGTCCGCGCGGAGCGACCGCGTCGTGTAAGCGACGCCCGGGGTGGGCAGCGGACCGATGAGCAACACGTCCACGCCCATGGAGAGGATACCGGCCGAGACGGCGTTCTCCAGCATATAACCGCTCAGCCGCGTGTCTTTGCCGACCACGATCTTGTGGCGGCCATGTCCCTTGGCCACCGGCGCGTACGTCTTGAACACATGCGCTGCCGCGCGACCGAGTTTCAAGGCCGTCTCGGAGGTGACCGGGTCGACGTTGGCGACGCCGCGGACCCCGTCCGTGCCGAACAGTTTTTTGGCGTTCCCCATAAAGTTACGGAATCTTTTCTACACCCCGCTCCAATGGGCTGTCAACCGATTGACCCGTGCCAATTCGCACGTCCACCTCCACCCAATGCCGCTGCGTCAGTCCTTCCGGAAACGCCAGCGGCGCCAACTCGACGCGCTCGCGGAACAACGTCCGCCGTCCCGTGACGTCGATGGGCAGTGTGCTCACATTGGTCATGCTGTTCAACAACGTCTTGGGACCTCGCTCCCGGATCGTCTTCGGCTCGATGACCACGCGCTCGACCGACAAATTCGGAGGCAGCTCGCCGCTAAACTGCGGCTGCACCGGTAACTCGCGCTCGATCATCTGGTCCACATTGACCGTGACCTCGGGCGGGTCAATCTCGGACACCTGAACGCGCCGGGAATGGCGGATCGACTTCGGGGTCAGCTTGACCGTGATCGGTCCCACGCGATTGTCCTGGCTCAAATCCACGACCGCCGACAAATCCTGCCGCGAAACCTGGCGCACGTCCTCGCGCGTGCCGCGGACGATCACGTTGACGGTGGCGGCGCTGGCTTGCAACACCGTCAATCCCGCCCTTGCTTTGACCTCCAGCGGCACGCCTTCGATCAATCGCCAGTCACTGGTGATGCCCTTCACGAAAAACCAGGTGCACGTCGCCAGCAGCAGCGACATCAATTTGAGGCGCGCATCGTTTGTAGCCCACCCCATCATGACTTTGCTCCCTCGTGGTGTTTGCCGGAGTGCTCCCGGGGATGGCTACTGTCCTGACTCTCGAACATTTCCGCCGGCCCTCCGCTGCCATCCTCCCTGGCCACAGTCTCGCGGATCAAGGGATTGCCGAAGATGCGCCGTGCCAGGTCCGCCAGCCAACTGCTGCGGCGTGACACCGACGTCAGCGTGGTCGTCAAAAACGCGTTCAACCCATCCACGTCCAATCCCTGCACCAGATGCCCGCGATGCGCGACCGAAATCTCTCCCGTCTCCTCGCTCACCACCACCACCACCGCATCCGTTTCCTCCGTCAATCCCATCGCGGCGCGATGGCGCATGCCCGTGCTGGCGCTCAGCCCCCGCCGTTGCGTCAATGGAAACACGCAGGCCGCCGCCACGATCTCATCCCCGCGCAACACCACGCCGCCGTCGTGCAACGGCGTATTGGGAAAGAAAATCGTGGTCAGCAGTTCCGGCGTGGCTTTCGCTCCGATCAACACGCCGGTTTCAGTGATACCGCGGAACCCGATCTCGCGCTCCACGGCCATCAGGCCGCCGCACCGCTTCTGGGACAGCGACCGCGCGGTCTCGACCAGCACATCGATCATCTGGCCGCGCTGTTTCGGACTCCAAAAGAACTGGCGGCTCCCGACTTCCGCGAGCGCCCGCCGCAATTCCGGTTGAAAGATGACCAGCACCGCGATCGCCAGGAATGCGAGGATGCGGCTGAAAATCCAATTGATCACATCCAGTTGAAAAACTTGCGTCACGCCCACGATGCCGAGCAGGACGATGATAAACCCCGTGAGCACCGCCGCCCCACGCGTCCCGCGAAACAAGAGGAACGTGTAATAAAAAAACGCCGCCAGCAACCCGATCTCGAAGACCGGTTTCCAGTATGCGGCGATGAAATCCAGCATGAGTTCCATTGATTGCTACCGTGCCTGCCGTATCGCTTCCACCATTCGAACCACGTCCGTCATTTCGGCCACGTCATGGACGCGCACCACGCGCGCCCCCTGCGCGACCGCCCAGGCGACCGTCGCGGCGGTTCCCCAGAGCCGTGCGTCCGCCTCGCCGGCGCGCTTTGCCCCCGTCGCAGCCAGCGCCTTGCCGAGGAACGACTTTCTCGACGTGCCGACCACCACCGGGCAACCGAGCGAACCGAATTCGCCCAGACGCGCGAGCAACTGCAGGTTGTGTTCCACAGTTTTGCCGAAGCCGATACCCGGGTCAACGGCGATCTGCGATTTTTTCAGTCCCTGCGACACGGCAAAGGCGATTCGCTCGACCAGGAACGATGTTACTTCCGCAACCACGTCGTCGTACCGCGGATCCTGCTGCATGGTTTGCGGTGTACCCTGCATATGCATCAACACCACTCCCGCGCCCGTGTCGCGCACGACGTCAACCATTCTCGGGTCGAACCGCAGCGCGCTGATGTCGTTCACGATGCGCGCGCCCGCCGCCAGTGCCCTCTCGGCGACAACGGATTTCGTCGTATCCACGGAGACAACCGAATCCCGCAGGCGTTCGACCACCGGCACAACCCGCCGCAGTTCCTCCTCCGCACTCACCGGCGCCGCGCCGGGCCGCGTGCTTTCGCCCCCAATATCAATGATGTCGGCCCCTGTGCCCGCCATTTTCCGTGCGTGCTCGACCGCCGTATCCACATCCAGAGAATTCCCGCCGTCTGAAAACGAATCCGGCGTCACGTTGAGCACACCCATGATCAATGCGCGCGGTGTGTCCCATTGAAAACTCGCAGCCACACGGGCACTGTACGCCGTCCTGTTGCAGAAACAACCGCAGAAACTGCCTATTCGACCCCGTGACACAATACCGGTTGCATGACGGGAGTGTTACGGTACGTTGACCCGTGCTGGCGAGAAACCGAGGGCTTGTCCGTCGCGTCGACGGAACCAGGTGGCAGGGACTGTTCGCATCTGCCCGGCTCCTTCGTCTGCTGTTCTGGTCGATATCCCTTCTTACGTATGCGTCTACCACTCGCGCCCAGATGACCGACGTGTTGACGTACCACAACGACAACGGGCGAACGGGACAGGCCCTGCACGAGCAAATCCTGACACCTGCCAACGTCAACACCAACCATTTCGGCAGGTTGTGGATTCTGCCCGTTGACGGCAAAGTGGATGCGCAACCGCTCTACGCGGCCGGTGTTTCGATTCCGGGCAAGGGTGAACACAACGTGTTGATCGTCCCCACGGAACACGACAGCGTTTATGCGTTCGATGCCGACTCCACCAACATTTTCTGGCACGTCACCATGCTGGGCACCAATGAGACGACTTCTGACAATCGTGGCTGCAGTCAGGTCACACCGGAGATTGGCGTCACGGCCACGCCCGTCATCGACCGCCAGCTCGGCCCCAACGGCACGGTTTTCGTCGTTGCCATGAGCAAGAACGGGGCCGGCAGCTATTTTCAACGGCTCCATGCGCTGGACCTCGCCACCGGCACCGACCGCGTCGCCGCCGTCACGGTTGCTGCCCAATATCCCGGCACGGGCGATAGCAACAACGGCAGCAACGTCGTGTTCCTTGCCTCCCAATACAAGGAGCGGCCCGGCCTGCTCCTGTTGAATGGCGTGATCTATACCGCGTGGGCATCGCATTGTGACATCCGCCCGTATACCGGTTGGATCATCGGTTACGATGAGCACACCCTCACGCAAACTAGCGTGCTGAATGTCACCCCGAACGGCGCGGAAGGCGCGATCTGGATGGCCGGCGATGGCCTCGCTGTTGACGCCAGCAACAACATTTATTTCCTCGATGCCAATGGGACGTTTGACACGTCGCTCACCGCCGGTGGTCTTCCGCTCCAGCAGGATTATGGCAACGCCTTTATGAAACTGACTACCACGAGCAACGCGCTGGCCGTGGCGGATTACTTTGCGACGTACACCAACGCCTACGAAAACGCCAACGATCTCGACCTGGGTTCAGGCGGTGAGCTTGTCTTGCCGGACATGACCGACGGCTTGGGCAACACGCGCCAGCTCGCCGTCGGCGCGGGCAAGGACGCGGCGATCTATCTTGTCGATCGCAACAACATGGGCAAGTTCAATCCCACCAACGACAACGCCGTTTACCAGAAGCTCACGAATGTGCTGGCGGGGGGCGTGTATTCGACGCCCGCCTATTTCAACGGCACACTGTACTACGGCGCCGTCGGGGATTACATCAAGGCGTTCCCGTTCGTGAGCGCGCGATTGACGGGTGTGTCGTCGCAAACTCCCGGCACGTTTGCCTACCCCAGCGCGACGCCGGTGTGTCCGCCAACGGCACTTCCAACGCGATCCTGTGGGCCACGGAAAACACTTCCCCGGCGGTCCTGCACGCGTACGATGCCACAAACCTGACCCACGAGTTGTACAACAGCAACCAGGCCCCCGGTGGTCGCGACCAGTTTGGTGTCGGCAACAAGTTCATCACCCCCACAATCGCCAGCGCCCGGGTTTATGTCGGCACCACGAATGATGTGGGTGTCTTTGGTCTGCTCGATCAGACGACGCTGACGCCGCTCGAAGCGTGGCGCAATACGAATTTCGGCAACCCATCCAATGTCGGCGCCGGCGCCGATACGGCCAGCCCGGCCGGCGATGGTGTGCCCAATTTGATCAAGTACGCCCTCGGATTGAATCCGTTTGCGCCGGCAACCGGAAGCCAGTTGCCGGTCGAAAGCATTCTACCGGTCAGCGGCCAGAACTATTTGGCCCTGACTGTCAACCGCACCGCGCAGGCAACGGATGTCACGTACATCGTGGAAGTTTCCAGCGATCTGGTGACCTGGATGTCCGGTCCGCCGTTTACCGTGACCATCAGCAATGTCTCGACACAACTCATCGTGCGCGAAAACACGCCGGTGGGAGGTGCGACCAGCCGGTTCATCCGTTTGCATGTCTCCGATCCGTAGCACCTCGGTCCGGGTTTGTTTCTCGGGACCGCTTCCCTTACCGCTTTTCTTCCGGGGCTTGATCCGTGCCTTCGGGCTTCAGCAGGTTGTCGAGATTTTCAAATGGATTGGCAATGGAAGAGCCTTTGGGCTTCTCGGCCGGTGCCGCCCCGTCGACGTAACCCTTCAGCTTGTATTTCTCGTGCTCGTGGTCGTGGCAGTAGATGCACAGTAGCTCCCAATTACTGCCGTCGGGCGGATTGTTCTCGTGGTTGTGGTCCTTGTGATGGACCGTCAACTCTTTCAGCCTCTTGCCGGAAAACTCGCGGCCGCAACTGGCGCAGACATGCGGGAATAGCCCAAGCGCCCGCTCTCGATACCCCGTCTGCCGAATCTCCGCGTCCCGTCGAAGCCGCGCGAGGATCTGCGCCTGCGTTTCCGCGTTTGGTGGTGATTTTTTCGGTTTCATAAGAAAGGAGGTTGGGCTGTGGTCAGTTCACTGCCTGCCGGTTATTCCTCCTTTTGTCCTTCTCAATCACTGCCACGTACATGGAACCCGAGGATTTCAGGAACCGCTGCACGCGCCAGCCGGTGCCGGTCAGAATCGACTTCATTTCGTCGGGTGACACCATCAAATAATCGAACCACGGCGTGCAATACCGCTGGTACCGGATCCGGATGCGCAACTGTCCGCTCATCCGGCCCCGTCGGCGATTGAATCGGTGATACCGCAAATGGTCAGGATTCTTCGTCTGATATACGTCGTTCGACTCCGCCACAATCCGCGCATCGGGTGTTGTGAGCCCGTGCAACCGCCGCAACAACCATCGTGCCCGCCGCCGGTTGCCGAACAACCCGAAGTTATTCCCCATCATCAGAATCGCATCAAATTGACCCAGCCCGCGATGGATCTGCGTGAATGGCAACACCCGCGCGTCTTTCACCCCGCGTTTCCGGCTCGTCTGGACCGCCAATGGCGACGCATCGATTCCCACGACCGGCTGCCCGCGCTTCTGCAAATACAGGGAACAGCGGCCCGCGCCACAACCGACGTCCAGCACCCGTCCGCGCACATGCTTCATCGCCGCCTGCTGATGCCGCGGCCAGTTCTTGAACTCCGCGAAGTAAAACGGCGAGCCGCCTGACGTATCAAAGAAGCCATCGTCACGCTCGATGATTTCCCGGGTGGGCTTCCCGTGCAGATGGTCCCACACGATCCGGCCGTACGCATCCTGTTGTTTCGTCAACATGGCCCACCGAGTGTACGCCAACGGCGCACCGACACAAACGGGAAAAACTTTGCCGGGGCAGTTCGGCCTGCTATCTTGTGGTGTGCATGCCGTGTCCTGATCCATTTCGGGCGGTGATTCTCGAGAATACCGATGGGAGCGTCCACGCCTCAATCAAACAGCTTTCCGCCAGTTCCCTGCCCGACGGAGACGTTCTCGTTTCCGTCGCGTATTCGAGCCTGAATTACAAGGACGCCCTTGCGGTGACGAATCGCGGGAAGATCGTCCGAAGGTTTCCAATGGTTCCGGGCATCGACTTTTCCGGCACCGTCGCGGAATCGAAATCGAACAGGTTCAAGCCCGGTGACAAGGTCGTGCTCACAGGTTGGGGTGTGGGCGAGGACCATTGGGGCGGACTCGCCCAACTGGCGCGTGTGAAGACCGATTGGCTGTTGGCCCTGCCCGAGGGACTGACGTTGAAACGCGCCATGTCCGTCGGCACGGCGGGACTGACGGCGATGTTCTGCGTCATGGTGTTGGAAGAACACGGCGTACGACCCGACAAGGGCGATGTGCTCGTCACCGGCGCGACGGGCGGCGTGGGTTGTGTCGCCGTGATGTTGCTGGCCGGACTCGGTTACCGCGTCGTCGCGTCGACCGGCAAAGCGGATGCGCACGAATTTTTGAAGTCTCTCGGCGCCCGGGAAGTTGTCGATCGCCGCGCGTTCGCGGGGCGTGGTGACAAGCCGCTCGAATCGGGACGATGGGCGGGCGCCGTTGATGCCGTTGGTGGAGAAACGCTGTCCGGAATGCTGCGACAGATGAACCGTGACGGTTGCGTGGCGGCGGTCGGGTTGACCGGCGGCGCGGAACTCCACACCACGGTCTACCCGTTCATCCTGCGGGGAGTGAGCCTGGTCGGCGTCTCGTCCGGCTCGATGCCGGCGGAACGGCGGCGCGCGGCCTGGACGCGGCTGGCGCGCGAGTTGCCGATGGAAACACTCGATTCGATGACGCAAACGGCGCGGTTGGATGACGTGCCCGCGCTCAGCGAGCAGATGATGTCGGGAAAAATCCGCGGGCGCGTGGTCGTTGATGTGAACGCCTGATCGCCGCCGACCCAAAGGTCAGGCGTTGGCCGGCGACGGACCAATCCCCGGCGCGGGGAAAACTTCGGGGCTCGGTTCTGCCTTGGGCTTGTCCGGCTGCGGCGACGTGGACGAGGATGACAATCCCGGCGGGCGCGCCGGCGGCTTCTGCATCTTCCCGGTCTCGATGATCTCCACGATCAGCGCGCCGTCGAGCGTCTCGTATTCGAGCAATGCTTCGGCGACCGCGATGAGTTTTTCCTTGTTCTGCGTAAGGATGTCCTTCGCCCGTGCATAGCACTGATCGATGATCGTACGCACTTCTTCATCCACCTCGCGCGCGGTCTGTTCGCTGACTTCGCGGCCCTTGAACAGGTCGCGACCGAGGAACATGTGCTCTTCGTGTTCGCTGACGTTGACCATGCCGATCTTCTCGCTCATGCCCCATTCGGTGACCATCTTGCGGGCGAGATGCGTGGCCTGCTTGATGTCGCCAGAGGCGCCGCTGTTGCAGTCGCCAAAAATCAATTGCTCGGCGATGCGGCCCCCCATGATACCGGTAATCTGGTCGATCAACTGTTTCTTATTGAGATTGAACTTGTCCTTCTGCGGCAATTGGAATGTGGCCCCGAGGTACATGCCGCGCGGGAATGATGGTGACCTTGTGCAGCGGCTCGCTGTGTTCGAGCTTGACCATCACCAGCGCATGGCCGGCCTCGTGATAGGCGGTCAACTTCTTGTCCGCGTCGTCCATCACGCGACTGCGGCGTTCGCGGCCCCACCGGACCTTGTCGCGGGCCTCTTCCATTTCTTCCATTCCGACGCCCTTTTTGTCGTTCCGCGCCGCCAGCAACGCCGCTTCGTTGATCAAATTCGCGAGGTCCGCGCCGGAGAAGCCGGCCGTGCCGCGCGCGATGACATTGAAATCCACGTCCTTGGAAAGTTTCACGGCGCGGGCGTGGACCTTGAGGATTTCTTCGCGGCCCCCGACATCGGGCATGTCGATGACGATCTGGCGATCAAACCGGCCCGGGCGCAGCAACGCGGAATCCAGCACGTCGGGGCGGTTCGTCGCGGCGATGATGATCACGCCTTCCTGCGTGTCGAACCCGTCCATTTCCACCAGCAGCGCGTTCAGTGTCTGTTCGCGTTCGTCGTGGCCGCCGCCGATGCCGCTGAAGCGCGACCGGCCGACGGCGTCGATTTCGTCGATGAAAATCAGGCAGGGCGCGCTCTTTTTGCCCTGTTCGAACATGTCGCGCACGCGGCTGGCGCCGACGCCGACGAACATTTCCACGAAATCCGAGCCGCTGATGCTGAAGAACGGCACGTCGGCTTCGCCGGCAATGGCTTTGGCGAGCAAGGTCTTGCCCGTACCCGGCGGGCCGACCATCAGCACGCCTTTCGGGATGCGTCCGCCGAGACGCTGAAACTTTTTGGGGTCCTTGAGGAACTGGATGATTTCCTCCACTTCCTCCTTGGCCTCCTGCATGCCGGCGACTTCCTTGAACGTCACCTTGTTCTTGTCGCGGCTGAGCATGCGGGCGCGCGATTTGCCGAAACTCATCGCGCCCTTGCCGGCCAGTTTGATCTGACGGATGAAAATAAAATATAGCAGGATGACAAACCCCACGAACGGGGCGGTCGAGATAAACAGGTTCATCCAGAACTGGTTGGCCGGCTGGAACTCGAACGGAACGTTGTGCTCATCGAGGAACTTCTCGATGTTGTCGCTCCAGATCACCTTGGTCGAAAACTTGCCGGTCTTCTTCGCGCCGTTGGGCTCGGCTTCTTCGTAATCGCCCTTGATGGTCTCCTCCGTGTCGCCACCGCGGAGCACCGTGGCCTTCTTGACGGCGCCCTCCAGGACCAGGGTGCGCAGCCGGGTGTAACCGATCTCCTCGACGTTATCCACCTGGAACTGCCGCAACTTCAGAAACAACGGCACCATGATCAGAATGACCACCCACAGGAGAATGAATCTGGTGGGAAATCGCGGATCACGGCCATCAGCAGACCGCTTCATGCGGGGCAACCGCCCTTTTTTATTTTCCTTATTATTGTCTTCGTCCATAAAACACACCACTTCGGGAGTCCAAACGCGCCAATATAGCTCATTCGAGGCCTCCGCGCTATTCTCGAAAATTGTGGTCAATTTACCATGCGCATCTGGCCAATGCAACACGATTGGTTTTGCGCAGCCAAGGCGCGGTGGTATGATGCGCGAATCGCCCATGGTGATTCTCTATTCACCCCGCTGCCTGGATTATGCCGCTGCCCGGCCATCCCGAGAACCCGGAACGCGTCCGTGCCGCTGTGGCGCAACTGCACAAGGAATTTCACACGTGGGTTGTCCCCGCGCCGTGCACGGACGAAGACATTTTACGCGTCCACACCCGCGACCTGCTTGAGGCCGTCCGCTCGGGCGGATTTGATGATGCCGACACCCCGTTCTTCCCGGACATTTTCGTGATCGCGAAGCTGTCGGCCGGCGGGGCCATGCTCGCCGCCGAACACGCGCTGGCCGGCCGACCCGCGTTCTCCTTGATGCGACCGCCCGGCCACCACGCCGAACGTAATCGCGTGATGGGGTTCTGCTACTTCAACAACATCGCCATCGCGGTCGCCAAAACTCTCCAGTCCTCTCCGAAGATCCAGCGCGTTGCCATTCTCGATTTCGATTGTCATCATGGGAACGGCACGGAGGACATTTTTTGCGGTAACGAGCGTGTGTTGTTCGTGTCGTTGCACCAATCGCCGTGTTATCCCGGCACGGGCGTCATGTCCGGGGCCAATTGCGTCAATTATCCGCTCGCACCGGGCACCGGCCCTGACAAGTTCCTGGAGACATTGGATGAGGTGATGGAGCGCATTCACGGTTTCGATCCGCAACTGCTCGCTGTGTCCGCCGGGTTCGACTCGTTCAAGAACGACCCGATCACGCACATGGGCTTGGAGGTCGAGACGTTTTACGAGATTGGCCGGCGCGTGACCGACCTGACCCAGCCGACATCAACGGCTCCGGCGCTACCCTGTTTCGCCGTGCTCGAAGGCGGCTACGCCCGCGAATTCGCCCAGTGCGTGGACGCATTCGTCGGCGGCTGGGAAGGACACTGAGTTGGTTGGACACGTCGTTCGGTCCGGAATTGCCTTGCAATCAGCAGTCCGATAACCTATAAATCGGCCAGTCACCCCGTTTGTAGTGTGCTGTCCCTAACGCTTCGTTACAATGAATCGCTTCATTTTGACCAGATGGACATTGGAAAGGCATTTCAGTGACACCACAGTAGGGGCCTTTCTTCTTGGGCTCCAGAGCGCCATGTCCGCGCGAGGCTCGGAAATTGGCAGGTGAATGGTATTTGATGAAACACGCGCTCGGCTTTCTAGTTGCAATGATGGTGATGAGTGCTATTGAGATCGTTACGCCAGACTGCGCAACCCCAACATTATTTCTTAGCGATGGCGTAGGTGATACAGTATTGGTCGCAGAGAACTCGCCCTTGAATCAAAGCTCTGTGGCGGGAACTGTTCTCTGGTCAGGTTCTCTGGGTGTTTGGAACCTCAACGTGAGCACGGGCGCTTCGAGCGGAACCGGCACGTCACCCAGCTTTGATCTTGATTCGGTGAACGCGATCCTCACCACCCCAGCTGTTAGCGGGCCGTATACCCTTCAGGTATGGTTTGGGGATGTAAACCTTGGCCCCACCGCCGGTAGCTTCGTCGCGTCGATTGGAGAAAGGGAAAGGGGTCAGGGATGAATATTGACATACTTCGACGGTATGGGAGAATGCGGAGCCATGGCGAGGAGGGTGCGATTGGAGTATGCTGGTGCGATCTATCATGTGATGAATCGTGGTGATCGGCGGGAAGACATTGTTCGGGATGATAAGGATCGGGAGCGATTCGTGGAGACGTTGGGCGAGGTCTGCCGGAAAACGGGGTGGCAGGTGCATGCCTACTGCCTGATACGCAATCATTTTCACCTGGTCGTCGAGACGCCCCGAGCCAATCTCTGCGCCGGGATGCAGTGGTTTTTGGGGACGTATACCGCCCGATTCAATCGGCGGCACCGGTTGTTTGGCCATCTATTCAGCGGACGATACAAGTCGCTGATGGTGGATGGATCGGGCGACGGTTACTTGAGAACTGTCTGTGATTACGTGCATCTGAACCCGGCGCGGGCGCGGCTGTTGAACCCCGACCAGGCCCTGAGGCAGTACCGTTGGAGTAGTTACCCGCAGTATCTGCAGCCACCGCGTCGTCGTACGGCCTGGCTTCGGGTGGATCGCGTGCTCGGGGAATGGGGAGTCCGGCAGGACAGCCGCAGTGGCCGGCGGCAGTTTGCGCGTGGGATGGAGCAGCGGGCCCGACAGGAACAGCAGCTGGAGAACAAGGATTGGCGAGGCTTGCGCCGGGGTTGGTGCTGGGGTGCAACGTCGTTTCGGGAGCGCCTGCTGGCGATGATTGGCGAACAGCCCACCGAGCATCATTACGGAGACGAGATTCGGGAATCGGCGGTGCAGCAAGCCGAGCGGCTCGTGCAGCGCCAGCTCACGGAGGCGCACTGGACGACGGCACAACTGACGCAGCGCCGCAAAGGCGATCCGGTGAAGGTGCGCATCGCACAGCAGCTGAGACAGGAGACGACAGTGGGTTGGAAGTGGATTGCCGGACGATTGCATATGGGGCACTGGCGCAGCGCCGCCAACGCAGTCCGATCGGCTCGGTGACCACCATATGCAATTATTCATCCCTGACCCCTTTTCGGAGGACATTTTTTGCGGTGACAAGCGCGTGTTGTTCGTGTCGTTGCACCAATCGCCGTGTTATCCCGGCACGGGCGTCATGTCCGGGGCCAATTGCGTCAATTATCCGCTCGCACCGGGCACCGGCCCTGACAAGTTCCTGGAGACATTGGATGAGGTGATGGAGCGCATTCGCGGTTTCAATCCGCAACTGCTCGCTGTGTCCGCCGGGTTCGACTCGTTCAAGAACGACCCGATCACGCACATGGGCTTGGAGGTCGAGACGTTTTACGAGATTGGCCGGCGCGTGGCCGACCTTACCCAGCCGATATCGACAGCTCCGGCGCTCCCGTGTTTTGCCGTGCTCGAAGGCGGCTACGCCCGCGAGTTCGCCCAGTGCGTGGACGCATTCGTTGGCGGATGGGAACGGCACTGAGGTGGGTGCTCACTTCGGTAAGCCCAAGATCAATGTTTTGCCAGCCATGCTGTCACCAGATACACCACCGCCGCTAACACGGCCAAAATGCCGAAGCGCTCCCATTTCATGACGCGCGCCTCAAACCGCGTGAAATGCCAGCCACGCGAGCGCATGTGCAGGAATCTAAATTCGGCACACACCTTCTTCCCTGATGCAGGCCGTAGCGCCTTGGGCCGTCGCCGCTCGATCAGTAGTCTTTCGCCGTCTGTTTCCATGTCTGGCCTCTCAATCGACCTCACTTGGGTCTAGCGTCTCCATAGACCTTGTGATAGACTGCCGTTGCCAGTGGACCGGCGGAGAGTCGAACCCCGTGCGTTCGGGTGGATAGCCTTTAGCAGCGGCCTCGCCCGGCCCACTCGCTTTAATTCTTGCGTCTTGGTCTTGCCAATTTCGGGCACAAAAAAACCGCCGTCGCACGTGTGGGCTCTTGCGGCTTCGTTGTCGGTTGGTTCTGTGTACAACATGCCCGCGTTTTATCATCGCGGGCGTTGCGGGTTAATGACCGCTAAAACTATTTTCTTCCCGCCGGTGACGGTGCGTGCATCCGGGTGAATTGCGCGAGATAATCTACCGCGTTACGTTTGGCTCGAATCCATGCGCGCTGATCGCTGTAGAGGGGGTTGCCATCAGCCTTGAGTGCTTTTCTTTCTGCGTCACTCCAAGCCGCAGCGTCGAGCCAGCGCTTTGCGGCTAGAGCCTTGAGCCGCTCACGCGGCGAAGGCTGTCCGCGCTTCTCCAGAGGTGGCGTATCTCGCCACCGGCGCAACCACTCCGCGAACTCCTCGACTAGCGCGGGGTCGGCCTTGTTCCAGTTCACGCGATGCACAAAGTAGGTGACTGGCACAGGCTTTGCGAGGGCTGCTTCGGCGTCCCGTTGCTCAGAGGAACTTCGATACCCCTTTCGTCGCTGTTGCTCAATGAGCGCGCCCGATTCGCCTTCAAGATGGTCCTCGTGGCTTTGGTAAACTTCGACAAGTTCGCCGTTCCGGTGCTTCAACTGTATCAGTTGGTTCGCGTCTCCAGCGCAATCCGCGCCACGTCCAGCGCGTGCCTGGTTTTCCCAGTCGAGTGGGTCGTAATGCGCAATGCTATTTGCGAAGCCGATAGAGCAGCGTTTCCGGTTCGGGATTTTCAGCCAAGGATAACTCGGGAAAAACGTGCGCAAGGGCCACAAGACGCAAGACAGGTAAAGACTGATCCCGCAGCAGTATGAGAATCCGCTGATATTGTCCGCGTGTGGTTCACGCTGCACTTGCTCTTGAAAGTTGGAAACCCGTTTGACGATCTCCTCGGATGCACGAGCGTATTCGTAGGATTGGTACGGTTCTTTGACATAGGCTATTTTGCATTGCGACCGGGACACGACGAGGTCGCGTCTTCGCTGCGCTACGGCTCCGCTCGCGCCCGCTCGGCTCGCGGCCTACAGAGACCTGTGCGGCGGGACGAATGGCCGGTCCGCGCCCGGCGGGCGCGGCTACTCTTCGACCGGCCTTTGCCTATCCGCGCTGGTTAAGACTACGGCGGACAGGGGTATGGCTGGCAGGCTGGGCGGGGGGGGGCCGAAGGGGTAAAATTACCAAACGAACCCGAGTTTTAAGGGGTGCTGGTTTTTGTAAGGGGCCAGTAGTAAATGGGTTACAAAAACAGGGTGTCGGAATACGTTACACTTGTCGATTGAAAACGAACCCATCTTTGCGGGTGCTGACAGGTAGCTGAACAGGGCTCGTCTACAGAGCACCTCCATGTGTTTCCGACTCGACGGAGCCAAATTGAGCGTGCCAGTATGCGGCGTGAAGTCGTTCGCGTGACCATGCCTGACCAACTCGAAACTGCCGCCAAAACGTCCCGCAAGCCGGGCAACGGGTTGTGCGTGGCGGTCATCGCTATGGTCGCGGGGCTGACCCTGCTGCGGTTTCTGCTGTGCGGGGTCATCGAACTCATTCCCGAAGAGGCGTACTACTGGACGTACGCGAAACATCCCGCGCTCGGCTACTTTGATCATCCGCCGATGGTGGCGTGGTTCGTCACCCTGGGGACCGCGATGCTGGGCGACACAGCCATGGGTGTCCGCATCATGACGTTCGTGCTGTGGGTGGCAACGGCCGGGCTGCTGTTCCTGACGGGGCGGATGTGGTTCGGGAAACGAGTGGCGCTGCTGGCGACGTTGATGTTCACGCTGGTGCCGGTCTACGTCGGCACGGGGTTGCTCGTGACGCCGGACGCGCCGTTGTTGTTCTTCTGGGTGGCAACGCTGTACCTGATTTCCAAGGCGCTGCATACGCGTCGCGGCTGGTACTGGTTGCTGGCGGGCGTGACGTTCGGCGG
>CAVQMY010000046.1:0-16967 GCA_963713705.1 uncultured Verrucomicrobiae bacterium
CAAAGAGGAGCCAACGCAGCAGCCAGAGCATCGTGCGGGATGGCGGGGCTTCTCGCGCGGGGCCCGGCCGTAATTGCAGCGGCGCGAATAAGATGGCCAGAAGTCCGGTTTCCAACAACAGCGCGTCCCACTGGTAGCCGAGAAAAACGTCGCTGACGACCGAGAGCGACAGGTAGAAAAGCCAGAGCAAGGCCAACGCGGGTGCGGGCGCGATGCCGAAGAGCAAGAGGAGTGAGAGGACGATACCGCCCGCGCACAGGAAGTGCAGGAAGGCGTCGCTGGCACTGAACCAGCAGAGCGTCGGCGCGATGAGGTGAGCGTCCCAATAATTGTGTTCACCCGCCCAGTTGCGCACCATTTCCATGAACTGCGATGCCGGCGCAATGCCGTGGCTGCCAATGAGGCCGTCGATCTGCGTCCAGAGCGACACGAACGCAAACAGGTAAATAAGGCCGAGGAACCGGAGAAACAGCCAGCGACTGAAGAGATACGTCGGTTGCTCGACGTGCTGACCCCACAGGAAGCGCGTGAGCAGTGAGAACCCGGTGCGGTGTTTGGCAACGGAGCGATAAAAGAAATCCGTGACGGACGCGACGCCGGGGACGTGTTGGTATAACCACAGCGGCCAACGACTCTGCGGCGCGAAGGCCAACGTGCGGAACACGGCCTCCGCGGCTGAGTAAACTGACCCGTCGGTATCGATGAGTTGAACCGCCTGTTCGCATTGCTCACGCGGCAGTTCGGGAAATCGTCGCATTACGGTCGGGTCTTGGAAGGGGACGTATTCGACGCGGTCGCCGGTGGCCTCGCGCCAGCGTGAAATCCACCGGCGGCAGAAGTTGCAATCGCCGTCGAAAACCAAGACGGGCTTGGACGGTGGTGACGCGATGCGAATCACACCACAGTCTTAACCGACTCACGGCGGAGGGTCAACCGAGGATGGGCGTCAGTTGATCGCGATTGTCCGCCCGCAGGCGGTGCATTGGATGTGGGGGGCGTCGAAAGCGGGGCTGAGTTGGATGGTGCGACCGCAAGCGCAGCGGAAGGATTCCCAACTATTGCGGTCTGTGCGATGGAATTGAAGCGCACCAGCGCTGGAGAGCACCGGTGGTGCGATGCCCGGGATGATCGGCGGGATTGCGGTGCCCTTCGGCGGCGCGGGCGGTGCGGGTGCTGCGGCGGGGATGGTCAGGACGCTGCCGCAACGGACGCAACGGATGGTGTCCTGTTCGTAACCTTCGGGAACGGAGATATCGAGGCCGCAGTTGCAATGAAGGCGCATGTAGCCGTGGTAGCGGCGGACCACATCGTGCGTGTCGCGGCGGGTTTGAATCGGGCCTTCATCCGACGGCGCGCGAATGGTTTGTTGGGGGGCGGATTTCAGCGTCTGGGAACCGATCAGCGCACCGCCTTTGGCACGGCGATAAGCGGCTTCGTAGTCGGCGAACGACGCGCCAGTCATCGCGCGGAGAACACGGATTCGGTCCTGGGTGGGCGGATGCGAGGAGAAGATGCTGTCGGCTTCGCCGGTGGCGGCGGTCAACGGATTGACGATAAACATCGGGGCAGTGGCCTCATTGGCAAAACTGAGCGACTCATGGGCGGCGGAGATTTTCTCCAGCGCGGAGGCGAGTCCTTCCGGATAGCGGGTGAACTGTGCGCTGGAGGCGTCCGCGAGATACTCGCGTTTGCGGGAGCAGGCGAAGTAGAGGAGTTGCGCCATGATCGGCCCGAGGATGGCGAACAACAGACCGACGACGAGGATGATAATCTGAGCCCCGCCATCGCCATCGCGAGAGCTGGAGCGGGTGCGAACCCTACCGCCAAACCAGAAGTACTGGCGGACGATCACGGAGAGAATGATGATGGTGCCGAGCATGACCGCGGCGAGCGTCATGAATTGGACGTCGTGGTTTTTCAGGTGGCCGATCTCGTGGCCGATGACCCCCTGGAGTTCGTCCCGGTTCAGGCGGTACATCAGGCCGGTGGTGACGCAGATGGCGCTGGTCTCGGGTTTGCGCCCGACCGCGAACGCGTTGGGGGCGGGATCATCGATGAGATAGATTTTGGGCATGAAATCGAGGCCGGAGGCGAGGCGCATTTCGTCGACGATATTGAACAACTGCGGGCTGTCGTCACGTTTCAACTCGCGGGCGCATGTGCCGTGCATGAGAATGGACTCGGCGCTGGTGAAGTAGGCGATCATCATCCCTGTCAGGATCACCAGCGCGAGCCCGACGCCGATCATTCCACCGGTGCCATCGTCAAAGCTGTTGCTGAAATCCGTCTGGTCGTAGGACTGATACGCGTAGCCGAAGCGATGACGATACTGGTGATGGTGCGCGATGCCCCAAAACATCAGCTCACCAGCGGCGTAGCCGATGATGACCAGCATCACCGCCATCCCGATGATGAGAAGCAGGGAACGGCGGCGGTTGGCTACGATAGCTTCCCACATGATGAGCAGTCGCCGTCGCGGTTAGAATTGAACCTTTGGCGCCTCGCGCTCTTCCGGGGCCTTCACTTCAAAGAAGTCGCGCCGTCCGAAGTGGAACATGGTGGCGATGACGTTGGTCGGGAACACCTCGATGTGCGTGTTAAAGGTCATCACCGAGTCATTGTAGAACTGCCGCGCAAACGCGATCTTGTTTTCGGTCGACGTGAGTTCTTCCTGGAGGGCCAGGAAGTTCTGGTTGGCTTTGAGGTCGGGATAGGCCTCGGCGACCGCGAACAATGATTTCAACGCGCCGGTCAGGACGTTCTCGGCCTCGGCGCGCTCGCTGACGGACTTGGCGCTGACGGCCATGTTGCGCGCCTGGATGACGGCTTCGAGGGTCCCGCGCTCGTGCGCGGCATAGCCCTTGACGGTTTCGACCAGATTCGGGATCAGGTCGTGGCGGCGTTTGAGCTGGACATCGATTTGGGCCCAGGCGTTTTCGAGTTGGTTGCGCAGGCGGACGAGGCCGTTGTAGGCGCCGGCGATCCACAGGACCACCACGAGTGCCAACCCGACCAGAACCAGTAGCAGGATGATTACAATAGGCATGTCTTATCTCCTCATTCGTTTAAGGTTTTGATTGCACACCAAAAAGTTCGTTCAACAGATTGACGGTTTTGCTTGCCCCGGTTTCCGGGGGAAACATCGCCAGAAGCTGCTGTAATTCGTGGTCGTCGAACCACAAGCCGTGTCCACGGGGACATTTATCGAGCGTCAGGGCGGGGGAGCCGGGGTGTTCGACTTGAATTGCTTGAAGGGCGGTGTCGCAGCGCGGGCAAAGGTGCGGACGGCCTTTCGGTTCCGTGCCCGGTTTGCTCTTGGAATTTCAACAGGGGATCGGTCGTTTGAGCGCCGGTGCGCGTCATAATGGCTTCCAGTTCGCCGGCATCGAGCCACAGGCCGCGGCAGTGATGACAGAAATCAACGTCGAGGTCCTGGAAGTGCAGGACGAACAGCGGGACGTCACATTTTGGACAGACGCGTCTCATGCAAGGCCTCCCGTGTACGATGCTTGGAACGTAAACCGCCTTTCCGCATTCGGGACAGTCAATCGTGATCCCTGCAGCCGCGTTGTCGATCACGAGGTTCTTCCCGCACTTGTCGCACGTGAACGAGATGTCCATAGTCGAGCCTCTCTTGCGTACGGCATCCTACCGCCGGGCGGCGTGAGCTGACAATGACGGAAACGTGGGGAAGGGGACGTGCGAAGTGCACGGACGACGGAGAGGCCCGGGGCTACTTCAGGATGATAGCGCGGGGCCCGGCGCTTCGGCTCGGCGTGACAATCGGTAGACGATATTTGTCTAGACTCAGGGCGGGAAGCGTGGTAGAGTCGGCAATAAGTTCTTTGAAATGGGACTTGTTTGCGCCGGGGGCACGGGTTCGGCGCGTCTCGTCTTCGGCTCGGCTTGCAGTCGAGCGGGCCTGATTGGCTTGCCTTTCGGGTGCCGATAGAGGGGGGCAGGCCCCCCCTTAACATTAAAATTACAAAACGAACCCAATTTTTTTCGAGCATCGCGCTTGTGGATCGCGCGGAACGACAATGGTTTAAGGTGCACGCAGTCGGAAAAGATGCATTGGGTTTGTTTTGCCCGGAAATGGCTTCGTTTTGGGCCTTCGAGTGGCATTTGGGGGTGGTTTGGGACGGATTCCGGGCTTACCGGCGGCGGGCTGTATCGCGGCACGAGCGGCACGAGGCAGGGCGGTCGGCTCGCGGAGTCGGCTTGACTTAGGAAAGTCGGGCGAATCCTTTTTGGTGGGAGGTCGCTCAGGTTTCCCGAGCCGCGACGACACCAGCGTCATTTACAAATGCGCGGTTTGTTTGTAATCATTGGTGGCGGCATGAAATCGCATGAATTGTTGCGCGAGGTATTCCAGACGCATAACCCGAAACACATCGCCGACCAGATGGGCCTGTCGGTTTCCATGGTCTACAAATGGGCCGAGCCGCCCGAGCAGGGGAGCGGGGCGACGAACCCGCTGGATCGAATGGCGGCGTTGGTGGATGCGGCGGGTGATGACCGGATCGTGGAGTGGATTTGCGCGCATGCGAACGGGTTTTTTATTGAGAACCCGAAGGTCACGCGACACCGGACGTACTCGCTGGTGCCGGCAACGCACCGGGTCGTGCAGGAGTTTGCGGAGATGCTTTCGGTGATCGCGAACGGATGCGTGGACAACAATATCAGCAAGCACGAGGCCGACAGCATCCGGTCACGGTGGGAGGACTTGAAATCGGTGACTGAGAGCTTCGTGTGCGCGTGTGAAGAGGGAAGCTTCCACACCATCAGGAACCATGAGCGCCGCTGAAATCGATGTGAACAAGATTGACTGGTCGACTTGGAAGCCGACCGAGTATGCAAACCTTTGCTTCGTGATACGGGGTGGGCAGATCTTGTTGATTCGCAAGAAGCGCGGGCTCGGCGCGGGCAAGATCAACGGTCCTGGTGGGAGGCTTGAGAAGGGCGAGACGGCACTGGCGTCGGCGATTCGCGAGACTCAGGAAGAAATTGGAGTCACGCCGACGGATTTGGAGCACATCGGCGAACTCTTTTTTCAATTTCTCGACGGGTACAAGCTGCACGTTGCGGTCTTTGCGGCAGGGGGTTGTGTTGGAGAACTGTGCGAAACGGACGAGGCAACGCCGATTTGGACGGATATCGACAAGATTCCCTATCATGACATGTGGGAGGACGACAGCTACTGGCTACCGTTGTTGCTGAAGCGGAAGACGTTTCGCGGCTATTTTGTATTCGATGGCGAAAAACTGCTGAGCCACATACTCAATTCCTAGCTCATTTCTGTGGGTGGTAACCCCTCTCGTGCACTAGGTTACCACTATTTTACACATTGAAAGCAACATGTAACACCCACATCATCAAATGCTTACATCATACTCTATCGAAAAATGGCCGAAAATAGCTTGTTTTCGATTGAACAACTGATACAAACAAGTGTCTGATTGAATACAAAATGATGAAAGCTCGACAGAAAACTATGAAAAAGACCCGTCGGTCGTCACCGTTGCGACGTCTAGCGCGGGTGGTGCGTCCCGTGAAGGAACCCACTTTGCTGGAGAAAATTGCACAAGTGACTGATGAATTGCAGCTTCTGCGCAGTCGACTGGCTAATGCTGGGGACGATCTACCGACAGTCGGCACGCATCGGATAGCGTCTTTGGAGACGGAACTGGAGCGGCTCTGGGAGTTGCGGCGGAAGGAACAAGCCGCGCCGCTTCGAGGAACAGCTCTGACAGACGAAGAGGAGAAGGTATTGGCATTCCCCAGCGGAAGCCGGTCACGCGCCTAATCACGTAGCGGCATTACGACAAATTCAGTGAGCAGGGTATTTAAACACCCTGCTCACTTTTCTTTTGTACATGAAGACAGAAACCAGGGGTATCGCTGCACGCTTACCGTCGGCCAACGCCCTGTTGGCTTTCTCAACCTGACATCGCGCCCCAATTTTCTTTGCCATCGCTGCCTGGCGCACGTATTCTAGCGGACTCGGCATGGCAACTCAGACCAAAAACATCGCCCGTCTTCTGAAAATCATGGCGCGGCTGCGCGGCCCGGGCGGTTGCCCATGGGACCGCGAGCAAACCCACCAGTCCATCCGCCACAACTTGATCGAGGAATGTTACGAAGCAATCGACGCCCTCGATGAAAAAAAGATGGACGCGTTCCGCGACGAACTCGGTGATCTATTACTGCAGGTTGTCTTCCACGCGCAAATGGCCAGCGAGGAGGGGACATTCGATTTCGATGCCGTGGCCAGATCCATCAGCGACAAGCTGGTGCATCGCCATCCGCATGTCTTCGGCAAGGCGCAGGCCCGCAACAGCGCTGAGGTGCTCCAGCAATGGGAGGCGATCAAGAAATCCGAGAAAGGCGCCACCAGCATCGTCCACTTGGAAGATTTGCCGAAATATCTGCCCGCGCTGTTGAAAGCCGACAAGGTGCAGCGGAAAGTCGCGCGGGTCGGATTCGACTGGAAACACGTCAATGACGTGATTGCCAAGGTCGAGGAAGAAGTCCGCGAGCTCAAAGGCGCGCTCGCGTCGAAAAGCCGCAAGCAATTCGAAGAAGAAGTCGGCGACCTGCTGTTTGCGGTCGTGAATCTGGCGCGGTTCGAGGACCTGCAAGCGGAGGAACTCCTGAACCGCAGCATCACCAAATTCGTCAAGCGGTTCCAGCAGATCGAGAAAGCCGTCCACGCCAGCGGCCGGCGCCTGGAAGATTGTACCCTCGAAGAACTCGATGCCCTTTGGGAGTCGGCCAAGCACAAAGAGCGATCACGCGCTCGTCACAAACGATGATCGCGATTTGACGGATGCGGTGCCGAACGCGCCGGCCGTCACGCGGCGCAATGGTCGTGCTCACAGGCGCACGATTCGACCGTACAAGCCCGCGAGGCGCAGGCTTCGCTGCAGAAGACCAGATTATCCCGCCGCACACCGCCGCTCAACGCCACCGTACACTGGCAGCTCGCGCACGCGCACTTGGTTCGAGGCGATCGCTTGACCGTCGATTTGGCTTTCGAGGTTCGTTTCATATGCCTCCTTCGCTCGTTGGCCCCAACATAGGCCCGGAGGAGCACGTTGGCAAATTGCCCCAACAAAAAAACCTACGCGGCAGCCACACCGCGATAGATGCGGGGGACACGCGCGGTCTTGGTGATGCCACAGAGCACTTCCCACGGGATCGTGTCCTCCCAGCGCGCCATGTCGCTGGCCGTGATACATGCGTCGCCTTGTTGACCGATGAACACCACCTCATCGCCACACTCCACATGGGGCACCCGCGTCACGTCCACCATGATCTGGTCCATCGTCACCCGACCAACCACAGGACAGCGCTTCCCGCCAACGAGCACTTCCGCCTTGTTGGATAAATGACGGCTGAATCCGTCGGCGTATCCAGCGGTGACGGTGGCGATCCGCATCGCTCTCTTCGCCTTGAACGTCTGGCCGTAGCTCACGGTGCGGCCGGCGGCAACGCCTTTGACGTACGCCACCCGCGCCTTGAACGACAGCACGGGGCGAAACTCGCCGGCGGGCGCCCGCGTCGGGCAAATCCCGTAGAGCAGCAGGCCCGGCCTGACCATGTTGAGATGAGATTCGGGCAACCGCAGTACCGCCGCGCTACTGGCCGTGTGGAGTAGGGGAATCTTGACCCCTTCGCTCACGAGTTTCTGGACCGCCTTCTCGAAAAAAGCCAACTCGCGCCGCGTCTCGGCGAGATTTTCATCGGCCGATGGGAAATGCGTGTACAATCCGGCGATCCGCACATGCCGCAACGCCGTCATCGGCAAAATGGTTTTGACGGCTTCTTCATGCCAGAAGCCGACGCGTCCCATGCCGGTATCGATCTCGATGTGCAGGTCCACAACTGTGCCACGTTGACGCGCCTCTTCTTCGAACAGCTGCGCCTCCTCGACCGTCGAGATCGTGGGCGTGACGTGTTGCTCGATCATCTTCGCCACTTCAAATGGCAGCGCCGAGCCGAACAACAGAATCGGCCAGCCGGTCCCGCCAATCTGCCGCAGCAACAACGCTTCCGACAGATTCGCGACGGCGAACGCGTCCACGCCGCATTGCATCAAGGTGCTCGCGACCTGCGCCAGCCCGTGACCATACGCGTCGGCTTTCACCACCGCCATCAGTTTCACGTTCGGCCCAATGCGGCGGCGGATGGCGGCGACGTTGTGGCGTAGCGCGTCGAGATCAACCTCAACCCAGCAGCGGTAATACGATTGCGGAACCATATCGAATCCGTGGCAGTGTACCAAAACTCCGGGAGCGATGGCGACCGTGCTTCTACTTCCAGTCGGTCTTCGTCCCGGAAGAACCCAGCGACAGGGTGGAATCCCACAAACGCGTATTCGGCGGCGGTGCCGCCCACAGGTCGGGCGCGGGCTTGACGCCGGATGACGATGTGCTGCCAGCCACAACGGTCTTTCCCCAAGCCGACGATGGCGCCGCGTTCGTTTGCGTCCACACCGATGATTGTTTCGCGCCGGGACCAACGGGTTCGCCGGTCGCGGGCGCTTCCAGCTTGTTGGTCTCGACCACACCGGGCGTCGACAATTGCGGAACCATTGGCGCCGCCGGTGCCGGTGACTGCGGCGTAATCGCCGTCGGCACGGGCGATGGCATCGGAACATTGTCCGGGGTCAGGACGTTCAATGTGGGCGACACCGGCGGATGCGCGACGCTCGTCGGCGGAAGCACGTCCTTCGGCGCCGTCTGCGAATAGGCGATGGACGCAACACCCGCCCCCATCAGCACCGCCATCAACACCTTGGCTCGGAATGTTTTCATTTTGTTGTGACCCCTGTCAAATCGTCACGTCGTGTCATGTCCATCGTAACCCGTCGATCCTACGCGTATAACTTACCCCCATTTGACCGATATGCCATAGGCCCGACCCCACAATCGCACCATCCACCCCAAACGATGCCGAGCCGAGCGGCGAGGGTAGCCGCGGAGCCGAGTCCTCGAGACGCCGCTGTCGTCTGCGGCAAACGGACGCACCTCGTGCGGGCCGTAGGCCTTCGTGAGCGGGCGCGAACGAAGCCAATTTTGGGGGGGACGAACCCAACCGTTTTTCGCAATTTCAATTTTCTTAACTCCTTGTAGTTTACCGACTTCCGTTTGCAACTTCGCGATGAACCCGTTGGGTTCGTTTCGCCAAAAAGACCTTTTTTTGCATGGCCCTTGGTCCCCGACGCCATCGACGCCGCTGCCGTATGCGGCAATTGGCTTCGTTTTCCCAAAGCCAATTACAGAAAGCCAACCCGGCGTGCATAAAATTGGGTTCGTTTCGTAATTTCCTCCCGTTTGGGCTCTTCCCCTGCCTGCCCCGAGCCAGCCGAAGGGCCCGCACTCGAAGGGTAGTCACGGCGCTCCGTCGCCCTGCCGGCCGAATAGTGGCGCAAGCGTCCCTGCTTGCCGTGGTTGCGTTGCTCGCTGCGATTCGTGGCCTTTGTGGCTCGCTGTGGCCGTCCATTTGTCCCCCTTCGTGTCCGATTCGTGCTTGCCCGCCGTAGCTTCGGCGGAGGCCGGGTCTCCTTCGTCCCCTTCGTGTTTTACCCCAATACCGATAAACACCGACTCATGCACAACCGTATATCATAGCAGGATGAATTGTCAACTCCAAAACACGATACCACCTCACGCGGCAGGGACGACCCCTCCGAATTGTAGGGCGCGATGCCTGCCTGCCCTGAGCAGCGTCGAAGGGTTTACCCTAGAACATTGAAGTTTCGCTCAGGCTTGCCCGCCTCAGGCGGGTATCGCGCCGCGCCGTTGTAGCTGCGCTTGCCAAGCGCGGTCTGCGCTGTTGCCGTTGTAGCCGCGGGCGCCGACCGCGGCCCGGGGTTGCTTAACCAATGTCGTTGTAGGGCAGCGGACCCCGTTGCTATCAACTACCACCGCCAGCGCTTCCCCGGAACAGGCCGCCAACAATCGCGCTTTCTTTGCAGAGCTGCTCGTCAACGGCTCGGTCTTGGAGTACAATGGTGGCGAGCGGTGGTTCGATGTGCATCCCGTCGTTCACAACATAGACGCATTTCGCCATGCCTCCGAAGGTAATAAAGCAAAGAAACGCACGAAGAAGAAAAGGGCCTGACCCGTCGCGCCATCAAGCTCTACGAACAGGCGCTAGCCATTGCCCGCGAGATCGGCGACCGTCAAGGCGAGAGTAACTCCTTGGGCTGCTTGGGCGTCGCCTACAAGAGCCTGGGCGAGATCCGTCGCGCCATCGACTTCTTCGAACAGGCGTTGGCGATCCATCGCGAGACCGGCGACCGGCGCGGCGAAGGCCAAGACTTGTGCGGCTTGGGCATCGCCTACGCCCGCTTGGGCGAAACCCGTCGCGCCATTGAGTTCTACGAACAGGCGCTGGCCATCGCTCACGAGATCGGCGACCGCCTTAACGAGGGCAACGCGTTGGGCAACCTAGGCGTCGCCTACGCTCACCTGGACGAAACCCGCCGCGCAATCGAGTTCTACGAACAACAACTGGTCATTGTCCGTGAGATCGGCGACCGTCGCGGTGAAGGCCACACGCTCTGGAATATGAGCGTAGCTCTTGACAAGCTGGGGAGCGTCTTCAAGCCATCGCGCACGCCGAAGCAGCCCTCAAGATTCTCGAGCAAATCGAAGACCCGGTCGCCGAGAAAGTCCGCCGGATATTGGCCGAATGGCGTGCTGAGGCGAAGTGAGTCGCTGAAAGACGTTCACGCGCGTCTCCGGGCCAGCCCCGTTCCCTGACATCCTCGTTCCGCCGCCGGTCTTAATGCTCTCCTCGCTCCGGCCCGCGGCCAATCCCTCCCGCAGTTATGGATAGTGCTATCCATAATCCGAACAACCGTTTCCTGCGTCCCCCATCTGCGTTCATTCGCGGCTACCCACCTCACGCCTGCCCGCCGACTTGTCCGCCATGGCTTTAGCGAAGGCGTGTCCCCGGCGAAATCCCTGCCCGCCTCAGGCGCGGTTTGCCCGCCCTCCGCGATACATTGTACTACAATGTATTGTGTCTCGGGCTGACGCCTCGTACTACCAGGCATCAGTGATTTCAGCGGCTTGTGGGAGGATCGGCAGTCTGCCCTGGCGCGCGGCATTGGCCAATACTCTTACACCCGGTGGTCACGCGGCAGGGTTCTTGTGTCTCCGCCCACAAACTGGTAGACTTTGTAGTATGGACCTGCACCTCGATGAAACCATTCGGCGGAACCTCCGCAAGACGCCCGACGAGCGCGTCGAAACCTTGATGGCCGCGCTCCGCGAAGTCGAGGCCCGCGGCCAATGGCCCCAGATTGATCGCAAAGCCAAGGAGCAGCGCCTGCTGTGTTCGATCCGCGAAAAATCATCGAGGCGTTGAGAGAAACTACAACCCCAGCCGCGCGCGGTAATACCGCGTCGGACCATTCGTCGCGCCGAGATCGAGGTAGCTGGTGACCGTTCCGAGACTCGGATTATTCGTCACCACGAGAATGTCGGTGAAACCGTTTGTGTTGTAATTGCCGTTGGCATCACCGCTGGTGACCTGCAATGCGTTGAACGCGCCCGGCCCCATCATCCACGTGACCAGCATGCCATTGGTTTGCGGAGCGACGGACAGAACCTGGAACAGGTTCGGGTTCAAAACCACGTTGCTGACAATCAGCGTGCCGCCGGTGTGAAGGAATTGCGCACAAGGGTTGGTGATCACCAGTGTGTCGGCCTGGAGTACTCCGCTGCTGATCGTCAACGTGCCGTTTTGCAGGTTCAACACGCCGGTTTGCGTGCTGTTGGTGACGTACAGGCTGCCGCCGGCGATGGACACCGAGCCCGTCACGCCCGCACCACAATCGCCTACGACGAGGTTGCTGTACACGGTTACCGTGCCCCCGCTCACGAGGGCTCCGCCATCAACTGTGAGCCCGTCATTCACCGTGATGGAGCCGCCGGCCACGGTGAGCGAACCCCCGCTGAGAACGGAAAAGCTGGACGCAATCTGCAGCGTGTTCGTGAAACTGCCGGTCAATACAAGCGTGTTGACCGAGCCGCTCGGCGCCGAAAGAACCAGGTTGTTGATGACGACTACCGACAGGTTTGTCTTACGGAACGCTGTGACCGCATCGAGCGTGACGGTCTTGTTGCCGGCGTTGGTAATCAGGTCCGCCGGGTCGCAATTCGACGGCGCCGCCGATGGTGCGCCCACGCTGAAGTCCCAATTCGTTGCCGTTTCCCATTTGCCACTGACGGCATTGGTCCAACTATTCCCGAAGGCCTGGCTGGGTAAGGGGTTCACATAGTAGGCATTCTGCTGCGGGCCGTCCTCACCGTAGTGGTCGCCCGTGAAATACACCTCGCCACCGAGACCGATCAGAAGCCGCATGGCGCCGGGATACGCCATCGAACCATAGGCATCCCCTTCGGTGTACGTGCCGTTGGTGAGATTCAGATTCGGCCAGACCACGAACTCCATGTAATAATTGTTTCCCTTGCGCGGGATATTGGGAAACTCGGGGGAATTAAAATTGAAGAACCCGCCGTCATCGGATTCGCTATTCGCCACGGATTGGCCGTTGCGGATCCGTTGCAGCGTCGAGGCGACGCTAACCGCTCCCGTGTACACCCCAACGTCGTAGTTCCAGATCTGAATGTCATTGGTCTGACCGTTGGCATCGTAGACGACGCCCGCGTTCGTCGGCACATTGGCAATCGCCGCGGCCACGACGGCCGCCGTGTGCGTGGAATTGTTGGGGAAGGCGACGAACGAAAACGTTTGGGCGTTACTCGACGCGACGCCGAGCACGAACAGGGCGGCCAAGCCACAAACAAGAGGGTTGAGTACAAAAATTTTGGTCTTCATCCGGTATTTCTCCCATGACTTACGCCCCGCAACCGTTCGCGTCATTCAGTCCAATCCAGTTTCACAATTTCAACTCTGACACCCGCGCCAGGTGACACCGCACACGTCGAGCGCGCAGCTGTCGCTCACAATCTCCGGGAGGTGTCGCCCCTCGCAGGGGGAAAACTACTTCACGTCGCGGATGGCTGACTTCACCTTCGCCACCAACTCCACAGGGATCTGCGTAATCCCGTGCGCCGTCCGCGCGTGCTCCGCCACCTTCTTCATCAACTCCGCCTCGTTTTCGGCGCGCGCTTCAAAGTCACAATCCACGCCAACGTCCAGACACTTGATGCTTTTTGCCATAACTGCCTCCGAGTTGACCTTAGAACCCATCCCAAAACCCCTCTGGCAATGATATAATGGGGATGCCAAGGAGGCATCTATGGGGAAAAGCAGATCGCACGAGCGTTGGCTCGTGTCTGACCAATTGTGGAGTAAGGTCGAGCCACTCCTGCCCAAGCCGCGGCGACACGCGCGGGGGCGTGGCGGGCGACCGCGGGTCGCCGACCGCCACGCGATGAACGGAATTCTGTTCGTGTTGCGCACTGGTTGCCAGTGGAACGCGCTTAACGCGACGGGCATCTGCAGCAGTTCCACCGCCCATCGGCGTTTTCAACAATGGGTGCGCGCCGGGGTGTTTGCGAAACTTTGGGAACAGGGGTTGACGGAATACGACGAACTCAAAAGCATTGACTGGCGCTGGCAGGCGATGGATGGAGCGATGAGCAAAGCTCCGTTGGGCGGGGAAAAAAATCGGCCCCAACCCCACGGATCGAGCCAAGGACGGGGTGAAGCGCAGCTTGTTGACGGAGGGTCAAGGCGTGCCGATCGGACTGGCCATTGACGGGGCCAACCGCAACGACTTCAAGCTGGTGAGAGAAACGCTGGAAAGCATTCCGGTGGAGCGACCAGGCGTTGGGAGCGGCCAGTCGCAAGGATTGTGTCTGGACAAAGGATACGATTACGACGAAGTACGGGAACTGGCGCAGGAGTTTGGCTACACGGTTCACATCCGCAGTCGCGGTGAGGAAGCCCAGGCGCTCAAACGCAACGCTCGATTCAAAGCGCGCCGTTGGGTGGTCGAGCGGACCCACAGTTGGCTGAATCGGTTTCGCCGCATTCTGATTCGGTGGGAGAAGAAAGCGGACAATTACTTGGGGCTACTTCACTTTGCTTGCGCGATCATCACCTATCGCCGCGCCGAGGTTCTGGGATAGGCACTAAGCTTACCCCACACGCTCGTAAAGGTCAACGCGTGCAATCCAAGCGGTCAGACCCTGCCATCCGACATCATCTTCCTGTGATCGATCTTTCCCGCCTCCCGCGATACATGGCACTGTCATGTATCGTGTGGGCGCAGGCGACAGCTTTGTTCTGGCGCTCCCGATTTGTCTGTGGGAGCATGGACGAGTCAAATCGTCAGAGCAAGAAAGGCGGAACCTCGTGAAGAAATTTATATTTGTGATCGGATTGATCATCGGCTTCTCGCTCATTCCCGTTGGCGTTTACCTCTATTTTCGCCGGTGGCTACGCTCCCGTGGCAACGTCGGCCCCGCCGATGCCGTTCGAGAAAATGCTGGCCCATAAAGCCCTCGACGCCCGCATCGAGAAAGAAATGCCCAAGACCGTCCCCATCGACTCATCGGAAACGAACCTGCTGGCGGGCGCCGCGGTGTACAAGGAGCAGTGCGCAGTTTGTCACGGATTGCCCGGCGGATCCAGGACCGCCATCGCCGCGGGGATGTTTCCGCGTCCACCCCAACTGTTCCACGGCAAGGGCGTGACCGACGACGAACCGGGCGAGACGTACTGGAAAGTGGCCAACGGCATTCGGCTCACCGGCATGCCCGGGTTCCACAGCACCCTCAAAGACGATCAACTCTGGCAGGTCAGTCTGCTCCTGGCCAACGCCGACAAACTTCCCGACTCCGTCAAGAATGCCCTGACCCGCAAGGATTCAGTCCCAGAAGCCGGGCCCCAACCCCAACACTGAACCTCTCCGGCTTGTCTGTCTCAGGCGAACCAGCGTGGCTACATTTCACCAGTCGCCGCTCCGCTTTCCCTCACGAAATCCCCCCGGCATGAAAACTGTTAATGCCTGTGCGCAAGGAGGAAAGCCGTGCAACGAGAACGTCGTGTCAACATTCATCTCTGGGGGAAATTCACATGCATCTATTACCGGAAACTGAAACGAGCAGTGCCATTAATGACCTGGACAAGCTATTGACGGATATGTTTGGAACGCCCGCGCCGCCCAAAGAAGAAATCCTGCGGCACAAATGGCTGGAAAGCGAGAAGGCCGGACGCGATATCGGCGTGCTCGCGGCGGCCTACGACTGGCGCCTGAAGTATTATCGATACTGGCAGGTGTACCACGTACCGGGCGAGCCGGCCGACATGCCGCCGGTCCGTTCCGCGTCACGCCGCCGGCTGGAAATCCTCACCGCCTACGCCCTGTTGCCGCTGGCGATGTTGCTCCTCGGCCTGGCCCTGTTGCAATGGGCCATCGGTATTGACTACACCGACTACATCAGCGGCCATCAGATCACGCGGATCCCCCGGTAACCGAGGCGCGAGGAGAGCACCGACCCGTCATTCCTTGCTGGCAGGCGGAGGACGATGAGAATACGTGCGGGCGGCCTCACGGGTGATCTCGGTGTAACGCGCGAACCGCTCGGCGCGATCCTCAATGGTCCGGCACTCGAGCATGGCCCGGATCCGGATGAGCAGGTCGGTCAGATCGACGGGCTTGGTCACAAAGTCATCGGCACCGGAGGTCATCACCTCCCCAAGATGTGACGGCGAGAGAGCTCCCGTAACCACGATGATGGGGATATGCTGCGTCTTTGGGTTGGTCCGAAGCAGCGTGCACACGGTCACGCCGTCCCGAACCGGCATGCGAAGATCGAGCAGGATCAAATCGGGCAGGGAGGTGATGGCTTGGTCGATGCCGTCCTGACTGGACGCAACGGTAGAGACAGTGAACCCCTCCGCGCCCAGGCGTTGCCTGAGAAAATCAAGCATCGCCGGGTCGTCGTCAATAACCAGTATGGTCTCTGGCATAAGCTTCTTGGCCTTTTTGTGCAACGCAGCCCAGAACCCATTTCCTCCTCCTGCGCCAACCCAATGCAAGGCAATTTACCTCGATTCTGCCGGTTTGGCAAGCAACGAACCCTGGCAGTCCCCTAGTGTAGTGTCCTTGAAGTGTCTGCCTTTATTTCTTCGAGTTTAGCGCGGGCGCGGATGATTTTCTCCAGGATGGCGGTACCCTTGGCGTGCCACACATAGCGCTGGGGTTGGCGATTGCGTTCTGCCAACCAGACTTCGATCGTGCGCACCAGTTCGCGCACACTGCGAAAGCTGCCCTCGCCGAACGACCTCCTCGGTCAGGTCGCGGAAGAAGCGTTCGACCAGATTAGCCACGAGCTGCTCGTAGGAGTGAAATGCTGCCGCACGCGGGGTGCCGGGCCAGCCACGCGCGGACCGCCGGGTGCTTGTGCGTGGCGTAGTTGTCCACGATCAGGTGCAGCGTCAGTGCGGGCGGCGTCTCCCGCTCAATCTGGCGTAGGAACCGCAGCCATTCCAGATGGGTGTGGCGGGTCTCCGTGCGTGCGATCACCCGGCCGTCCAGCGTGCTCAGTGCGGCAAACAGTGTCGTGGTGCCGTGGCGCACGTAGTCATGGGTACGTGTGCGAATGTGGCCCATGCCCAGGGGCAAGCCGGCTGGCTGCGTTCCAAAGCCTGACACTGGCTCTTCTCATCGCAGCACAGCACCAGACGCCTTCTGCGGCGGATTGCGGATACAGACCGATGATGTCCCAGAACTTTCGCGCTCGAATTGCGGGTCGCGCGAGAGCTTGAAAGTGCGCACCTGATGCGGTTTCAAATCGTTGGCCTGCCAGAGTTGCTGTACGCGACTCTTGGACACCCAGCGCTGCGAGCCATGCTGCGCACACTCCAGCGGGATCGCCCTTGGGCGGTCGGGTCACCGTCGTGAGCACCTTGGTCACCGTAGCAGTCGCCAACGACACCGGTCGCCCTGACCGTCAGCGACTACTCAGCGCCCT